>NZ_OZ032146.1:0-747645 GCF_964026405.1 Candidatus Tisiphia endosymbiont of Dascillus cervinus | reverse complement strand
GAATAAGTATGTTAGTTGTGGTGAACTGCTTAAATAATATGGTAGTAAAAATATGTAGTAGAACCCCGACTACAAGGATTTTAATTTTTGGTTTTTTATGAAAATTATAGCCAACAAAAAAGCAGAAAATCGGCATACTAATACGACCGATAACCCGCATTATTTCATATTCAGGGAAAAAGTATAACCCTAAATGATCTATCATCATGGTTATTATGGCTATAGTTTTCAAAAAATCTTGATAATTAGATTCAGTTTTCATCATTAATAAATTAACCTCAAATATCGATGTAACGAGTTAGTAGATTGAGCATAATTCTTGTATAGTTGGTGTTTTTGATCCACGTTTGCAAAGCCCCCCGCTTTCGTAGGAATGACACCGAAGCGATTTAACCTATGTCTTACATAGAACTAAGGTTAAATTATTTTGGATAAAGTTTAAAATAATAAACCATTAGAAAAAACGTTATCGCTCCAGCTAAAATTGTGGCTGCAAGCATAAAAGTTTTTACTAATAATAATTCGGAATAATAATATTCGGAACAATAGTGCTTAATCACCCAAATTACTAGTACCATTATTACGCAGCTGAATAAAATCTTGCCACAAAAAGAGTATAATTTTGAATCAATGAAAGAATGACCATATTTCTTTGTATATATATATAACAACCAAACATTATACCAAGCGGTAATAGAGCAGCCAAGAGCGATACCAAGATGACCAAATGGTTTCATCAGAACGATATTTAATATAGTATTCACAGTAAGAGAATATAATGTTATTTTTAAAGGAGTTTTCGTATCACTATTAGCATAAAATATAGGCATCAAAATTTTGGCAAGTATAAAAGCTGGTAAACCAAGGGCAAAACCGGAAATAGCTTCAGCAGTTTTAATTGTATCAGCATAAGTAAAAGCTCCACGCTCATATATTACATGAATGATTGATTCTGATAAAGCGATAATACCGAACGCAGCTGGCAAAGATAATAAAAGTCCAACTTTAATAGCATTATTTTGAATCCTTGCCGCTTTTTCTAAATCATTCATTTGGTATGTTTTTGATAATTCTGGTAATAATATCGTACCAAAAGTTACCCCTATTATAGATAAAGGAAATTGGTATATTCTATCTGCATAGGATAATATTGAAATTGTCCCTTCGATGAAGCTAGCTATTGATTGCGAGATAAATAAGTTAAGTTGCTGAAATCCAGAGCTAATAGTCGCTGGACCCATACCAAACAAAAACTTTTTTACATCTTTATTACATGGGTCAAAAACTAGTGGGAATGATAAACCAACCCTAATTACACAAAAAAACATAAAGATAATTTGTAATAACCCAGCAATCAACAAAGATAAACTAATCGATATAGGAGTAGATATATGTTCTTGTAATATTACTGTTGTAATTATAACAGTAATACTTAAAATGATCGGAGAAAAAGCAAAAGCTGCAAATCTTTTTACTGAATTTAAAATTCCCCCTAGTAAAGCACTTACCGAGATAAAAATTAAATATGGCATGGTAATGCGACACAAAATAACTGTCAAATTAAACTTGTCTATATCTTCATGAAAACCAGGAGCAATGATGAACATTAATGATGGCATGAAAACCTGCATTAACACTACTACACTTACTAAAATAATAAGTAAAATAGTAAAGATAATTCCAGTGAAATGGCGTGCTGCTTCTCGAGATTCTATGAGTTTTGTATTAAAAATAGGTACAAAAACGACTGAAAGAGCCCCTTCCCCAAAAATACGCCTAAATAGGTTGGGTAATTTAAAAGCAACATTAACACTATCAGCAATATTACCAGCACCAAATAATGAAGCAATGAATAATTCGCGAGCCAAACCAAATATACGGGAGATTAAAGTAAAGACAGATACTATAATTCCAGAACGAAATAATGTATATCCTTCGCCTTTCATTTAAGCTGCCTCGATATCATGTAAGCACTGTTCTTCACCTTATCGTTTTCGGTCATAAAGCAAATGCCAATTATTGATTTTCTATCTTAGTAGATACCCTTAATATACCTTCATTAATCAACTCCTTAGCTTTTTGAGCATTTTCCCAGCCAGTTACCTTCACCCACTTACCTTTCTCTAGATTTTTATAATGTTCAAAAAAATGTACTATACGTTGTTTCAACATCGGGCAAAGATCATCTAAATCTTTTATTGAATCAAAAGTAATATCTAGCTTAGAGCTAGGCACAGCGATAATTTTTTCATCCAATCCAGATTCATCTTCCATCATTAAAACACCAATAGGGCGTGACCTAATCACAGAGCTAGGTATGACAGGATAATGTGATACAACCAATACATCTACCGGGTCTCCATCCTCTGATAAGGTGTGCGGAATAAACCCATAATTACATGGGTAAAACATAGCGGTTTGCATAAACCTATCAACAAATATTGCTCCTGATTCCTTATCCATCTCATATTTTATAGGACTATCTTGCATTGGAATCTCGATAATCACATTTATCTCTTCATGACCAACTTTGGTCTTAATTTTTTCAACTAACATCATTTTACCCAATTAATAAATAAGTTCTTTTGCATTTTTGCAAGCAAACATCTACATAATGACTAATAAATGGCTTTAAAAGGTTTTCGTCACTTATCTTACCATTTTCATTAGATGCCACTAATACTCCAGCAGCAAATTTTTCAAATATTTTTTCTTCAATCTGTTGTATAGAGTTGTGTCCATCTAATAGTTCAATAATATGTTTTTCATGTAATTGCAATGAAACAACAGCATTAACTCGATTTGTCACAAACAAATTAGTTGAGTCTAATTTTTGGGCTTGATATCTTGCTAAATCGCTTACTTTTGGTTTGGACGAAATGTCATATATTGACTGAGGTCTTGTTGCAAATATTTGTACGTACCCTTGTAACACTAGTTTTATAATTACAGAATCTAATTCTTCTCTAATATCTTTAAGCTGTAATTTTTCTAATTTTTTCATAGCCAATTTACAAATTTGATCCAAAGTCAAAGGATTACCAATATTATCAGCATAAACATAGAAAACTGCCTTTATTATAGGAGAGGACGTCGAAATATTAGGGGATTCTGAATTATTATAATGAAATCCCAAACTTTCTACTGTATTATTCATATCCACTTCGTTTTCAGACATGACTGGTATAATATTAAAAGTAGTATAAAAATCACTTAACTTACTTGGTTCAATTGTCCTATTTATAGAGACATTATTGTGGCATAATAAAGTAGTCCTAAATTTACGATTAGTGATAAAATCCATATATTGTTCGGTTCTAACAATATCATTTATCGCTTGTAATTGCTCTGCAGCCTTGGCAGGTAAATTACCGACAAACATCGCAGAAAGTGTAGAATCCCCAAGGTAATTTAAATTATGTTTTCTAGCTGTACTTATAAATTCATTGAAATAAAAAGCTGTATTTTCTTCTCCAAGATATTCATGTAGTAAATATGAATCATTTGTAGTTTTAAGAAGTTTAGTTTCGTGTTGTAAGAATTTAGAATAAGAATTATCTGAACCTTCTAAAGAATCAGTAACAAAATCTAATAATAATTTAGCTTGTTGTATTTTACTATGGTTGTCAGTAAAGGTGCTACTGTGAAACATCATCATATCTCTGATAGTTTTTTGCATATTCCAGCCTGGTAGAGTATTATAACTAATAAAGACAATACCGTTAGGGTTTAATAATTTATTGCAAATTTCAAAAATCTTGTCCTTAACTATAGTAGACACCCACGAGATTACTCCATGGCAAATTATATAATCAAACTTACCAACTGACTCATCAAGATTTAGTATAGATAAGTGTTTTAGTTCAATATTTTTAAGACCTAAACTCTTAATTATTTCCATGCCATTAACAATTTGGACCTTTGACAAATCAATTCCTAAAGAATAAGATTTTGGGTAACTTTCAGCAAAATCAATCATATTGCCACCTTCAGCACAACCAATATCAAGTATCCTAGCAGTATCTATAGCAGGAGGTTTCATGTTAAATAATAGACCAATAGTTCTTAAATGTTCCGGTCTTGTATAAATAAAAGGAAAACTTTCATAAGGGAAATCATCATAATTAATATTATTTATTTGCTTTTCTAGTAAAGTGTTATTAGGATTATTTTTTTGCCCCATATATTTGCTCCATGATAAAAGTAATAATTTCTAGTGGATTTAGTTATTTTAAGCAAGGATTTTCTACATTTCTATAGGATACCTAATTAAAAGTATCTACGATTAAAATTAAATTTCTTTTGATGTTATTTCTTCTTGATCTTTTTACAGTATTTCCTTATATTCATGAGTTGTTTTTATATAAGTGAGCCTTTTAAAAGCGGGTGTAGCTCAGGGGTAGAGCACTACCTTGCCAAGGTCGAAGTCGAGGGTTCGAATCCCTTCACCCGCTCCAATATAAAAATGGTTCTAAGATAATACATATTCTCTCTACGGAGACGACCTAAATATGTCTGGAATAGAGTTAAATAAAATTGCCGCTTCTATTTTGTTAGCCAGTTTAATTGCAATGATGGTAGGGTTTATAACAAATATTTTGTATAAGCCTGTTTTACATCCTGAATCTCGAGGTTATAGTGTAGAAGTAACAGAAGATTCTCATAGTGACCTTGACGCTAAAGCTACTATAGAAGCACCAGTGAATATAGAAGAATTGATGAAAACTGCTAATGCTGAAGCAGGAAGGGAGATAGCAAAAAAATGCCTAATGTGCCATTCTCTTGATAAGAATAAAGCTAATAAGGTTGGACCACATCTATGGAATATCGTTGGGGCAGAAAAAGCTAAAGCAGAGAATTATAAATATTCAAGTGCTTTATCCAGCAAAGGGGGAATTTGGAATGAAGAAAGTTTATTTCATTTTTTGCATAAACCTAGTCAATATATACCTGGTACAAAGATGACTTTTGCTGGTTTAAATAAACCTCAAGATATAGCTAATGTTATAATGTTTTTAAAGACATTTGTTCATGACTAAATTCTCCCTTGATACCTCAATTTCGGATTAATTTCATTAATCCGAAATTGGAATGAGAAAGTAAACAATCAGGCTTAAAGCGGTTTGACGCCTGATTGTTAAATATTTCATTTGCTAATAATCTTATTTTTATACCAATAAAAATAAGATTATTAGCGATAATAGATTAAAATGCATTCGTAGAAGTGCTTCAAGAATGCATTTTTCTGATATTATAGCCAGTTTTGGATTAAAATTAAAAATTTTAATCCAAAATTGAGGTTTGATGTACGCGAATTCGGGATAAGAATTTGTCAATTCTTATCCCAAATTCGGTGAAATCATTTATCTATAGAAGGTATCCTATGATCCTATCTGAAATTTCAATAGTAGAATGGTGGCTGATCGCTGGCGTTATTTGTATAATTATAGAATTTGCTAACATTCCAAATGTTGGTTTTTTATTTTTGGGTCTAGGTGGAGTATCTACTGCAATAATATTAAACAATTACCCGGGTCTTTTAAAATACCAGTATATAATTTTTGGCTTTGCTTCTTTTATGTGGCTGATTACCTTATGGTATCCGCTAAAATTTTATGTTTACAAGAAATATGATAAGTACGAATATTCTGATATGGTTGGTAAGGAAGTAGTGGTATACAGCAATAAACTTCTAGTAGGGGAAACAGGACAGGTATTGTGGTCAGGAACTATTATGAATGCTAAACTCAGCAAAGATACTATAAAATCAGTACATAAAGGAGATATACTCCGCATAGTGCAAGTTGATGGTAATGTGCTTATATGTACTGCAAGAAATGGGAGTGTTACGAACTGATTTTTTTGGTAATTTTGTTGTCAAAATTTGCTTTTGCTCTATAACAATCGTCTGTGTATGCGAAGCACAACTGTTGAAAGTTTACAAATACCTATACCACAGCGTCATATATGGACGAAGCCCATATATGACGTGTAGAGAAGGTGTATACTGCTCGTAAATGAAGAGTTGGTAGACGATATACTCGATGAAAATCAAGAATTGCGTCGTCATTATCCAATATCTGCGGTACTCACGTACTATACTCAAATGATTTGAAGAATTGGATTTGAAAATGAATGGTGAGCAAGCGGAGCGTATATGTGTCACACTACTGGACAAAAAGGTTGGGTTGGTTGCACAAAGTGTAACTTAAACAATTTTATGATTAAGGAATCAAAAAATTGCTTATCTTTATTTCTTTCATGCTATCGATCCTAATCCATTGACCTTGTTTATTAACTATTCTATTTGTCCTTCTCACCCTTAATGCATAATTAATATTTTTATTGTGAAGATAGGTAATTAATTTCTCATTATCAAATTCCCTATCTCCTAATATTCCCTCTATCTTTTCCTTACCAAATTCCTCTATAAATTTCGATATTACTGCAATTTGATCGTCTGCCGTACATGCTCCTTTATAAGGAATTATTTTATATATTAATGGCATAGCAATTTTATATATGATACCGACAATACTAATATATTTCTTATCTCCTGTCCTAATTCCCAAGTGGTTCTATCTAAGTGTTATTAATCACTTGAATTCTTGATTTTATTAACTATAGAATATATTTCTTTTTTGCTGTAGCTTCTTCCAAAATTTTCATTAGCTATATCTGTGACACTTTTTGCACTCCATCCTTTAGATAAGTATAAATCTATAAATTTTTTTAAGTCATCTGCAAGAAGAGCTTTATGAGGTTCAGAAGCACTAGAAATTAGCAGTACTATTTCGCCCTTGATAATATTCGAGTTATAGAAATTTAGCACATCTTCTATTAACCCAGACTTTACTTCTTGATAAAATTTAGTAAGTTCTCGTGCTACACATACCTCCCTATTACCAAAAACAGTAAAAGCTGTATGTAGCGATTGTTCTATTCTGCTAGCAGTTTCAAAAAAAATCAAAGTTGCTTTTATATTAGATAATTCTGTAAAAATCTTCTTTTTACCTTCTGTAGTTTTTGGTAAGAATCCAGCAAATAAAAAGCGATCTGATGGTAATCCAGAAATGGTTATAGAGGTAGTTAATGCCGAAACGCCCGGCACTACATCTATGTGATAATTCAGTTTCCTTAAATCCCTTACTAGTTTATAACCAGGATCAGCAATTAACGGTGTTCCAGCATCGGATATTAGGCTAACTATTGCTCCATTATCAATTAATGTGCGGATAAATTCTCTTTCTTGATAATCACTATGATCATTATATACTTGTAACTTAGTCTTTATATTATGTTTTGCTAGTAATTTTCTTGATATTCTAGTATCCTCACACAGTATAATTGTGGAATTTTTTAACGTTTCTAAAGCCCGGAGTGTTATATCATCTAGGTTACCAATAGGTGTTGAGACAATGTATAGCCCTGGTTTAAAGATCATAATTTAATCCTATAAGTAAGCATTATGAGCAGTATAAAAGACTTCCTGCATAAGTCAAAGATAGTTGAAAGATTTTTAGGAGAAATGAAGTCAAGTCAAGCTGCGTACTCAAATGTACGTAAGGTACTAGGGCAAGTTCCGACGACAAAATCACCAGCTAGATTGACTTATGTACAAAAATTTTTAAAGGCTACCTTATCATTCATATGTCTTGTCTCTTTATTTTCTTGCCAATCTAATAAGGAGACTGTTGTTCCTAGGTCAAAAGAAGTTGCTCAGGAAACTCTAGAAGTGGCTATTTTAATGCCCCTAACAGGAGAACATTCTACATTAGGTAAGCAATACAACCAATTAATTAAAATGGGTCTAGAAGATGGCTTAAAAACTTATGTTCATGTTACTTCTTATGATGGTTCTAATGAAAAGCAGGTACTTGCTGCAATGGATAAAATACTACTACGTAAAACAAAAATTATTCTCGGACCATTATATTCAAATCTTACTTCTATAATTGCCAATAAAGCTAAAGCACATGATATTATTATCATTACCATGTCTAATAATCCTGTATTGGCAGACAAAAAACTTTTTGTATTTGGTCATGCTCCGTCAAAGCAGCTCACAAAAATAATTAATTACTTTGCCGATAATGATTATAAAAATTTCATTGCACTTTTACCTTCAGGTAGTCATGCACAAGCTATAAACCAACTTATCCAAAATATACTAATTCAAAAAAATTCTACCTTAGTGCGGAGTGAATTTTATGCTAATATACCGGAATCAATAGAAAAGGCGGTTTTAACTGTCTCAAATAGTGTTGATAATTTAAATGAAATGGAGGATACGGCAACTAAACCTGTAATTTATCTGTCAGATGATAGTAAAAATTTAGATTTGCTTTTTGATAGTATTCATAAGCATAATTTAGATAAGAAAGCAGTTATAATAGGTGATAACAGAATTGATATTGATCGTTCTGAACCGGTAGATATTATCTACACTGGTTCATTGAATATTGTTAATAGTAATATAATAGAAAGGGCTAAGAATATAGGTATTAATCATTTGTCTTTCATGCATACTGTAGCTTATGATCTAGGAAGGATAACATCAAAATATATAGGTAGCAACTTTAGCGAAGAACGATTTTTAGCAGCTATTAATGGCAAAACTCCGTATACTGGTATATCAGGTAATGTCTACTTCATCGATTCAATAGCTCAAAGAGAGTATGATATAATTAAGAAAGAAGATGGCTTGTATAGTACCATGGCAAGAAGTGATAACAAATTCTGATTTAGATATAGTTAACTCAAAAATGTTTAATTCGATAATCAAGTTTTTTTCTGAAGGCTACAATTCATGGCAGTTTATAGCGAGTAGGAATTATGTAGAAGCTACTTAAGTTAAGGTTAAATTCAATGAGATATTTTATAAAATATTCAAAAAAAACTCAGTCCAATTTTATCTTCAACTTGTTAACATTTTTGATAATCGCTAGCATCCTTATCTTTATTGCTTGGGGTTTAAAGCAGATGGCAGCACCAATAGCTGTATTAGAGCAACAACCAGTAACTCTAGAGTATAGTAATCTTTTGCAGTATTCTCTTAGAACGCTTTTGAGGATGCTAATTGCAGTAATTGTCTCATTAATTTTTACTTTTATTTATGCCAGCCTAGCTGTTAAAAGCAAGAAATGTGAACAAATATTAATTCCGTTACTAGATATTCTTCAATCTCTTCCTATTCTTGGATATATTTCTTTTACAGTTACAGTTTTTTTAGCTCTTTTCCCGTCAAGTATTATGGGAGCTGAATGTGCAGCGATATTTGCCATTTTTACATCGCAAGTTTGGAACATGACATTTAGTTTTTATTATTCGCTTAAGAATATCCCACAAGAATTGCATGATGCAGCATATATTTTTAGAATGTCAAAATGGAGGCAATTTTGGCAGGTCAGCGTTCCATATGCAGTGCCAGGATTAGTTTGGAATATTGTAGTATCAATATCTAGTGGGTGGTTTTTCGTAGTAGCTTCAGAGGTTATCACAGTTGGCAATACCCATATAACCTTGCCTGGAATAGGATCATATATTGCTTTAGCAATTACGCAGAAAAATCTTTATGCAATTAGCTCAGCAATTATGTCAATGTCACTGGTGATTATATTATATGATCAATTGCTACTTAGACCTCTAGTGGCATGGTCTGATAGATTTCGTTATGAAATGAACGCAGGTAACAATGTACCGCACTCTTGGGCATTCAATTTATTTCAAAGAAGTTTGATTATTCATAAATTATTCTCCCCTATTGCTTATATTGCAAAATTTATACTTTATCTCCCCATACTTAATCGTTATAGCGAAATAAATTCAAGTTCGTCAAATAATTTTTCCAATAATCCTTCGTGGAGCGATTATTTATGGTATACTATGCTGGGCGGCATAGCATGTTTTTCAGCCTATTACATATATCATTTCTTGCATTACGATATTGGTGGGTCTGAGCTATTGAATGTATTTGTTTTAGCATCAATTACTATGTTACGTGTGGTAGTACTTATAATTCTTGCGGCAATTATATGGGTACCGATTGGTATATATGTTGGACTAAATCCTAGAGTAACAGCTATTGTACAACCACTAGCACAATTTTTTGCAGCTTTTCCAGCAAACTTATTATTTCCAATTGTCTTTATAATTATTACTCGTTACGATTTAAACCCTAATATTTGGCTTAGTCCTTTGATGATTATGGGAGCTCAATGGTATATATTATTTAATGTTATAGTAGGAGCATCAACTATTCCCAATGATCTTAAAGATGCCACAAAAATTTTCAGAGTTAGTGGTTGGAATTGGTGGTTCAAAGTAATGTTACCAGCAATTACCCCATATTTTATAACAGGAGCAATAACTGCATCAGGTGGGGCATGGAATGCTAGTATCGTGGCAGAAATTATTAATTTTGGCGATCGAAAAATAGCAGCAAGCGGTATTGGAAGTTATATAGCTGAAATGACAATAAAGGCTGATTTTAATAAAATAGTTTTAGGTATGGGCATTATGGCTCTATTTGTGGTATTGTTTAATCGTTTATTTTGGCAACCGTTAAATGAGTATTCTATTAAAAGATTTCAGCTATAATTCTATGAATCTAGAATATCCAAAAATTTCAAAAAAGCCTATTGCATTTAACTGTAAAGTTATTATAATGTAATGTTTCGTTTAGCTAACCTAAATTCGGGATAAGAATTAGTTAATTCTTATCCCGAATTGGCTTGTTATAAGGAAAAATGCATTCTTAAAGCGGTTTTGCAAATGCATTTTAAGCCTTTCTAAAGCTAATAATTTTAATCTTTCAAAATCATGTTTTTAGCAAATTAATATTTAACAATCAGGTGAAGAACCGCTTCAAACCTGATTGTTTCTATATGTATCCCTGAATTCGATGTAACTTGTTACATTGAATTCAGGTTAGCTAGGCTAGCAATACAATGAATAATAGAATAAACAATCCATCTACGATAGTAGTTGCAATGTCTGGTGGGGTTGATAGCTCAGTAGTAGCTGCTATGCTCCATGAACAAGGCCATAAAGTCATTGGTATAACTTTACAATTATATGATCACGGTATAGCTACCAAGAAAAGAAATGCCTGTTGTGCTGGGCAGGACATTTACGATGCAAGAATGGTAGCAGATAAGTTGAACATTCCGCATTATATCTTAGACTATGAGTCTAAATTTAAAGAATCAGTAATTGATGAATTTGCTGATAGCTATATTAAAGGCGAAACCCCCCTGCCCTGCGTAAAATGTAATCAGTCAGTTAAATTTAAAGACTTATTAAAAGTAGCAAAAGATTTAGGGGCAGACTGTCTTGCTACTGGTCATTACGTGCGGAAAATCGAAGGTATCGATGGGGCAGAATTACATACTGGTATTGATATAACCAAGGATCAAAGCTATTTTTTGTTTGCAACTACCTTAGAACAACTAAATTATCTATCTTTTCCCTTGGGAGAATTAAGTAAAGAGCAAACAAGAAATATTGCTACTAGATTTAATTTAGGCGTCGCAGATAAGCCTGATAGCCAAGATATTTGTTTTGTGCCAGATGGTGATTATAGGAAGGTAATTAGTAAGATACGAACCAACGCTAATGAGAAAGGTAAAATAATTCATGTAGACGGCTTTGAACTTGGGACACATAATGGTATAATAAACTATACTGTAGGTCAACGTCGTGGGCTTGGAATAGCTTTTCATGAGCCACTTTATGTAGTAAGAATTGACCCTAATACAAAAATTGTATATGTTGGTCCAGATTCGGTATTAGATTCTACCGAATTTACTATTAAGGATGTTAATTGGCTAGGCAGAAAAATGGTTGCACAAGAGGAAATTGATGTGCAAGTTAAGATTCGCTCTACTCGTCCTGCTACCTTTGCCAAGATTAGTAAAATAAGTAATACAGAAATTAAAGTAAAATTAATCTCTGCAGAGAAAGCTGTAACTCCTGGTCAAGCTTGTGTCATATATGATAATGATCGGGTTCTTGGTGGGGGATGGATCACTAGAGAAATTGTATAGATCCAATTTCAGAAAAGTCTATTTTTATAAAATAAGTAATCTTAGCACTACAGTTGTAGTTACTCACAATGTTGTCCCTGCGAGGCTTTGCCCACGTGGATCACTAGTATGCCATTCCCGCGTAGGCGGGAATCTATAATATCTAATAGCCTTTGCAGGTTATTTTAGACCCCCTACCTACGCAGAGGTGACATCGTTTTTACTACTGATAGTCTAGTGATACGATACTACAACTGTAGTAATACACCGTTCTAGGGTTTTCTACTATTTAAAATCGGAGGAATTAATGAGTTTTTTAACGAGGAAAAGTTTTGAATCAATAAAAGAACTAGGTAAGACTAGTGGTCTTAGCAAAACCCTAGGAGCATTTGACTTAGTGCTACTAGGGCTTGGTGCTATAATAGGCACAGGTGTATTTGTAATGACTGGTATAGTCGCTGCCACATATTCTGGTCCTGCCGTCATGCTATCATATGCTATTGCCGGGATAACATGTATATTCGTTGCCCTTGCATATACAGAGCTTGCTACAATGTTACCTACTTCGGGTAGTGTATATACCTATGCTTACGTAGCTTTTGGGGAAATATTTGCTTGGTTAATTGGTAGCGTCATTGTACTAGAACTTGGTTTTGCTGCTGGTGCTGTTGCAGCCGGTTGGTCTGGATATGTTCAGGCAATATTGTCAGCAGGCGGAATATATTTACCTAAGGCTTTAACTGCTGTACCCGCCAATGGTGGCATGATAAATTTACCAGCTTTTCTTATTGTAGTATTTATTTCTTTTATTTTATATTTAGGAACAAAAGATAGTAAAAGACTCAATGCTATATTAGTATTTATAAAAATGGCAGCTATCTTTGCTTTTATCATATATGCTACACCACATTTTAATGCTACAAATTGGCAGAATTTTTTACCTTTCGGCTTTAATAATATGCTAGTTGGTGCGTCTATCCTATTTATTGCTATGACAGGTTTTGGTACGATAGCCGCTACAGCTGAAGAATGTAAAAACCCCAACCGTGATTTAATGATCGGAATTATTGGGTCACTGGTAATTTCAACAATAGTATATGTTATAATAGCTGGGTTGGCTACTGGCATAGCATCTTTTGATCAACTTAATAATGATCAACCACTTGCTTATGCACTGAGCCTAAATAACAGTAATATTGGTTCTGCCATTGTTGCTACTGGTGCTGTCGCTGGTATGACCACAGTATTAATGATGAATATTTATGGTACGTCTCGTATCTTTTATGTAATTGCCCGAGATGGGTTACTACCTAAAAGTTTTGCCAAACTACATCCTAAATATGATAGTCCATATATTACTATCTTACTATTTTCTGCCCTTGCTGCTATATTAGGGGGATTTTGTCCAACTGCAATTCTTGTTCAGCTATCATCTATGGGAGCTTTAATAGATTATACGGCAGTTGCTATAATAGTTATGTTATTTAGAATAAAAATGCCGGGTGCAACAAGACCGTTTAAATGTCCTGCTGCATTTATCATTATACCATTTGTTTTAGTAGCTTGTCTATATTTACTAGTTATACAAATAGTTGATGGTGAGTTTAATTTAATGACTGCAGGAAAAGCACTAATCTGCTGGTTTGTGGCAATGTTTGTCCTATATATTTTTAGGTCATTTTTCATAAAACGAGAGGTCTAATTTGTATGAGTGATAAATTACAATCTTTACGTGGTATGAAAGACCTACTACCTGAGGATTACCTAATTCACGATTACATAATAAACACAGCCAAACATATAGGCGGGCTTTATGGTTATCAAGCCATAAGTACACCTATAATTGAATATACTAAAGTCTTTGATCGTACACTTGGAGAGACTTCTGATGTAATAAGTAAGGAAATATATAGTTTTCTTGATAAAAGTGGTAATCATATCTCTCTTAGACCGGAGTTTACGGCTGGCATTATCAGGGCTTTTATATCTAATAATCTGCAACAAACATTACCTATTAAATTTTTTTCAAACGGTCCAGTGTTTCGTTACGACCGACCACAAGCTGGAAGACAAAGACAGTTCCATCAAATAAATTTTGAGTATATTGGTGGAGAACGACCTAGCACCGATGCCGAAACGATTAAGCTTGCATTAGATATCCTTCAAGCTTTAGAAATAGATCAAAATACAACTTTAGAAATAAACTCACTGGGTTGTACTACAACTCGTGCTGTTTACCAACAAAAGTTGGTAGAATATTTCAATGATTATAAGTCAGAATTATCAGAAGATAGCCAAAAGCGGCTTATCAAGAATCCAATGCGTATATTAGATTCGAAAGATGAGCATGATAAAAAAATAGTTGCAAATAGTCCGCTAATGTCACGCTATTATAGTAGTGATGCTGCAAAATATTTTGACGATTTGCTAAAATACTTAGATTTACTCAATGTAAAATATATCATTAATCCAAGATTAGTAAGGGGACTTGACTATTATTGTCATACAGCTTTTGAGTTTACTACTAGCAACCTTGGTAGTCAGTTTGGTAGTCAGTCGACAGTTCTTGCTGGTGGTCGTTATGATGGGCTGAGCAAACTTATGGGAGGTCCTGAAGTAAAAGCCATTGGCTTTGCTGCTGGAATTGAACGCCTTAGCCTAATGAGAGAGTACCACATATCTAAACCAAGACCAGTATTTGTCTTTCCCATTAGCGACAATAATTTAGAATATTGCTTAATTTTAACAAATCAATTGCGTCAAAAAAATATTCCTGTTACCTTAGATACTAACGGCAAAATGGCTAAAAGAATGGTACGAGCTAATCTACAAAAGGCTAAATATGCTATTTTTGTTGGCGATAATGAACAAATGAGCAATAATTTAAAATTAAAAGATCTTGATAAACAACAAGAATATCTATTGCAATTTGAACAAATTATGGAATTATTAGGTTCTGTGAACATTTCTATGTAAAGAGTAGATTTATAGGCATTTTCGCTCGCAGAACCGCAGCGTACTAAATGTCATATCTTTACCCACATCTTTTAAAAGTGGCATACTTATTAGGCTTTAAAAATACATCTTTGATATTAAAACCTGATATGTATAACCTTTAAAAAGATGTGGGTAAAGATATGACTAAATGTACGTGAGGATTCGAGTACCTGCTCGACGTACAAATTACCAGCAGAAGTAGAGTTTCGAAAGATATCTAATAAATAAAAAGATAATAGTCAAGTTAGTAATAGAGTATATGTTCATTAATAACTACATAAAAAGAATTTTTTGCTTGGTTCTATGAATATTGAATTTGTCAAGAAATGGCTAGATAGTTTAGGTTTTGTTTTAAAAAACGAAACACAAAACTCTTTTTCTAAATTTTTTAAAACCTATGAAATTGCTGTAACTTTGGATTCTGAAAGAATAGAAAAATCAATTATCGACTATAAAACAGAAATAAAACTTCACAGAAATACAACAGCTAATTTCTCTCAATCCGAAAATTTGGTAATCTTGGAATGCGTTTGTAGATTGCTTGAAAAGGGATATAGCCCAAATTCAATTGAATTAGAAAAAAGCTGGAACTTAGGACATACCGGCAAAGGTTTTGTTGATATTCTTGTTAACCCCAGTTGCCAATTAATTTTGTATATCAAAAAGTTCTATAAGAAGCAAAGTTTTGATAGAAGGTTTGTTTTCTAGCAACTGATAATTGATTAGGCAGGATAGCATATGACTAAATGCATTTGTAACTGATCTATGTCTAGAATGCTCTAACTTATCAAGAAATTTAAGTTTGCCTATTACGGTTTCTATCAGAGTTCTTTTGAGCAACATAACCTTATCTATAATAGGGATTAATATATTTTTCATATTCTTTTTAACCCGAGTAATAAGTTGGATGCCTTTGTCATACAAATCATCAAATAATTCTTTAGATATATAACCGCGATCGCCAAAAACTTTGCCATATATACCAAATATCATTCCTTTAAGTCCTTTCCTATCATCCTTATTACCACTGCTGAAAGATACCTTTATCAGATTACCTTCGGAATCTATGATTAAATGTAACTTTAGTCCATAAAACCACCCCTTAGTGGTTTTTCCTCTTGCCGCTATTCCTTTAAAAACCTTATGTGAACTTATACGATAATTCTTACATACGGCTATACCTGTAGCATCTACAAAAGACAGACCTGTGCATTCAGCAAGCAAATGATTCAGTAATATTGCTAAATAAGGCATACTTCTACCTATCAATTTAGTAAAATGTTCATAACTAACAAGTTTAAAATCTTCTGTATAATTATGTAAGATTACTTGTTTGTAATAATGCTTAAAACAATCACAATATGAATCATAGTAACCAATTAATATGGTTAATACTTCGCTTATTGATAAATAATTACTTACACCAGGTTTAAATTTACTACTATTAATTGTAGGCAAATTATTTTCCAAATTCTTTATAAAATCGTCGACAAAACAGTAAATTGCGGTAAAATCTTTTTTCATAGGTTATTTTGTTATTGGTTGAAAAAGATAAAATAACCTATGTCCCTTTTAAAATCTACCTTTCATCTCTCCTATTTAATTGGCAACTGGGGTTATGATAGTGAAACGAAAGAGTTTTTTCGTGGTTGCCTTTCTGCAACTTTAGTGTAAAATCAACAGAAAAGTTCTTGTGCAGAGTCACAGAATGTGCTAAGTATCTGATAAGATTGGTGAAGTTTGAACCAAAGATACTCTCCCAATTCGGGATGATACTTAAGTATTAACCTCAGTTTGATGTCAATCCCTGCGTAGGTAGGGGATATAAAAAAATGACCAAGATCAGGTTGAGTTAAGTTATTTTAGACCGCTACCTATGCATAGCACAACTGTTGAAAGTTAAAAAGTCGTCTATTAGCGAAGTGCTGTTGTAAGGCTTAAACCGTCTATTAGCGAGGAGACCGTAGGTCGACGAAGCAATCTATATGACAAGCTTCATGGATTGCCACGCTCACGTACGTTCGTTCGCTAATAGACGACTTTTTAACTTTCAACAGTTGTGCTATGCAGGGGGGTGACATCGTTAAGAGAGATAGGGGGAACATAATGATGGCAGGGATATAGAAATGAATTATATTTTTTAAATTATAGAATGGTAAAATGATGGCAAAAAAACAAAAATTCTTTAAATATTTACTGGCTAGTAGTGCAATCGCCTCGGTTGTAGCTAGCCTAGGCAGTAGTGGTGTGGTATTTGCGGCGCCTCAGGCTGATCGTGGTGCTATGATAACGTGGGACACGAATTTGAATAATATTGGTGATGATGGAGCGGGTAATCGCACTTGGAATCATATTAATAACGATGGTACAGATCGAGGGGCGAATTATGATATGCAGGCTGTTGTAATTGCAGCTGATAGACCAGCAATCAGCTATGGTGGTGGTTTTACACTTAATGCCGACATACTTGATGCCACTATTACAGCTATCAACCTAGCTAACCAGAATCCCGGCGAGCTTACGGTTAATCAAAATCTGTCAATCGGTTCTATAGTGCCTGATGCTCATCATGTTGGTGCAGGTGCTGGTAGGTTACCTATAAAGATAGAAGCTGGTCACACCTTAACTTTAACTGGTACTCCAGCTGCTGCGGTTGATCATGGCTTCGATGCAGACCCCAATACCTACACTGGCTTGGGTGCTGTAACGCTTGGTGGTGCAGGCTCAACTCTTGTAGTTCATTCTGATAATAATAGGGATATAGCTGTCGGCAATGTCTCGGCTGGTGTACATCAGCAGGGCGTATTAACCTTCGCAAGAGCTGGTACGGTAACCGGGACTATTGGTGCTACTAATGCTTTAGCAGAGGTTAATTTTGGAATTGCTGCTGGGCAGCCTAATGCGGGGGGAGGTGTTGTAAATTTAAGGGATGCAGTCAATGCCACCGATTTTAATATAAACCATAAAGATGTTATAGTTATTGCTAGAGGTTTGATGACTAGTACTGGTACTGTGAATTTTAATGCGGCTGGTAGGTTAACTGCTCATTCTGGGATTACGGGTAATGTGGATTTCCACGGTAATAACGGTACAATTATTTTAGGAAGTGGTAAGACAATCAATGGTGCTGTGAATAACACTGGTGGTGGTGGTGCTGGTATATTAAACTTCGCAGGAGCTGGTACGGTAACTGAGGCTATTGGTGCTACTAATGCTTTAACAGTGGTCAATTTCAGGGGAACTGAAACAGGTGTTGTAGAGTTACAGGGTGCAGCCAAGGTCACAAATTTTTATATAAATAATAATAAGATTACTGTCAATGCTAGAGGTTTGGTGAAGGGTAATGTGACTTTTAATGGGACTGGTACGTTAAATGCTGATGCTGGGATTGAGGGTAGTGTGGACTTCAAAGGTAATGATGGTATAATTACTCTAGGAGCTGGTCAGGAAATCGATGGTAATGTGGATAATAATAATGTTGGTGCTATTAAGGCTGGCATATTAAACTTCGCAGGAGATGGTGAGGTAACCGGGGCTATTGGTGCTGCTTGTGCTTTAGCAGAGGTTAATTTTGGAAATGCTGCTGGGGGAGGTGTTGTACAGTTAGGGGGTGCAGCCAAGGTCAGAAATTTTAATATTAACAATGCTGCTGCTAATGTTACCGCTGCAGGTTTGATTAGTGGTACTGTGAATTTTAATGCGGCTGGTACGTTAAATGCTAATGGGATTAGAGGTGGTGTGAATTTTAACGGTAATGCAGGTACAATTACTCTAGGAAATAATAAGACAATCACTGGTCCTATTACTGCGGGTGGAGCTGGTGTAGGCACATTAAATTTCGCAGGAGTTGGTACGATAACTAAGGATATTGGTGCTAAGGATGCAAGACTTGCCCGAATTAATATTAATGGTGCTACTACATTAAGAGGAAGTGTCTATACTAATGATCTGCACTTTGGTAATGCTGCTGGTCATACTGTAACAATTGGTGGTCATTTTGCAGGAGGAGTTACTTTTGATGCTGCTAATGATGGGATACTGACATTTAACGGTGCTGCTGGACCTTATGATTTCGACTCAACAATAGCAAATGGTAATCATGGTACTTTAAATGTTAATGCTAACCTCCAAGCTACACATAAAGACATTGGAAAGATTAAGACCATAAATATAGGTGCTGCTGGAGTAGGGAATAATAAGACTTTATTAATAAATGCCTCAGCTGATGATGTTGATCTTCTTAATGATGGTGTTGGTGGTAATCAAGCTATTATTTTCAGCAATGCAAATTCAGCATTGTCCTTACATACAAAAGATAATAATCGCACCATAACTTTTCACAATAATTTACCAGGATTTGTTGGTGTTGGTGGTGGTGGTCTCGTGTTGATGGATAGTAAGAATGCAATTTTAACTCTACAATCATCTGTAGGAGGAGTTAAGAGCCTTGGTACAGTTAATAATCTAACTAGTTTGATTGTTGGTGGCAAAGTTACCATCGCAGGAGGTGCTAATGGTCTTGACATCCATCGTGCAGATAGATTGAGCCTTATTAATGGAGCAGAATTTACCGATAAAAGTACCACCTCCGCACAGATTGTAGATATTCATATTGGGGCGGATGCTGGTGCTGGTGTCGGTCCAGCAAATTATATACTTGATGCAGAACACATTAATTTTGATTTAAATGCTCATGCTGATCATCAGATTATTTTTGACCATGCAGATGCTCAGTTAACCTTACGGAATAGTCATGCTGGAGATAGAACTATAACTTTGCAAAACAATCTAAATCCAGGTGCTCCTAATACAGGTGTGGTTGAGTTTGATTCTGTTAATGCTGGAGCAGAATTAAAGATTGCTGGATTTGGCTTATCTTTAGGTACTGCTGTTAATAAGTTACAAAAGGTAATTTTTTCTGGTGATGGCAAATTTAACACTCAGCAGATTACCATTAATAGTAAAAATATAGAATTAAATGTAAATGAACTAACATTGGGTGATGTTAATAGCAATATTTTATTTGCTACGAATACTGTATTTACCGCTAATGGTGATATTACAGGTAATGTAGATTTCAAAAATTATGCTGGTACAATTAGCTTGACACCTAATAAGAACATCAATGGTAGTATAATTGGCGGTGTTAATGGAACATTAGAATTCCTAGGAATTGGTGCAGTAACAAGTCCGATTACTAACTTAAAGATGTTAAAAGCTGGGGCAGGTGATGTAAGATTAGTAGGTGGCAATTATAATATTACTGAAATTCAAGGTAATGGTAATAATAATTTAATTTTTGCTAATAACTTTAATTTAACAGGTTCTATTAACTCAACAGGAGGAAATGCAGTTGGTTTAACATTCAAAGGCAACAATAGAGTTACTGGTGTAGTTGGAACGGCAACAAGTCCTGTTGGTACTATACAAGTCCAAGGTACTACCGTCTTTGGCGACAAAGTTCAAACTGCTAATGATAAGGACATCATAATATCTGCTGGAGCAACTGCTGAGTTTGCTAACAGCGTGACAACTCGTAATATTAAGGGATATGCAGCTGACCAAGGTACAGTTCAATTTAGTAATGCTGAAACTATAATCGTTAATAGTGCAATAGGTGCTACTAATGCAGTATATACTCTAGACATAGCGGGAGCAGATGTAAAGATTACCCAAGCAGTTTCAGCGAATTATATTAACTTCTCTAATGCTAATAAAGAGGCAACTTTAACGTTAGAAGGGACAAGTACTGTAGGTGGTATTAGGACTAATGGTAATAATGTTCATACTCTTGCATTAGCTGCAGATTTTACCACTGGAATACAAGATATTGGGTCAGAGAATAACAGGTTAAAATCTATTAAATTACTGGGTGATCATAAAATTACTATTAATAGTGGTTTATATTCCGATATATCAACTAAAACTAATAATACTGGTAAAGTAATTTTCAACTCGGATAGAAGCTTTGCTTATAATTTAGGAACAAATGATTTAAAATTGTCTGATGTAATCTTTGATAAGAATGCTACGGTAAGAGGTGATGTTTATTCTAAGCAAATAACCATTGCTAGTGATAAGACTGCAACTTTTGCTGGTGCTATAAACAGAACTATATCTGTGCCAAACTTCACTGTAGATGGAGCTAGCATATCAAGATCATTGAAAAGTTTTGCCTATAGTACACAAATTGGTTCGGATGAAATAAAAAATGAAGGTATTGCAAAATTTGATAAGGCAGTACTGGTTGATGCCAAAATTACTGGTGGTAAGGTAACGTTTGCCGATAATGTTTGGTTTAAACAAACTGCTAATGGGAAAGAAGTAAATTTTGCTGCAGATAAGTTTGTAATATTAGAACAAAATATCAGCTTTGCTAATATTAAAGCAGATCAAGCTAAGATAATTATATTACCTAAAACAGTCTCTATAACTGGTAATTTAGCAGCTAAAGATTTAACCGTAGATCTTGCAGCTAATCAATTAAAATATACTGGTCAGGCACAGCTGACAGGAAAGGTAGAATTAGTTACTGCCTCCTACGACACATCAAGCGGATCAGGTGGTAATATAGAGGTTCAGACAGGTAGTAAATTGGATTTATCGAAAGCAGACGAGCTGATTATAAAAGTGAAAGCTCAGACTGATATTAACAAAATCCCTGAGGAGGGTGCTAAGTATGTTGTGATTTCGTCAGTTAATGGTAATGGTCTTGTTGCAATTGATAACAGTAAAATTAAGCTTGACCCAACTGGTGAACAAAACCGTTTTGTAAAGTGTTCCATGGATTCTAGTGATCTAAAACTATATATAACTGACATTTCTAAGGAAGTTATAGCTAAAGAAATTGCTGATAAATCCCTATCACAGGAAGAACGGGAATTTTATATACAATTGAATAATGTAACAGATCGTAATAGTTCTGCTGGTAAGTTCAGGAACAATATAGGTTTGATGGATAGAGAGCATGCCCTTCAAGCGATGGATAGAATATTGCCTGGTAATGAAAATCCAATAGGAGAGAGCCTTGCAAGAAATCCAACATCTGAAATAATTAGAGGATTGATGGCTCAAGCTGATACCCAAATTACTGCAACAAGGATGGGAAATTCAGTACCTATGCAAAATGCTGCATCAGCTATAGGCTCTGGTGATGATGATCAGGTAATGTATGGAGTATGGGGTAGTCCATTCTATGGTACTGCTTGCCAAGAAACGTATAAAGGAGTTAGTGGTTATAAAGCGAAATCAGCTGGTGGAATAGTTGGATTTGATGGTTTAGTAAATGATAATCTGCTACTTGGTGCAGCTTATAGCCGAATTAACACACAAATGTCTCATCAGGATAAGAAATTTGGTGATAAAACTAACGGTAAGACTAATATCTTCTCCTTATATAGTTTATATAATCTTACCAATAATTGGTTTACTGAAGCTATAGCATCATATGGTATAACTAGGGTTAGGAACTCAGAAGGACGCCTAATTGCAACGAATGTGAAAAGAAATGTTACTGCTCTAGAGACTGCTGCTGCTAAGTATAAATCTATCTCTTATAGTGGTCAATTACTTACAGGGTATAATTATATAGCTTCTGAAAAGTTAATGATTACCCCAACAATTGGGTTCAGATATTCGCAATTTAAGGATGCTGGCTATACGGAAACTGGTACAAAATTCCAAAACCTAGTTGTTAAGAAAAGGTCGTACAATAAATTTGAAGGTATTTTGGGGTTAAGAACTGCGGCAACCCTGAAGGCTAACAAAGTACTGTTAATACCAGAATTGCATGGTTACGTTAATCATGACTTCAAAGGAAAAGCACCAATTATTGATGCAAGGTTAGATGGGATAAATGAACCATTACCGACTAAATCAGTTAAACCTGTTAAGACCTTCTTCACTGTTGGTACTGGTTTCACTGCGAAATATAATATGATGGAATGTGGTATTATCTATAATGTTAACATTGCCAGCAAATATATTGGTCACCAAGGTAGTTTGAAGGTTAAAGTGAATTTTTAAGTAGCTTATCCTCAATTTAATGAGTGCAAAATGGGGATATAAGAGTATTGTCATGGCAATTGTCATAACATAAACACTCTTAGCCCCGGAATTCTTTAAGATTTTAGCACATTTGTTAATGGTAGTGCCAGTGGTTAATACATCATCTACTAATAATATTTTTTGGTCTATAATTTGATATTTTTTATTGAATATAAGGCTATTTGATAAATTTTTTTCTCGTTCTTTTTTAGATAAAAAAGTTTGGGATTTGGTCCATCTTGACTTAATTAATACGTCAGGACTTACCGGTTTTTTTAGTAGTCTGCTGATTTCTTGAGCCATAATCAAAGCAGGATTATACATTCTAAACAATCTTTTGAATCTATTCATTGGAACTGGAACAATCAGGTCAATATCTTGAAATTCGCTGTGATATTGTATATAAAGTAATTTGCTGAAAGTTTTGGAAAAAATAGTCTTATCTTGATATTTAAAGGCATGAATTATTTCTTTGCTATGCTCATTAAATTTAATTAAGCTACGAGATACATCATACCAAGGTTTATGTTGAAAGCATTTTGCACAACACATATTATCTAAAATTGATATATCTAATCTACAACCACAAATATTGCAGTAAGGTTTTGTAATAAAATCAAGTTTCTTCCAACAATTTAGACAAAAACCCTCTTTAGTGGCAGTCATTTCAGCACAAGACAAACATCTTGCTGGCAAGATATAATCTATTAGGTAATTATACAATCTACTGATTTTGTACATTATTATAAAAGCAAACCTTTAGGCAATATCTCTAGTTAAGTTTACCGGTCTACGAACACATGGGTTGCCACTACTCGAAGAATCTGTTGATTCAACAGACACACAAGGGCTTTTAATCTCGTAAGGAGGACCAGGAGTGCATGATAATAATTGCAAGAGTATAACAAAAAACAGAGAAAATCTTAATAATTTTGTCATAATTGTCGTTTGGAATTAATTTTATTGTCTTAGATTCTATAGGAGGTTAACCTAGCTCGCAATAAATCTCAAGTACATTTGATAAAAAATAAGTTTTAGATACAAAATACATAATAGCTTGTGGCATTTTTCCTGACAAGCATATATACTCTCTTCAAATGTTTGCAAGTAATAACCTAAGGAAACGATGATAAGTACATCCTTCAAAGAAAGACCTCCTTATGCTAGAAAGTATAATAGCTGGCGTATTAGAATTTTATATTCAATAATTATTGGTTATTCAACATTCATATTTTGTCGTCAGAATTTTAATATTGCAATGCCTGCTTTAATGGATCATTTTGAGGTAACAAAAACTCAACTTGGCTGGATTTTAACAGTCTCTTCTATAGTTTATGGTGTAGGAAAGTTGTGTAATGGATTCTTTAGCGATAGATCAAATGCTCGTATATTTATGGTGGTTGGTCTTGCCCTTGTAGGCATCATAACATTGTTATCGGGTTTTGCTTCTAGTATAACCTTACTGGGTTTTTTATGGATTCTGAATAATTGGTTTCAATCCATGGGATGGCCGCCTGCAACACGTATGTTGACTTATTGGTACGCTTCTAAGGAATTAGGAATGAAATGGTCTTTAGGGGCTACTTCTAATCAAATTGGCGGAGCAACTACTATGATAGTGTGTGGCTATTTAATAGACGTTTATGGTTGGAAAGCAGCATTTATAATTCCTGGAATAGTGGCATTATTAATATCGTTATTTTTATTTAATAGATTACGTAATTCTCCCAATGAGGTTAATTTGCCCATAGTAGAAGAGTATAAAGAATGTGATATATCTCTTGGAAACAATGGTGATAATTTATTAACGCCTCAACTAATAAAAATTGTATTTTGTAATAAGTTGGTGTGGTATGTGTGTTTTGCTAATATGTTTGTTTATATTGTACGGTCAGGTGTAATTTTTTGGGCACCCGTATTTTTACATGAACTAAAAAACGTTACTATTGCTCAAGCTGGTCTACAAGTTGCTTCTTATGATATTTTAGGTTTAATTGGTGGTGTTGTTGCTGGATGGATGTCAGACAAGCTATTTCAAGGACGACGTGGTCCAGTTGGTTCAGTATTTATGTTTGTTTTGGCTTTTACTCTTATTTTATTTTGGCAAATACCAAACGAGTATGAAATATTTAGCATGATTATTCTTGCTTTGGCTGGTTTTTTTGTATCTGGACCGCAGGTCTTAATAGGTGTTGCTACAGCAGATTTTACTAATAAACAAGCAGTTGGTACAGCTAATGGTCTTTCAGGCTTATTTGGTTATCTTGGTGCTGCATTGGCTGGGGTATGTGTTGGTTGGATTTCTGATAATTTAGGTTGGAATGGTGTTTTTTTATTTTTTATCTTGTCTGCTTTCTTGGGGGCAATACTTTTTTCCTTAACTTGGAATTATAGTTCTAGAAAAATTGCATAAAGTACCACTTTAACCATGCTATCAGAATTTGCTTGCCAAAAATATATAAATTTATATAAATATTAACAATAAATTAATAAAGGTTTACTGTGACTCAAGAATATACATTTTCAATGATTAAGCCAGATGCTACGAAAAGAAATCTAATTGGTAAAATTATTTCTTACTTAGAAAATACTGGACTAAAAATAGTAGCTCAAAGAATGACTATTTTAACTAGAGATCAAGCAGAAAATTTCTATGCAGAACATAGGTCAAAGGCATTTTTTAATAGTTTAGTGGAATATATCATTTCTGGTCCAGTCGTCTTGCAGGTGCTTAAAGGGGAAAACGCTGTTTTAAAAAATCGTAGAATAATGGGAGCTACTAATCCAAATGATGCTGAACTAGGCACAATTCGAAAAGATTTTGCAGAGAATATTGAGGCTAATAGTATCCATGGTTCTGATAGTTTAGAAAGTGCAGAAAGAGAAGTGAAATTATTTTTTACTGAAAAAGAAATTGTAGAATAATTATAGTCTATATGAGATATAGTGTTGTAGTTATTGGTGGTGGTCATGCTGGTTGCGAGGCAGCTTCGGCTTCTGCGCGTTTAGGTGTAGATACTCTTTTAATTACTCTAAAATTAGATAATCTTGGTGAAATGTCTTGCAATCCTGCAATAGGTGGGGTAGCAAAAGGCACTTTAGTAAAAGAAATAGATGCACTTGACGGACTCATGGGTAAAATTATAGACCAAGCCGGTATCCATTATAAAATGCTCAATGAAAGTAAAGGACCAGCAGTTTGGGGACCAAGAGCTCAAGCTGATAGAAAACTTTATAAAAAAGCTATGCATAATGTCTTGATAAATCACCCAAATTTGACAATTTTATGTGCGTCTGTAGAAAATATTGAAGTCCACGACTCTAGAGTAAAGGCATTAACCTTAGATAATGGTACGTGTATTGAGTGTCAAAAAGTTGTGTTAACTACAGGTACATTTTTATCCGGACTCATTCACATAGGAACTAAAAAAATCCCATCTGGTAGAATAGGTGAAAAGCCGTCATACGGTTTATCTAACACTTTAAAATCTTTTGGTTTTTCTCTTGGTAGGTTAAAAACTGGTACCCCTCCAAGAATAGATGGAAGAACAATTGATTATAACGAAGTAGAAGTGCAGGCTGGAGATACCGTGCCACGTCCTTTCTCCGAACTTACAAATTCTGTTAAGATAAAGCAAATAAATTGTTTCGTTACTAGAACAACTGAACAAACTCATGAAATTATTAGGAATAATTTAGATAAATCAGCTATGTATTCTGGACAAATCAAGGGTATAGGACCAAGATATTGTCCATCCATCGAGGATAAGGTTACTAGATTCTCTAAAGCAAGTCATCAAATATTTTTAGAACCTGAAGGCTTGGACGACCATACTATATACCCAAATGGTATATCTACATCGTTGCCTGAAGATATACAATTAGCATTGCTAAAAACAATTCCTGGTCTTAAAAATGCCACTATGTTAAAACCAGGATATGCAATAGAATATGATTATGTTGATCCGAGAGAATTAAAAGTAACGTTAGAAACAAAAAAAATTAAAGGTTTGTATTTTGCTGGTCAAATTAATGGCACCACTGGCTATGAAGAAGCTGCGGGGCAAGGAATTATGGCTGGCATTAATGCAGCCTTATCGATAAAAAATCAATCAGATTTTATTTTGACCAGAGCAGATGCTTATATTGGTGTTATGATTGATGATTTAATTACCCTTGGTACAGTGGAGCCTTATAGAATGTTCACTTCCAGATCTGAATATAGACTTTCTGTTAGGGCTGATAATGCAGATTTAAGGCTAACTCAAATGGCCATAGATATTGGTGTTATATCCAATTTACGCAAAGAGATTTTTAGTAAGAAATGTGACGATATTCATAAGGTAGAAAATATTGTAAAAACTATTTCTTTAACAACTACTAAGTTAGCTAACTTGGGTGTGTCTATCGCACAAGATGGTTCATATAAAACAGCATTTGATTTACTAGGACTACCAAATTTTGGTGTTGATAAAACAATAGAGATATTCCCAGAACTTATTTCATTAAATAAAAAAATTCTTCATTATCTTTGTATTGAATCAAGATATTCTTCTTATTTGATTAGACAAAATGCAGATATTCAACTATTTAAAGAAGAAGAGTTGGAATTATTAGATGAGAATATTGACTACTTTAAAATACCAAGTCTGTCTACAGAAGTAAGAGAAAAGCTCCATTATCATAAACCGGCGACTATTGGTGCGGCTAGAAGAATATCTGGAGTTACTCCAGCTGCTTTAATAGCAATTATAATTTATATAAAAACAAGATATAAACATTAATGTATGACTGTCGTAATGTTCCACGTGAAATATTAGATGCCCTTGAAAAGTATCAAGCATTGACATTAAAATGGAATAAAACTATTAATCTCGTTTCTTGTAATACCGAGCGTGAGTTTTGGGTAAGACATATTTTAGATTCTTTACAGCTAATGAAGTATATAAATAACCAAAATATTCATTTAATAGATGTTGGTTCGGGTGGTGGATTTCCAGGGATAGTTTTGTCTATTGCTGGAATAAAAAATGTTACTTTAGTAGAATCTGATGTAAGAAAATCTATTTTTTTATTGCAAGCTTCTAAAATTTCTACTAATAAAGTCAATGTGGTTAATCAACGAATAGAAAATATTAAATTAGATTGTGATATATTAACTTCTAGAGCCTGTGCTCAGTTAGAGAAAATATTTGTTTATACCCAACATATTAATGTAAGAAATAAGTATTTATTATTTAAAGGTGAGCAATATCAAAAAGAAATTGAAATTGCTAAAAAGAGATGGTCTTTTTGTCATTCTATGTATGATAGTGAGACTTCTAATAATAGTAAGATTCTAGAAATTAGTAACATATATGACAAAAATAGTTGCGATAGTTAATCAAAAAGGTGGAGTTGCTAAAACTACAACTACTGTAAATTTATCGACAGCTTTATCTGTAATGGATAAAAAAATCTTGGTTATAGATTTAGATCCTCAAGGAAATAGTAGTACTGGTTTTGGTATAAACCAACAAGATAGAAAAGTTACTATTTATCAGGTATTAATTGGTTTAAGAACGATTGAAGAAGCCATAATACAAACAAATATTCCAAATTTACAATTAATTACAGCTAACACTAATTTATCCGGTGCTGAATCGGATTTATTAAGTATAAAAAAGCGTGAATATTTATTATCGGATTTGTTAAATAAGTTGGTCAGTAAATATGATTATATTATTATAGATTGTCCTCCTGCTCTTAACCTACTAACAGTTAATGCGTTAGTAGCTTGTGATTATGTATTAATCCCTATGCAGTGTGATTTTTATTCATTAGAAGGATTAAGTCATTTACTAAAAACAATTGAAATTGTAGAAAAGAATTTAAATCCGAAAATAAAAATTGCCGGTATTTTATTTACTATGTATGATAAGCGCAATCGATTAACTGAGCAAGTAGAGGATGATGTTAGAAAATGCTTAGGAAGATTGGTATTTAAGACAGTTATTCCACGGAATGTAAAACTATCTGAGGCACCATCTTACGGTCAGCCAGCAATTATTTATGATCATAAATGTACTGGCTCTATTGCTTATATAGAACTTACAAAAGAGATTTTAGGTAGAAATATATGAAAAACAAAGGTTTAGGCAAAGGGTTATCGGCTTTGCTTGGAGAAGAGGTTTTTACTGTAGAAAAAGATGAGTTAGTAAAAATTATAGATATTGATAAAATTGAAGCTAGGAATAATCAACCAAGGAAAAAATTTGAATATGATAAAATAAAAGAATTAGCTGACTCCATAAGTAATAATGGTTTATTGCAACCAATCATTGTTAATTCAACCAGTGATGGAAAATATAAAATTATAGCTGGCGAGAGACGTTGGCGTGCTTGTAAGATAGCTAGGCTTAGCGATATTCCTGCTATTGTAAAAGATATAGGGGATAAAGAAATTATAGAGATAGCACTAATTGAAAATATTCAAAGAGAGGAATTATCTGTTATAGAAGAATCAGAAGGATTTGAGCGGTTAATAAAAGAGTTTGGTTATACACAAGAGAAATTAGCAGAAAAACTTAGCAAGAGTCGTAGTCATGTAGCTAATTTATTAAGACTAAATCAATTACCACAATCTATCAAAGATAAAATAAATGAAGGGCTTTTAACTATGGGACATGCAAGATGCCTAATTAATCATCAGCAGGTCGAGGTAATAGCTAACCATATTATTGAAAATGATTTAAGCGTTCGACAAACTGAAGATATAGTAAAAAATTGGTCTAAAAATGAATATACAAAAATCCCAGAACATGATAGACATGTAGGGAAAAGATTTCTAAAAGAAAATAGTAAAGAGAATGATCTGCAATTATTAGCTAAATCATTGTCAGAAAGATTTAATATAAAAGTAACTATTGAAGACTACCCAATTGGTGGAAAATTAATATTTCACTATAGCAATTTAGAAGAACTTGATTCAATTTTGTCGAGGTTAAATTAAATGCAAATTTTTTTAGATAGTGCTGATATTAAAGAAATTGATGAGATTAATCAATTAGGTATAATTGATGGTATAACTACTAATCCTTCCTTAATGTCTAAGACAAAAGATGATTTTGGATCAACCATTGTTAAGATATGTAAGATAGTACGTTCTGATGTTAGTGTAGAAGTAGCTGGCAATGATGTTGACACTATGATTAGCCAGGGTAACAAAATTTTAGGAATATCAAGTAATATTGTTATCAAATTACCTATGACATGGAATGGTATTAAAGTGTGCCAGTATTTTGCAGATAAAGGAAAGAAAGTGAATATGACACTATGCTTTTCGGTTAATCAAGCTCTTATCGCTGCAAAAGCTGGAGCATATTATGTATCACCTTTTATAGGTAGGCTTGATGATATAGGTCAGAATGGTATGAGTTTAATAAGCGATATAAGACAGATGTATGATAATTATCAATATCAGACAAAAATACTAGCTGCATCTATAAGAAACCCGAACCATGTTTATCAATCTGCTATGTATGGAGCTGATGTTGCTACAATGTCTAGTAAAATTATCAAACAATTATTAGATCATCCACTAACAGATTCAGGTTTAGAGGTTTTTAATAGAGATTGGGATAAATCTGGATTAAAAATTGAGAATTGAAAATTTTAATAAGGTACTTACTTCCAATATAAATGTTACAAAATTTATAAAATTAATTTATACCGCAAGGTTAATCTTTTTCATCAACTATTTAGAGATTATAAGGAATTAAGAGTCATGTCATATCAATATGTTTATGTTATGAATGGTCTAAGTAAGACTATCAATGGTAAACAAATCTTAAAAGAAACGTATTTATCCTTCTTACCAGGGGCAAAAATCGGTATTATTGGTCCAAATGGTGCTGGTAAATCTACTCTTTTAAAAATTATGGCAGGTATTGACAAAGAATATGACGGTGAGGCGTTTGTAGCTAGTGGGGTTAGAGTTGGCTATTTAGCTCAGGAGCCGCATCTTGATCCTACTCAAAATGTTTTTGATAATATTATGGAAAGTTTAAGTGATAAGAAAGCTTTAATCGATGAATTTAATGAAATAAGCTATAAATTTGCTGAGGAAATGTCAGATGATGCAATGAACGAACTTCTAGCAAAACAGGCTGATCTACAGGAGAAAATAGATAGTTGTGATGCTTGGAGTTTAGAGAGGGAAATAGAGATTGCTATGTTTGCATTAAGGTGTCCAAATAAAGATGCCGATGTTACAAAAATCTCAGGTGGGGAAAAAAGACGAGTTGGGTTATGTAAACTTTTACTAGAAAAGCCTGATATGTTATTACTCGATGAACCAACAAACCATTTAGATGCTGAATCGGTATCTTGGCTAGAAAATTATTTAAAAAATTATAAAGGTACTGTAGTAGTTATTACCCATGATCGATATTTTCTTGATAATGTAACGGATTGGATATTAGAGGTGGATCGTGGTAGATGTGTTCCATGGCATTCTAATTACACTGCTTGGCTCGAGCAAAAGCAAGCAAAATTAGAGCTTGAAGATAAAGAAGAAGATGATAGAAGTAAACAATTAAAAAGAGAACTTGAATGGATACGTCAATCACCAAAAGCTAGGCAATCAAAAAGTAAGGCTAGAATTACCGCTTATCAGGATTTGTTGACCAAACAAAAAGAACAAAGATCCGGCACTGCACAAATTATTATACCTAATGGTCCACGCCTAGGCGATTTAGTTATAGAGGCAGAGCATATAGCGAAGAGATACGGTGATAAGGTATTGTTATCAGACTTTAGCTTTAAGGTTGTTCCAGGAGCTATTGTTGGTATTATAGGTCCAAATGGAGCAGGTAAATCTACTTTATTTAATATTATCACTGGCAAGACTGATCCAAATCACGGCTCTATTAAATTAGGACAGACTGTTAAACTTGGTTACGTTGATCAATCAAGAGATGATTTAGATGATAACAAGACTGTGTGGGATGAGATTTCCTCAGGTCTTGAAGAGTTGCAACTTGGTTCTAGATCAATGAAAAGTCGAGCTTATTGTGCAGCCTTTAATTTTAGGGGTGGAGACCAGCAGAAGAAAGTAGGGCAACTTTCTGGTGGTGAACGCAATAGGGTACATATAGCCAAATTACTAAAAGAGGGAGCTAACGTTATATTACTTGATGAACCATCTAATGATCTTGATGTTGACACATTACGAGCCTTAGAAGATGCTATTTTAGATTTTGCTGGATGTGTATTAGTAATAAGCCATGATCGTTGGTTTTTAGACAGAATAGCAACACATATTATTGCTTTTGATAAAGATGGAAATGCTACGTGGTTTGAAGGAAATTACCAAGATTACCATGATTATATGATTAATTTAACAGGGGAAAATATTATTAATCCTAAATATCGTCATAAAAAGTTAGTATAAACCTCAATTTTGGATTAATTTCATTAATCCGAAATTGGAATGAGAATGTAAACAATTAGGCTTAAAGCGGTTTGACGCCTGATTGTTAAATATTTCATTTGCTAATAATCTTATTTTTATTGGTATAAAAATAAGATTATTAGCGATAATAAATTAAAATGCATTCGTAACCAGCCGCTTCAAGAATGCATTTTTCTGATATTAGAGGTATATTATGTCTCTAGGAGAAATATTAGTGGTTATGTTAGTAGCACTGATAGTAGTGAAGCCAGAAGATATTCCAATCATTATAAAAAAAGTCCAAGAATTTAAATTATACTGCTCAGCTATCAAAAATCAAGCATTGGCCTATATTACGAAAGACCTAAAAATTGATAATGATATTCTAGAGAGTAATGCTGAGCAGTTGAATTTTTATTTAGAAAGAATCATTAATATCCAAGGCTATTATGATGGTAATTATTCTCTAGATGAGCTTAAAGCAAAGTATGATGAGCTTATAAAAATAAAAAGTACAAAGTATGTACAAGATTGTAAGAAATAATGAATTTATTGAATATATAAAAGATATATTAGCACCTTTTGGTCAAATAACTACTCGTGCGATGTTCGGTAGTTATGGCATATATAAAGATAGAGTGATAATAGGGATTATTGCAGAAAGTGAGCTATATTTTAAAGCAGATAGCTTCACTGCTAAATATTTTAAATCTTTTGGCTCACAGCCATTTACCTATAATAGCAAAAATAAGCTAGTAACTATATCATATTGGAAAGTATTACCTGAGATTTTAGATCAACAGGAAGAACTTGGAAAATGGGTCTCTATGGCATTTAATGTATCTATTAATTCCAAGAAAATACCTCATGCTTTAAATTATTGAGGTAGAATTGTGAATTATGAAGGACACCAAAAATCTGATATTGTATTTACTAGTAATTTAGCTGAGTCTACGGTAGAAAGTTTAATTAATCGTTGTGCAAAGGTCACCAACATATGCGTTGCTCTAGAGATGGTCTTAATCCGTTGTTGTAGATCAGGACTGTTTTACATAGTAAGGGAGAATGGTATAACAAGTGACCCCAATTCGGGATAAGAATTGACAAATTCTTATCCCAAATTCGCGTAAGCGGCAAACTGCTGTATTAAATGCAGCGTAAATATGTTGAAATCACTAAATATATTACGGTTTCACAAGTTCTGTACTGTCTGCAGTAGTGTCTTTTAAGGGCAAATCAAACTCCATGGCAAAAGCAGATTTTTCATCATTAGTGAAACAGCCTTCTGAGACTAATGTACGCTTCCAAATTTCAAGAAACATTTCAGGTGAGCAAGCTTCTTTAAGATCTTGTAAATAAGTACGCTTTTCAAGAAAATTCAAAACCGGGAAGAAGCTCGAGCTATTTAATAAAACATGTTTAGGCAGACCTCTATAACTATCTACGGTAACCTGCTGCAGCTCTGTATCAGAATAAAGATGCCATAATTCAGGCATTAATATGGTTTCTTCTTGATAAAAATGTAGAAGATTGTTAGACAAAAACTTATCATATAAGGAGCAGATATGGCAGCCCTGTATAACCCGTTCTTCATCATCCACTATTTTTATCGCATTTTCAAAAATCCCTTGAAACTCCATCAGCTCATCTTGCTGGTTGAAATGCTCTTGTTCAACATGCTTATGCACGGTTGATCCTTTTTCATTAAACAATGGGGTAAAATATTTTTCTTCTTTTTGTGCATGCATTTTTAGATCAACTGCAATATTATTAACAAAACTTACGCTATGTAAGGTTCTAAATAGCGTAAAGAGGGTGAACGTAACTGCTGTTGCATATAATGATCTAAAAGCCCTAACTTTATTTGATAAACCGTCTTACCTATTTTGTGTGCAGTTCTTTTTAGAAAAGCCCACACTAAAAATGCACAACTAATGTGATTACGCTGGATGCGTTGTTTTCTGCATTGGCATCGTTCTATACCGGTAAGTTGCTTGATTTCTCTATGCATGCTCTCAATTACCCAACGAAAGCCACACTCATCTTGTACGGCTTTAGAAGATTTTTGAGTTTTGTTATTGGTAACAATATAATCAACTCTGTTGGTAGAAACAGTAAGTTTAAACAAATTAACATGCTTATCTTTTGCAAAGCCCTTTATATGAATCTCCACTCCGCTCTTAATTTCCTCATCTGAAAACGTTAACTTGCTAACAGCTTTATAAGGCTTAGAAGAGGAAGTTTTAGTAACGTTTCTATTTGCTTTAATAGGAGCATAATAATATTTACCCAAGGAATCAACATGTTGCATAATTTTATGCGTAGCATACCATGTGTCAAAAAGCACAGTTTGAAAAGGAATCTTTTTGCTATACACAGCATTATTTAACATATTTAATAGGTGTTCTACTTTTGTCGCTCCATCATGTTCGGGCGAAAAAATTCGGTAATCTATTACCCAAAACTTATTAATATCCGGATTATAATATACCAAACTTACTACTCCTATACCAGTAGTAATACCACCTGTAGCCCCACTGTACTGTGATCTAGCAATTTCTATTTTCTTGGTATTTCTTTTATTTAACACCGTATCATCAAATATTGTATATCCGTTAGGCGATAAAATAACATCATCCTTAATATGTTCCCATAACAAAGAAGGTGTATATTTTTCATTTTTTAAAAATCTATTAATAACATCATGGCTACATTTTTTGGCATGTTCAGCATAGTAGGTCAAACTATAATTCTTTTGACTCACTATTAGAAATTGACAGTAATCTGTCCTATTAACTGGTATTGCTTGCAATTTTATCCTCTTGGCATTTGTAAATTATACTCAACATAATGTACCATTTTTTTTTCTCATAGCGTAAGTTTTGTTAAAAGAATCTTTAATACCAATTACAGCTGCTATTTTTCGAAAATCTGTTTTACCTAGCTCCTCTCCGAACTGGTACAGCTTCTTACGAATGAACTTATGTACACTTCTATACAAATCATATCTTAGCATTTGATTATATTCCTTAACTAAATTAGAGGATTAGATTGATCATAGGTTTGAAAAATAACGCGATAGCATTTCTATATTTACATATTATTAATTTATTACATCGATGGTTGAGGTTATGTTATAATCTTCTGAAATCATCTAATTCTAATTAGGTATAGCTTGTTTAAGAAAATACTAAAAATAAAATTTGTTTTTGTAACTATTACATTGATTTTGCTGATCAGCGGAATCAATTTTTGTATATTTTACTTATTTGTACCTGGTTTACTTGCAGAAAGTAAAACTCTAATAATTAAGCCTAAGTTGTCGATTGATCAAATTACTACGATATTAAATGATAACAAAATCATAAAATATCCTTATTTATTTGCATTTCTTACAAAAATATATTCATTAAAACATCCTATAAAAAGTGGGGAATATACTTTTACTCAAAATATTTCTCCAATGCAAACTTTAAAAATATTGTCCAGTGGCAAATCGATTATTCATAAAATGATTATACCTGAGGGTATACTTGTATATGAAATAATACAAAAGATTAATAATGAAGAACGCTTAATTGGTGAGATTCTAGGAACAATTCCTGAAGGATTTTTAATGCCATCTACTTATTTTTTTTCATATGGTGATCAAAAAGAGCAGATCATTGATAAAATGCGAAAATTAATGTCCCTGCATCTTGACAAAGTCATGGAAAAATTATCACCCAATTCCCCATTAAAAACCCGTCTTGACGTCTTAATTTTAGCGTCCATTGTGGAGAAGGAAGCTAGCTTAGACGCAGAAAAACCTTTGATTGCTTCTGTATTTCTAAATCGCCTTACCAAACATATGAAATTGCAAGCAGATCCAACGACGATTTATGCTATAACACTTGGGAAAGATAAACTAGCAAGGCGATTAACTAAAAAAGACTTAGCTATCCAATCACCCTATAATACATATTATGTCTTTAATTTACCACCTGGAGCTATTTCTTGTCCTGGAGTAAAATCTTTAGAAGCTGTAGTAAATCCTGCTAAAATTGATTCATTATATTTTGTCGTTAACATTATGGGAGGGCATAATTTTTCTAATAACCTTAACGATCACAATAAGTACGTTGAGATGTATCGCAAAAGTTTAAAGGAGCATTAAGTATGAACAATACTGAATTTGCCAAATTGGCTGAAAAAACAATATCTTTAATTGCTGATACAATTGAGGCAGAAGATAAGAATTGTCTTATCGATATTGATTTTCAAGGTGATATTCTAACCCTAACTACTAACCAAGGAGTATTTGTTATTAACAAACACTCAGCTGCTAAAGAAATTTGGTTATCTTCACCGATTAGTGGTCCTTACCATTTTTATTATGTTGCTGGTAAATGGAAATCAAAATCCTCTGATGATCTAGTTGTTATTTTAGAGCAGGAGTTAAAAATTAATATGCTAAATTGTAGCTATTAGTTGTTATCTTAACCTGAATTCGATGTAACAAGTTACATCGAATTCAGTATTATATATAGAAACAATCAGGTTTGAAGCGGCTGCCCACCTGATTGTTAAAATGTAATACTCCATTCAATATGTGATTTTAATAATTAAAATCACATATTGAATGATGAAAAAAGTTAAAATGCACTCGCGTCAGCCGCTTCAAGAGTGCATTTTTCCTTATAACAAAGCAAGTATCGATATAAGAATTATTAATTCTTATATCGATACTTGCTGAGGTTATCTTAGATTTAAGGAATAATGTCTAAGATTCATGATGTTATATCATTGTACTCTTTATTTAATTCTCTAACTGTCCAAATCCATATGATACAGATTATACCAAAGACTACCATTAAATAGATAGAGATGGATTGAAAAGTTGCAGAAGGCATAATAATAAATATTAAAGATTGGAGAAATGCACTTGTTGACTTTCCAAGCTTAGTGCCAATTATGTCTGCAGCTGCCTTACCTTTTGTTTTAAGTTCAGTATCTAAAGGAACATATGACATTTCTTTAGTAGAATCAAATAAAGTATACTTACTTGATTTACTTAACACATTATTAATTAGTCCCATTGTAATAGCAATCAAAGAAGGGTCGGTTAACATAAAGCTAACCACAATTAAGGCAGCAAATCCATCAAAGTCGGATACTGCAAAAAATAACATACCAGTTACAAAAACCATTATTGGTGTTATAATTGCTGCTGTAAACCAACCCAACCTTCTTACAATATTAGAACCAAGAATAACAAATAGAATAGTAAATATGCCAGTAATACTTAGATAGTTGCCAACAAAAGCAGCGAATTCAGTTGGCGTTTTATAAATTTTTGCAGCTGATGCCTTCCAAGGTCCTTCAACTAGATTTATAGCTATGCCATAGCAAATAAGTAGTGTAGCAATTAGTCTAATATATCTTGAAGCGATAATCATTTTAAAACTTTCCACAAGAGTTATTGATTGCTTCTTGACTGAAAATTTTAGTTGTTCTACCTGATCTTTAGCTAATATTTTATGGTTTAACATCCAAAAAGTTGCCACTGCTATTATACCAAGAACAAGTACACAGACTAAGATAATTTGTACTGAAAGTTCTGTATTTGTATGTTTTAAGTCAAAATTTTTAATTAAATATTGATTTAAATAAGCTAAATTTTCTAGAAACTTGCCTGATATATAAATACCTGTTTGTGCCAAGAGTCCAAATAAAGGATAAAATCTTTTCGATTGTTCTACCGAAGTGACATTATTAACAAACTGCCAAAAGAGTAATGCAAACATCACACCTGGCCATAATTCTGCTATAATATAGAATAGGGAAAAACTCCAATTAGATAAAAGTAATATAAACCACTTCAAATTAGGATAAGACTTTATTAAAATGCTGGCATGCTCACTACTCAAATGAAATATTGTATGATTAGGAAAAATATAAAAAGCAAATAAGGCAAAAAATATTAGAAAAATTGACAGTATAAGATAGAAGATATTTTCGCCTTTCATGTTATTTACTAATTTTACATAGATCATCATGACTAGAAATGAAGAAGGAAGAACACCCCAAAATTTGAGAAATGATACAGTTTCAGTACCAATCATAGTATTAACAAGGCTGTCTTTTAAGGCCCTGATAATGTTTTGTATAAACAAAATACAAAACATCAATAATGTTATGTATAGAAATTTGGATAATTCATGTCTTTCAACAGGCCAAATATATTCTAATAATTTATTTGTTAATTTTGAGGGTGAGGATGTATTGTGAGTTATAGAAAAATACGAAAGAATTCTAGAAATGACTGCCATATAAGACCTAACCTACTTATTTATTGGCTAGGGCTACATATTAAAGCTTATTGTCTTTAGTGTCAAGAAGAATAAGCACGAATTTGAGCAGGGTAATTAAAAATTATAATCAATAGTTGATATAAACATAAGTTTAACCGCTCCTGATATCATTCTTATACTAAAAGCGGGAATCCATAATATCTAATAGCCTTTGCAGGTTATTTTTTGGATTCCCGCTTTTAGCTAGGAATGATCGTTTTTGCCTAAAACCTTCTAGAGTTAGCTATACGTGACTACGGCTCATCCATGCTACTTTCAAAAAATAATTTTTGAAAGCAGCGAAGAATTGATACTAATATTAGACCTCTTGCAGAATTCGCTTCTGCTAGGGAATTTGTAGGAGGACCGGAACGCAGAACCGCAGCGTACTCAAACGTACGTGAGGATTCGACTACCGTACCGACGCACAAATTACCAGCAGAAGTAGAATTATGCAAGAGGTCTTTATTTTTATTACTGTTCTACCTGCGTTGTTGTATTACCTGCTAAAGATATATCTTGAATCTCTTCTAGTGGTATTGTTATTATTGACAAGTTAGTATCTACTGAGCAATCAATATTTTCGTTCTTACTATCAGAACTTTCACATACTTCTATTGGAAAAACTATTGGGTAATCAACGTTTTTGTTCTTACTATCAGAACTTTCACATACTTCTATTGGAAAAACTATTGGGTAATCAACGTTTTTGTTCTTACTATCAGAACTTTCACATACTTCTATTGGAAAAACTATTGGGTAATCAACGTTTTTGTTCTTACTGCCAAAACTTTTATATGCTTTGCATGCAGCAATCCCGACAAAACCTATAATAACACAACCAGTAGCTGCACCACCTATGCTTAACATTATTGTTCCACTATCCTGATTGTGATAAGTTGATTTTTCAGGAGTAGTATGTTTAGGAGTAGTAGTATTTTCTAATGTATAACCAGCATTTGTGTAACCCTAACTTATTGTACGTTTTGCAATATAATGTGCTGACAGATTATCTTTATCATCTATCGAGTTAGGACGAATCATAGAAAGAGTTGTCAATAACAGCATATCTTTAGCTGTATATAACTTAAGAGGCTCTACTTCTTTAGAAAGAGGTTTATCTTGTTTTAAAAAATTATGTTCCCGGTAATGATTAGCCCAGTCTCCCTGATTATGTTTGTTACGTCCCATATTTTTTCCTCCTTGTACATTAACAAATTTGTTGCGTTCAACCACTTTAGATAAAGTATCAATTAATATCAAGTAAAATTATTATATTTAATAGCTAATATTCTAAATATAATAGCATATTAAAAATTACTATATTATTTGGTGTTAAAAAGATTATTTCAGTATCTTTATGATTGACTAAATAGGATTATTATAGTGTATATTAAATTTTGCTAGATTTCACGTTTAGCAAAAAATATATAAAAACATTTTAGGAGCATATGATGATAAAAAAAAATAGATTAATTACTACTATAATAGGATTACTATTACTAAGTTCAAATAGCTTAGCAAGTACAACAGCTGCAAAATCAAATGCCAATAAAACTAATATTAGTAGTAGTGGCACTAATGATGAATTACAAAAAATTGAGAGTGATTTCAAGTCTTATGCTGCGGGAATTTCAGCAGAACTAAGAGAAGAAATAACAAAATATAGAATAGAAGTGGCTAAAATTAATGGTCAAAAACGTGAATTATATAAAAAAATCTCACAAGAAGCTCAAAACTATCTTGCCAAAGAACGAGACTATAAAAAAAGAATACTATCCTTAAGCAAAAATTCAGCTAAAAACCAAGAGGATACTAGCTCTATTGAGAAAAAATCTGACAAAAAAGATTTGCCTAAATAATGCTTTATGAACAATTTCAGCAGAATATTGAAAAGCTAGTTGATAGACCTCACCTGAGGTCTATCGCATTGGCTATTTCAGGTGGTTCTGATTCCATAGCCCTTTTAATGTTAACACATAAATGGGCTAGCACTAATAGTATTAAGCTAGTAGTGATGTTAGTTAATCATCATTTACGAGAGCAGGCTAAGTTGGAGCATGAGTATGTACGAGACTTAAGCCATAAATTGGGACATAGATATCACCAGCTTCATTTCGATCACCAAAATAATTTTTCTAATTTACAAGCAAGGGCTAGAGAAGGTCGTTATAAATTAATGACTGATTTATGTAGCAAATTAGATATATTGACAATTTTAACAGCACATCACTTGGATGATTATATTGAAAATTATTGTCTGAGATTAGAAAAAAAAAGTGGTCTATTTGGACTTAGTGCTAGCAATATTAATTGGTATAATAATGTTAAAATAGTGAGACCATTGTTTAACATTCCAAAACAACAGTTAATTGCATATTTAGTTACCAATAATGTAAAATGGTTTGAAGATGAATCTAATAAATCTAACAAATATCAACGAAATATCATTAGAAAAAAGCTATCCCTAGAAGGAGAATATATAAAGAATCAAATAACTTCTCAACAATCTAGAATTAACCAAGTAGTAGAAGAGAAATGGCAACCGGAATTGATTGCTTGCATCGCAGAATCAGTAAAAATTTATGATTTTGGTTTTGCTACTATAAATTTATTAAAATTTGCAGAATTTTCTAGTGCAATAATACTACAGGTAATCAGTTTTGTACTTATCATTATTAGCGGTAAGAACCGTGCCAGTAGATCAGGCTCAATAAGCATGATAACAGAACTATTACAACAAAAAATAGACTTTATTAAGACACTCCATGGTTGCGTGATTAAAAAAATTAGTAATAATCTAATAATTTACCGAGAATTTGGTAGGAATTTACCTATAGATATTAGACTTAATAATGTAGATGCATGGGATGGTAGATTTCATTTCTATATCAATAGACCTCTTGTAGAATTCGCTCTAGCTCAGGAATTTGCAGGATATCCGGAACGCAGAACCACATCATACTCAAATGCATGTGAGGATTCGAGTACCGCACCGACGTCCAAATTACCAGCAGAAGTAGAATTATACAAGAAGTCTAATAATTCAGGCTATTTGATCAGTAACCTAACGATCAAGGATTATAGTAAAATAAGGCAAGATTTAGATTTTAAAATACTGAAAGACGCAAGTTTTAACAATCATATAGCTATTTTATTCACCCTACCAGTAGTCAAGATACTTGAAAAAGTTATAGCCATACCCCATATATCGTATTATAATGACCAAGGTTTGAGAAGAAGGCTTAGTGTTTCTTTCTCTCCCAATTTTATGTCGCGTTTTACACATTTCTGTTAGGTGAGTAGTAGATGAATAATCAAAGTAAGAATGTTCTAATTTGGGTGTCGGTTTTTGTTTTAATGATACTTGTTTTTCATGCATTTCAAAATGATGGTTTTATTGAAGGAAGAAGTAATATCGCTTTTTCAGATTTTTTAACCAAAATTGATGAAAAAGCAATTAGTGCTGTTAAAATTCAGGGTAGAATGATTGAGGGAACTCTAAGCGATGGATCTTCTTTTTCGACTTATGCTGCTGACTATCCAGATCTAATAAATCGCCTAAATAGCAATTCGGTTCATATTGAAATAGTGCCACCTGATACAAAAATGAACTTGTTGTTTAACATATTTGTTTCGTGGTTTCCAATGATTCTTTTGATAGGTGGGTGGGTGTTTTTCATGCGTCAAATGCAAGGTGGAGGAAAAGCCATGGGTTTTGGTAAATCTAAAGCTAAGCTAGTTTCAGACAAAGGTCCAAAAATTACTTTTAAAGATGTTGCTGGAATTAACGAAGCTAAAGAAGAATTAACTGAAATTGTTGATTTCCTTAGAGACCCAAGCAAATTCCAAAAACTTGGTGGTAAAATTCCAAAGGGATGTTTACTTATAGGATCACCTGGAACAGGTAAAACTCTCCTAGCAAAAGCTATAGCCGGCGAGGCAAATGTCCCATTCTTTAGTATATCTGGCTCTGATTTTGTTGAAATGTTCGTTGGCGTTGGTGCTAGCCGTGTCCGTGATATGTTCGAACAAGGTAAACGCAATGCTCCTTGTATAATTTTTATTGACGAAATAGATGCAGTAGGTCGCCACAGAGGTATTGGTATGGGTGGTGGCAACGATGAACGTGAACAAACACTAAATCAAATGCTGGTCGAAATGGATGGGTTTGAGGATAATGAAGGGGTAGTTATTATTGCTGCAACTAACAGACCGGATGTATTGGATCCAGCGTTGCTAAGACCTGGGAGATTTGATCGCCAAATTACTGTTCCTAATCCAGATATTGATGGTAGAGAACAAATTTTACAAGTACATTTGAAGAAAATAAAATGTGCCTCAAATATAGTCGCTAGAATCATAGCTAGAGGAACTCCTGGATCTTCAGGAGCAGATCTTGCTAATCTTGTCAATGAATCTGCATTAATTGCTGCTCGCAAGGGTAAAAAAGAAGTAAGTATGACAGATTTAGAAGAGGCAAAAGATAAAGTGTTAATGGGTGTAGAAAGACGTTCTATGGTTATGTCAGATGAGCAGAAAAAACTAACTGCTTATCATGAGGGAGGGCATGCATTGGTTGGGTTGTATTGTCCTGCTTCTGATCCAATTCACAAAGCAACTATTATTCCAAGAGGTAGGTCACTTGGAATGGTTATGCGACTTCCTGAAAATGATCGTTTTTCTATGCCACGTGATAAAATGGAAGCTGACATAGCGGTGGCAATGGCTGGTAGGGTAGCTGAGGAGCTTATTTTTGGCAGAGATAAAGTTACTTCTGGGGCTTCTTCAGATATTAAAATGGCAACCCAAATGGCTAGAGCTATGGTAACGGACTGGGGGTTAAGTGATGCAATAGGACCAGTATATCATGGTTCGAGTAATGAAGATCTATATACTAGTGGTAGGGGAGCAGGTCATACTTCTGTACATACAGCAGAATTAATTGATACAGAAGTAAGAAAAATTATTGAAAAAGGTTATGATTTTGCCAAAAATATATTAACTACACATATTGATCAACTTCATTTGTTAGCTAAATTATTGATTGAACATGAGACATTGTCTGGTCAGCAAATTAAAAACTTGCTGAGTGATAGATCAATGAATTCAGAAGAGGAAAATTTATTTCCAATAAAAAATGACTATGGTGGTACTGTAAAAGTTAAGAAACTAAATCAGAAAAGAACAGCTGGGTAATTTAAAAGTCGTGGCTACGGTAAAGAAGTGTGCTTGATGTCACCCCACAACTGTTGAAAGTTAAAAATCGTCTATTAGCGAAGCACAGTTGTAAGTCTTAAACCGTCATTGCGAGGAGTCGCTGCAAGCGGCGACGTGGCAAGGAGGTCTTGACTATCATGAAGATTGCCACAGTGCCTAACGGCACTTCGCAATGACGATTTTTTAACTTTCAACAGTTGTGCCGTCTACGCGGGGATGACATCTTTTCACCATTGATTACAACTTTTAAATTGCTCTGAAATATAGTTAGAATTTTAGATAAGGAATAAACATGGCAGAACTTAGATTACCACCTAATTCTAAAGTCCGTAAAGGTACTACATATAAACATTCTGGAGAAGCGGTTAAGTTACGTAATATCAGAATTTATAGATATGACCCAAATTCTGAAGAAAACCCTAGAATTGATATTTATGAGTTAGATCTATGCAAAACAGGTCCAATGGTTCTAGATGCCTTAATTAAAATAAAAAATGAAATAGATTCTACATTGACTTTTAGGCGTTCTTGTCGTGAAGGAATTTGTGGTAGCTGTGCGATGAATATAGATGGAACTAACACACTTGCTTGCATTAAGGCTATTGAAGAAATTCGTGGTGATGTCAAGATATATCCTTTACCGCACATGAAGGTAGTAAAAGATTTAGTACCTGATATGTCGCATTTCTATGCTCAATATGAATCGATAGAACCTTGGCTAAAAACTGACAGTCCGCCACCTTCCAATACTGAAAGATTGCAGTCTCTTAAGGATAGAGAAAAACTGGATGGTTTATATGAATGCATATTATGTGCGTGTTGTTCCACCTCTTGCCCAAGTTATTGGTGGAATGGTGATAAATATTTAGGACCTGCGATTTTACTACAAGCATATCGGTGGATTGCTGATTCTAGGGATGAGTATACTGGAGAACGTTTAGATGCTTTAGAAGATCCATTTAAATTATATCGTTGTCATACGATTATGAACTGTACAAAGACTTGTCCGAAAGGTTTAAATCCAGCTAAAGCTATTGCAGAGATAAAAAGCCAAATAATAGAACGTCACGGAGTGTAAAGCGAATAGACTTACTTAACCTAAGTTCGATATAGCATTATGTATACTCGATGAAAATCAAGAATTGCGTTGTCGTCTTCAGGGATCTTCGGTGCTCACGTACTAATGTACGCTCCGCTCCTCGACCCTTTGACTCCTAGCACTTCATGATTTTGCTCTTCATCTATTAACTCTTCATTTACGAGCAGTATATATACTCTTCTGCTTTGAAGAATTGTTTTTTGGAAATATCATGGATTCGCATGCTCACCATTTATTTTCAAATCCGATTCTTTAAAGCATTTATAGATAAAAATCACTCTACATGATAATTTTTAATAAAATCAAACTTATAATTTTTTTTATGCAAAAGATCAACTAACTGACTTAAATTTTCTTTGCCATTAAATTGGTCTTGAAACATCTCATCATGCATAAGTAAAATTAATTTATTAGGTAAGGCAGTATCATTTCTGTTAAATTTATCTTCTATCTCTTGCACTAATTCATCTAAGGATTGAATTGGCTTGCCATGCTGATTATGAGCCCATTCTAAATCCCAGCCATATAGATAGAAGCCATTTTTATATATTCCATCATCATCTATTCTTTCTACTTTATCTTCTTCTTTTGAAATATATGGATCATCTTTACTTAGGTTAGGAAGACGGAATACATCTCTACCTGGTAGTCTAGTATTGACATGTGAACCAGTGAAACCAAAAACAGTATTATTTTTTTTAAGATCCTTAATTACATCCGGAAGCTGATGATAAAAATTCCTATAGTGGTTATGTGGTTATTAGCGTGAGTATAGCTGTGATTTCCTATTTCAATAAAAGGGTTTTTTTTAGCTAGATCAACAGCTTTCTTTAGGCTAGGACTCGAATTATCATAATGTAATCCTACCATGAACATGGTAATGGGAGTCTTTTTTTGGGTCATGACATTAATAACATTTTCGGTTCCTCCAAGAGGACCATCATCTGATGTTATATAAATTGTTTTATTTGTATCTGCACATAATGCATAAGGTAGATTTACTATAGCTACGAAACAATATATTAGGAAGATTTTGGTTATTCTCATAAAAATATACCTGAGATTATATGGTTAAGTAGGTTGCTTTTACCGTAAATAGAATTGTATCATTACATTACCAAGTATACCAAAGTAAAAAATTGACAATTAACAATAAATATTTACTGGTAGTGATATTAATAGCAATGTAGTGATTCATTTGAGTATACTCAGGTAGAACTTCAAGAATTGGCATTCCCGCGACCAAAGATATCCGCTGCTCCGTTACTCATGTACACCTAGCAGCTCGACTTTGCTACTGCCTAGCTCTTCTTGAAGTTATATTATCGTCTACCCAACTCTTGAAATCATAGTAGTATATAATTTTGCTAAGGACAAATAATCTTGCGATGATAAATTTTCAGATCGAGAAGAATTATCAATCTTTAATTGAGATAACAAATCTTCTATGTGCGGGGTTAGTTTCTTCAAAGATGATTTAATCATTTTACGACGTTCACTAAAGGCTAGTTTGGTAATTAGTTCAACTTTCCCAATTAGTTCAAGTGTTAATGGATTATTAAAAGGCACAAGTCTAACTATTGCAGAGTGGACTTTTGGTGCAGGGTAGAAAGCTTGCGGATTAACATCAAAGCATTTTTCAACTGAACAAAGTAACTGACATATTATTGATAATCTGCCATAAGATTTTGTCCCAACTTTACCACATATTCGCTCTACAACCTCTCTTTGCAGCATTAAAGTCATACTACTTATTAAGTATGATTTTTTTAACCATTTTATGACTAACTCTGTACCTATTCGGTAAGGTAAATTTGAAATAATAGTTATTTTATCATGTGTTTTGTCATGACTTAAGGTTGATAGATCAAATTTAGAAGCATCTGAATGAATAATATGTAGATTAGGGTATAACTCTCTTATTTCCGTCAGTAACGGTATGCATCTAGCGTCAGTTTCAACCACAGTTAAAGATTTAGGGTTGTAAGAAAGGATAGCTCTAGTGAGTCCGGCTGTACCAGGACCAACTTCTAATACAGAGTCATTTTCTCGGAGGCCACTTACGCTAACTATTTTATCACACAGACTACTATCAAAAATGAAATTCTGACCATATCTCTTAATAGGAACAATGCCATGTTGGCTGGCATGCTTGGCGATTGAAGGTAGTGTACTCAGATCATTCGAGTATATCACAAAGGTAACATTATTTTGATATATGCTTTCTTACGCATATCCTCAAAGTATTTTTGGGCTTTTTGTGACATTTTTTTATTGGTCAGAAGATTTACTACATAATTATTTTCATCTAGAGTAATATTAACTATCTTTTTATTACACATTAAGATTAACTTAAACCCATCTTGCATCTCGAAAACACTACTTTTCTCTCCTGTATTTAAATCCTTGAGAATTGTTTGTAGCGTAGAATCTAGAGTACTTAAATTTTGATTGACTATCTCTAACGTAGAAAAATCTTTATATAAAGATTCTTTGATATCGTGACAATTTGTAAGGCGTTTTTGTAACCCATACATCTTTTGCAAAGTTTTATCCTGTTTATCTTTTGAAGTAAAGATTTGAGCCGATACTTCTGCATCTTTTGAATTAGTCGCTAATATTATAGCATCAACTTCTTTTGCACTAATAGCAACTGATCTAGAAATACTAGATAAAATATTCATTTTGATAATTTCAGCACCAATCTGAGATTTAAAACTATTAATATCTACAGATTTACTCTTCAAAAGTTGCATTAATTGTCCTTTTGCCATTTTATTACGTTGCTCAATAGTCTCTATAGACTCATTTAACTCACTATCAGAACTTTTTTTACCGTTTACAGACTGATAAAGCAATAAATCATCAATCACGCTGTTAATTGCCATCTTGTCAAGTTGCTTATCTGTTTGAGAATCAGGATTGTTAATATTGTTAAGTGCCATGATCATGTGTTTTCTAGCTAAAAATTCATGTAATGTAATTGGCTCATTATTAACTAATGCAACTATATTGGATAATTCTGCTTTCGCTATAGCTAGGTTAAAAACGATAGCAACTAAACAAAATAACTTCTTCATAATTTTAGACTCACATATTTAATATTTTTAAACCTATAGAAATAGTAGGTACAGCAGAATTCTTTTTTATTCCCCTACTACCATCTTCCATGTAATTGTCTGAAAGTTTTCCGGCTATTCTAACACAATCATTTAAGTATGTCACTTGGATACTCTTAGAAAGAACATTTAGTTTGCTTTTTGGCCAATTTACTCTCATATCATAGACAACTGACCAATTTTCTGTTAATTGATAAGTGAGATTATAGTAGAATTGCCTTATTTTCTCATCAGTTAATTTATCTGTAAAATAATATTTCTGTAAATTTGAAATCTGAACCAATCCAGCAGTTAACTGAATTTTCTTAGAGTTAAGACTTCCACCTAATTCATCTCTAATTGGATCAAAATTTCTACTTTTTCTAAATCTATAGAATAGCTCTATCTTATCAGAAAAACTACTAGCAATTCTACCAACATTTTCGATACTATTAATAGAGTTAATATTAATAGTAGTGTTATAGGTTTGTCCTAGAAATAAACTTGTATAATTCTCCTCCGATAGTATAGAAGAATTAACCCCATAACTTAATCTATTGCCAAATTCATGATAATCTATACCACTATAACGATTCGAATTGAATATATTATTTTCTGATAGTTCATATTTTGATGGATCAATAAAGGAAAATTTCTTATTATAATTATGTCTACGTCCAATAGTCACGGATATAATTGGTTCTACAAACAGGCTAGTTTTATCAAAAATTGTTCCAACTAATGGATAACTCCAAATATTTTGGATTTCAGGTATATTTCTAGTTAGAACATGATTAGTCCTAGAATCATTTAGATATAGGTGATTAATAAAATATACATCTGATCTATTCCGTAAGGTAACATTAAATAAATGACCTGCCTCAGTTAAAAAATTATTATCCACTGCCAGTTGTAATGCAACTCGACCTAGTTCCTTTCCGCTTCTTTCTTTATAAATTAATGCATTATTCTCTACAACTAAGTTACTAGTTTCTTCGTCATTTAGAGGTATAACATTCTTAGTTCTAACCTTGGGGAAAATTAATGGATTCGTACTACTAGAATCATTTGTTCCCAATCCCTCAAAATATATTCCTTCCGTCAATAAGTAATTATAATTATTGACATGCTCTAAATATAACTTAGACATCAAATACGGAGTATAATTGTTATAGTAATTTTTTAAATAAGCTTTATCAGAAGTACGTTGTAACCTAAATCCATATCTATAATCGTTTTTGATAAAATTACCATTGCTTAATAGATAATATGAGTCCACCTTACGGTTTTTTATCGTTACATCACCATCCTTTATGGAATATGGCACTTTACCATAATTAGCGTCTAAAGATATATAATCAGTTTTATTCGGTTTGTAACGAGCTTCTAGTTCGAGAATTTTATATATAATATTATGCTTTTGCCAAAAAATCCTAGGGGTTAGAGTAAAGTCTAGATTAGGTTTAGCTCTATAATATAGCGGTATTCCCAAAGCATTATCCCGCACTCTAGGTATCAATATTCCCGATTCTGCGGAAGCCTTAGGTGTTGGATGAGAAAAATATGGTATATACAAGATTGGTACACCATATACCTCAAAAAATAGGTGATTATAAACCATTTTATTCTTATTAAGATATATCTCAGTATTTTTTGCAGAAACTTGCCAAATAGGTTTTTGGTTACATAGTATTTTGCATGGAGTAAAGGTACTATTATGCAGACGAAAAACATCTTCATTTACTCTTTCTGCTAGTTTTGATACTAATAGTGTATTATCACCAAAATATAAAATAAAATCTGAGATTATCCCTGCCTTTAGTTTGTCTTTTAATATGACAATATCTCCTAGAATAACTCTATTTTGCTGATCTTTAATTCTAATATCACCTTCAGCCCAAAGTTTATCTTGCCCTATATCATAAATCAAAGAATTAGCTGTTAGGAAGTAATTATCCAATATAACTTGAACATCACCTTTAGCATAAATAAACTGTTCTTTTTGGTTATATTCAATATAATCCGCTGACATAAAGCTAAATTGTTTGTTCATCCCTTGCTTATCAGCTATTGCAAAACCAAAAACCGATAACAAAGTAATAATAATCAATATATTGCAGAAAACTCGCATTAAAGATAACTTTTGAAGTGAGGGGGTATGTAAAATGCAGTCATTTAGTATCATAGTACTATATAACCAAGTATGCAAGTTTAAGTAGGTATAATAGTCCTCGATGTTCTAAGAGTGATGTTATCCCAGCGTAGGTAGCGGGATCTAAAAATGTTGATAGTCTTCCCAGCTGGTTTTTTAGACCTCTACTTTCGCAGGGGTGACAGCGAAGACTGGAATAACACCGAGGCTGCTTAAGTTAACAAAACTTGAACGCTTAGTTATATACTAAATTTGATATATTTATACGATAATTCGACGTTAAATAGTAGTAATTTTTAAAATTAGGCTGCAAGCTTGTAAAGTAAGAGATATAACCTTCAATTTACTTTCTATATCATCTAGCCTTTCAGGTTATTTTTTGAATCCCCACTATAGCTCAGATGATATCAGTAGTAGTTAAACTTAAGTTTTATATTAATTATTGACTGCGATTTTTAAACCGCCATGATAAAATAATACTTGACTAAATTAGTAGGGTATTATATAGTAATGTTATTATAGTGGAGTTGTTTGTATGCAATTAACTACAAAGGGGCGATATGCTGTAATGGCTATCTTAGAAATCGCATCGCAAATGTCGGATATACCTGTTACCTTGGCTGAAATTTCGGTGAAACAAAATATACCGGTCAACTACTTGGAGCAAATTTTTGCAAAGCTTAAGAAAGCTAATATAGTTAGATCAGCGAAAGGTCCAAAAGGTGGTTACATCATTAATGAAAAATTAAATAATATCAAGATTACTGATATTATTGATGCGGTAGATGAGAATATTGAAATGACAAGATGTTTAAGAAAATCTCAGAATAGTTGCGTACCTAATAAAGTAAAATGTAACGCTCATCATTTATGGTTAGGTTTAAGTAAGCATATAAGGAACTATTTTGACACCATCTCTGTAGCTGACATGCTAGCTGATACACTAGATTAGCTCTAAAAGTTTTTGAAAATTATTTTAACTTATGTATTAGTGGACGAATAAATTATGTTATATATATGTTATATTTAGACCATAATTCCACTACTAACGTTCATCCTAAGGTTAAGGAACTTATGAAGAATTTGCTCGAAGAAGCATATAATCCGTCTTCTATTCATACCAAAGGGCGTTATGCTCGGAGTTTAATGGAAATAGCTAGGCAGCAGGTCGCGAAATCTGTTGGCATTGATATAAATTCTAGGGAATATCAGGTAATTTTTACTTCCTCTGGCACAGAGAGTAATAATTTACTGATGAGTAATTATTATGATGGAGAAATTTTTGTTTCTGGCATAGAGCATTTATCGATTTTTGATCACACTAAATATCGAGATAATATTAAAATTATTAGGGTAGATAGTGATGGTGTTGTTAATGCTCAGCATTTAGGAGAACTACTATCGGTTAGTCATAGCAATAAAAAGCTCGTGTCTATAATGCTAGCTAATAATGAAAGTGGTGTTGTGCAAAATATACAAGAACTGGTTAAAATTGCCCAAAAATATGGGGCAGTATTTCATAGTGATTGCGTACAAGCAGTTGGTAAAATACCGGTCAATATTAAAGAATTAGCAGTTGATTTTGCTACTATATCGGCTCATAAATTAGGGGGAATGCAGGGAAGTAGTGCTTTAATTGTCAAGGCAGGACATACGCTTAAAGCGATGATGATTGGTGGAGGGCAAGAGAGAAATATTAGATCAGGTACAGAAAATGTGCCAGCAATCGCTTCGTTTGGGCTTGCATCATCAATAGCTGCTGATGAGGTAGAAGATAGATATAATAAAATGAAGAAATTACAAACATATTTGGAGCAAAATTTACTCAACTATAAAAATGTAAAAATAGTGTCAAAAAATGTTGAAAGACTACCTAATACTACCTTGATGATTGTGTCCAAAACTGATGCACAAACCAAGTTGATAGCTTTTGATTTACGGGGTATAGCGGTTAGTTCCGGTTCTGCCTGTTCATCAGGGAAAGTTGGTAAATCACATGTATTATCTTCTATGGGATTTAGTGAGGATGATGCTAGGTCTTCGATTAGGGTGAGTTTTGATTATCAACAAACTATTGAAGATGTTGTGACATTTGTTAAAGCGTTTGAAGAAGTATATTACCCGTTTTTATGTCATTCCCGCGTAGGCGGGAATCTATATCCCACATCGAAGCAAGGATGACATTCCTGTTGGAATGACACTAAGGAATAACTAGTATGGATGAATTAGAAAAATTAAGACAAAAAGTAAAATTAAGTGGTAAATCACTACCGATTTATATGGATTATCAATCGACAACTCCTATGGATCCAAGGGTCTTGGAATGTATGTTGCCATATTTTACCACTAAGTTTGGTAATCCGCACTCTAGGAGTCATTCTTTTGGCTGGGAAGCTGAAGAGGCTGTGGAAAAGTCAAGAGAACAAGTAGCAAAGCTTATTGGTGCCGATCCTAAAGAAATTATTTTTACTTCTGGAGCTACGGAGTCTAATAATTTAGCAATAAAAGGTATTGCTAAATTCTATGGTAGTAAAAAAAATCACATAGTGACAGTGATAAGTGAACATAAATGCGTTTTAGATGCTTGTCGGCATTTAGAAAATGAAGGTTTTAAGGTAACATATTTGCCAATTCAGCCAAGTGGTTTGATTAATTTACAACAATTAAGAGATGCCATAACTGATCAAACTATGTTGGTATCAGTGATGGCGGTAAATAATGAAATAGGTGTCATCCAACCAATTAAAGAAATTGGTAAAATTTGTCGGGAATTAGGGGTATTTTTTCATTCAGATATCGCCCAAGGATATGGTAAAATTCCTATAGATGTTAATGATTGTAACATTGATCTAGCAAGTATTTCCGGGCATAAAATTTATGGTCCCAAAGGTATTGGAGCTTTATATGTAAGGAAAAAACCTAGAGTACGATTGATGCCAATTTTAAATGGTGGTGGACAGGAAAGAGGCATGCGTTCTGGAACTCTACCAACTCCTTTAATTGTTGGGTTTGGCAAGGCTGCTGAAATAGCTCTGCTTGAGATGCAAAAAGATGCTAAGCATGTAGAAGAACTTTTTGATAGGTTTTATGGTAATATTACTAAAGAAATTGCCGACGTTTATCTAAACGGTGCTAGGCATAATAGATATAAGGGGAATCTAAATCTAAGTTTTGCTTATGTGGAAGGTGAGTCTATGATACTAGCTATTAAAGATCTAGCCGTTTCGTCCGGCTCTGCTTGTACATCATCTTCGCTTGAACCATCATATGTGCTAAAAGCTATGGGTGTTGATGAAGAAATGGCACATACCTCTATTAGGTTTGGTATTGGTAGATTTACCACTAAAGAAGAAATAGATTATGCTGTAGAGTTAATAAAGTCAAAAATTAACAAGTTAAGAGAGCTAAGCCCTCTTTGGGAGATGGTTCAAGAAGGAGTTAATTTAAAGCAAATCAAGTGGGCGGTACATTGATGAATGTGTTGTATTAATAATAATTAACTAAAAATATGGAAGAATAATGAAAGAATTGGAAGGATATTTAGAGAAGGAAAAGGGTATTGTTGATCTAACTGGATATAAGTGTGAAAATTGGAAGATAGAAGATTTAATACAGCTTATACGGGACAACCAAAATGTTACAATACTGAAATTAGCGGATACTGATATTTCATGTAAAGATTTACAGCTGTTGATTCAGAGTGGTGCATTAAATGATATTACGGAGTTGGATTTAAGTAATAATCAACTTGCGGATGGTGATATGAATGTTATACCATTCAATAAGCAATTGTTAAGTAAACTGACTGTTCTTAACTTACGTAATAATTGCATGGAGAATAATGATGTAGAGGTTATAGTAGAATCTAATTTGGTGCAGCAGCTTACCAATCTTGACTTAAGTGGTAATGAGATTGAAAATGAAGGGGCAGAATGTATAGCAAATGCTGATTTTGAGAATTTAATAGAGCTTAATTTAGCAAGTAATTCGATAGGTGATGAAGGGAGTACAGCTATATTAACCTATAGTGGCTTATCAAATCTTAAGGTACTTAATCTATCTTTCAACGCTATTACTGATCAAACGATGGAGGATATAAAAGAATATTATGATAACGATGATGGATTAAATGGGTTACAGGAGTTTTATATTGGTGCTAACTCTATTACTGCAAAAGGAGTGAGAGATTTAGTAAATACTGACGACTGCTTTAAAAATCTTCATACATTATCATTTGATAATGCTGGTTGTGAAGATGAGTTTATTGGTGATGAAGGGGTTAAAGCCATAGTGAACTCAGAAGGATTTCCTAATCTTACTAATTTGTCATTCGCTGCACAAGAGATAACTGATACAGGGGCTGAATATATTGCAAAATCTAAGAATTTAAAAAATCTTAAAGTTCTAGATATACAAGATAATAATATTCATGATGAAGGAATGAGAGATATAATAACATCTAAGAATTTACCAAAACTTAAGAAGTTGTGTTTTGCTGGTAATACTGTATATCCGATTATGGTTATGGAGGTCAAAAAATGGAGTGTTGATAAGGAGAGAGAGACTTCATTTGATAAAAATTTAGATAAGTTGTTAGAAGCTATATATAATAAAACATTATCGTTAATAGATATTATATTTAAATTATGTGAGGTTAAGATTGAGATTAAAGATGAATGTACAGAGGAAAAGAAGGTTGTTAATGAATGTACAGAGGAAAAGAAGGTTGTTAAACCAGGAATAAAATATGCTCAACATATTTTAGACGATTCTGAGCAATATCCCTTTGGACATTAATGATAAAGATAGTCAGGGGCGTTCATTTGATGACCTTGATACTCAATATTCATGTCTTAATATGTGGTTAATTAACAGATTCCCTGATCATACATTCCCTTGTGGTGATCATACAGCTCTTGACAGGCAACTATCTGCTAAGCTACTAGGAAGTACCATAAGTGATGGTGCAGAACATTAATAAAGAGGCAATAAAATGGCATATAGTCTAAAAGTACTGGATCACTATGAAAATCCGCGTAACGTAGGGTCATTAGACAAAAATAACGCATATGTTGGTACAGGTCTCGTGGGAGCTCCTGCCTGTGGGGATGTAATGAAGCTACAAATTGAAGTTAGTGAGGATGGAATTATTACAGATGCCAAATTTAAAACATTTGGTTGTGGTTCTGCTATTGCTTCAAGCTCTTTAGTAACTGAATGGGTTAAGGGTAAATCTCTTGATGAGGCTGGTAGTATAAAAAATACTGAAATAGCTAAGGAATTATCTTTGCCACCAGTAAAACTCCATTGTTCTTTATTGGCAGAAGATGCCATAAAAGCGGCAATAGCTGATTATAGAACTAAAAAACCATAAGTAGCTATTATGAAAAATATTATGTCATTGACTGATGCAGCAGCTAGGCAAATAAAGCTATTGATAGACAAACGTAATAAACCATCTTTTGGTATTAGGGTTGGGGTAAAATCTGGTGGTTGTTCTGGTCTATCTTATTACGTAGAATATGCGGATAACAAGAATAAGTTTGATGAGGTGATAGAAGATAAAGGTGTACGAATATTAATCGACCCAAAAGCTCTGATGTATATCCTAGCAAGTGAAATGGATTATGTAGAAGACAAGTTTAAATCCGGGTTTACTTTTAATAACCCAAACGAAAAAGGTAGTTGTGGGTGTGGGAAGTCGTTTAATATATAAGAAAATATTTCTGTTTTTATAAAAGATGCCGTAAAACCCCATATGTCTTTAGCGTGTAGAATGTAAGACGTTACTCACCTTGAGTTTCAATATATCCCGAATTTGCGTAATTTAATTCTAAGTGGCAGCAAAACGGCTCATTCTTAACACTGGTTCTTATATGAAACATAAACACTCTACAAAAGCGTCTACAAGTGTTAGCTTATTAGCTAGTAGTTCAGTACATGACTCTAGTATTAAACAACAACAATTTGATGATAAATTGCAAACAATTTTAAATAGCCCTTTAGGTGATAGTAAAATAGGAAATTTTATAGTCAATCGTATTTTATGTTCCCTTGATGCAACTAATATAACTAATGAAGAAAAAATAAAATATATAAAGATTATAGAGCGATTTTTGTCAAAGTTTGTTCAAGAAATGGATAAGGATGCAATAGAAAAATTAAAATTTTGGAGACAATTATATAATCTTGTATTAATTCGTGAGCATTTAAAGAAAGGTGAGGAAAATGTTATCAAAATATTAAAAAAATGCTCGCTTTTTTCATGATAAAAAGTCTGATAATCACCAAGAAACTTATCAAAGTTGGAACATTTCTGACGAAGTATCATATACAACAAAGAATAAAGATGTTGTAGTACGTCTTAGTAAGAAACATAATAATTATGCTAGCATTTGACCCTGAACTGTTAGGATCATTAGAGATATCCGAGCAGCAACAATTTACCACTGCTTTAAGAAAGGTATAGTAAAAAATCCTAACCTTAATGGGGTTAAAATGATTAGGCTCATGTTTTCTAGAACTTAAAATAAATGCAGATGCTCGGTTATACGCAAGCAAAATTTATGAAAATGATAATGGGGCTGTTTTAGTGTTTTTGATAAAAAAACTGATCATGATGGCATAAAAAGGGCATTGCGTGCTGAGAATATTGAGTGTATAAAAGTTTTTGGGGGTGTAGATCATAGTACACAGATAGAAGATTATCCTTTAAAGTGTGATGTTTTTCCGAAAGATTATTCCATGTATGAGGAAGTGAGCTGCATGGGAGATATTTAAATGCTTCACTAATTAAATCGATTTGTTGTATGAATTATTTGCTAAATTAAATTCGAGGATTGGTATTACATACTATTGAGCTTAAATTGCTTTCCATAATACTTAACAAAATGTTATTAAATCATGAACGAAAAAAACAAAAATGTTTATTAAAAGGAAGAACATTTTAAAAGCAAGTGCAATATCTATGATATTTGTGATTAGCTTTGTTATATTAACAAATATATTGGTACGTCGTTGTATCAATCATGAATATCATCAGCAAAACCTAATAAAATTAGAAGAATATCATAATATAATTAGATCGCTTTTAGTTGATAAATTTAATATTAATTATATATTAAGTAGTAATGATATACCTGATCAAATCTCTATTTTAAAAGAACATATTAGGAATCATGTTTTCATTTCGAAGTATCATATACCAAATAGCGTGTATGGCAAGAATGATCTACCTTATACCACTCTACAAGAACTACTAGATATAGTATCAAACCAAGCATTTAAATACAATATTACTATTAATAATCATTCAATTATATCTAATGGTGTGGTAGAATTTCAGGAGAGTGTGAACAAGCAGTATTACATTAATAAAGACCTCACTTATAATATCTCAATACAAATTTCTCCTAATTCTTATTATACACAACAAGCTATCTCTAGGGTTAAGCAGCAAATTTTATTATTAAATATAGGTTCTGTATTTACAATTTTAGTACTATGTATAATAGTATTGTATCTATCTTATAGAGATAAAAAAATTAAACTTAAACTTAACAAGTTAGAGACAGATTTAACTAACAGTATGGAGCATAGTAAAAATATTCTATTATTTCACAAAATAAACGAAGAGTTTACTCTAAAATGTTATCACTATTCTAAAAGTAGTAATAAATCATTTAATATCTCTAATACTGTTAATGTAGAAGAAGAACTAGGATATAATAGTGAATATTTTCCATTACCAATAACAACATTAGAGTCCCACAATGAAATTAACTACCATACAATAAAACTAACTCCGATAATTTTATATCTACAAAGTTATTATACAGGATACACAGCTTGCTATAATTCTAATATTAAATTAGATATAGTCAGTAATATAGAGACACTTGAAGTGCCTTTTGAATCGGAAATATTTAACCAAATTATGGTTAGTGTATTATCTAATATCTTGTACTTTAATAAAAATACAGAAAGATCGAGATGTGTAAAGTTAATATTTCAAAACAACTTGATTACCTTTATCGGTGAAGGGTTTAGTTTAGACCAAAATTTAGCAGTAAGATATTCTAAAAAAATATTTAATGATACAGCTAATTTATACATATTAAATTTGGGACAAATATTTATTTTGTTAAAAAGTTTTAAAATAAATTATCAAGTAACTAAAAATAAGTACTCTACAACAATAGAAATAAAATTAGATAATGTACCAACAGAGTTAAATACCGACACTACCCAAAAGGCACAGATAATTAAAATGAATAAGTATAGAAAACTTAACGATTTAAAATGAGAAACTTTATACTATTACTATTTATAGTAGTAATTTCTACTTGTGAAGCATATGCAGTACTTCTTTTTAATAAAGAAGAGCCAGTATACTATTTCGTTAATCATGAGGAACAAATTAACAACATAAGAAAGTTATTAATAAGAGACAAAATAGTAGGTATTACAGGTATCAGTGGTATAGGAAAAAGTGAAATAGCTAGAAAATATGCACAAAAATATCAACAAGATTACGATATTATTGCGTTTTTAGATGCAAGTATAGATTTAATCCCACAATTTGTTTTGTTGGTCAAAGAAATAAATCAAAAAATATGTTCAGAAATGGGGTGTTTCATTTCAGAAAGTACCGGAAGCGTTAAACAAAACCTTATGACATATCTTAAACCTCAGGGGAGGTGGTTATTAATATTCGATAATTTACATATTAATGAAAATAACAAAATTAAGGATATTATTGATTGGCATCATAATGGACATATTATAATTTGTTCACAAGATAGTCAATATTTGCTACCAAGAATCTCAGTTCCTTATTTACAAGAAAAAGACATTTTTATGGCAATTAATAAGCTTATAGACGAGCGATCAGAGGAATTTAAAAAAGATTTGGCATGTAATTTAAAAGGTTATCCAACTAATATAATTGGACATAGTGCTATTTTTTTACAAAGCAATAACCACATGACAATCAAAGAGTATATAAATTATATACGAAAACATGATAACAAATTAAATGCACATTTATCAATAGTATTAAATGAAATTACATCAGAAGCCAAAACACTATTATACTATATGGCGTTATTAAATAATCAAAAAATAGGTAATAATTTACTAGAACATCTAGTAGATGATAAGGAGAAATTATCCGATTTAATTGATGAGATAGTAAGATTTGGTTTAATTGAACAAATTAGTAACAATAGAAATAAAAAAGTATTTCGAATGCATGATGCAGTAAAATATGAGATATTAAATATATACGATTTAGCTACTAATAAGAAAACTATTGATAAACTACTTATTAAAATACAACATTTAATGTCAGGGGAGATGGTAAATCAATTTTATTTAATTATGCAGGATAATACCTTTGAAAGTAATGTAGAAGTACTGATAGCTAATGCGGATAAGTATAATAGTAATATTTATACAAGCATGGTCTTGCATAATAGCCTACTTGGCTACTACTTACGTTCTAGAGAACCATATAATGCCAAAAAAATGGTAAGTTGGTTTAAAGAACACGAACATAAGTTGATTTGGCAAAATATGACAGAATTAGAGCAAGTAGCGTATAGTAGGTATTTAGGACGTATAGGACGATATGAATACTTTGTTGTTAATCACCATTTAGATATAGTCATGCAATATTTAGTGAAGGCTAAAAACGCCATAAATAGTTTACCAAACAATGAGGTAGCAAAATCATCAATTTATTATGAAATGTTTCAAGTTCAGGTATTCACAGGGCAAATAAAGGAGGCAGAAGATAACTTACATATTATACAAAGTATAATGCTTAATAATAAAAACTTTATACATAAAGCAAGCATGATAGATTATGGTATGGCTAGAATATTATTAACTCAAGGAAAGTATCAGCAGGCTTTATTAGCAATTATAGATACGATAAGTAAAGAAAAAGCTCAGCTAAATAAATCTAGGATATTGGCACAAATAAGTGATGTAGAATTAAGACAAGAAAATGCATGGCTTGCACCCATTTATACTTTGCAAGCAGAAATACTAAATAATATGCAAAAATTTGAAGAGGCTTACGCTATAACTAACGATGTATATACTAAGATAATGAGTAGTGATCTAAATGAAATTAAAGATATCACATCTACAACAATAGCATATTGTTTAACAGAGTTGTCAAAATCTGAATTAGGACTAAAGAGGCAGAATGATGCTTGGAAACATATAGTAAAAGCAGTTGATATACTGATACAAGACCAAGATAGAAACAATAGGGAAAATGAGTTAGAGAATTCCATAGATATATTTTTAGCTAATGCTTTAGTAGTAAAAGCAAATATATTAAGTACTTTAGGGAAAGCAGAAGAGGCTATGATTAATTATAGATTAGCTAAAAATATTTATTGGAACATATTTAATATCAAAAACATCGGCAATATGGATAATGTAAGTTATGCCTTCTCTCAGGCAGCAAAAACTGCTACGAAATTAACCAATAAAAGTGACAGACATATACAATGCACTTATTTTTACTCACTTCTTTTGACATATTTTGGTTCTGATCACCCTAGGAGTAAAAAATTATATGGAGTATGCCCATAAAAGCATATTGTCTGAAGTGAATAATGCTCTAGAACCCAGTGTTAATCTAAATATTAGAGTTATTTTTTATAATGTTTTTGAATAAGCCATTTAGTAAAATTTTCATCAGCTTTATCTAAACTCAACTGTGAAGAGTATTCGTATACTTCTTTAATAAGAGCAAATACGTTACTATACCTTACAGCAATAGGATAGTGAATTAGCTCAAGTTCATTAATGATTTTATCACAAGTATCACGAAGCAAAGAAATATTAAGTATAGAATCTTGGTTATCGTGATCTAATAATAATTCTTGAATTTCAATATTAAAAGCACCTGCTATAGATTGCAATACTTCTATAGTAGGATTTTTGGAAGTACCCCTGAATATATTTGTAACGCTTCTACCTTGTCCAATCTTATTTTCAAGATCAGCAACACGCCAATTTTTTTCTTTTAATAGCCTTCCAATATTTTTCTTAATAATTAAGTGTGACATTCTTATAAATAAATGAATTTAGTTAGACATTTCAGTTGACAATATTATGTATTTATATACACTAAAAATAAATGTATATTATTATGCATAATATTATAAGTATTAACTGTATTGATATACTAAAGTTTGTACAAGGTAAAGTAGTTTATCAAAGTATTTATTTAAATAAGAGTGATTAATATTCATGTAAATGGATTTAAGAATGCATTTTTCCTTATATTAAAGCCAATTTGCGATAAGAATTAACTAATTCTTATTACGAATTGGGGTAGTATGTATGGAACAGCAAGATGCAACTCAAGATATTTTAATCCCAATATTAAAAGAACAAGATAGTTCACAAAAAAACATGTTGAAGCGATATCATAACAAAACAATAAGAAATTAGAATGTGGCAGCAATACTTAGCAATAATATTAATTATTATTGAAGGTTTATTAATCTTAATATCTTTGAAATATTTGCATCAGATAAATATAACTAGTAAAGATTTCTCAAATATATTTGGCAAAGCTAAGGCAGATACATCTCGTTTATTTAAAGAACTACAACAGTTAAGTGCTGTAACCAGTAAAAGAGATGATAACATTTTAAGCGTAGTGTATCACTTAGAGGATATCGAACTGTATATCAAAAGTATTTTGAGCATACTTGAACAACAAGAAAAGTGTAAGACAACTGAAGAGTCAACAAATAAATCCAAAATAAGTAATAGTAAAACCAAAATAAAATTATAGCATAGAAGACAGAATGTGTGGTTGTGATAAGGCAAGCAACTATCGCTGTTATACTCAAATGATTTGAAGAATTGGATTTGAAAATGAATGGTGAGCATGCGAATCCATGATATTTTCAAAAAACAATTCGTAGGAGCAGAAGAGTATACTAATCATGTCAACAATACAAGGTCAATAATAATGATTAGAAACTGTATTATTATAAATAATACGGGCTATCTTTTATTTATAGCATTATCTATTTAATTACGAATTGCTATTGACTAAAATAGTTGCTGGTAATATAATGCCGACTTAATTTGTTTAAATTTTAGTTAGGATATTTTTCATGTTCGCAATCGTCAAATCAGGCGGGAAACAGTATAAAGTCGGCAAAAACAGTGTCATCAAAGTAGAAAAAATTGACGGTGAAAGAGGTGCAAAAATCCAATTTGACCAAATATTGATGATTGGTGAAGATTCAAAGCCATCTTTTATAGGTACGCCAATGGTTAAAGGAGCTCTTGTTACTGCCGAAATTACTAACCAGTTTAAAGATAATAAGGTTATTGTCTTTAAGAAAAAACGTCGTCAGAATTATCGTCGCAAGACTGGTCATAGGCAGGAATTGACCGAACTGAAAATATTAGACATTACTAAACTATAATAGGATTTATTTAAGGATATATAAATGGCAACTAAAAAAGCTGGTGGTAGTTCTAGAAACGGCAGAGACTCGATCGGTCGTAGGTTGGGTGTTAAAAAATATGATGGACAATATGTGATACCAGGTAACATTATTGTTAGACAACGCGGTACTAAATTTCACCCAGGTAAAAATGTTGGACTTGGTAGAGATCATACGTTATTTGCATTGATTGCAGGCAAAGTAGAATTTTCTAGTAAGAGAGACTATAAAATAGTTAATATTGTGCAGTGATGATGCTATTTCTGCCTGCAGATGTCATCCCTATTCACCACACAATGTTACCCCTGCGTAGACAGGGGTCTAAAAAAGTCTAACAAACCCTCTTGGTCTATTTTTTTAGGTTCTGCTACCTACGTAGGAATGATATCGAAAATTACGCTTGCAGATTTATGTCAATAATAGTTCAAAAATTTGGTGGAACTTCCGTTGCTAACATTGCAAGAATAAAAGAAATTATTCCAATAATTAAGCTTGAAAAGCAGCAAGGCAATCAAGTAATAATTGTCGTTTCAGCTATGACCGGGGTTACCAACCAAATAGTTACTCTATGTAATGAAGTCTCTAGTCTTAAGACCAATTCAGAACTAGCAGAATATGATGCCGCTCTTTGTAGCGGGGAGATGGTAACAGCATCTTTACTAGCCCTTAAACTACAAGAACAAGGCATGAGTGCAAGATCTGTGCTGGCATGGCAATTACCGATTTTAACCAATGATAATTATAGCAAAGCTTTGGTTGAACAACTCTCTACTAGTTTGTTAATAGAATGTATTAAGCAAAACATCATTCCAATAGTTGCTGGATTCCAAGGTGTTACCAATAATAATAGGTTGACAACGCTTGGTCGAGGAGGATCAGATACTACCGCCTCTTTAATTGCAGCTGCTATGAAAGCTGATAGATGTGATATATACACTGATGTGGAAGGAGTGTTTACTGCCGATCCTCGCATTGTCCCGGGCGCAACAAAATTATCACAGATTAGTTTTGAAGAAATGCTAGAATTTACATCTTGTGGAGCTAAAGTGCTGCATCCACGTTCCTTAGAGGTTGCTATTAGATATAATGTACCCATACGCGTTTTATCGTCGTTTTTATTCCCATTATACCACGAAAAAAATGGTACACTAATAACATCTAGAGATAAAATTATGGAAAATAGGCAAATTACAGGTATTACTTCCAACAAAAATTTATTACAATTAGTGGTATTCTCCCAATTGAGTTTTTCTAAGATATACAAACTCATCGCTGACCATAATATTCACCTAGAATTAATGGAAAATATTAAGACAAATATACAATATAGTTTCATTATCCAACTATCCGATAAAAATAAATTACAACATTTACTAGATGATCTAAAAAATACTAATCAAATAAATAATTTTATCATTGACAGTCAAATTTCTATAGTATCAATTATTGGTTATGGTATTAAAAATGATCAGACCCTACTTGGTATGGTATTAAATGAACTAGAAAAAGAAAATATATCAGTGAAAAAGATACAAATCTCAGAAATTAAAATTTCTATCCTAATAAAAGACCTAGATACCGAGAAAACAATACGTTGTTTGCATCAATTATTTGAATTATCAGAAAATTAAGCAGAATTATGTCTAAAAGAAAAAAATTTGTAGAACTTTTTGTAACTTTTTTCTATATAGGTAGAATAAAATATTGTCCTGGTACATTTGGGTCTTTAGCTGCTTTCCCTTTGTGCTACTTGATCTTATATCTTTCTATAACTAATCAACTAATTTTTTCATTTACTAATTTCACAACTTTACAAGCACAACTTATTACTCTCTTTATTATTACTCTTTTGATTTGCCTATTGTTATTTATATTAGGCACGTACTTCTCTTCAATATACATACAGTATGATACACAGGACGATCCAAAAGAAGTGGTGATTGATGAGGTAGTTGGTCAAATGCTAACAATAATACTAAGTTGTTTTTCTGTGGTTTTCGTAAACTACTCAGGACTTACAAAATATTTAAGTTTACAACTAATAAATTTTATCTTTTTATTTGCTTTGCCCTTAATGTTATTTAGATTTTTTGATATAATAAAACCATGGTCAATAAATTGGCTCGATGCTAATATCAAAGGGGGTGTTGGTATTATGGTAGATGACATTGCAGCAGCAATCTTTGCTTCAGTCATGCATTATGCTATCACTTTTACTTTAATAAATTGGTTTGGCTAAATAATATTTTAATTAGGCTGTTCTAGGTTCAGGGCAGTTTAAAAAACCTAACTTTAAGTTGAGAATAGTTTAAATTTTCTCTAATTTCAGTAATTTTGTTTGAAAATATAGCTATTATAGCAAGAGTTATTGACCTCAATAATGACATTATTAACGGAGCTTCTCCAGTACTAATAGTTGACTTATCTTCTTCAAAAACCTTATCTTTTATCCAGTGTAAATTATTTTCGCATGACCAATGACTTCTGTTAAATTTTAACAATTCTTCTGGACTAAACTTTTTCTCTAAGCTAGTAATCATTAATACATTCTCTGTTTCACAGCTATTAGCCTTGTTCTTCTTTTCTCTTTTTCGGGTAATTTTGCATATTTGCTTGATATGACGAAACCCATTTAAATATTCAAATGGCATATCAATTATCTTAATTTTTCTTCTTTCTATTCTCCCATGCTATAAATCTATATTCTCTGCAAAACTCTTAATTTCTTGACCTTCTACCTGTATTTTATCAAATGTTTGTGTACTATGGTAATGTAAATTAGCTTCATTAGCTTTAAGAGTAAGCTCAAATTCTCCACCTTGTTCAACAATTTTTTCACATATAGCTTCATGAGTAAAGGATGCATCTGATGTTACAATTTTTCCTTGCATGTCGTAGTTTGATAAAAATTCAAACATTGACTTATATTCATCTTTATTTTCTATTTCTCTAAAACCAGTAAGAGCCTTGAGATGACTACTAAACGATGTTAAAATTTGTACTTGATCTTCAGTACCGTAAGTATTACTACCTCTTAACGTTTTTCCATCAATATGAATTAGATCATAATTTCCCTTACTTTGGCATATATACTTGATACATTCTGATATCACCTCTTTTATACTATCAGGACAAAATTTACGAATCATTAATGTTAAATTACTATAGCACGGCATTTGTTGCCTATGAAAACCTAGCATTTTCAATTCTTCTTTGCTAAAACTTTTTGCAAACCTCGATATCTATTCTAAGTTATTCTTATTGCTTAACAACCCTGCTACTATTAGTTTAACTACACTTACAGTATCGTACCTTCGTTCCCGCACTTTTCTAAAATCTTTGACTTTTTCTAAATATGTAATTATGCTTATAAATAGCTCCGTTATTTTAAGTTGTAAATCTATTAACGGAGTATTTTATACAAACTTTTACATTTTACAACTATTCATTACAACTCTTTCTTACTATCTTTATCCCTTTCTAGATACCTTATCTCCTAGCTTGCAGTATCTTTTAGTTCTTTTATTCTTGTTCTAAACATTTGCACCTTCTTTCTACTCACAGTTGTGATTTTTAAACTGCTCTGTTCTAGGTTTGGAAACTTATGATCTTGACATAATAGGAGTTTAGGGATATAGTATACTCTTTCTAAAAATTTTCAATTTTAAGATGTTTTATAAAAATAAACACACTATGCTATCTAGGATTCAAGTATACTCGAATGGTCTTACGAATTGAAAATGAATTAGGAACGCACTCAGCGTACTTTGGTACGTGAATCCAATAATATCTCAAAAAGCAATTCTTTAAAACAGAAGAGTATATATAGCACCCGTAGCTCAATTGGATAGAGTATATGACTACGGATCATAAGGTTAGGGGTTCGACTCCTCTCGGGTGCGCCAAACTCTTTCCACATCTGCGACCATCCACATTATGGCTTTACTGGCTGATGTGCTATTAATGTAGCTACTTCAGACAATAGCATAAAGGAAACCTTATCTCACTTGTTGTAATTGTTGATGGGTTACTTCAATTAAATCAGTAAGTTGTTGCCGTGTGTAACCTTTTGCCAATCTCAGAGAAGAAATTTTTTCCAATAAATGTGGATTGCTACTACACTCACGTGGTCTCGCTAATAGACGTCTTGTACTTTTCTGCAATTTTTAAATTGCCATGGGGGTTATGTGTAAGGTGAGTATATCACTTACAAAGCTAAAATTAAAGTTAAATGCAACAAAATCTTAAAAAACAAATTATTTTTTGTTACATGTCATGAATTCACAGTTGTGTAATATAAAATTATGTTGGATGCTAAGATAAAATTATAAAAATAAAAAGAGCTAAAATATTATACCTATAAAAGAATGTAATGAACGTACCAAGGAAGACAACGAAAATAACAATTCACAGTAAAAAAACTGTTATTGACTTTAGGGGAGTATAGTTTAAAATTAAAAGTGAAGTAACTGCAAAGTTACTTTGGGGTGTAGTAACCTGTAGTCCGTTAGTGGTAAGCATCAACCATTAAATGATGTATCCTCGACTGTAATGGTCGGGGAGATGTTAGCTATGTTCAAGGCTTAAGGTGTAAACCTTAGGTCTAAAGGCTAACGTAGCTGTCTAGCGGCAGTTTTACTAACTCCCCGATCGCCAAAGTAATCTCTCAAGATTCTTTGGTGGTTAAAACTTAATAACTTTAAGTTTAATCATAAAGGGGATACCATCATGATAGATAAAACAACTTTACCTTCCAAAGCAATAATTTTTTCTGATCCAGCTTATGACCTTAATCTTAGAGATGATGTCATTATTACCAGCCAACAAGAAGGACTAACAATAGTAGAAATTATTGAATCTAAAGGACCTTATGATTATTGTACTCTTGGCAAATTAATTCGCCGAGTAATGATTTGTAGTGATAAATCTGTCATCATTCTAATTGACGAGGACTTGCTATATACACCAATTAATACGTTACTTTGGGCTGTGCTTGGTACTTTGTCATCTGCCGGCTTAATTACCGTTACTACTTACAAAAGATTCTATAAAAAAGTACTCTTGAAAAAAGTGAATATAGAGGATGATTATTTTTTATACGTTGCTGCTACTTATTGTAAGAGATACCATACATTTGGTAGTAAAAAACCAAATTTAAATATAGATGAATAAACTTATTAATTAAAATAGGAGAGTGGTGGAGACGAAGGGAATCGAACCCCCGACCCTCTGCGTGCAAAGCAGATGCTCTACCCCTGAGCTACATCCCCAAACCATATTAATGATAGGTAGCTTATATACCTTTTTACATGTAAGGTCAACAAACTTGTTTGAAAACTTAATATTTAGGCTAAATTTTTGTTCTGTCCCAAGGTAATGCCTTGCCATCAGATCCAAGTACTAAATCTCCTGATACATCATATTCTGCTGCCAAAAAAGAAGATTTACCGGATATAAGTTTTACAGGTCTAATTTTTTGTCCATTATGAAAATACTCCTTTGCCTGTTCTCTAGAGGTTGGGTTATTTTTAGACGCTGTTTTAGCTTTTGACATATATGTAATAATCTCAAATATTTTTCTATAATATACAAACCTAAGTACAAAATATCTTACCTTTAATATTTGTCAAGAAAAAGCTGTGAAATGATGTAATAGTGAATTATAGTGCATCAATACAATTATATCATATTTTATTAAACCACTAAGATGTTTAAAATACTTCCAAAAACATTTTATGAAAGAAATACGCTTATTGTCTCACAAGAGTTACTTGGAAAGGTTTTGTGCTTTGGTAATATAGAAGCACGAATTATTGAAACAGAAGCTTATGTTGGAGAAGATGATCCTGCTTGTCATGCAGCAAAAGGTATAACGCCCCGTACAAAGATTATGTATGGTTCTGCAGGTCATGCATATGTATATTTGATTTATGGTATGTATTATTGTTTAAATATAGTAACAGAACAACAGGGATTTCCAGCTGCTGTATTAATTAGGGGAGTGTATCAATATAGCCCTTTACAAGTTTTACTTGATGGACCTGGTAAATTATGTCGTACTCTTGGAATTAATAAAACCCAAAATGGTCAAGATGTAACTAGTAATAAGTCTTTTTGTATTATTGATGTAGGTAATACCCCTAAATTTATTAATACTCCTAGGATTGGTATTAGCAAAGGTACAGACAGACTTTGGCGTTATTTAGAGGTATAATTTACGCGAATTCGCATAACTCAGGTTAAATTATAATGAATCTACAAGACCCAAATATTTCAAAGAGTCAAGCTACTTTGCCTAAGGTTACCATATACACTGATGGAGCTTGCTCAGGTAATCCTGGACCAGGTGGCTGGGGAGCGTTATTACAGTTTCATGGAGCTAGTGTAGAGCTAGATCCAAATGCTTTGAAAAATTGGTATAACAAAAAAAAGTTAAATATGTTAGATATATGTGAGAACTCTACGAAGTTTCGTGATAGCTTGCCTTTAAAGCAGAAGAGTATATTTGGTCATGAACTATATACCACTAATAATCAAATGGAAATGACAGCAGTAATTGAAGCATTAAAAATTCTTAAAAAATCATGCTATGTAGAAGTTTACACAGATAGTAAGTATTTACAGCTTGGAATAACACAGTGGATTAACACATGGATAAAAAATAACTGGCATAAAAACAACAATGATCCCGTCAAGAATGTTGATTTATGGAAAAAATTGTACGAAGAGTTAAGTAAACACTATATTATTTGGAATTGGGTTAAAGGTCACAATAATAATGAAGGTAATGAAGTGGCTGATAGACTAGCTGTGCAAGGAAAAGAAACTGCTATAAAAATACTTAAATGTCATTCATAGATAATTTTTTTATACCTATTTTCTCTAAGGAGATTGGAAAAGATCAATTTGGTAACAAATATTATCAAAGTAAAAAGCAGAATTATTTAGGTCAAGCTAGAAGACAGGTGGTTTATAAAGGTAAAGTGGAAGCATCGAAAGTTCCTCCCATGTGGCATGCTTGGTTGCATTATATGACTAATGAAGTACCAACTAACAATAATAAATTTGACTGGCAACAAAATTATCTCCCTAATATTACTGGCACTAGCTTATCTCATAACCTAATAAAAAATAGTACAACTGAAGCTAAATATAGTAGCTGGAAACCTTTAGATAAATCAAAATAATGAAACATAATGTTATAGAAACTTTAGTTGGCTTTATAGTAATACTAGTTGCTTTAGCCTTTTTTGTTTTTGCTTATAAAATTGGTAACTCATCAAAAGTTGCATCTGGGTATATAGTTAAGGCAAATTTTCAGAATGCGGAAGGGATAGTTCAAGGCAGTAGCGTGATGTTAGCGGGTATAAAAATCGGATCAGTAACTAACATAACTCTAGATAAAACTAGCTTTTTTGCCTTATTAACCATTAACATCAATAATGATATAAAGTTACCTAAAGACACTAGTATAGCAATAGTCACAAGTGGAATACTTGGTAGTAGATATATATCCGTAACTCCCGGTTCATCTGAAGAAAATTTGGCTGGAGGTGATCAGATAAAATACACCCAGTCAGCAGTTAATATTGAATCCTTAATAGGTAAATTAATCTATTTCTTTGGTAGTGGTCGTAAGTAACCGAAAGTTCGATGTAACAAGTTACATCGAATTCAGGAATATATATAGAAACAATCAGGTTTGAAGCGGTTCTTCACCTGATTGTTAAATATTAATTTGCTAATAATCTTATTTTTATACTTATAAAAATAAGATTATTAGCGATAATAGATTAAAATGCATTCGTAGGAGTGCTCCAAGAATGCATTTTTCCTTATAACACAGCCAATTCGATATAAGAATTACTAATTCTTATATCGAATTAAGGTTAAGTAATATTTTTAAATTATGACAAATAACCTATTAGTGTAGCTCGAAATTAGTGTATACTGCAAAAATATTGAGAATTGATGAATTATATTGTCAATGTTTTTGTTATGAAATAAGTTATGATCATAATTTATGATTATATTGTTTGAATTAATTTATTCACTAACTTGTCTTAGGTTTTACAAGTAGTGGGGATGTACAATGTTTAAGTTAGCTAATATATTAAATATACTAAAATCACCTTCTGATGTGGTAGAGAACCAAAGCGTTCAGTCTAATAACTTTGTTAAAGCTACTAGGAATTGGTACGAGGAAAGATCTGATAGGTTAATTGTACAACGTAATATCTTGTTGGTATTATCTATATTACTAATAATACTTATAATGGCATCCATAGCAGCGGTAACTATAGTGGTAAATTCAAGAGAGTTTAGTCCTTTTGTTATCCAAATTGATGATAGTACGGGAATGGCAACGATTGTAAATCCAATATCTTCGGAGATACTAAACGGTGACGAGGCACTTTCAAGGTATTTTATTAAAAAATACCTCATAGCTAGAGAAACATATAATCCTGTTGATTTTGATACTGAAGCAAGGAAAAGCGTTAGATTATTATCTTCAAGTCCAGTATATTATAACTATCTAGGATATATACAAAATAAAGATGTAAATCCAGTTTTAATATATGGTCAAAACAACACAACTTTTTTAGTAATTAAATCTTGGTCAGGAGTAGAAAAAAATAAATATATGGTTAGGTTCTCTATTAATGAAACAACAGGCAATAAAACGGTTTTCAATAAAATAGCTGTGGTAAGTTACACATATATTCCAATGGAATTAACAGATGCAGATCGAGATATTAATCCAGTAGGTTTTCAAGTTAATGATTATAGGGTAGATGATGATAATAGCTAGACTTCTTTTCGTAGCGGCAATATTATTACATTCGGTTATTGCCAACGCTTGTGCAGGTAATATGCATATAGATAATGATGTAGATGCTCTAGCCATAACTACTGATAACAGAATTAAAACTTATATACATAATCCTAATGAAGTTTATTTATTAGTTCTGCATTTTGGTTTTCAGTCAAGTATAGAATTTGCCAAAAATGAGGAGATACAAAATATTGTTCTAGGGGAATCCTATGCTTGGAAAATGACTCCGTTGGCAAATAGATTATTCATTAAGCCATTGGAAAAAAACATTAGAACAAATATGACTATCATAACTAATAAAAGGACTTACCAATTCGATGTTGTATCCAAAGAATTGGAAGAAGGTCGTGAAAAAGACTTGGTATATGTAGTTAGGTTTTATTATCCTAAAAAAAGGTTTAGTACTTCACAATAATACCTCAATTCGGGATAAGAATTAATTAATTCTTATCCCGAATTCGCGTAATAATGATATTAATTTACTATGGCAAAGCAAAATAACACCTCTTCTCAAATCAGTACACAGAGTGCAGAGGAACAAGACATACCAGAAGTTCAAAATGAGCTATCAAAAGTTGCCACTAATCCTAAGCAAAGCATTCTGATTCTACTTGTCATTTCTGCTGTCTTTATATTTATTTTTTTTAAACTTTTTATTGCTGATAATAAACCACCTGAGGTGGTAGCTCCATCAGCACCTACTGATATTACTAAACCGACACAAGATAATTCTAAAAATCTACCAGAGATTCCAAAATTACCAGAAGCACCTAAACTCGAAACACCTGTGGAGCTTCCACCACCTCCTCCCCCTAAAGTTGCTGATGTGCCAAAGCTTCCTTTACCTACTACTTCAGTAGATAATAATAGTGCTGATGACGCTTCTCTTCCTTCCGTTGTATCATCACCCCTTCCTGGAGGAATAGCTGAAAGTGACGAGGAAAAGAAACGCCGTGAAGCAAAGAGAAAATCTTCTATAGTATTAATTGCAGGAGTTCCAGAGAAAAAAACACCAAGTCAAATTGCCGAAGAAGCAAATTTTCAAGATCGTGGAAATATGGCATTTGTTCTTGGTCGTGGTAAGATAATTGAAGCGGTACTAGAGACTGCTATTAATAGTGATTTAGGTGGGGAAGTAAGGGCAATAATTAGCAGAAATGTATTTTCTGAAGGGGAAAAGATTATTTTAGTTCCTAAAGGATCAAAGATTTTTGGTGCTTATACAACTGGTATTGATGGAGCGTATGGTCGAATTGCAATAATATGGAATCGTATTGATCTGTCAAACGGTTATACCATTACCTTAGATGCTATAGCTGTTGATAATCTTGGAAGGAAAGGTGAGCAAGGAAGAGTAGATAATAAATATAAAGAACGATTAACCAATGCTGTATTATTATCGGCATTTAATATTGGACTTGCCAATGCCCTTGACAAAGTGGTAGCTCCCCCAGTTAATTCACAAGCTGCTGCTAATGCTGCTGTTGCTGCTAATATACAAAGTTTAGCACAAAGTATTAATAATGGTCCTGGTACTGAGGATGTTAAAATTTCACAGATATGTTCTAGTGTCATGAACGCCATTCCCGATAAGACCTCAGCAGCCTATATTTCCATGATGCAGGCTTGTAATACTGCACAAAATCCAACTGGATCACAGCCTGGTCAAAGGCTTGTTGCATTAATGACTGCAGTAACTAATGCAGCAGCTAGTTTGTTAACTAGCACTGCAACTGCTAGCACTCCAACCCAAGCACAAGCAGCTTCAAAAAAAGCTTTTACTGATATCAGTGATACTATGAAAGGTATGATTCAGCAACATGAATTTAAACCAACTATTACTATAGATCAAGGTACGGTAATTAAAATTTATGTCAATAAAGATTATAAATTTCCTCAATCTGTACTAAGAAAATCAAGATTGATAAAATGAGTGATAATTTTGCTGCATTAGAGACTTTTCTATTACCATTTAAAGAACTGTTCGCAGAAGATGGTGTTAATGAGATCATGGTAAATAAACCAGGAGAAGTATGGGTTGAGAAGAAAGGAGATTTGTTTTGTAAATCAGTACCTGAACTTGATTTTGAACATCTTATATCTCTTGGTAGGCTTGTAGCTCAGTCAACTGATCAGACAATTTCTGAGGAAAAACCTTTACTCTCTGCGTCCCTACCAAATGGCTATCGTATCCAAATAGTATTTCCTCCTGCTTGTGAACCAGGTCATGTCGGATATGCTATCAGGAAAGGTAGTACAATGAACCTTACACTAGATCAATATGCCAAGCTGGGAGCTTTTGATTCAACATCTACTGGAGAATTAATTGACGAGAATGCAAAAATCTTAAATAATTATTTAAAAGAAAATAAAATAAAAGAATTTATTCGACATGCTGTAATTTCTAAAAAAAATATTATTATTAGTGGTGGTACATCAACTGGTAAAACAACCTTTACTAACGCTGCTTTAGCAGAAATTCCAAATAGCGAGCGATTAATTACTGTTGAAGATGCTAGGGAGGTAATCTTAGCAAATCACCCTAATAAATTACATCTCCTCGCTTCAAAAGGGGGGCAAGGTCGTGCAAAAGTTACTACTCAGGATTTGATTGAAGCGTGTTTACGTCTAAGACCTGACAGAATTATTGTAGGTGAACTTAGAGGAGCTGAAGCATTTAGTTTCTTACGAGCAATTAATACAGGCCATCCTGGCTCTATATCTACTTTACATGCTGATGCACCAGCAATGGCCATAGAACAACTTAAGCTAATGGTTATGCAAGCTAGTTTAGGCATGCCACCAGAGGAAGTGAAAAAATATATATTAGCGGTCGTCGATATTGTGATACAATTAAAACGTGGTAGTGGTGGGAAGAGATATGTCTCAGAAATATACTATAGTAAGAATAGGCAAGACTAATGATGGGATTGGAGAGAATAGTAAACATTATCCGTAACCTCTTAGGTCATTTTATAATACACCCTTTGGTAGTATTTTGTACGATATGGATTAGTGGAGTGCTAGTTGCATTTACTACTAACGAGATTAGAGCTATAAATGTTGACTTAACAGCCATAGATATAGCTTATAAGTGGACTTATTGGCTAGTTAGTGTATGGTCGCAATTAACTTTTCAAGCATATAACTACTTAAAAGTTAAGTTAATATTATCCCTTACTATGCCGACAATTATAGTTATCATATTTTACTGGAAAAATTTTAAAAGAATAAAGAATTTACAATTTTTTATTCAACCGGAAAAAGTTTATGGTGATGCTAGTTGGGCTACTGAAGCTGATGTAGATAAAGCCGGTCTACGTTCAAAGCATGGTATGTTGCTTGGCACCAATAGCGGAGGATATTTTGTTGCTGATGGATTTCAGCACGCTTTGCTTTTTGCCCCAACCGGTTCAGGTAAGGGGGTAGGATTTGTAATTCCTAATTTATTATTTTGGGAACACTCTATTATAGTACATGACATTAAGCTAGAAAATCATGGTCTTACAAGTGGTTGGAGGCAGAAGCAAGGACAACGAGTATTTGTTTGGGAACCTTCCAATCCTGATGGGATAACTCATTGTTACAATCCTATAGACTGGGTAAGTACCAAACCAGGTCAAATGGTGGATGACGTACAAAAAATCTCAAATCTGATTATGCCTGAAAAAGATTTTTGGAATAATGAAGCACGAAGTTTATTTCTTGGTGTAGTACTATACTTAATTGCTGACCCGACAAAAACTAAATCCTTTGGCGAAGTGGTCAGGACAATGCGTAGTGATGACGTAGTGTACAACTTGGCAGTAGTTCTAGATACTTTAGGCAAGGTAATACATCCTGTGGCCTATATGAATATTGCTGCATTTCTACAAAAAGCAGATAAAGAGCGTTCAGGTGTTATCTCTACAATGAACTCTTCTTTAGAATTATGGGCAAACCCGCTAATTGACTCAGCTACTGCATCATCTGACTTTAATATACTTGAGTTTAAGAAGATTAAAACAAGCGTTTATGTTGGTTTAACTCCGGATAATATACAGCGTTTACAAAAATTGATGCAGGTTTTTTACCAGCAAGCTACAGAGTTTTTAAGCCGCAAAATGCCTGATTTAAAAGAAGAACCTTATGGGGTTATGTTTCTACTTGATGAATTCCCTACTTTAGGCAAAATGGATACATTTAAGGCTGGTATCGCATTTTTCAGGGGATATAGAGTTCGCCTATTCTTGATTATACAAGATACTCAGCAGCTCAAAGGAACTTATGAGGATGCTGGAATGAACTCATTCTTGTCAAATGCTACATATCGTATTACTTTTGCAGCTAATAACTATGAAACAGCCAACCTTATATCACAGCTAGTGGGTAATAAAACAGTTGAACAACGATCTTATAGTAAACCACTATTTTTTGATCTTAATATTTCAACAAGAACGCAGAATGTATCACAAGTTTCAAGAGCTCTGCTTTTGCCTCAAGAAGTAATTCAATTACCAAAAGATGAACAAATCGTTTTAATTGAATCTTTCCCACCTATTAAATCTTTAAAAATTAAGTATTATGAGGATAAGTTCTTTACAAATAGGTTATTACCGCCTACATTTGTTCCAACTCAAAAACCTTATGATCCAAATAAAAATAATGTAGATGAGGAACAAGAAAATACAGATTCTACTACTAAAGAAGATTAATTTTTTAAGTAAGCAATAAGATAAACCTCTATGCGTTCAGCCATTATTGATATTGGTTATAATGCCATAAGAGCTGTAGTTTATGAATGTGATAGACTTGGAGCTCCAGAAATTTTCAATGATAAATTTAAAAGTGATATTATCAATTTACTTAATCTAGATGACCTAGAAGTAAAGCATCAAGTATATTTATCACTACAATATTTTGTACATATTTTTGATAGGTTATCAGTAACAGATGTTAAATGCGTTGCTACTGCTGTACTTAGAGGGCATCCAAGAGCTGAAGAATTTAGAGAAATAGTTAAAAGAAAATTTAATATTAATATTGAAATTATTTATGGTAATCGCGAGGCCTATCTTACAGCTGCTGGATTAATTTCTGGTATCAATGATGCTTGTGGCATAGCAGCAGACCTAGGTGGAGGTAGCCTTGAGCTTGCCCAAATCAAAGACAAAAAAGTGGGAATCTTAAAATCTCTACCTTTAGGCACTAGCTTAATCACTAATAATCATTTTGACGATATTAATATAATTAGCCAAATGATCAACAAAGAGTTTGGAGAGGTATACCCAAATCATTCGGGTATACAACAATGTCAACAAGGGTATCATTGTCCAAACTTATACTTAATAGGAGGAGCTTTAAGGCTAATTGGACGCTCTTACATGGAGTTTGTTCATTATCCTCTTAAGAACTTACATAACCTTGAAATAAATCGTAGAGAATTTGAACTATATCTCGAAAAATTAGCCCATGCTCATAGTATGAGAACACAATATAAATCAAGAATTCATTCTAACGCAGTTTTGGTGGCAAAATCTATGCTGAATGTCTTTTTACCTGAAAAGGTAATAATTTCAAATTATGGTTTAAAAGAAGGTGTTAGATTTGTTTGTCTCCCTAAAGAAGAACAGGAGAAAGATATTATTTATGAAAGAATCAAGACATTAGTAAATTTTGATGAAACTACTTGTAATATCAAAAATTATACAGAAGTCATTAAGCCTATCTTAATTCAACCAGATACAACAACAATTAGTATAATTACTTTGGTCATAATGCTTGCACAATATAATAAAAATATCGATAAAACTCTTCGCTCTAATTTTATTGTTGAATTTATTTTAGCTTCAGATATTCCTTTTAGTCATCGTCAGAGGTTGATGCTTAGTATTGCTCTTGCACTTACCTATACAGCAAGAAGTGATACATATATTAATAGATTAGCAAAAAGAATGATTAATTCATATGATTATTGTAACAGTCATATAATAGGTAATTTTATAAAAATTGCTAGGGAAATTGATGGACCAAGATTTCAGTCACCATCTTTTTCTCTTGAGTTAAAAGATAATAGATATATTGAAATTTCTACACTAAATATTTTACCAAAAGCGGTGTTTGAAAAAGTGTGCGAACGTCTGAAAGCTATAGGTTTCGCCCGAAAAATATTTATTGAAATAAAATGATAACAGTCTTATATTGCAAGTGTACAAGCTTTTTTAGAGTACGTGAGTTCCTCATTGTCAAAAAACAATTCTTCAAAGCAGAAGAGTATACAATAAATTAATACAACTACTTTTACATAATACGTCAGGAGATATATATGTTTATAGAAAATGCCTACGCAGATAACAACGATACAATATCAATAACAGAAACTGAAGAAGTAGCTCCAGTAGCTGAACCATCATCTACTCAATCAATATTAACAAGCCTTGTACCGATGGTATTAATCTTCGTTGTATTCTATTTTTTTCTAATTAGACCACAAGATAAACGTCGTCGTGAGAAAGAGGCTATAGTTGGTAGCGTTAAGAAAGGAGAAGAGGTGGTAACTAATAGTGGAATTTTCGGAGTAGTAAGCAAGATTAACGATGCTGACAACACGGTAGATCTTGAAGTAGCTGAAAATATACGAATCAAAATTCTGAAATCTTCAATACTTGATATTACAAGTCGTCATAAAACAGAAGTTAGTGCCAAAAGTAAAAAAGATAAAGGGAAATGAGCTGTGTATAATATTCCTAAATGGAAAATATTCCTTTCTATTTTATGTACAATAGCAGCCTTTATTTGTGCTTTACCTAATTTTACAACTATAGATTCTAAAATATTGCCAAACCATAAGGTGAATCTTGGTCTTGATTTAAGAGGTGGTGCTCATCTATTGCTAGATGTAGATTTTGATAGTTACTTAAATGATGTAATGGACAGTCTAGCTGACCATTTACGAAAATATTTACGGGAAGATAAAATAGGTTATAAAAATCTTGTTGTTAAGAACAAGGCGGTGCAGTTTGAATTGAGAAACCTAGAAGATTATAAACAGGTCAAAAAGATCTTAGGTAAAGTCGACCGAGAAATTACTGTAGAAAACGATAATACTAATATTAAGCTTAGCTATAGTGATTCGAAGCTTGCTGAATTAAGGTATCAAGTTATTGCCCAATCAATTGAAATAATCAGAATGAGAGTGGATAGCACCGGCACAACAGAACCTAACATACAAAGGCAAGGTGATAAACATATATTACTGCAAGTACCAGGTGAGGAAAATCCACAACAACTCAAAAATATTCTTGGCAAAACTGCAAAACTAACCTTTCATTTAGTAGATGAAACTGCCAACATACAACAAGCATTAAATGGACATTTACCCTTTGGTTCAATTTTAGTGAAAGGGGAAAATGAAAATAAGCAAGAATATTACGTAGTTGTTAAGAAAAAAGCTATTGTTAGTGGTGACCAGCTAACAACTGCTCAAGCTTCTTTCAATCAAAATTCCCAACCTGCTGTTGCTTTTTCTTTTAATAATCTTGGTAGTAAATTATTTGCAGAAATAACCAAGAATAATTCTGGCAAGAGGCTTGCTATCGTGCTTGATAACAAATTATTAAGTGCACCAGTAATTAATGAACCAATTCTTGGAGGAAGCGGTATAATTTCAGGTAATTTTACTGTTGAATCAGCAAATGAATTAGCGTTATTACTTAGGGCTGGTTCGTTGCCAGCCCCTTTAAAAATAATAGAGGAAAGAACCGTAGGACCAAATCTTGGAGCAGATTCAATAGAGGCAGGCAAGAAAGCAGGTATGATTGGTTTTGTTAGTGTGGTAATATTCATGATTTGGTCTTACGGAATTCTTGGCATTTTTGCCAATATAGCATTAAGCCTAGCTTTACTTTATATTTTAGCGTTATTGTCACTTTTTCAAGCTACATTAACTCTGCCAGGAATTGCTGGTATAATCCTAACGATTGGTATGGCAGTTGATGCCAATGTACTCATTTATGAAAGGATAAGGGAAGAACTTAAAAAAGGTGCATCTAATCTATATGCCATAAGGATGGGATTTGAATCAGCTTTTGCTACAATCCTTGATTCAAATGTTACAACTTTGATTGCAGCATTTTTACTTTTTATATTTGGAGCTGGAGGTATAAAAGGTTTCGCAGTAACACTAACTATTGGTATAATATCATCTATGTTCTCTGCGATTATTATTACTAAGTTGTTGATTGATACTTGGATTAAGTATCAAAAGCCCAAAAATCTAGGGTTATAATTAAACGAAGAAAATTATATTATGCTTCAAGCCTTAAAAAGAATGCTACTATCTGTAACAGTTGCCCTAACTACCAGCGTAACATACGGGGATTATAAACATTCATCAGAACTTTCAGGATTCGAATTAGCTGCTAGCAAATTAGGTTTTACCTCACCAACCCAGCAAGAAGCTTTGTTAAAGATTTTTTATCTAGCTGGATATTTTGAACCACAAAAATTATGGCACGATCTAGTATGTTTTGACAAGACTAATGCAGACAAAATATTTCGTTTGATTCAGGGCAGTTTGGCTAAAGCTGGTGCTAATCAAAACGCTCCTAGTAAATTCAATGCTAAATCATTGCGTAAAAATTTATTTAAATCTATTAATGAGATAAATGTACGAAATATTAAAGATTGGTTACTATTTGTTGCTCAGGATGCGTTTGATCTTAATCTTGGTCAGGAACGGAATGAACTGACCACTAAAGATTGGATGACTAAATATAAGTCTCAATATATTGTAGATGCTAGACAATTGGGACTTATTAATGAAATAAAACCTAACTATCAAGAATACGACGAAGCTTGGATTGCCGGGGCAGCTAGAATTAGGTTATTGACACGTATAATCTATTATAATAAATTAACAGAACAAATTAAAGTTAACGGATTAGTACTAGTATTAACAGGAGCAAGACCCTTATGGGCTAATCTCGATGGCATTAACCCCAAAACATACACTGAATTGCTAGAAGCATGGCAAGGAAAGGCAGATATTAATAGATTGGATACTGTACAATTAGTTGGAAATGATTCAGCTTGTATGGAGGAAGGTGAAAGATATATCGAGTCTCTTGCTAAAGATTACGGTATTAAGTTAAATAAAGCTCAGCCATTTATTCAATATAAAACACAAGAAGAATGTCCATTAGGTCTTTTTCCTAGAAGATTCTATCCTAATTATGCAAGCAGCAATGAGAGAAAACTCACAGAAGACCTGATGAGTAGTGACCTAGTAAACAAGTTCCTTAATAAGGATCAAGTTAAACGTACTGAAATAATCAATACTAAAGTAGGCAAGAATAACGAAAGACCTGATACAGCCACTACTGCTCATGATGCAGTAGTTAATTTTGCTGAAAGAATTTTAAGTAGAAAATTTGGTAGACAAAAAGACTTTGTTATTTTATTTGTCAGTAATAATCCTCATATTGAACGCCAAACAATTGTTACTCAAAGAGAAGTTGATAAAGTATTACAACAATATGGATTAGATAAACAGGGTTATCATATTAAAATTGCAGGGATAGGTGCTAGTGCCGTACCGGATATTCCAATTATTCATTCTGAACTGGGTAAGTTGATAACGGCAAAATGGATAAATAAAAATCTACTAAGCACTGATAAATTTGGGCATTCTATTGATCAATTAATGTTCCAAACTCGTAAATGCCCTGATCCTAAATCAATACCTCCAATACCAAAAATTAAAGAAATATAATACTCCATTCAATATGTGATTTTAATTATTAAAATCACATATTGAATGATGAAAAAAGTTAAAATGTACTTGCAGAATCGCTTCAAGAGTGCATTTTTCCTTATAACAAAGCAAGTATCGATATAAGAATTATTAATTCTTATATCGAACTCATACAATAAAAAAACCATGATAAATATAACATGATCAGTTGAGGTTCTTTAAGATTAGAATGTCGTTGATCAATTGTGGTAAAATCAAAATTTGTGAGTATTTTTAAAGCATGAAGATACTGCATTGATTTGTTATCTGTAGATTTCGTTTCATTATAGGTATTACAAGCATTCTTTACAAACTTAGCTAAGTCATCATTGCTTAGATTATTAGTATCACAGTCCTTAACTTGGCTATAAAAATTTTTAATCAAAGTATCGTTTGCACTAAATTTAATATCTACCCCAGATGTTATAAAGATGTAATGTGATTATCATAGCAATTATGGCGACTTAGTTGTATATATTGTAGCGGAGGGGCTGATAAAATAAACTCTTCAAAGTTATCAAAACGACGTTGCTCAAGATAGTCAATATTAATAGAATCGACATTATCAAGCGTTCCTGGAAATTGTGCTTTATTTTGTAAAATATACTGGATTCCTTTAAAACCAATGGTTCCAATATACAATTGTCAATAGTTAAGGTGCTAGTTCCTATGCTGTTTCCAGCATCTTCTAATAATTTTAATATTTTGTCATTAGACCTCTTTCGAAACTCGCTTATGCTGAGGGATTTGAAGGAGACGTGGAACGCAGAACCGCAGCGTACTCGAATGTACGTGAGGATTCGAGTACCGCATCGACGTACAAATCACCAGCAGAAGTAGAGTTTCGAAAGAGGTCTATTGTCATATTCTAAATTTGGCATATAATTCCTACTCATCATTAAATTCCTAATCCGTTTAAAACGGATTATGGTCGGTCATTATATACAAAATTACTTAATTGTCTAGTATAATTAAGCTTTATTATTTTGCCTCTAATGAAATCAAATAAAACGCTATTGCAGCAGCATTTGAGACATTTAAGCTTTCTACTTTACTTGAAATGGGTATTTTAACTAAGTGATCACATGCTTCTTTAACTAGACGTCTGATTCCTTTATCTTCAGAACCAAGTACTATTGCCATTTTATCTGAAAATATTTTTGTACTTAAAGATTGTTTTGCATTGCCATCAAGACCAATAATCCAAAACCCATGTTTTTTTAGATATTCTACAAAACTTACGCTATGAGAAAAAAAAATGGTACATTATGTTGAGTATAATTTACAAATGCCAAGAGGATAAAATTGCAAGCAATACCAGTTAATAGGACAGATTACTGTCAATTTCTAATAGTGAGTCAAAAGAATTATAGTTTGACCTACTATGCTGAACATGCCAAAAAATGTAGCCATGATGTTATTAATAGATTTTTAAAAAATGAAAAATATACACCTTCTTTGTTATGGGAACATATTAAGGATGATGTTATTTTATCGCCTAACGGATATACAATATTTGATGATACGGTGTTAAATAAAAGAAATACCAAGAAAATAGAAATTGCTAGATCACAGTACAGTGGGGCTACAGGTGGTATTACTACTGGTATAGGAGTAGTAAGTTTGGTATATTATAATCCGGATATTAATAAGTTTTGGGTAATAGATTACCGAATTTTTTCGCCCGAACATGATGGAGCGACAAAAGTAGAACACCTATTAAATATGTTAAATAATGCTGTGTATAGCAAAAAGATTCCTTTTCAAACTGTGCTTTTTGACACATGGTATGCTACGCATAAAATTATGCAACATGTTGATTCCTTGGGTAAATATTATTATGCTCCTATTAAAGCAAATAGAAACGTTACTAAAACTTCCTCTTCTAAGCCTTATAAAGCTGTTAGCAAGTTAACGTTTTCAGATGAGGAAATTAAGAGCGGAGTGGAGATTCATATAAAGGGCTTTGCAAAAGATAAGCATGTTAATTTGTTTAAACTTACTGTTTCTACCAACAGAGTTGATTATATTGTTACCAATAACAAAACTCAAAAATCTTCTAAAGCCGTACAAGATGAGTGTGGCTTTCGTTGGGTAATTGAGAGCATGCATAGAGAAATCAAGCAACTTACCGGTATAGAAGATGCCAATGCAGAAAACAACGCATCCAGCGTAATCACATTAGTTGTGCATTTTTAGTGTGGGCTTTTCTAAAAAGAACTGCACACAAAATAGGTAAGACGGTTTATCAAATAAAGTTAGGGCTTTTAGATCATTATATGCAACAGCAGTTACGTTCACCCTCTTTACGCTATTTAGAACCTTACATAGCGTAAGTTTTGCTAATAAAGATAAGGGACGGTAGATCCCTGCCGTAGCCGTAACTCATGGGTATCAATTTAAGCAGTTTAAGTAGTCTGTTTTATTTTGAGTTCATAATGTCTGTTACTACAGTAACAATAGATGATAGCGGTGATAAGGAACTATATATAACTCACCTTACGCATGGCATTTAAAAGTTATAGGGAAAATAGCCTAGAGTCATTGCGAGGAGCCACTTTGGTGGCGACGAAGCAATCCAATAAATGTGGATTGCCACGACCACTACGTGGTCTCGCAATGACGTCTTGTACTTTTCTGCAATTTTTGAATTGCCATAGGGGTTATGCGTAAGGTGAGTATATAAGGTGGAAATACATAGAGTGTCATTTTATGGGAGGCATGATGTTTAAATTAGAACAAACATATTCAGGATTAGTCGCTGGAGTAGATGAAGCTGGCAGAGGACCACTAGTTGGTCCTGTAGTAGCTGCATCTGTTATCATTGATCAAACAAAAATCATACATGGTATCAAAGATTCTAAAAAACTTACTAAAACAATGAGGGAGTTGTTATATAAACAAATAACCCAAAATTATGTTTGGTCTGTTGGTATAGTACATCACGATGAGATAGATATAATTAATATCCTTGAAGCAACTAAAAAAGCTTGTACTATATCAGTAGCAAATCTTGCTGTTAAACCGGATACGGTATTAATAGATGGTAACATGAAATTTCACGATCCAAGATTTATTAGTATAATAAATGGCGATAATTTATCAATTTCTATTGGAGCAGCGTCTATTATTGCGAAAGTTACTAGAGATCGCTTAATGCTTGAATATGCCAAAGAATTTCCGGAATATATGTGGCACAAAAACTCCGGTTATGGTACTAAAGAACATTTAAATGCTATAAGCCTTCACGGTCTTTCGCCTTATCATAGAAAAAGTTTTAAGATAAGAAGTTCTACATTATAGGCTATAGCAGGGTTATTTAAAAAAACTTGATTATACTCTTCTGCTCCTACGAATTGTTTTTTGAAAATATCATGGAAAGGAAAAATGCATTCTTAAAGCGATTTTGCGAATGCATTTTAAACCTTTTTAAAGCTAATTATACTTCTCTGATTTGTTTAAATACTAATTTTTTTTTACTAAATATGTTTATTTTACGAAAAAAATTAGTTAGAGATCTTGGCTTTGACATATCACGTTTATAGCTTTGCTTAGTCATTAATACATAGTTAGAAATTAAGGAAGGTATAACTTCGGAATAATATACTTTATATAATCCTTGCATTGTTGCCATAGTCGTTAAATATCCCCATTTCATCACTTGTTGGGGTACTCTTGCTAGAGCTTCTATACAGGCAATTGTCTCTTCGATCTCAGGGTCACTATTTTTATAAACATCTGCGACTGGTGCTAAATTAAACTTCATATCTTCAATCATAGCTCTAATCATCATCCCCATATATTGCTCTTTTATGAATCTCTTAATAAAAAATAATTTTCTTCTATTAACGGAAAATAAAAATTTCTGTTTATATATAAAGCCAAGTAATCTTGCCCAATAAGCCCTTATACCCCGTACCTTGTTTTTATTATAAAATTTTATCTTTTCTTCATAAATAATCATTTGCCTCATCCCTATAGAGAGAAGCGTGGCTAATAATTTATCACAATTAATAATATCATCTATTCTAGACTGTCCTACATGGGGGGTTGCTTTTGTTCCAGAAAAATTTGCTGAATGACGACTTATTTGACGACCACTAGCATCTCTTTTAATATCAGCAAAATGCCCAAGTTCCTGCCCAGCTATAATTTGCAATCTAGCAGCTGCTGCCCATCCGTCACCATAAGTTGGGTGATTTTTATCATTTTCAGCAAATGGATTTCCACCACAGGAAACAAAGACTGCTACATTCTTACCGTCAGTACTTTGATACCGCTATTAGAACCAGAACGTTGCCAATCAACTATATCCATCATATCACCAATATTATGGGAATAAGTAATAAATACTTGGACCTTATCATGTAATAACCACCTAATAACTATAGGATGGGCTGACTGAACAAAAAGCCTTGTTAATTTTTCAGTAATAGATTGGTCAACTGGTTGTAATTTTTGAATTTGTTTTTTCAGATCTGTATAAATCGATGCCAGTTTTTTATCTGATATAGAAGATTTGTATAGATATCTTAATAACTGGTTAGTTTGTTCAATTAAATTTGGCTCGGTTATTTCCTCTTTACTTACCATCAAACTAATATTGAATTTTGGATCAGAGAATCTTGCAAAATTACAACTATTATCCGTATCTATTCTAAGTTTACCTGATTTGATTAATTGCTGAGCTAATTGTTCATATTCTATCTGCATGTCTTCAGGATAAATAGCAGGAACCTTATCAAGTATATGATAAATTGAACTCATAGGAATATATTCTTCAAGTCATTTGAGTATATACTGAATATTCTCATTTTCTACCTAAAACCTCAAAGAACTTATCCTTAATAACTTCATCAAATTGCTCGAATGTTACATCAACACCGAGTTTCTTTAACGAGGTTACAGGCATATCCTTTAACCCACAAGCAACAATTCCAGAGAACATATCAAGATTTGTTGAAATATTTACAGCAACACCATGATATGTAACCCATTTTTTAACTCTAATACCTATTGATGCAATCTTTGCGGGTACACCTTTTTCTTTTACCCATATTCCCACTATACCACTTATAGTAAAAGCTTTAATCCCAAAATATAAAAGGCTATTTATAATCCATTCTTCTAATAGTTTAATATATAGTTTTAAATCCTTTTGCCTTCGTTCTGAGGCTAAATCAAGAAGGGGGTATATTACTCTTTGTCCGCTACCGTGGTAGGTAAACTTCCCCCCCCTACCAGTATAAATTACCGGTATATCTCTAGGATTTAATAATTCATTTGCCTTAAAACTAGTACCTGCGGTATAAATATCCTTATATTCAACTAAATAAACAATCTCTTGTGAAGATTTATTGATTAAACTTGTAACCTTATCTTCCATCAACTTTACTGTGTCTTCATATTCTGAAAAGCCTGATAAGGTAACAAATTGAACCATAATATTAACCAAGGGTGAGCGAACGCAATCAGTACATGAAGTACATAAGTACGCGAAATCCCCGCAATTATTTGCAAAAACCAATTCTTCAAAGCAGAAGAGTATATTATAATAACCTAAGTTCGATATAAGCACCAAACAAAATGCTACGCATTATGTAAAAACATAAACAAACTATTAGAACAGTTTGTTAGAAGAATTAATAATTCTTCTATAGAACTGGTTTTGTCATAAGGAAAAATGCACTCTTGAAGTAATTCTGCGGGTGCATTTTAACTTTTTTCATTATTCAATATGTGATTTTAATTATTAAAATCACATATTGAATGGAGTATTATATTTTAACAATCAGGTGTAGAACTCGATAATCAAGTTTTTCCTTAACCATCATTGCAAGGAGGCGATTCCATCGCCTCCTTGCAATGACCTTGGTTATTTTTCTGCAACTTTTAAATTGCCATGATGAGCTTTAAAACCGCTCCCTTTTCTAACTTTCAACAGTTGTGGGGGCATCGTTCTGATGATTATTTATTCTGTTAACCGATGCCGGTGAGAAGAAATCGCCTTGCATATTATCAACTTTTAAGTTGATTAAAAAATTGGCTATCTCCCCATTTTCAACAAATTCTGCTACAGTTTGAACGCCTAAATTCTCAGAAATTTTAATTAATCGTTTAATGAAATCTTGACTTTGTATATCGCTAGTGATGTTACGTACGTAACTACCATCAATTTTAATAATATCTATCGGTAGATTTTGTAATTGTTTAAATGAAGTAAACCCAGCTCCAAAATCATCCAAAGCAAATTTACAACCGTATTTTCTTAGTCTGTGCATAAAGGATTTTATTTGTTGGTAATGTTGATTAAGGGTAGTCTCAGTAATCTCAATAATTAACCTTCCTGAAACATCATATGTTTGTAATAGTTTTTCTGCTATCTCTAGGAGAGAAGCATCTAATATACCAATATTTGAAATGTTAACTGCAAGCACTAAGCTAGGGTTAGCGTCTAGTTCTTTGATTGCCATTTCTAGCACTATTTGATCTATTATAAAAATTAAACCTTTCTTTTCAGCTTCTAGAATTATTGCTCCTACAGAAAATAGATTGTTATTTGTGTCAGGAATCCTTAGTAAACATTCATAGTAATGAATTTTCATTGTTTTACGGTCAATAACTGGCTGATAAGCAAAAACCATTGTTTTGTTTAATAAAGCTTTTCTTAAGAGATTCAGCTGCTTATTAGACTCTTTAACACACTCTATATTATAATATTTATCATACTCACGATAATAACTTTGGTCACCTTGATAAGAACCTAGCCAATTTAATAGATTATATACTTCTTCAGCTTTATTGGTAAATTTGGGAAACTCTATGCTAGCACTACTGCAATTCATATAAACTGCAGGTAATAGATCATCGACATAAAGTTGAGATAATAAATATATTTTTAGGACAACTTCCTTAACTAGATTTTGGTCTAGTGTGGGTAAAAGCAACAATATTCTATCATGCTCAATTTGTTTATAAACTGATATAGAAGGAGCAGTAATTAATTTATTACAAACTTCAGAAATAATTTTATTAAATTTGTCAATTATATAAATATCTCCTCCCATCATAGCATTCAATTCGTCGTAATTTAATAACTTAAAAGAGATACAATACCCATGCCCGGCTTTATCAAGCTCAGATTGCAAATTTCTAATTTTTGTATCTAATTTTGCCATAACCAACTAAATAATAATATTTGCTAAATACTAAAATCCTAGTAGACTTGATACAAGTAAAAGTTTTATATATATATAACTATGACCAAAATAAATAGAATAAAAAGAAAACTAGATGTGTTAAAACCACATTATTGCGAAATAGTTGACGAAAGTTACAAACATGCCAGCCATAATGGTGGCATTACTGAAAGTCATCTTAAGATCAAAATTTTTACAGCAGTTTTTATAGGAAAAAGTTTGCTAGAACAGCATAAAATAATTCACAATCTTTTAGCAGATGAACTAGCGAGCGGACTACACGCATTATCAATTGATACGAAAACCCCACTCACCTTACTCGATCTTGAAATAAATTTATTATGCTTAATATGTGTAATTGGAACAAAAATTTACCTATTCTAATGCTTGTTATTTTAGCTTGTGTAATATGGTATATACCGGCCCCTGAAGGACTTGATGTTAAGGTGTGGCATCTTTCTATTATATTTATTACCACTATTGCAGCTATAATTCTTAATCCTTTACCTATGGGTGCTATAGCCTTATTTAGCATACTCTGTTGTATTCTGACGCAAACCCTTTCCTTAGAACAAAGTCTATCCGGGTTTAGTCATAGCATTATATGGCTGGTGCTGTTTGCTTTTTTTATTGCTCAGGGTTTTATAAAAACAGGCTGTGGGGAACGGATAGCTTATCACATCATTCTACTTGTCGGACAAAGTACCCTTGGTCTTTCATATGCTCTAGTAATTGTTGATTTTATACTTGCACCTTTTATTCCTAGTGTATGTGCTAGGGGAGGAGGGATAATTTTTCCTATCGCTCAGTCACTCTGCACCGCTTACTCTGATAAAACAAATTACAAAACATCCGTTTCAAACGGTGGATTTCTCATGAAAGTAGTCTTTCAATCAAATGTGATAACTAGTGCTATGTTTATTACCTCTATGGCCGCTAATCCTTTAGCTGTTAAGTTTGCAGCTGATGCTGGGATTATAATTTCATGGAGTGATTGGGCAATAGCAGCTATAGTGCCAGGCGTAATTTCTCTTGCTGTCATGCCTCTTATTATTTATTATTTACATCCACCCTCAATTAAATACGATCCATCTGCTATACAAATAGCTAAGGCAAAATTGCAAGAAATAGGTGATATATCATTGCAAGAGATTATTATGCTAATGACTTTTGTAATTCTAATTTTTTTATGGATGCTTGGCAGCAAATGGGGATTATCAGCTACTACAGTTGCACTGTTGGGCGTATGTATTTTATTATTATGCAAAGTAATTAAGTTTGAAGATACTCTTGCAGATAAAGGGGCATGGCATACCTTTATTTGGTATGGCACTTTAGTTATGATTTCAAGTTTTTTGTCTGATTTTGGTTTAATATCATGGGTTAGTGATAAACTTAGAGACAATTTATTAAGTTTTTTCTCTCCAATGATTGGTATAATTATACTTTCTATAATATATTTTTATATACATTACTTTTTTGCCAGTACTACAACCCATATTGCTATACTTTTTCCTACTTTTCTAGCGTTATTTATACATGCTAAAATGCCTAGTTTACTATCTGCATTGCTACTTAGTTTTTTATCAATATTATCTTCGGGTCTTACTCATTATGGACTCAGTAGTGCTCCAATATATTTTGAGACAGGATATATGAAGATCAGAACATGGTGGTATCTTGGTTTAGTTTTGAGTCTAGTATATGGCATTATATGGATTTTTATAGGCGGTATGTGGTGGAAAACACTAGGTTTGTGGTAGAATTGCTACTAGAATATATAGCAATCATTGCTGACTAATTTTATTTATTATAAAATTAGTCTTTAACCTTGTATAATTTGCTGTTAGACTCTCTTTTAAGATTAAATATGATAAGAGTCTAATACCAATAGGTTATATATTATGACAGATGACAAAAAAGAATCTACGCCGTTTGAAAACCTTGAAAGTTCTGAGATAGATAGTACTACAACTGTGCCTAAAGAGATAGAAATAGCTAATACGTTGGACAATCAAACAGTGCAACCCAAGCAAAGAAAAGCAGAGCTTTCCAAAAGCTTTGATGATATGGAGCTTGAACGTGAAAATAAGTTAAAACGTACTCCCTCTCAAAAATCTGTAAAAAGTAAAGATGATTTACATATAATTGAGCAAGAGAAAAGTGAAAGATTAAAATCGGTTAAAACAAATGAAGTTAAAATTTCAGATGAATTTGCAAAATCTTTAGAACAGGAAAGTACAGAACCAAAGACAGAATCAAAATTTAAGAGATTTTTAAATAAAATTAAAGCTGCTTGGGATTGGACAAGGAGTACGAGACCTTTCAAGAGTATAGAGTGGCTGTTAGATACAAAATTGGCTAAGGTGCTATTTGGTAGTGCTATAGGTCGTACTGTTACAATTGCACTTGCAATAGTAACACTAGCCGGGGTTTCCCCTCCAGTAGCCTTGGCCGCAGCTACAATAGCATTAGTTGGAGTAACTAGCGAAATAGTAGTTGATGTTATCAAAACAAGAAGACTCCGTAAACTTGCCCAAGAAAATGACCTATTGATGCAAAATAGAGGGGACATAGACAAGCAACAATACTTACTACTACTCGATCCCAAATTAGCCAAGGCATTAGAAAATAAATTACATGTCCCAAATAATCATGTTCCAAATGACAAAGATAAACATTACTACTATGTAGATCCTAAAGTAGAAATGGCATTTAGTGCAAGCAAATTTATAGTTGATAATCTTCAAAATGCCGCTAATTTAGCATCTAACATAACTGCTGCTACTAGTGGGAATCCTGTTAAGATTCTTACAGCACTAAAAAGTGGTACACTTTCAGCTATTTCTATAATTGGCTCAGGTGTAACTGAAAAGAACTCAGCTAACCTTACTACAGCATTTAAAATCAATATTAATGATGAACTCCATAAGGATGATGTCGCCTATTATAGGAATTTACGAGAGTTACGTGAGATCACCCAAAAACAACATATCCAAACTGCAGCTTTGGCTGAATTAATACAAGATAAGGATTATTTTAAGTTAACCGATGAGCAAAAACAAAATAAATTTGATATATATCAACAAGCTTTAACTGAACTGATGTTTGACAAAAATTATAACAAGTTAACCGATGAGCAAAAACGAGCTACACTTCATACAGCAGTCAATAAGTTTGAAGAAAAACCTAATGAAAAAGCAACTGAACCTGAAACTAAAGAAAAGAATAAAAGTAATAATATACTGACAGCAGCTGCAAAAGGTACACTAAGCCTTTTAAAAGATATAGGTAGGACACATAATCCTTTTTATAAACAACCTAAGGTAATAAGAGATTATAGCCCATTAACGAAAGCTATGGAGGCTGCTAAAAAATCTGCTAAAGAGATCGTAACACCTGAGGTTATAGCACAGTTACGGAAAAGTAAATCTGCACCAAATTTATTACAAGAAGAAGAACGCTTTCTTCATCGGAAAAAACTGCAGAGAAGTAATTCTATAGATAACCATAATCAACATTCTATGTGACTCATCTACCACCCCTATTCTTATTTACTGGTGGTTTTACTAGAGGAGTACTAGGTGGTGAAGTAATAGATGAAGTACTAGAACGCAAAGGTTTATGAGTATCATGCTCTGCTAAATTACGCCTTAGTCTTTTTACCCTAACTTCTCTGCTTGTTTTTTGTTCTTCTTTTAATAATTTTGCTTTCTTTTGTGCCTGTATTACTGGTGCTAATATTTCTTGTCTTCTCTGCCTAAACTCCTGTATATTTTGTTGTTTAGGAGATGGAGTATCTTGATTTTGTGAATTGTTCAAGAGTTCTTTAACAATATCAACAACCTTATCTATAATCTTTGCAAACCAGCTTTTTTCCGGCTTTATATCATCCAAAATAGCGTTTTCCTTTGGAACATCGGGTTGTTTATTATTATTGTTAATTTTCGGTTTAGATGGGTTCTGCTCCTGTACCTTACGAGAATTAGCTGCTAAATTATTATTCCTTGAGCGTGGGACTACTTTACTTATCGGTTTTGTTGACTGAAGTATTTTTTTCTCATCTTCTTTTAATTTTTTCAGTGTTTCTCGCAAATCGTCTACAGTTGGAATTGGACCTTCCACAGTTGGAGTTGGATCTTTTTTTAATTTATTAAGTCTAGCTTCTATTTCTCGATCTTTTCGTTTACCTAATTCAGCATATTTATTATCTAAATTAACTTCAGATTGTATTTCTTCCATCAACTTATCTGCTTCCGAAGAAGAAACAGAACCAGCCATTCTATCTAATGAGTCATTAATCATACCTGTCACCATCTCGGATTCCAACAATGTCTTATCTAACTCGCCAAGTGTTTTCTCAAATTTTTCATTAATATTTTGTATTTTCTTACTCAAATCATTAGATTTTTTCTTGGACATATGTAACTAACCCGCTATTTAAATACATAAGTTATTATAGTTTATTCTATTAGATACTACTAAATAATTTTATCAAATATATATTTTTTGAGGATATTTGCTTGTAAGATTGTTACTTTTGTGATATAAGTGATATGCTATAATTAGGTTTCATTTTCTATGCAACAAGATCTTGACCCTCCCCCACTATCAAATAAGCAGTTACTTGCATTCTTTGCAATGATAGTAGGAATGTTTATGGCAGTGTTGGATATTCAAATTGTTGCCAGTTCTTTATCAGTTATTGCAGCCGGTCTTTCTGCTTCTAGTGATGAATTATCTTGGGTTCAAACATCATATCTTATAGCAGAAGTGATTATAATACCAATAACCGGTTTTACAGCCAAGCTTCTCTCCACTAGAATTTCTTATTTTATTGCTGCTCTTGGTTTTACCGTTATGAGTATTCTATGTTCGCTAGCCAGCAATATAGAAACAATGATTATTTTTAGAGCTTTACAAGGATTTTTTGGTGGAGCAATGATACCAATTGTCTTTAGTACAGTATTTATAATTTTTCCTGCCTCAAAACGCCCAGTAGTTACTGTGATAGTAGGATTAGTCGTAACAATAGCCCCAACACTTGGTGGTTACATTACTGAAAACTTATCTTGGCATTTTATGTTTTTACTCAATGTAATACCTGGTATTTTTGTTTGTGTGGTCGTATATTTATACGCTGATTTTGATCAACCTAATTACAATTTACTCAAGAATTTTGATTTTGTTGGCATTATTTTATTGACTGTTACTCTTGCTTCTTTGCAATATGTTTTAGAAGAAGGAAATAAGAAAGGCTGGATAGAAGATAATTTGATATTATTCCTTATCATACTAATTGTTGTTGGATTTATTATGCTAGTTATTAGAGAACTGACATTTATTAATCCAATCTTAGATTTAACAACTTTTGCTAACAAAAATTTTACCTTTGGTTGTATCTACTCTTTTGTCATAGGTATAGGATTGTATGGTGCAGTCTATTTATTACCTTTATTTTTATTTACAATAGCTGGTTTTAATACTGTACAAATTGGTTTCACCATGATGGTTACTGGTATGGCACAATTTCTGTCAGCTCCACTTGCAGGAAAAATGCTTGGTTCTGGATTAGATTTAAGAATTATTTTGGCTATCGGTCTAGCTACGTTTAGTTTAGGTTGCTACCTAAATAGTTTTTTAACAGCAGATGCTAAATTTGCCGAATTTTTTTTACCACAATTTATTAAGGGACTGGCGATGATGTTTTGCTTTTTACCTACTAATAATATTGCTTTAGGCAGTATGAGTAAAGACAAGGTGGGGAATGCTAGTGGGTTATATAATCTTACTCGTAATCTTGGAGGAGCTGTTGGTCTTGCGATTATTAGCACCCTTATTACAGATAAAACTAAGATTTTTAGCCAATATTTAAATGAGAATATTTCTTCCACTTCACCCTCTATTCTAATGAAATTACAATTTCTAGGACAATTATTGGATGGTAAAGTGGTTGATCCAGAAAAGGCTTCGTATTTTTGGTTAGCCAGTAATATAAATAAGGAAGCATTTGTAATTGCGATAAATAGCATTTTTGGTATTATAAGTGCATTATTTTTTGTGGTAATGATCTTTCTACCGTTTACATCAACTGTTAAAGGTGGAGGAAAGTATGATGCACACTAAAATCTTTACTTTAATTACTTTGTTATTGGTGTTGTTTGGTCTAACAGGAGTACCTAATGATATTTTTGCATTGTTGGTTTTCTTGATTATCCCCAGTATATCTTATCTTGTGGCAATAAAACTCAATTTGATCCCTGATAGGATCTATTTAAATTATCGTTCTATATTATATTTTATTTGGTTAATTAAAGAAATAGTTGTATCTAGCTTAGGAGTAATGAAGATTATATGGCGTAGAAATCTTAATCTACAGCCAGTCTTTGAGTGGATTAATTCAGAACAAAAAAACGATACAAGTCTTGTAATATATGGTAATTCTATTACTCTTACACCAGGAACTGTAACACTTAACATATCAAATGGTATGTTATTAGTTCATGCTTTAGAACAATCATCAATCGACAATCTAAAATTTGGTAATTTTACTATGAGTAAAAGAGTTCAGCACATTTCAAAGAACAACTAAAAAGAACGACTATAGTCAATTCAGGAGAATTGGATAGCAGGAACGATGGAGCGAAGCCTATAGATAATAGGCGAGCGATCGACGACATCACCAAATTCTCATCAATTGACTATATCATGAACGATAGGGGCGAATTCCTTAACTACAGCTTTATAAAGCTTGCGTTTAAAGGGAATTATAATTGATAATAACTCATCAAACTTAGCCCAACGCCATTCCTCAAACTCTGGGTTATGAGTATTAATATTAATATCTTCGTTAGTACCGGTAAACCTAATTAGAAACCATTTTTGTTTTTGACCTCGGAAATTACCACCCCATAATTTAGGTATTAAAATTTTAGGTACATCATAACTATACCAATATTTGCTTTCTGCAATAATATAACCTTTATTACAACCTATCTCTTCGAACATTTCTCTAAGGGCAGCAACACTAGGTGTTTCTCCTAGATCTATACCACCTTGAGGCATTTGCCAAGCTGATATTTTGGTATCTATTCTTTTACCAACAAATACTCTATTAGCACTATCTATTATCATCATGCCTACACTTGGCCTATATGGCAATTCACGATAACATTTACAAATAGTTTCATTTTTCATGATTTTAGGTTTTTATATGAAAGGTAGACTTCTTTAAGAACTACCTTCTCATAAGCTAATTTTACAATAGACCTTTTTCGAGACTCTACTTCTGCTGATAATTTGCACGTCGATGCGGTACTCGAATCCGTAACGGAATTAGAGTACGCTGTGGTTCGAGGTGAAGCGTCTCCTTCAAATCCCTCAGCATAAGCGAGTTTCGAAAGAGGTCTAATAAGTCTAGTATACCTGATTAGTTTTCATTTGTGTATCTAAATTATTCTTATCACTTTATTTCTTCCGTCCTCCTTTGCTTGATACAGAGCTTTATCGGTACGTTCTATAAAATCACTAATAGATTCCCCAATTTTGTATTCAGTTACTCCTATGGAGATAGTTTTCTTAATAGGGTCTTTTTGTGTTTTAACTTTAAAATCGATAGACTCCACTCTTGTTCTTGCCCGCTGCGCTATATACATAGCTTCGTCAATCGTTATGTCATTTAAAAGGATAGCAAATTCCTCTCCGCCATATCTAGCAACCAAGTCTGTAACCCTAAAAATACTCTTCAGAACATTAGCAATGGTTTTTAGCACTATGTCTCCTGCTTGATGACCATAAGTGTCATTAACTTGCTTAAAATGATCAATATCACACATAAGTAAGCATAAAGGTCTTTTACTATCAGTAGATTTTTTTACCATTTGCTTTATGTGTGTATCAAAATAATGACGATTAAATATGCCTGTCAAACCATCTTTGATCGACAAATTTACGCTTAACTCTAAATCATTGCGTAAAGTATCTTGGTAATGTTTTCTTTTCAATTGAGTTCTGATTCTAGCTAATAGCTCGTTTTTGTCTACTGGGTATGTAAAATAATCATTAATACCCAGCTCTAAACCTTTGATAACTATCGATGTATTTTCTTCTTCAGCTTGTAATATGAGTACCGTATCATGGAATTTAGCATCAGACCGTAGCATCACGCTTATTCTTAAAGGATCTCCTTGCTCTAATTGGCAGCTGATAATTACTAAATCCGGGGTATATTCGCTATCTTTCTCCAATTCATTAATATCAGATATTATTTTGATATTGGGGGTAAGGCTTAGAAGCATTTTATTTATGTTTCTTGCCTGCACTATATCATCGTTAACTAAAAGTATTTTACTATCTGAAAAATTATCTTTTACCTCTATAACGTCACCACCTAATTCAGCATTAGTAGTGTTTCTAAGCTTGAGTTCATCAATAACCGCCTTCATTCTAGCAAGAGATCGTACCCTTGCAAAAAGAGCAGTGTCATCAATAGGTTTTGTTAAGAATTCATCAGCTCCAGCTTCAAGACCTTTTATGCGATCCTCAGTATCAGAAAGAGCCGTAACCATAATCACTGGTATATGAATAGTGTAAGGATTAGACTTAATTCGTTTACAGATTTCAAATCCATCTATATTAGGCATCATGGCGTCAAGTAATACAATATCAATTCTATTAAGGGCAAGAACATCCAATGCATCTTTGCCGTTATTGGCAGTAAAGACTGTGTAATATTCTCCTAAAAGTTTAGCTTCCAGTAATTTAACATTTGATTCTATATCATCAACTACTAGTACATTGGCTGTCATAAAGTAATATATTTTTCTACAGACTCTTCAAATCCTTACACATAAGTGAATTTTGTAATAGGTCTCATGTTTCTTGGAAAAATTTTTTTTTATTTTAGCATGAATTTCTCATAGCACTAAGTAATATTACTCAAATAATTTGAAGAAGATGTTTCAAAGATCAATAAAATTTGGTATAATAGCCTAGAAATTATCATTTATACGCAAAAGAATTTTATTCTGAATTTTTTGTACTGTTTTGTCAAGAAAATCAGTTACTACAATTTTATAGTAGGGGTTGTAAGATAAAATTTATTACCCTAATTCTTTAGATACACTAAATAAGTTTAATAAAAAGTCCGCATTCATTAGCGAGTTCAATAGTTCTTTCTATCTCTAGAATAATCACTTTATCTTTTTGTATGGCTAACCCTTTATAAGCATAATTAGCTAAGTTACTTATTGTCTTTGCTCCTATTGTAGGTATATCAATTCTAGTATCTTGACCTTTCTTCATCATTTTAATAAGTACACCACCTGTAGAATTTTTACGTAAATATGAACATCTTTCTATTAAATTATCTGTACCCTCAGCCGCTTCAATACCTATAATATACCCATTATCAACAATTACTGACTGTCCTACATCAAGATATCCGATACTATCTAATAGCTTTATCCCCAGTTCGATATCTGTATTATCTATTCTAGATGGAACAGCTATGGTCATAACATCATTATTTGTTCTTAATATTTCATAACTAGAAACTACTTTAAACCCTTTTTCTTCTAGGAAATCTGTTACTATACCAAGAAGTTTATCATCTCCTAAAAATTTTTGTTTCAATATGCGTGCAAGTAACCTTGATCCCATTAAATCTACTTTAATTGATCGCAAATTAGGACGATTTACACTACCAGCAAGAATTATATTTTTTACATCATACTTACGAAAATATTCAATTATTGGCTTAACCATACCGATTTTAAAAAATTGGTGGGTAAAATCCTGATACAATACCGGATTTGCTTCTCCCTCCAAAGATGCGATATAACATTGCCCGCCTTGCTTAATGAAACTATTGGCGAGTGAAATTGGCAATAAGCCATTTCCTGCTATAATTCCAACTATACTCTTTTGCTTTAAAGGGTATATTTGCAACATTTTACTTACTTACCTTATCATGTTCAACTTGTCTTGGCTGGCAAAATGCTCTACTAATATCCTGTTTTATAAAAGTGATAATTTGTTCTACAATAGGATTACCTTTATATTGCTTTAAAACTATCTCAATTCTATCAGTAAAAATACCTTCGCCAATAAAAATCTCATCTACGGCTTTTATAGTATCAAGCGTTTCCTGATTATCAAAGCCACGTCTTTTCATCCCAACTAAGTTTATTCCTTCAAGAAATGCCCTTTCATTTGTAGCTAGCCCAAATGGAATCACATCTTTGCTCACCGCAGACATACCACCCACCATCGAATGTTGTCCTATACGTACGAATTGCAGAACAGCAGAAAGCCCTCCTATAATGGCATAATCATCAACTTTAACGTGACCAGCTAGGCTAACATAGTTAGCAAGAATTACATTATTACCCACAATACAATCATGTGCTATATGCACTCCAACCATCAATAAACAATTATTACCTACAGAGGTAACCATACCACCACCTTTACTACCGGCTTGAATAGTTACATATTCTCTAATAGTATTATTATTACCTATGATAACCTCTGACTCTTCCCCCCCATATTTAAGTATTTGAGGGGGCTGACCAATAGAAGCAAATGGATATATAACTGTATTAGCACCAATTTTTGTTTTGCCCTCTATAACTACGTGCGATTTTAACTCAATATTATCCGCCAAAATTACATCCGGCCCAACAGTACAAAAAGGACCAATTTTGACATTTTCACCAATCGAAGCCTTTGTATCTATTATGGCAGTTGCGTGTATAGCTGATAAAGTCATTGTTAATTCCTATTTTTAACCATTGCAGTAAATTTGCTCTCTGCAACTATATGATCATTAACTTTGCTGTTACTTGAAAATTTCCAAACAGAGCCTCTATTTTGTTCTATTTTAGCATAAATATGTAATGTATCACCTGGCTCAACAACTTTACGAAATTTTGCCTCTTCAATAGTCATAAAGAAAACATCTTTATCTTTGAAGTCCATTGATTTGGCTACTAAAATAGCAGATAATTGAGCCATAGCCTCAATAATTAGCACACCAGGCATTACTGGTTTTGTAGGAAAATGACCAGTAAATTGCGGCTCGTTAAAAGTGACATTCTTGATACCAACAATAGACTCATTAAGCTTAAATTCTAGCACCCTATCTATTAATAAAAATGGATAACGATGAGGTAGCATTTCCATTATTTCTATAATATTAATTGTCATTATATACATTCCTCTTTCTTATCTGTAAGCTATTTCATTTTTAGGTCAGCAAATCTTAAATCAAGCTTGTAATCATTTAAAGGACGACATGCTATTATCTTAAATTCTTCAAACATAGATTTTTTAGTTATCTAAACTCATTTTTTTGTTTACAAGTTGCTTCATAATTACTGATTGTTTATGCCAATCCCTAATTGGTACTGCAGGATATCCACCAACTGTAGCTCCTAGTGCAACATCTTTTATCACGCCAGATTTGGCTGCTACTTGGACTTTATCGCCTAATACTATATGTCCGGATATGCCTGACTGCCCCCCTAAAGCACAATATGCTCCTACCTTAGTACTACCTGCTATACCTACTTGGGCAACAATAACTGACCCCCGTCCTATTATAGCATTATGTCCTATCTGCACTAAGTTATCTATTCTACAAAAATCTTCTATTATTGTATAATTTATCGATCCTCTATCAATAGTAGTATTACTACCTATTTCAACATTATTACCTATTTTTACCATACCAGTGTGCAAAATTTTCTTATGAATTCCTTTATCTGTTGCAAAACCGAATCCATCTTGTCCAATTCTTGCTCCCGCTAATATTACCACATCATCACCTATTATACTGTAACTTACTGAAACATTTGAGTATATTAAGGCTCTATTACCTATTACTACTCCAAAATCTATACTCGTCCCAGATTCTATAACACAATCATCACCTATTATCACATGTTCTTCAATAACTACATTATGTCCTATATAACAATTCTTTCCTATAATAGCAGAATCTGCAATATAGCTAGAAGGCATAATTTTGTTAGGATAAGTTTTTGCTTTACTATAAAATAAATCTACTAATTTTGCATAAGCAAAATATGGATTTTTTGTTTTTAATAAAATTGTTCCATTATTAGATTCGTGCGAAAAATCCTCTGGGACTATGCAGCATGAAGCTTTAGTGTTTTGGAATTGAATAATATATTTGTTATGAATTAAAAAACTTATATCACCAACATCAGCCTCTTCTAATGACTTAACATTATGGATTAACAAATCATTTGAGTATACTATCTCAGCACCTATTAATTTTACAATTTCTGATAATTTATAAGGAGCAGATTTTTTATAAAAACGTGAGTTTATCATGGTTATTTAATTTTATAAAATAATGGCAACAGTATAAACGCCAGTTAGAAAATACTCAAGTTTTCTTACAATAATTTGTATTTCAGAATATTGTTCATTATTGTATAATAGTTATTATACAATCTAGAAGTATAGTATAAGAGATTTATCATAGAGATGGTGGCTAGAGCCGGGATCGAACCGGCGACACAAGGATTTTCAGTCCTTTGCTCTACCAACTGAGCTATCTAGCCGCATGAACAGACCTATTGTACCCCAATTTGGGATAAGAATTGACAAATTCTTATCCCAAATTCGCGTTGTAGTCCCATAAATCTAATTTCGTTACAACTAACTTTCGGATTTGACATCAGATATCTGAGCTTGATATTCCTTATTAAGTCCTTTAATTGCATATAGCCACAATATTACGATAACAAAAAATATACTAGCAAAATAAGGCGTAGCCTCAACAAAAGTAAAAGTAGGAAGCAAAATAAAGAACGTTGACTGGATGATACCCCCACCAGACTTACCGAACCTGCCACCTATAACCTCTACTGCTGCTTGACCTTTTGTTCTAAGATCCTTATCAAGAGGGATATATGCCATATTCTTGGTAGCATCAAATAGTGAGTATTTTGTTGCCTTGCTTAAAATATTTTGAACCATTCCAATCATTACTGCCACTGCCAAAGGTCCAGAAGCGAATAGACCAGTAACATACATTGCGATAGTGCTATCAAAGAAAATAAAAGCAAAAAAAGCAATCCCGGTAATTAACATCATCAAAGGAGTAATCATAGCGGCAGTAAACCAAGAAACCCTTCTTAAAATGTTAGAACCAACAATCATGAAGAATATAGCTGTCACACCTTGCCAAGCCTGAAATTGCCCCATATACATGGTATACTCTTCTTTAGTTGGATATAGCTGCTGAATTTTTGACTTCCATACACCTTCTACAAGATTCACTGATACCCCATAGCATAGAATTAGTAAAGCAATAAGCCCTAAATATTTTGAGCTAAAAATCATGTTAAAGCTTTCTATAAGAGATAGCTTAACCTTGCTTTTCTTATTACTAGCTTTACTTGTTGGATCATATAAAGTGGGATCGGTTAAAACATGTCGATTCATCCATCTATACAATAACATGATGACTACAGCACTACCCATCATAATAAGAAGCAGCGGAATAAATTTTAAATGTTCTGAAACTATTTGAGTTTCTTTGCTTAAAAAATAGCCAAGTATTAATGCAGTAACTGGTAAAGATAAATTCGCTAACATACCAAACATAGAATAAAAGCGTTTTGCCTCTTCAGTCTTAGTAATTTGGTTAGCAAACTGCCAAAATAATAAGCTAAGCATCATACTTCCCCAAAGTTCGGATATAGCATAAAATATGGCAAAACTCCATTTACCAACTACCCTAATAAACCACTTGAAATTCGGATATGCATTACTTAATGTATCAATTGTTTCAGGATTAGGATGCACCAACTCTGGGTATGGGTATAATACAAAAGTAAACAATACAAAATATGCTAGGAAAAAACCGGTCACAGTGTAAAAAACATTTTCTGCTTTTAAAAGATCACAAAGTTTTACATAAGCAACCATAAATAGTATTGCCATTGGTAAAACTACATAGGTTTTTACAAAACTTATTGCTTCAGGACCAATGGCTGTTACCACAAAACCATCTTTTATCGATCTAAGAGTGGAATAGTTAAGCAAAATGCAAAACATCATGGCAGCCATAGGCAAGAATTTCTTATTTTCATGCCCTTCAATTGGCCAAACCACTCTTCTTATTTCTGAGAAATAACTATTATCTTTCACTTTATCCATACTGTTTTATTATCATTATAAGTCAGTGGACTTATACAGATATATACAAGAAAAGTCAAACGAAATGATTATTTTTTGCTAGATATATCTAATTATAGGTTCTTATATCTTAAAAACATATTATGAAGTAGTTATAAGAGGGTGACTTGATAAGAGCCAAAACTTACGCTATGAGAAAAAAAATGGTACATTATGTTGAGTATAATTTACAAATGCCAAGAGGATAAAATTGCAAGCAATACCAGTTAATAGGACAGATTACTGTCAATTTCTAATAGTGAGTCAAAAGAATTATAGTTTGACCTACTATGCTGAACATGCCAAAAAATGTAGCCATGATGTTATTAATAGATTTTTAAAAAATGAAAAATATACACCTTCTTTGTTATGGGAACATATTAAGGATGATGTTATTTTATCGCCTAACGGATATACAATATTTGATGATACGGTGTTAAATAAAAGAAATACCAAGAAAATAGAAATTGCTAGATCACAGTACAGTGGGGCTACAGGTGGTATTACTACTGGTATAGGAGTAGTAAGTTTGGTATATTATAATCCGGATATTAATAAGTTTTGGGTAATAGATTACCGAATTTTTTCGCCCGAACATGATGGAGCGACAAAAGTAGAACACCTATTAAATATGTTAAATAATGCTGTGTATAGCAAAAAGATTCCTTTTCAAACTGTGCTTTTTGACACATGGTATGCTACGCATAAAATTATGCAACATGTTGATTCCTTGGGTAAATATTATTATGCTCCTATTAAAGCAAATAGAAACGTTACTAAAACTTCCTCTTCTAAGCCTTATAAAGCTGTTAGCAAGTTAACGTTTTCAGATGAGGAAATTAAGAGCGGAGTGGAGATTCATATAAAGGGCTTTGCAAAAGATAAGCATGTTAATTTGTTTAAACTTACTGTTTCTACCAACAGAGTTGATTATATTGTTACCAATAACAAAACTCAAAAATCTTCTAAAGCCGTACAAGATGAGTGTGGCTTTCGTTGGGTAATTGAGAGCATGCATAGAGAAATCAAGCAACTTACCGGTATAGAACGATGCCAATGCAGAAAACAACGCATCCAGCGTAATCACATTAGTTGTGCATTTTTAGTGTGGGCTTTTCTAAAAAGAACTGCACACAAAATAGGTAAGACGGTTTATCAAATAAAGTTAGGGCTTTTAGATCATTATATGCAACAGCAGTTACGTTCACCCTCTTTACGCTATTTAGAACCTTACATAGCGTAAGTTTTGGAGCTAGACTGAAATAGTCGTGCATAGAATAAGTACCCTCTTATCGTTAAGTTTGCTTTGAACAAATTGTGGAAGATATTGCAATGCAGTAGCCTTGTACAATAAGATGAAGGAAATTATACTATAGAATAAAATAATAGGTCTAGATGTAATACCAATTCCCAAAATTAATTTATGAAGCTTTTACTATATTGCATAGATATTATAAAAATAATAAATATACTCTATTAACTCCTTATCATTATTATGTACAACCAAAATAAAGTCGAGTAATCCACTCCAGTTACCTGTAGTTGATACGGAGTAGAGACCATTCAAAAGCATGGGCAAAGCTAAATTTTGCTAAAAAATATGCCTAGCTTTTTATAGTAACTGATAAATTGCTTTTATATGTCTGACAATACTAAGATTTACCAATTTAAAGTACATTTTAAAGATATAAGTCCAATGATTTGGCGTAGATTTCTAATTCAAATTTAGCTTTGTCCATGCTTTTAAATAGTCTCCAATTGCCAATTTGACTGCTGATTCTTTAAATTCGGTCGAATAAACCTTTGGTTTGCTATTAGTCATTTTTGTACTTCCTTTCTGTTAATCTTTCTGTTAATATTGTCTCGTATTAACTGTCCGGAAAACTGTTGACAGAACAATTTTTTCATAATACATTTAATCAGTAAAATGAGGTTATATTCAATAAAAATATTTTTAAGCTTTCTATTATAGATTTTCGTATTTGGGTTCATCTTGGATGTACTGAGGAAGAGAAGGTTCATCCCCAAATGGTTAGTTTCAATATTGACTTGTGTTTTAAGGTGTGTCCTCAAGGTGCTTATACAGATAATCTAAAGGATGTTGTTTGTTATCTTAAGATAGTTGAGTTAATTACCGTTTTTTGTCAAGGAAAGTGCTTTAATGTTGTTGAGCATTTGATAGAATCTATTTATAAGGCAATTTTTGATTACTTAAATTCATTCCAACATCTAATCCAATCAATTAAAATTGAGACTCGTAAAGTTTCTCCTCCTGTACCCAACATTCATGGGGGTATTAGTTGGACGCATTACATTAATTTTATTAATAGACCTCTTGCGAAATTCGCTTCTGCTAGGGAATTTGTAGGAGACACGGAACCTCGACCCGCAGCGTACTTAGATGTACGTGAGGATTCGAGTACCGGATCGACGCGCAAATTACCAGCAGAAGTAGAATTACGCAAGAGGTCTAATGAGGATGCGTGATGATTTATATAAGCTTGGGATCAAATTTAGGTAATCGCCTTGATAATTTATGGGAATCTGTTAACTTAATTAGGAAATATTGTTTATCAAATATTAGATGTTCTATAATCCTTGAAACTAAGGCAATTTTACCATGCAGTGCTTCTGATGACTGGGATAAGCCATTTTTAAATATGATAGTTGCTGGAGAAACAAACTTATCACCAACAGAATTATTGCAATCATTGCAAAATATAGAAGTAACTATAGGACGTCCTAGAAAGTATGAACTATGGGTTCCACGTATTATTGATTTAGATATTTTGTTTTATAACGATCTAATTATAAATACAGAAGATATTATTATTCCCCATCCTAAACTGGAAAATCGTGATTTCCTCAAACATCTATTAGCATTAATGGGTAAAGAGCCGTGGAAATTCCAACCAAGTATAGAGAACTCTTTTATAAAAAGCTCTGTTTTAAATCCTCGGTTGGTAGGAATCGTTAATATAACTAAGGATTCTTTTTCAGATGGCGGAAATTTTTATGAAACAAATAGAGCTATAGAACAAGTGATAAAGCTTGTAGAAGATGGAGCTAGCGTTATTGAAATTGGTGCTCAATCAACAAGGTCTAATGCAACTATTCAACCTATTGAATCTGAATACGCTAAGTTAGATGAAGTGTTAGGGGAGCTTGCGCCTATTATTGCTGATAAAAAGATCGATATAAGTGTTGATACACTACATCCTTTTATTGCTGTAAATCTTATAGAAAAATATCATATAAGATGGATTAATGATGTTGGTGGAGGATTTGATGATAACACATTAAGGGCTATAGCAAAAGCTGGTTGCAAATTTTGTCTTATGCACTCTATTACTGTTCCACCAAGCAAAAATCAGATTATACCTTTAAACGTTAAGCCAATTGATTATATGATTCAATGGGGCAAGTGTGCTATACAAAGACTTACTAAGCTTGGATTTACTTTAGAGAATATAGTTCTAGATCCTGGTATAGGGTTTGGCAAAACGGCTTATCAAAATATTGAAATATTAAGAAGTATAGATCAGCTTAAAACCTTAGGTTCTTTGATAATGATAGGTCATTCTAGAAAATCATATATTCATGCTTTTTCTGAAGAACCCCATGTTTATGCTAGAGATATAGAAACAATTGGAGTTTCCTTGGCTATTAAAGATAAAGTAGACTTTTTACGAGTACATAATGTGAAAGATCATATGAAGGCTTTGGTTGCCTATCACTCATCTAATAACGAGTAATGGCATGATAAGCAAACAATCTAGATCTATTATAGGAATCATGGCAGCAACAAAAGATGGGGTCATAGGTTGTAATAATGCCTTACCATGGTATTATCCAGGTGAGATCAAGCATTTTAGAGCTACTACCCACAATAGTATAGTTATTATGGGGCGTAATACTTATCAATCTATGCCGAAAACACTATTTATAGACAGGCAGACCTTTGTTTTATCTAATGATAACAACTTACAATTAAATGATACTAAAGTTTTTACCTCTCTACAAAAATGTTTAGAACATCTTAAAGAATCGAAAACTAACGATAAGATTTTTATGATCGGAGGGGGGCAAATAGCTCATTTATTTCTAGAACATAATTTAATTTCTTCTTTTATCCTTACAGAAATACATAAATTCTATTCTGGTGATGTATATTTGGATATTCGGTATTTCAGAAGATGGACAAGATATACTCTAAAGAAATCAAGTGATTATACAATTTATCTATTAAAAAACCCTGAGGAGGTTTCATGGAATTTATAAATAATTTGGACGATACATTGGAAAAATGGTCTTTACTTAAACATCCATTTTATCAAGATTGGAATAATGGTATCTTGGACAAGAATACACTGAACGTTTATGCTCAAGAATATTATAATCATGTTGCTGCTTTTCCTAGATATATCAGTCAGATTCACGCTTTATGTGTTGATATCCAGGCTAGACAAGTCTTATTAGAGAATTTGGTTGATGAAGAACAAGGGGACAATAATCATCCGGAGCTATGGTTACGTTTTATTGAAGGATTAGGGGGTTATCGAGATGATGATAAGAATCCAAAATTTGAGTCAACAAAAAGATTGGTTAATGGTTTTTTTGAGTTAACTCAAACAGATTATCCTACTGGACTTGGAGCCTTATATGCTTATGAAAGACAAACTCCAACAGTATCAAAAGTCAAGATTGATGGTCTGAAAAAACATTATAATATTCACAATCAAAGAACCTTAGAATTTTTCGTTGTCCATGCAAAAACTGATATATGGCATACCAATGAACTTATTAAGCTGATTAACAAACTTAATAGCATAGAACAAAAACAAGTACATTATGGAGCTGTGAAGGGGGCTAAATTACTCTGGCAATTTCTTGATGGGATGGAAGGGTTATATGCAAATTCATGCCATTAAGACTCATAAAATCCAATATGGTGAGTCATTACAAACTATATTGACTCAGTATATTGCAGATTTAAAAGAAGGTGATGTTGTAGCTATAACTTCAAAAGTAATTAGTGTATTAGAGGGAAGGTTTGTTAAAAAAGGTGATATTGATAAATATACATTAATTCTACAAGAGGCAGATCAAATATTAGAGACAGAAGAAAATAGGTATAATATTTACTTAACTATAAAAATGGCTTACTAATTTCCTCTGGCTGGTATTGATGAATCTAATGTCGATGGTGTTTATGTATTATATCCTCAAGATGTTCAGAAAACAGCCTATTGGATTTGGCAATATTTACGCAATAAACATAATATTCGCGATCTGGGAATTGTTATAACCGATAGTCATACAACTATTATGAGACGAGGTGTAACTGGAATTGCTCTTGGTTGGTGTGGTTTTAGCCCCGTATATTCCTATATTGGTAAGCATGATATTTATAATCAATCTTTAAATGTCACACAAATTAATATATTAGATTCATTAGCAGGAGCAGCTGTTTTTGTTATGGGAGAAGGCAATGAGCAAACCCCTATCACTATTATTAAGCATGCTCCCCGTTTGACCTTTCTTGACAGACCTCCATCGGAAGAAGAAAAACTTAGCATTGTCATTAGTATGGAAGAAGATTTATATGGTCCATTATTAAAATCGGCGAAATGGGTGGGTTAAAAAGCGTGCAATAATGATCCGGTAAATGGATTAATGTGCGTTGAAAAATAAGATTATTAACGGTAAGAGCTTCATTTTACTTAAAAACGATGATTGATATAAACCAACAACAAATACTAAATAAAATTTCAGATATCACTTTTAGTGACAATACAAAATTAGTCAGTATTATATCTAATATTATAATTAAGGATAAAAATATTGGGTTTGCCATTGATATTCTTGGTAAAGATTCCAAGGAAATCGATGAAATAAAAATTAAAGCTATTAATAAATTAAATGAAATACCTAATATTGGGAAAATAACTATAGTTTTAACTAGTAGCAAAGGTGTAGCTAAAAAATCAACTAATCCAAAAGTTAAGCATTTCATTGACGGAGTAAAGAAGATAATATTGGTGGCATCCGGTAAAGGGGGAGTTGGTAAATCTACTATAACAGCATTGATAGCGGAGCAATTAAATCTTGAAGGATACAAGGTAGGAATAGTGGATGCTGATATTTATGGTCCGTCAATTCCGCAAATATTTGGTATTAGTGGTGTACCTGAAATAGTGTATAATAAAGTGACCCCTTTAAAATCGCGGGGTATTGAAATTATTTCTATTGGATTTCTTATTAAGGATAATTCAGCTATTGTTTGGCGTGGTCCAATGGCCAGCAAGACCATTTATCAACTATTATCTCTCACCCATTGGCAGGAGTTAGATTATTTAATTATTGACATGCCTCCTGGTACTGGTGATATTCACTTAAGTATTTTAGAAAATTACCAACTAGATGGAGTAATAATAGTAACTACTCCACAAAAAATGGCTGCAATAGATGTCGTTAGATCGATTGATTTATACAGAAAATTTAACCTACCAATTTTAGGTATTATAGAAAATATGAGCTATCTAGTTGAACCAAGTTCGGGAAAGAAAATTCAGATATTTAACGGTAATAGTGGAGAAAATTTTGCCAAAGAATATAATATACCTTTAATCTGTAAGATTCCTATTGAACCCAAATTATCTTACAACTGTGATAACAGCACTAGCCTTACAGATATAGTTAAACTACCAATAAAACAATTTGTTTAATGATATACTAAAATGATTTGAATATAAAATTCATAAAAAAGCAGGTCATAAATAAAGCAGGATTATATGTCAAACATAATCAAGATAGAAGAAGCTCAACCCCTTAAAAGACCTGATTGGATAAAGGTTAAAGCACCAAATTCATATCAATATCATGATACAAGAAAACTAATTGAGAGTTTAAAATTAAATACAGTTTGTCAAGAAGCTGCTTGCCCTAATATAGGGGAATGTTGGGCAAAAAAACATGCTACAGTTATGATTTTAGGATCTGTCTGTACTCGTGCTTGTAGATTTTGTAATGTTAAAACTGGTCGTCCCGATTTACTCGATCCTCATGAGCCACAGAGACTAGCACAAGCCGTAATGAAATTAGGGCTTGAACATGTGGTAATTACTTCAGTTGATCGAGATGACTTAGATGATGGTGGGGCTGAGCATTTTGCCAATTGTATAAAGGAAATAAGACTAGTTGCTCCTAATACCACAATTGAAGTTCTAACCCCAGATTTTCTTAAGAAAGATGGGGCAGCTGAAATAGTGGTATTAGCAAAACCTGACGTTTATAATCATAATGTAGAGACAGTGCCTTCTCTATACAAAACTATCAGACCAGGAGCGAGATACTATAATTCATTAAGTCTTTTGCATAATGTAAAAAAATTAGACTCTGAGATTTTTACTAAATCAGGTATGATGGTTGGTCTTGGAGAAACAAACGATGAAATTATACAAGTAATGGACGATTTAAGGGAAGCTAAAGTTGATTTTCTAACTATAGGACAATATTTACAGCCAACCAAAAACCATGCAGCAGTTGCTAGATATGTTCCCCTAGAAGAATTTAAATATTTTGAAAGAGTAGCAAGGGTTAAAGGGTTTTTGATGGTTTCCGCCGGTCCATTAACCCGTTCTTCTTATCATGCTGGTGATGATTTCCAAAAATTAAAGGGGGCTAAGGTCTTGGTTTCGGCATAGTATAAGAAAATGAAAAAACTACCTAAAAAGCTTAATCTACACATAATAATATCGTTCTTACTCGGCATTACTATCGGGATAGGATATAATGAGGTACGAGAAACAGCTTCTTGGCACAGTTTTCATACCGAAACTGATAATTTAAATGTTTGTTTTACCCCGCCATCCGGCTGCGGATCATTAATAGCAAAAGAAATATCCAAGGCTAAGGATAGTATTTATGTTCAAGCATTTGGTTTAACTTCGCAAAATATAGTGGATCAACTAATTAAAGCTAAGCAAAACGGTGTTCAAATAAGGGTATTATTGGATCGTAGTAATTTACACGATAGATATTCTAAAATGCATGAATTAAAACGGGCTGGTATTGATGTTTCAATAGATAAAGTACCAGGTATTGCTCACAACAAAGTTATGATCATTGATAAAAGTAAGGTGATTACCGGTAGCTTTAATTTTACCAATGCAGCTGATAATAGAAATGCCGAAAACGTATTATTAATAGAGAATAGCGATATTGCAGCAACTTATTTGCAAAGCTGGTTTAGTCGTCGAGCAAAAAATTAATTAATTGAGGTATACTCGAATGATTCTGCGAATTTGGGTTAATTAGTTCTGACCGAAACTATAGCAGACATTCCTGGTATCAAATTACTAGTAATATCTTTAGGAGTCTTAAAATCTATTAGCACAGGAATCCGTTGAACAATCTTAGTAAAATTACCAGTTGCATTATCAGTCGGAATTAGACTAAATTTTGAGCCGGTAGCTGGTGATATATTACGTATTCTGCCGTATATGATCTTTTTTGGTAAAGAATTAAACTGTAATTTAACTTTTTGCTTTGGTTGCAATTTTGCAATTTGCGTCTCTTTAAAATTAGCTTTTACATACATTTGTTCATCCTGCACAACAAAAAATAATACTCTCCCTGGATTAATAAAATTACCTACCTGCAAGCTACTATTTGCTATTATTCCGTTAACTGGGGCTATAATTTGGGTATTTACTAAACTTCTAGCTACTATATTTTTATCTTCCAGTAACCCTTTCATTTTTTCTTCTTCAGCAGTTTTCTGTAAAGCTAAAAGTAGTAAGTTCTGCTGTGCAATTTGCAAGTTTAACTTTGCCTGATTATAATCAGTCTTTGCTTTAGTAAAAGACATTTTAGATTCATCTAATGTCTTTTTACTAGCAAATTTTTCTTTGTTAAGTTCTTGAGTTCTTATATAATCAACTGAGTTAATCTCCAAATTAGTACTAGCAGAATCAACAACCTCTTGACAAAGCTCTAAACTAATTTGAGCTATTAAAGTCTTTTGTTCTATGATTTCTATATTTTTAATAGATGCCTTAATAGAAGCTTCCAGTGAAGCAAGACGCGACTTATAATCCTGATCATCGATCTCAGCAATAAGATCACCTTTTTTTACCCTCATATTATCTGAAATAAATACATTCTTAATCACTCCATTAATCTCAGAGCTAACGTTTGGATATGTCAGCCTCAATATACGCATTATCAGTCGATTCTGTATGACTCCAAATATAAATATGATAAGCTAGGTAGACGACTATTACGCCAAACAAAATCAGAAAATATTTAGCAAATGGATGAGACTTATATTGTTCAAAGATTTTTAACATAAATTAACCTCAGCATCCGTAATAGAAGTCAATAAGAAAATAATAACTTAACATAAATTTTCATTCCAAGAAGAATTATTTTTGACAATAGAGTGCATAAAAGCTAGTAATTTACGCATAACAGCAACAAGAGCAACTTTTGCTGGTTTATGTTTAGCAATTAAGTGGTCATAAAAATTACGTAAACGCTTATTACATCGTAAGGCAGCTACTGCAGCCATATAAAGAACTCTTCGAAGATTACCTCTACCTGCAAAAATACTTCTTCTACCTTTATAACTACCGCTTTCTCTAGCAAAAGGAGCAAGACCTACTAAAGCAGTTAAGTTTCTAAAAGTAATATTACCAAGTTCTGGTGCTTCACATATTACAGTGGTAGCAAGAGTAATGCCAACTGCTGGAATAGAAGTAAGCTTATCAATTTTATCTTTGATTTCTTGATTCTTAGAAATTAAGGCTTTGATATTCTCATCAATCTCTTGTAATTGTTCTGTTAAACTAGTAATATGCTGGTTCAAAGATAAGATGATTACGTGGTTAAACTCGGTATCCTGCCTAGCAACTTCTTGATTCTTAAATACTAATAATTGTTCCCTTCTTTTTAATAAAGCATGTAACTGTTGTTGGCTATTATTATCATAAGTAACTTTAATTGCTAGTGCAAAGCATGTTGCATAATCATGTAGTAATTTACTATCGATGTTATCAGTTTTAGCAAGCCATCCTCTAGCTTTAGCATAACTACGCATTTTATTAGGGTGTACTGTAGCAAAAGGCAATTTATTTATTTTTAAAAATTCTCTTAAATTATGTTCATATCCACCAGTAGGTTCAAAGACAACAACTAACTCAGATAAGGCAGGATAGTATTTATTAATAGTGCTAAGCATAATAGTAACGCCATGTTGATCATTGGTAACTTCAAAAGCCTTGTTGGTAGTTGGTAGATAGATATTTAAAGTTTTTTACTAACGTCCACACCAATATAAGTTGTTACCATATAAAGCCTCATGATTTATATTAATAATAGGATATGCTACATACTCATACGCAAGGTTTAAACCTTATGACATCCGTTCGTAGTCTTTATCCAAAACAGGATGGGTCTTTGCTGAGGTACGAAGTCTTTAAAATTCAAAGCTTCAATTCGACATACAGTTTACCCATCCTACCACTATATATAACTGATCATGTTATATTTATCATGGTTTTTTTATTGTATGAGTTTGATATAATAAATTAATAGTAACCTCAAGTAATCATCGCCATTAGGGGTGATGTCCACAACTGTTGAAAGTTAAAAAACCGTCATTACAAGTTACCCACCAAAAATAAATTTTTAGGTACAAAAAAAATGACAAATGGTATAAAAAGTGTTAGCAACCTAGAGACCGTCGAGGCAATAGTGCCGAAAGAGCCTGATTGCGAGTTTAGTACGCAGAAGCTCCATACATGAGTTAATAGTCAACTCTAAGAAAATACAACCCACATGCTGGAGCTTTTATACCTGCTGCCTCTCTTTTTTTAGCATCCAAAGCTTTTTGTATATCACCTTCCTGCCATATATTGCGTCCAACTAATACTAAACTACCAACAATATTTCGAACCATATGATGTAAAAAAGATCGAGCAGAAACATATATTTTTATATCGTTGTTTTTTTGTGTAATAACTAACTTAGATAAGGTTTTTATAGGTGACTTTGCTTGGCAATATTTATCTCTAAATGAGCTAAAATCATGATTTCCTATGAGATAGAAAGCTCCATATTTCATTGCTTCAACATCAAGAGGTTGTTTTATCCACCAAGCACGATTTAAATCTATTATCACTTGACTAGGTCTATTAATAATTCTATATACATAATGACGTTCTACAGCAGAAAATCTTGCATGAAAATCTCCGCCGACTAGAATACAATCAACTACCCCTATATGATAAGATCTTACAAAATAGTTAATAGCCTGTATAACTTTATAGGGCTGCATATATTTCACTAAATCGAAATGTGCTACTTGCCCTAAAGCATGAACCCCTGCATCAGTCCTGCCAGCTCCATGAACCACTACTTTTTCACCAGTAAATTTGTATATACCATCTTCCAGTATTTGTTGAATAGATATAGCATTACACTGCCTTTGCCAACCAACAAAAGCAGTTCCTAAATATTCAATGGTAATTTTATACCTATAAAAATCTACTAGTTGATTCATGAATTTATTTACCGCCTATTTCAGCTCTCCATACTGCAATTCATACACTCTATGCATCTTATGTGCCATTTCATGATTATGAGTTACCACAATAATAGAGGTATGTTGTTGTTTGGCGGTTTTAAGTAATAAGTTAAAAACCTCATTAGCAGTATTAGGATCTAGATTACCAGTAGGTTCATCAGCTAAAATAATTTTAGGATTATTAATTAAGCTACGAGCGATAGCTACTCTTTGTTGCTCTCCACCAGATAGCTCACCCGGCATATTATGTATTTTATTGGCTAGTCCTAACTCTGCTAATAGCTCTTCTGCCTTCTTAAGAGTTAATTTATAACTATCGCCAGCAATTAATTTTGGCATTGCTACATTCTCTAAGGCAGTAAAATCTTTGAGTAAATGATGTTGTTGATAGACAAAACCTATATTACGCAGTCTTATTATATGAGCATGATTTTGGCAATAGTTTGTTGACTCTATCTGCACCTCTCCATTATTTGGGGTATCAAGTAGACCAGCTATATGCAGTAAAGTTGATTTACCACTACCAGAAGAGCCTATTATGGCAACTAGTTCTCCTTGCATTACAGTTAAGTTAACATTACTTAATACTTCAATAATAGATTTTCCCTGCTTATATTTTTTAGAAATATTTTTTAACATTAATACAGCTTTATTCATAACGCAAGGCATCCACAGGATTTAACTTAGCAGCTTTATATGAAGGATAAATTGTTGCACAAAAACATAAAACTATAGAGATAGTTGATACTAATATAACATCTTCTAATCTTACCTCTGACGGTAGAGTGTATAAAAAATAAATCGCTGCTTCAAAAATTTTAGTACCGGTTACTTTCTCCAAGATATTTCTAATAGACTGGATATTATAAGCAAAGCTTGTACCCAATATGATACCTAAAATCGTACCGAGCAAACCTATAAACATGCCATTACAAATAAAAATAAGCATAATCTGCCTAGTACTTGCACCAATAGTACGAAGCACTGCAATATCCGAAGTCTTGTCTTTAACTAACATAAATAAGCTAGACACGATGTTAAAGGCTGCTACCATAATAATCAAAGAGAGAATAGTAAACATTGCTATCCTTTCAACAGCTAAAGCATTTAGAAACTGTAAATGTGATTTCTGCCAACTTGTCACTCGTAATTTTGATCCTAAAAGATTTTGTATCTCCCAAGCATAAATTCCCGCGTTACTCGGTTCTATCGTTATTACTTCGATTAGATTAATAACTTCCTTGAAAGACAGAAAATTTTGGGCAGCAATAAGTGGCATTAAAATAGTTGCTGAATCATAATCATACATACCGCTAGTGAAAGTAGCCACAACCCTGAATTCTTTAGATCTAGGCATACTACCAAAAGCAGTAGAAATTGAATTGGGAGAAATTAATTTTATTTTTGTACCCGCTTGAACTCCTAGGTTACTAGCAAGTTCATTACCAACTGCTACCACATCTGTACCAAAAAAATCGGTAAAATCTCCAGTATTAACATTCTGTAAAATTTGATTTTTATATTTGAGTTCAGTTAAATCTATACCTTTAATTATAGCACCACTATTCATTCTTTTACCTAGTGCAAGAGCTTGACCGACAATGCTTGGAGAAATATGTTTTATATAATTCTGACTAATTAATTTTTTGTTAATTTCATCATAATTTGCGATAGAACGTGATACTGGTGTTATGCTAATGTCACCATTAAGACCAATAATGTTTTTAGTCAGTTCATAATGAAAACCGTTCATAACGGACATAACCACTATCAATGCAGCAACACCGATAGTTACACCCATCAAAGAAACACCAGCAATAATAGAAACAAATCGCTCATTCTTCTTAGCTCTAAAATATCGAACTGCTACTTTTAGAATAAAATTATCTTTTATCATTTATTTAGGTTCATCAAATATTCTATCTACTTGCAATAATTTATAACAACCAATCAATGCTATAACTGTAGTGATACACATAACAATTGCTAATGGCTTAAAAGTACCATGATAAAAATAACTAACCAACTGCAAACATAATGCGGTAACAATCAATCTTCCTGATACCAATACAGCAGTAATCCTGCCTTTAGCATTTGGTATAATCTCTATCGCCAAAGGTCATAAAATATTACAAGGGAATATCATACCAATAGCCACTAATTGTGTTACTATGGTTATGGTTAATGGATCATTAGTCTTGCATATCACCAAAACTATAGCGGCAATTATAAAAGCTACAAGTGCTAAAATACTAAAGAAAAAACATTTTTTTTGTCCAAAATTCTTCAATAAATAACCACTGCTAAAGCTTACAGCTGAAAATACTGCAGCCATTGCTCCCTGATAAAAACCAAATTCTTGAATAGACACTCCTATATCTCGCATATACAAGATAGGAGAGATACCAATAAAAATCCAATAACCTTGAAAAAGCATTAATAAGGTTATTATATAATAAATAGCTTTTCTCGATTTAAAGACCAAGCCATACTCTTTTAGAGATATTTCAACATTATAATTTACCTGCCCTTTGGGAATAAATAATAGACCGATTATCAAACAAAATATCCCAAATATTAACAGTATAGCAAAATTACCTCGCCAACTAAGCAAAAAATTTACATAACTTCCTATTACCGGTGCAAAAGCCATGGCTAAACTAACTACACCATTTAAAGTCCCCATCATTTTTTGTTGTTGCTTAACCGAATATAAATCAGCAAGTACTACATAACCCAACACGGCTACCCCAGATATACCAATTCCTTGCAGAAATCTACCAAGTAGTAACATGTAATAATTAAGACCAAACACACAAAAGATACTACCAACAACAAATATTATAAGACCTATAATAATAATTACTCTTCTGCCAAACCTATCTCCTAAATTTCCTACTATCAAGGAAGTAACACAGTGGGCTATGAGATTTATTCCTAATAAAAATTCCACCTTAAAAGTAGAAAGATTAAAAGTATCTTGTAAATCTGGAAAACTAGGGACAAATAAATCCACTTCAGCCCCAGCTAAAACTTCCATAATTAAAATAGTAATAAACAAATTCATAAAAAATATATACTCCTTGCAAATGAAGAGTTGATAAACAACAAAGCAATCTAAACGTCATAATCAACAGTTAATATAAACATAAGCAAAACTACCTGCTAACCACCTGCTTTTTTGTCTAAATTTTCCAGTCCATTATATACTTAAACTTCACAATTTGTAATACTTACTCTATAACTCCTTAATATTCAATCTTAATGTTCAATACTAACTTTAGGAAATAATATTATGACAAATTATCATTTATTTACTTCTGAGTCTGTCTCTGAGGGACATCCAGATAAAATGGCTGACCAAATTTCAGATTCTATACTGGATGCAATTCTTAAGGAGTATCCAAAAAAGAGTCGGGTAGCATGCGAAACACTTATAAAGACTGGACTAGTATTTATAGCTGGAGAAATCACAACAGATGCTTGGGTTAACATTGATCAAATAGTACGCAATATTATAAGAGAGATAGGCTATACTAGCTCTGATATAGGTTTTGGCGCAGACTCTTGTAGTGTGATTACTTCAATAAGTAATCAATCTCCGGATATTGCATTAGGTGTAGATAATCGTGAAGATCATGAAATAGGTGCTGGTGATCAAGGTTTGGTGTTTGGGTACACAACGAATGAGACTCCTACATTTATGCCTGCACCAATTATCTATGCTCATAAATTAGTTATGAGACAAGCTGAACTCAGAAAAAAGGGTATCTTACCTTGGTTAAGACCAGATGCTAAAAGCCAAGTCACTTTTAAATATGTTGAGAATAAACCAGTTGGTATAGACACCGTTGTGCTTTCTACGCAGCATCACCCTAATATCTCTCATGCTGATTTAGTAGAAGCAGTAATTGAAGAAATCATTAAGCCTGTGTTACCAGATGAATGGATTGATAAAAATACTAAATATCTTGTGAACCCAACAGGAAGGTTCGTAATTGGAGGGCCTTTGGGAGACTGTGGACTTACAGGAAGAAAAATAATAGTTGACACTTACGGTGGAATAGCACGCCACGGTGGCGGATGTTTTTCTGGTAAGGATCCAACAAAAATCGATAGATCTGCATCTTATGCAGCAAGATATCTAGCAAAAAATATTGTAGCAGCAGGTGTTGCACAGCGTTGTGAGATTCAAATTTCTTATGCTATTGGAGTTGTCCAGCCAGTTTCTATAAGTGTTGAAACGTTTGGGACTAGCAAAATGAGTGAATCAGCAATAATTGAATTAATAAAGAATAATTTTGATTTGAGCCCAGGCGGTATTATAAAAAAACTATCTTTATATAATCCAATTTATCTTAAAACAGCATCATATGGGCATTTTGGACGGGAAGATCAAGATTTTCCTTGGGAAAGAATAGATAATATAATGGGACTATAAAATAAGTTGATAATGCAATATATGAGTAAGATTTTTAACTATAACCCCAATAAGAAATTAGCCATTATTGCTCTTAAGGTTAAAGCTAACGCAAAGACAAATAAGATAGGCGAGTTTATTATAATTAATGATAAATATTATCTAAAATTATTTATAAAATCAGTGCCAGAGGATGGCAAGGCTAATAATTCTATTATCAATTTTCTATCTAAAAAATGGAAAATTAATAAAAATAATTTTGAGATAATATTAGGTTACACTAGTAGTTTAAAATTATTAGCAATAAAAAATATTGAATCAGACTATTTAAATTTACATTTAAAACACTATATACATAACATTAAATAGTATTATAGGACTTAACTATGACCCAAGAAAAAAAGAAGTTTGACGCTGAAGTTGGTAAGATTTTAAATTTAATGATCCATTCTCTTTATACTAATAAAGAGATTTTTATGCGTGAGTTAATATCTAACGCTTCGGATGCTTGTGATAAATTAAGATATTTATCACAAAGTGATGCAAAGCTTATTGCAGATGATCCTCACTTTAAAATTACCGTCAGAATTGATAAAGATAAAAGGCAGATTATTATTAGAGATAATGGTATTGGTATGAATCGAGAAGATTTGATCGATAATCTAGGAACTATTGCAAAGTCTGGTACAGGAAATTTCTTAAACAACCTGTCTGGAGATGCTAAAAAAGATAGTATGTTAATAGGACAGTTTGGTGTTGGATTTTATTCAGCTTTTATGGTTGCTGATAGCATCACTGTTACCTCACGAAAAGCAGGAGAAGAGAAAGCCTATGTCTGGCAATCAGATGGTCTTGGGGAATATATTGTTGATGATTTTGCTCATGATTTTACCAGGGGAACTGAGGTAGTTATTCACGTTAAGCTAGAAGAAGATAGTTATATTGATCATTTTAGATTGAAGCATATAGTTAAAAGTTATTCTGATCATATAGCCATACCTATATATTTTATTGATGAGTCAACTGCTAATGAAATACAACTTAATTCAGCTTCAGCATTGTGGACAAGACCTAAGTCTGATTTGACTTTTGAACAATATAAAGAATTTTATAAAACTCTGTCTTATTCGCTTGATGATCCTTGGTTAATTATTCATAATAAAAATGAGGGTACAGTTGAATTTACTAATTTGTTATTTATTCCGTCAACCAAGACTTTTGATTTATTCCACCCTGACCGTAAGAGAAGAGTAAAATTATACATTAAGAGAGTTTTCATTTCTGATGAGAATGTAGATTTAATACCTTCTTACCTAAGGTTTCTAAGAGGGGTAGTAGACTCAGAGGATTTACCTCTTAATATTAGCCGCGAATCTTTGCAGCATAATAGTACTTTAGAGAAGATTAAAGCTGCAATAACCAAAAAAGTCTTGGGTGAACTCAAAAAGAAAAAAGACGAGTCTATAGAGGAATATAGCAATTTCTGGTCCAATTTTGGGGCTGCTTTAAAAGAAGGATTATGTGAGGCAACTAGTGATCATGATAAATTACTTGAGACATGTATATTTAAAAGTAGCCTTTTAAGTAAGATGATTAGCCTTGATGACTATATTAGTAACTTTAAAGAAGGACAGGATACTATATATTATCTTAGCGGTGATGATCCAGCAAAATTACTCTCTAGCCCCCAAATAGAAGGATTTTTAAGCAAAAATATCGATGTACTGCTGTTTACTGATACAGTTGATGATTTTTGGGTTAATGTCAATAGTAGCTACAAAGGTTATGCCATAAAATCAGTTACTAGAAGTGATATTGATTTAGAGAAATCTGAGCAGAAAATAGAAGATGTAAAAAACGAAAATGATGAATATATAAAATTAACGGAATATTTTAAAGAAATATTAGGTGATTTAGTAAAAGATGTAAGGATTTCTAAAAAACTTACTTCAAGTCCAGCTTGCCTCGCCGTTGGAGACGGAGCTATGGATATTCGTATGGAAAGATTCTTAATTGAGCAAAAACAATTAATAGCAGCATCTGCTAAAATATTTGAGCTAAACCCTAAGCATAAAATTATTGAGAAAATTAACGCTGATGTAATCTCAAATAATAAGGACTATGCTAATGAAGAATTGGTTAGATTAATGTATGACCAAGCCTGTATTTTAGAAGGTGAGCCAGTCAATGATACTGGTGGATTTGCAAAAAGACTTAATGATATTATGCAAAAAGCTATCTTATAAACTTAACAATCAGATGCAGAGCCGTCTCGAATCTGATTGTTTCTATAATTTCACCGATTTGGGATAAGAATTGACAAATTCTTATCTCAAATTCGCGTTATACGGGTTTACTGGGTTTCCGAAATTTGTCCAAAACTATTATATTATCTGCTGAATTAGATTTACTTTTAGAATCGCTAGACACCTTAATTGTTTCTCTTTTCTTCTCGTTAGGCAATTCATTAGATTTGATTGTTTCTAGCTTAAACTTTAGGCTGTAACCATTATTAGGATCAACAAAGCTGATAAGCGAATCAAATGGTACATAGATAGTTTCTTTGATACCATCAAAACTAATTGTTACAGAAAAGCCATTGAGTCCTACAGTTAAATCTTCAAATTGATATTGTATTACTATAGTTATTTCTTTGGGATAACTTTCTTTTATCCTAGAAGATAAAACTACGGCAGGATTATCAGTTTTGTAAGAAATATACAAGAGTTGATTCAGCTGCAACTTATCGGTACGAATTTTTGAAAGAATCTTTTTTACAAATTCCAACATACATTCGTTAAGAAATTGTTGATATGGGGTCTTCATAGTTATAAACTAAACAAAGAAAATAACACAAAACTAGATATAGCTAATCCGAAAATGTTTGATCCATATAGTAACAACCCTGATGTCATTCCTAGCTAAAAACGGGAATGACATAGCTTATAGCTAGGTCACATTATAACTAAAACCTTTTCAGGTTAGCTATAGGCTGAACAAAATTTAAATAGTCTTATTCAAGCCTTATTCATATGAGGTTTTGTATATCTCTAGTTATGCAAGATAAAATTCTAGCGGGGCTTTTTCTGTTGCCCGGTTAAGCCCCCAACCGCGTAGGACTAGGCAGCTAGTGCTGCAGTTCCTACGAAACGTTCATTATCATTTGCGTTTCTTTTTTTTAACCCAACGACACAAGGTCCGGCGGAATTATACCGAGTAAAGATAATTTTTTTATTAAGCACGTCGATCCTATTTCGCCCCCATGAAAGCTTATGGATAAAACCTGTAGTATCCTTCTATCACAACTTAATTTGGTGGAAGCGTCGGGTACCGCCCCCGAGTCCGCAACCTCTATTCTAAATCACGTTTATTACTATAGCTACAAAAGCAGCAATTTTATACTACAACAATTATAATAGGATGTAAAGGGCAAATTTTAAAAAAGTCTATTGTATATACTTATAAGAAGTGCGATAATCAATTAACATGAGTTCGATTCTAATTCCCTCGATGTCATTCCCGCGTAGGCATTATACCCAGTATAGAAGGATAATTATTACATCGAACTCACGCGAATTTGGGATAAGAATTAGTCAATTCTTATCCCAAATTCGGGTAACTCAGATTAATTAAAACAGTTATTTGATTTTTATGAAACTAATAAAGCTATTCTTCCTTGTTATATGTTGTTCCTTTTTAATGATTGGTTGTGATAATCAATCTAAAGAACAAAATTTAATAGTTGCAACTTCTGCAGATAACCCCCCTTACGAATTTATCCAAAATGGCCAAATAGTAGGATTTGATATTGATATTATTAATGCTATAGGAGAACAAATAGAGAAAAAAGTTATAATTAAAAATTTTGATTTTAATGGTTTACTTGCATCTTTGACTACTGAAAATGTTGATATAGTGATAGCTGGGTTATCGGTAACCGAAGAGCGTAAAAAACATATTAGCTTTTCAGTTCCTTATATATCAACAAATGTGTCAATATTGTATAGATCAGCAGATAATTTAAAGAATACTGGAGATTTGGATAATAAAGCTGTGGGTGTACAACTTGGTACAACATGGGCGGTAATAGTTCAGGATTTAGCTAAGCAGTTTAATATTAGAATAAATTATTTATCAAATAATTTAATGCTAGTCGAAGAGTTAAAGTCAAAAGTTATAGATGCGGTGGTACTAGAGGCATCCCAATCTAAGAAATTTATTGAGAATAATCCTGATCTTGCTAGCTTCGGTTTAACAGAGTTTTCATCTGAACTAGCTATTGCTATGCCAAAAAATTCTAAACTTATTGATAGTGTTAATAAAGCTATTGCTGAATTGACAGAAGATGGAACAATTAGCCGTATTACTAAAAAATGGCTTCAACAGTGAATTCCGAACGATTTAAACAAGCTCTTAGCACTTTGCCTACAGGTGTTACTATTATCACTACTTTATACAATAATAAGCTATTTGGTTTTACTGCAGATTCCTTTACCTCAGTTTCCTTGTTACCACCTTTGGTATCGTTTTGTCTTGATAAACAGGCTTTTAGTATGAGTGCTTTTACTAGTAGTAAATATTTTGCTGTTAGTATTCTAGCTGAGGATCAAGAAGATATTTCTAGGCATTTTTCTAAGTTTAACACTGATAAATTTGCGGTATTTCGTATAATTTAGGGTGTACTACTAATTGTCCTTTGATTGAGGGAGCAGTTTGCCATATTGAATGCAACAAATTTAGTCAATATGAAGTAGGAGATCATGTTATATTGGTTGGTGAGGTGATAAATACTATAGTGAACAGTAACTTAAACCCACTAGTACATTGTTTAAGACAATATAGAGGATTAAAATGACTATTTGTATAGGTGTTTGTGGTGCAACTGGTAAAATGGGGCAGATGATAATTCAAAGAATGAATGGATTTAATGCTTGTACACTTTCTACAACATTTACTAGAAAAAATAGCATAGATGATCTTGCTGAGTTTTGTCAGAATTCTGATGTAATTATCGACTTTTCTAGCAGTGAAATATTAGAAAAATTACTTGATTATGCTATTAGCTACAACAATAAATTAGTGATTGGCACTACTGGTCTAACTCAATATCAGCTTGATCACTTAAACGCAGCTTCCAAAAGCTTGGCTATATTATATTCAGCTAATATGAGTTTAGGTGCGAACTTACTTACAGTACTGGCAGAAAAGGCAGCAAAAATTCTAGATAATACTTACGATATAGAGATTCTAGATTGTCACCATCGTATGAAGAAAGACGCACCTTCTGGTACAGCTATAATGTTGGGTAAGGCTGTAGCTAAGGCTAGAAATTTAGATTTTGATGAATATGCAGTATTTGATCGTAGTCAGAAAGGTCAAAGACAGCCTGATGAAATTGGTATTAGTTCTATTAGGGGAGGGCAGGTACATGGGGAACATGAAGTATTATTTTTAGGTAATAACCAAGTGCTTAGTATAAAACATCAAGCATTAAGTAAAGAATCCTTTGCTGATGGGGCAATTCAGGCTGCCATTTGGTTATTTGACAAACCAGCCGGGCTTTATTCAATGCGTGATATGTTCTCGCTACTTCAAAAGTGTTGACGATTTTTACATTAAAGTTTACATAATATTAATATACATATTGACATAAGACCTTATTATATAGTATAATCCTGTGTTATAAATTATGGGAAGGGAGATCACGATGTCTCGTAGATGTGAGCTTAGTGGAGTAGGTGTTTTATATGGTAATAAAGTATCACACTCACAAAGAAAAACTAGAAGACGATTTGAACCTAACCTAAGGGTGGTGAGGTTTGCAAGTGATCTGACGAAGCAAGAATATAAGCTTTCGGTAAATGCCAAGTGTATGCGTTCTGTTGAGAAAGTAGGTGGTTTTGATGCATATATGCTTAAAATATCATGTGATGTACTCTCAGATAAAGCAAAGGTAATTAAAAGAAAGATAGCTGAGAAAAAAGTTGGTGCTTCATTATGAAAACTGGAATACACCCAAAATATAAAAAATTCAAAATTATTATTAGTAAGGATGTTTTTGAAACAAACTCCGGTGGTCATGCAGAAGAGATTTTGATGGATGTTGATTATAGGAAACATCCAGCATGGACTAAAGAATCTGGAAATGTTGTTAACCAATCTAATAAAAATATCAGTGACTTTAATAAGAAGTTTGCTGGGCTTAGTTTTGGTAAAAAAGTATAGCTAGGCTTTTTACTCAAGGTGGATGTCATCCTAAGCGGGGTAGAGGATTTGTTAAAACTAAGTAGTTTAGGTTCTGAAATAAATTTAGGGTGACGTCATGGTAAGTGCGTGCGTATATTATAGGAGTGTCTACGAATTGAATAATTTTTAGGAAAAATGTAGAAGAGTATACTGCAAGCAGTACGCAAATATACGTAAGGAACGGAAGCAAGTTTTGACAATAAAATTACCAAGAAGAATCAATTCACAGGTACTTCCATTATCGTGGGGTGGAGCAGTTTGGTAGCTCGTCAGGCTCATAACCTGAAGGTCGTTGGTTCAAATCCAACCCCCGCAACCAATTATGGTACGAGTTTTAGTCTATCTGAGTTTGTTCTTGCAGTGTCCCATATATACTCGATGAAAATCAAGAATTGCGTTGTCATTATCCAAGATTCTAGCGATACTCACGTACTAATATGTATGCCTAGCACCTCGATTTGGTAATTCCTGCTACTATCATGATTTTGATTCTATCGTCTATCAACTCTTCATTTACGAACAGTATATGACGTCTATGTATTTTTATTACACTAGGATACACTTAGGTTCTGTGGAGTTTCTTAATAGAATCTAAAGTAGTTTCTAAAATCATACTTGCTGCGATTGAATCATCTTTTTGGTTACGTTCTCGTCTTTTGATTCCTAGCGATTTTAATAAACTATTGGCAGCAAGGGAAGTAAGTCTTTCATCTTGTAGATATATAGGAAGATTTATGGCTAAACTAAGCTTTTTGCTAAATTTTAATACAATCGCAGTTTGATTACTAGCCTGACCATTCATACTAATCGGCAGCCCTACGACAACACCACAGCTAGAATAGGTTGTGATCAAGTCTAATATTGATTTGATCTTATTTTCTTCTGTTATCTCATATATAGTTTTTATAGGCATAGCGATGGTATGTTCTTGATTTGAGACAGCGATGCCTGTTTTTCGTGTCCCATAATCAACAGATATAATTGGTCTATTAACTTGTAAAAGTTGAAAAAACTCTTGCAGTGTTGATGTTATCATGATACCTAAGTTACAATCATACAAAAGTACGTTATTTATATGTTAAAACTAATCCAAAAACATTTAGATAGTAAACTAATCAAACTATCTTTGGTGTTCTCTTTTATTTATTGTCTACTTTTTAATTCAGCAGTTATTGTTTATAAATTCAGCTACTACAAATTCACTTTTTTTAAAGCAATATTGGAGTTGAGTAAGGACTCTATTTATATTTGCTTTACTTGCTTTATCATTTTTTTTGGTTTAACTATCCATCGACTTGTTTTTATAATAGGAGCAATCTTTTTATTTGTAACGGGAGCAATTGCCAGCTATTATCTATATCTTTTCAAAATTTCTCCTACAAAAGAGATGATGGGTAGCTTTTTCTCTACTGACTTCAATGAAGTATATGAGATAGTTAGTATTAGGCTAATTGTTTGGCTAATTTTTAGCATAGCTACTTGTATTTATACGATGAAGCATTTCTCTATTTTAGATAGTAAACTATTTGTTACAAAATTACTAGCGGCAATTTGTCTTTTAATTACCATTAATAATATTATTATGCCGCAGTTTAATTTGCTAAGGGGTTATTTTCCTATCCAATATTTACATAACACATATTTATCTTTAAATAACAAAAGAAGTGCAATGCGTGATGATATAAGTAAGAAGTTTTCTTTCATTGATCAATCGGATCAAAATATTACAGTGGTACTTGTAATAGGAGAATCAGCACGATTTGATCATTTTGGTATTAATGGTTATCACAGGGACACTACGCCATATTTAAGTTCTGTTGAAAATCTTTTTTCATTTAAAGCACAGTCTGCTTCCAATCACACACATCTTTCTGTTCCATCTCTTCTATCTCGCCATCCTGCGAGTAGCTTAGACAAAAGTACAGAAGAAACGAGTTTTTTGTCAATTTTTACCATGCTTGGTTTTAACACTAATTGGATTGGCACTCAGAATATAGTAGGATACTTAAGAAGTAAAAACCCAATTACAATTTATGATGAAGTTAGGTTTACTATGATACCTGGTGGTTCTATTTTATTAAGGAGGCTTGATCACGATGGAAAAATGTTACCTCATATTGAAAATAATATTGTAAATTCTACTACTAAAAATGTTTTAGTTATCCACACAGCTGGTAGTCATTGGAAATATTCTGCTAGATATCCTAAAGAATTTCAAAAATTTACTCCTAAGTGTAATTCCATTACTAAGGTAGATCAGAGCAGTTGTGATATTGAAGAGTTGATTAATGATTACGATAACACCATTTTATATACAGATTTTTTTTTGTATAATGTAATAGATCTATTAAAAAATAGTAACGCTATCCTAATATATGTTTCTGATCATGCAGAATCTTTGGGAGAACATGGTTATTACGGTCACGGTGGACCTATGATCCCAGAACAAACCACGGTGCCTTTTCTAGTTTGGATATCGGATGAATTTAAAAAAAGACATCCTGATTTGGTAAGTTCTATAGCCAATCATTTAGGCACTGAAATTAGTCATGACTATGTATTTCATTCGATCCTTAATTGTGTTGGCATTCATTCTGCTGTGATTGACAAAAATTTAAGCCTATGTAGTAAGCAGAGGTTAAATGGCTAAAATTTATCTAATTGCTGGTGAAATTTCAGGAGATTTTATAGGGAGTCATTTGATACAAAGCCTAAAAGATCTCTATAAGCTGGAGGAGATACAATTAGAGTTCGTTGGTGTAGGGGGAAGCAAGATGGAAGAAGTGGGGTTAGAGCATAGCCTTTTTCCGATTAGTCAAATAAATCTTATGGGTTTCGTCGAAATTATACCACATATTTTTAAGATCACTAAGCTAATCAAGCGTACTATTGCTGATATAATTCAGCATGCCCCAGATTTGTTAATTACCATAGACTCGCCAGGCTTTACTTATAGAGTGGCAAAGAGGATTCGAGCAGTCCGCCCCAATTTAAAGATTATTCACATTGTAGCACCCTCTGTTTGGGCATACAAACCTTCTCGGGCTATGAAATACGCTAAAATTTATGATCATTTGTTGGCTTTACTGCCATTCGAGCCACCATACTTTCAGAAGGTAGGTCTAGATTGTCGGTATATTGGTCATCCAATATTAGAGCAGTATTTTTATGATGATAAAGATAAAGAGCTATTAAAGCAAGAATTACAAATACCTGTTCATTCAGAAGTGTTATGTGTCACTTGTGGTAGCCGCAAAGGTGAAATAACAAGACATGCTCCGGTATTCACGCCGGCGATCAATCTACTAGCAAAAAAATTCCCTAATCTTGAAGTGATATTTGTCACGGCTGAGTCTAGTCATAAATCTTTAATTGAACCATTTTTATCAGATGCAGCATTTAACTACCATTTCTCAAGTGATAGACTTAAGATTTTTGCTGTAGCTACCCTTGCTCTAGCAAAATCTGGCACTAATACCTTAGAAATTGCCGCTTGTAATACTCCAATGATTGTTGCTTATAAATTAAATATCTTAAGCTTTTTATTAATAAAGTTACTAATAAAAATACCTTATATTTCTTTGATTAATATTATTGCTAATAAAGAGATATTACCAGAATTTATCCAGTTTAACTGTACTAAATCAAATATAGCAGATAAGCTTACATCACTATTAGTTGACAGGAAAAAAGCAGCACAGCAAGTGAAAGAAAGCAGAAAGATTTTAATAGAATTAGGTTTTAAAAGTCCTAGCTCTCCTTCAAGCGTAGCAGCACATATTATAAAGTCAGAATGTTTAAACTGATATATCATAGTACCCTACATTTTTTATATAACCACTATTAAAATGGCTGCTGATCGTCTATTAGCGAGGAGTCGCGAAAAAGCGGCGACGCGGCAATCCAGGATACGCGAAGCGTTACTCTAAAAAAACAGCTTCGCTGTTTACTTGGATCGCCACGGCATCTAAAGAGCCTTGCTATGACGATTATAGAAAAATGTAGGGTACTATGATAACACCCCTCTTGTAAGAACTCGAGAACAAAAATAACGATGAAGTTGACTATTAGATACAAGAACCAGTTATATTAGAAGAAAAGTTATTATTTTTTGCACTTGAAAAAGATCACCTTAGCTGATATAAAACAAACATCTTTGTATATATACTCTTCTGCTTTGAAGAATTGGCTTTTGCAAATACTTGCAGGGATTTCGCGTACTCACGTACTTTATGTACTGCTTGCGTTCGCTCATCCCTTGTTTATTTATTGTCGCAATTCTCCAAATCATTTGAGTATACGCACCCTTAGCTCAGCTGGATAGAGCAACGGATTTCTAATCCGTAGGTCATAGGTTCGAATCCTCTAGGGTGCGCCATTCTCCGATTTTAGTGCATTTTGTGAACATATCAAACGGTGGACGTAGCATAAAGTCTAGCTTTCCGTCTTTTAATTCTAGGTTACCAAACACTAAATTTATCAATTTACGTTTTCTCTCAATAGTAGAACCTTTGAAGGCTACGAACGCTCCAGAAGCCAGTTCTACTAAGTTAATCAAGAGTTCTGAAAATTTATCATCAGCATTTGTATGATTCTCTATTTCTCTAATAATATCTTTACGTTTTTGTATTAATTGTTTATGTTTTTCTTCGTAAGTATTTTTGTCAATATCACCATCTAAAAATAAATCAGTCAATTTATCCACACGTGTCGTAATCTTTGCATGTTCACAATTAAGTTCCTTAATACGTTGTTGATAATATTCTTGCTCCGCATTGGCACCGCTTTTAATATGTGATATCACATTAGCTAACACCTGTGGTTTCAAATGCATAGATTCAAAGACTTTTTCTACTTCTTCTAATACTTTTTCTTCTTTTACGTATATTATCTTATTAGAGTTAGTGGAATCCCAAGTTCGTAAATATGTCCATTCTTCAGTTTGACCATTAATATAGGTTTTCTTTTTAGTAGCAGCAGTGACTATTCGGTCAGTAGCAGCACATTTTATTAACCCCCTAAATATATACTCTTTTTCTCCATATTTAAACGGTTTTTTATTCCAACCAAGGCGTACTGCTTGACAAGCATCAAATAACTCCTTACTAATGATTGGTGGATAAATATGCGGGTATTCTTTTTTAGTTTTTAGTACTCGCATTACTCCGTAATAAAATGGATTGGTAATAATAGAATGAAGATGAGAATGACACAAATAACCTTGATGACCTCTAGAATTACGCAGCCCCCATTCTTTGGTTTTCTTCAGCATCTCAGGAAGAGTATGACTGCCTGTAGCATATGTTTCAAATATTTTTTTAATTAAAGGACCACGATTAGGATCAATGATTATTTTTCCTTTGTTATGTCCTGTACCGTGTCCTTTGATATGCAAGTAACCAATAGGTGCAGTACTGATCCATTCCCCTAAACGTAATTTTTGGTCTATACTACGGTTGACATTATCTCTAAGACTATCAACAAATGCTTGAGCCATTAATACAAAAATATTCCACATCATCTTTTCTTGTGACGTAGAGTATTTATGTATTATACAATTTTCTGTGTACAAATGTAGTTCGATTTTTGCTCTTTCAATCAAGTCATTTAGTAGAGGAGTTTCTTTATAACTACGTTGTAATCGATCTACCTTATCTGCTACTACTGCTATAACTTCTTTTTGTTTTTTAGCAAAGTCTATAGCTTCCTGAAACTTTTTACGATTACCTACTGTTGATGATTCAGAGAATTCAAAGGTTTTTAGAATTTCTAAACCTTTACGCATACAATATTCTTGTAATCGGTATTTTTGTGCTTCAATAGAGTAGCCTTCTTCTTGTTCTTTTGATGAGACACGAGCTAGAAGAATAGCTTTAACAGCAATTATCTTTTTAAAAAAATTGAATATTTTTATCTTATTCTATCTCTGATTAAAATGAAGCAAGATTTTGACAAATTCTATCAAATTCCTAGTTGCCGTATGTGCTTCAACGTCGGATAATTTGCCGTTATATTTTACTCTGATGTTGTTAACTATCGATTCATATAATTCATCTTTACTCCTTTTATCTTGGTTGATATGTGAGTGTTGTTTGTATGCTGTCGTTGGTTCGAATCCAACCCGAGTTGCCAATTAATTATACTGGCAAAAGCTATATTTAACGCTGGTTTCATGTGAGGCTCGATACTAAAACATTTTTAATACAAACATATTTCTAAAAAATATAGTTTTTATTAAGTGTTTTAATGTTACAAATTAACTTCAAATGTTCATAAAACCTAGCTCTGCTCTTATAAATTAATTGGCAACTCGGGTTATCCATTATTCTTTCCTTAATTATATTTCTGTAAATTGTAATCAGGTTTTGCCCCCCTATTGTAATGAACTATTGCTCCCCCTAACCACATTAAAAATTAGTTAATTTAGGCACTTTTTAATTTAAATTCTAATCGAATCTAAATTAAAATTTAGATAATATTTAGTTACACTCAATTAGTGATTTTCAATTATACTTTTTGCTAATTTACATCTTTTCCTCCTCTAAAACTTTTATTACCAGTTTCTATGATGTGACAATGATGTGTCAATCTATCGATCATTACTTTTGTTGCTTTAGCATTACCAAATATATCACCCCATTCTTCAAATCTCAAATGGGTAGTGATAATAAGCGAAGACTGCTCATATAATTTAGCAAATACCTCAAATAACAGGAATCTAGCATCCACTTTTATTGGTACATAACCTAATTCATCTACTACAATCAGATGGAATCTCTTAACTGAATCGATGAATTTGCTTTCATAATTATGCGTTTTAGCATTAAGCAATTGGCTAGCTAATTCATTTAAAGTATAAAATCTTACCCTGTAATTTCTTTCAATTGCAGTGAACGCTAAGCCAATTGCTAGATGAGTTTTTGCAGAACCAGAACCACCTATGAGCATGATATTCTGATGATTATCAATCACTTTTTGTATATCAATATTATCTAAATTTTAATTTAGATTCGATTAGAATTTAAATTAAAAAGTGCCTAAATTAACTAATTCTTAATGTGGTTAGGGGGGCAATAGTTCATTACAATAGGGGGGCAAAACCTGATTACAATTTACACTGCTTTCCAAACGCTCTTCCAAACGTTCATCACTTCATCCTTGCTTACATCATAATGTTTAGTCATATAATTATCATTTCCTACCTAATTGGTTGTTTGATCATCTATAACCTCCAAAAGTAAAGCCCTTCGCTCCAGTTTGTTTCCAAACCTTCAACACTACTATAACTTTATCCGCCCCACTCTCTTGGAAGAAAAGAGAATGATTCCCAAGTTCTAAGTAATAGCCTAATTCAAGTTCACGCCATCTCTATATCGACTGTCACTAATCCAAAACACACATTACCGATTAGTCTATATCCCAAAGATAAGTCAGAATCTCTAGTTTTGACAGTATTAAAATTTATTTCGACACCTCATCGATTGGTTCGCTTACGCTCGTCTCCTTGAATCCTACGTGACGATTTAATCGCCTTTTCCCCATCCGCTCAACACCATCTCCTTGAAAGACACAGCACCCCCCGTGGGGTCGTTTGAGATCTGCTCGTGCTAGCCGATCTCGGTGGACCTACCACCATCTATTACTTAGCATTCAATCATTTACTACGATAACGTTATTGTTTCTTGGCACACTCAAGCTTCATGGATTGCCACGCTCACGTACGTTCGCTCGCAATGACGGTTTAAGTCTTACAACAGCACTTCGCTAATAGACGATTTTTTAACTTTCAACATTTGTGGGGTGATGTTGCCCCTACCGCCATTATGTCATCCCAGCGAAAGCTGGGATACTATCGTCTACCAACTCTTGAAATCATAGCAGTATATATTTACGAAGCCAATTCTTCAAAGCATAAGAGTGTACTTTTTTATCATCCTTTCTACTGAATTATCTAGCACAAGTTCTTGATAATTAGAAGCAAATTCTATCCATCGTAATTCGTTTGATTCAGAATTTTTTACAAAATAGTCGTTGCAAACGGTTTTTAATAAAAATCTCACATCATAATGATAATGTTCTTGGTCTATAGAATTACTAGGAATTAGATGAACATCTATATCATAAATCTGTTTAGAAATCGGTTCAATCTCTAAAATACTAGATTCTTCCTGTGCCTCTTTAATTGCTACAGCCAAAATGTTATTATTACCATCACAATGTCCTCCTGGTTGCAACCATTTATCCAACTTACGATGATGCATCAGTAAGAACTTTGTTTTATCAGAATTAAGCAAGAATCCTGAAGCGGTAAAATGTCCTTCTTTTGTCTCCCTACTAAATGGATTTTTACAATTATCTAGAAAGTCCAACATCCTTTCTTTATATTTATATTCTTCTTGAAAATTGCTGACATAGTTTTTTATACTCTCACGTAAGTTCATAATACTTCTTTTCGTCCCATCTCTGTCATTTCCATTACAAGCTGCTTTATTTTCTCAACTCTTGATTTATTTACGATCAATAAAGCATCCTCAGTATTAATAATTATTATATTATCAACTCCTATTACAGCAGTAAGCTTATTATTAGAACTAATATATGAATTTGTACTATCAATGTTTATAACATCGCCTTCGCAGTAATTATTCGTTATATCTTCTTTTTGTATTTGCCATAAAGAATGCCAATTGCCAATATCATTCCAACTAAAATTGGCTTCTATCATAATCATTTGACTAATATTTTCGATTATAGCATAGTCTAAAGAAATGGGGGTAATATATAGGTATGGTTCTAAAGCAAGTGTTATATTATTATGATCTTTGGTTGCAAAATAATATGCATCATACGCATGTTTAAAGAGTTCTTTTTGCCATAATTTAGCCTGCTCTAAAATAAAATCTATATTAAAAATAAAAATTCCTGAATTCCAAAAATATTTGCCATTTGCTAGATAATTTTGTGCTTGTTGAAGAGTAGGTTTTTCTACAAATTGTTGAGTGTTGTAAGTTCTATCTGCTAATAACTTATTTATTTTAATATAACCATATTCGGTATTTGCAAAACTAGGCTTAATCCCAATAGTACAAATACCAAATTTTGCGACATAATTCAAAGATTCATTAATAGTAATTAGGTACTTATCAATATCATGTATATAATGATCAGAAGGCAGTAGAATAACAGTATCATAACCGTTATTCTTTGCTTGAATAGCTGATATAATTGCACATGAAGCTGTATTTTTAGGCATAGGTTCTATATTATTAAGTCTGCTTCTATATTTAGCTCTCTAAGTTGCTCTTTTGCTATTAATTCATATTCCTTAGCAATTATTAAAGTTGGTTTGCCTAAAGTTCTGTTTGTAATCAAGGTTTTTTGTATTAAACTCAAATTCTTAAATATTTTTATAAATTGTTTTGGTTGCATCTGTCGTGATAATGGCCATAATCTAGTTCCTAGACCACCAGCCATAATTACTGGTTTTACTTTCATATATTATTAATTATATAATTATCTAACTAAAGCAACTTATAGTTTATAGCTTTAAAAAAGTCTACTAAAATAAACATGGGAATATATATGCACAAAAATCATAAAAAAACTAATAACTTTTTCTTTAAAATAGCTGGAGTAATTATAATTACTTATGGTTTGTATCTAGGCTATGTAGAGTTTTATGATCACCAATGGAGATATGTAACTCCTACCGACCAACAAGTACAGAAATATACAATTAGTGAAAATAAAGCCCTAAGCTTATACCAATTAATGAAAGATACTCATGAAATATTGACTAAACATAACATACAATATTGGATTACAAGTGGTACACTTCTTGGGACAGCAAGGCATAAAGGTCTTATACCTTATGATGATGACTTAGATATTGCTATAATGCACGCTGATGAAATAAGGTTACAAGATATACTAACAGATTTTGTCAAGTTAGGTTATAAAACTTACCATCAAGATTTTTACACTATATGCAACAAGGTATGTATAGATATTTTTATTTTCCGTCCAAAAGACAACATGTTTATATATGCTAATTTCAGAACGTTACGTAGATTTCCTAATGATTTCTTTTATATTGACGAAGTATTTCCACTGAAGAAATATAAATTTGGTGAGATTGAAGTTTATGGTCCTCATGAATTTAAAGGTAACCTAGATAGGCAATACCCAGAATGGGATAAATACGGGATAATTCAGCAACCGCATAGTTATTTTGTTACTCTTTCACCTATTGAACAAAAGACTAAATTCATTTTAACTCCGAAATTATTAAAGCCAGCTATGCCAACTGGTCCTTTAGAAGACCGGGTAATTCCAAAATTACTAACTAAAGAGTAAACTTATCAATGAGTTATATTCCATTATTGCTTACTACCGGACTTGTTGTTTTATTTGGTTTATTTGCTTGGTTTTATCATAAGACAACCAAATTAAATGCAGAATTAGGCTTTCTATCAAATAACTATTTAGAAACAAGTAAGCAGAATCAAATTTTGCAGCAAGAAAAAATTTCTTATATCCAAAAAATTGAGCAATTATCTAGTAAAGTAGACTATCAGAATCAATTGATAGCTGAAGCAGATAAAGCAAGGCAGGAGTCATATGTATCGGCAAAAAATGCTTTATTTGATCTTGGTAATGAATTGTCTAAACAATTAATTGAAATTCATAGACGGGAAAATCAAGAAGCAAGAGAATTATCAGAAAAAAATATTTCGGGGGCAACAAGCAAATTTAATAACGAGTTTGAACGTTTAATAAACATGGTTGGGTCATTAAGTAGGGATATCGAACAATCTAAAGGAACAGTAGACATTATTAAACAATCCCTTCTTTCTCCATCTGGAGCTGGATTACTTGCTGAAATTACTCTTGAGAACATTCTAAAATCATCAGGTCTACGTTCTAATTTAGACTTTATCATACAATATTCTGTGACAACTACCGATAATTTAAAACTGAGACCAGATGCCCTAGTTTTCTTACCTTCTGGTAACTTAATGGTTATAGATGCAAAAGCTTCAAAGTTTTTAGTAGATTTAGGGCAAGATAGTTCTAATCTTAGTAAAACCATGAATAATCATTTAAAGTCCTTAAATAGTAAAGATTACGCGGAAAATGTTTTAGCTAGTTTCCAAGATAAAAAGGAACATTTTGGTAATATAGTTACTTTGATGTTTGTCCCTACTGAACAGGCAATTGAAAAAATTCTGATTGCAGATAATAATTTTTTATACAAGGCCTGGGAAAGCAATATTTTCCCAGTTGGTCCAGTAGGACTTATGAATATGCTATCATTTGCTAAATTCCAAATTTCAGATTATAGACGGTCAGAAAATCACAAATTAATTATAGAAGAGGTAAGAAAATTATTGACCTCTATTGCTTCGTTAGCGGAGCATTCGCAGAAACTTGGCAATAATATTCAGCATATAGTCAATAATTATGATAAATTTGCCGCTTCTTTTAATCGACATTTTTTATCTAAGGCTAGGAATATTCAAAAATTAGGCATAGATATTGGTAACAAAACAATCCAGCATCCTATAGAGCGTTATCAGCTTGTTTCATCAAAATCTGAAATTATTGATGCCCAGTTGCTCGAATCATCCGATAAAATCAAGGAATTAGAATAGACCTCTTGCATAATTTGCTTATGTTGAGGAATTCGCATACACTCATAATTTCAAAAAATGAGGAATTGACTTTAATTGTTAAAATATATATACTCAAATGATTTGAAGAATTGGATTTGAAAATGAATGGTGAGCAAGCGGAACGTACATATAGTACGTGAGCATGCGAATCCATGATATTTCCAAAGCAGAAGAGTATACTTAAATTAACGTCATAATGACGTCAGTATGATATCAAAATTATGAGACATAGAGCGTGACAAAAATTATTAATTCTAAATATAAGGCTAGCAGAAGACTTGGTGTAAGCCTGTGGGGCGATAGTAAAGATGCCTTCAATACAAGAAATTATCGTCCTGGTCAACATGGTCAGAATAGTATGGTTAAAACTTCTGATTATGGTCTACATTTGAAGGCTAAACAAAAACTTAAATGCCATTATGGTAGAATTAACGAGAAGCAATTTAGAAATACTTTTACTCTCGCACAAAAAATGAAAGGCAATACGGGTGAAAATTTTATAGCCCTATTGGAAAGAAGGCTTGACGCTGTTATATACAGAATGAATATTGCACCAACGATTTTTGCTGCAAGACAATTTGTTACCCATGGTCACATTAAAGTGAATGGTAAAAAGGTTAATATCCCAAGTATAAGACTAAAAGAAGGAGATGTCATCGAGCTAAAGGAATCAGCAAAACAAATCCCTGTAATACTCGAGACAGCTAGCAAACAAGGAAACATTGTACCAAGCTATTTAACTTTTGATTCCAATTCATTGTCGGGTCAGTTTGTCAAAATCCCAGTAATTTCTGATGTTCCGTACCCATTTGAACCAGAAGTACATTTAGTAGTTGAACTCTATTCAAGATAATTAAGAGACTAAATATCATCCCTTGCTTCGGTGCAGCTTACTCGCCATGCTATCTCACCCCTGTGTAAACAGGGGGTTATGATATTTAACACATCCTTCTAGGCTATTTTTTTAGATATCAGCCTATGTTGGGATGACAATTCATATTAAAATCTGATCCTGCCTATAATAGCTTATTAGATATCTTTCGAAACTCGCTTATGCTGAAGAATTTAAAGAAGCCACGAAACCTCGACCTGCAGCGTACTCAAATGTGTGTGAGGAGCAGAGTTACCGGGAGCATGAATAAATTACCAACAGAAGTAGAGTTTGCCAAAGATATCTATTGATCACCACGTTCCAACCAATGTCCTTCAGCTGGTGACAAGTCACTTGCCACAGCTCTTCTGTCATCAAATACAAAACATTCTCCTTGCCATAACCTATTACGATTATGGGTCACTTCTAAATATTGTAAAATACCGCCTTTAAGATGGTACACATCATTAAAACCCAGTTTCTTCAAATAGGCTGTTGATTTCTCGCATCTAATCCCACCAGTACAAAACATTGCTACTTTTTTTCCAGCAAGTAATTCTTTATTCTGCTCTACCCATTTGGGAAATTGCTTAAACGTTTCTGTCTTCGGATCTATAGCCCCTTTAAAAGTACCTACACAAACTTCATAGTCATTTCTAGTGTCTACTAATACCACATTATTTTGGCTAATAAACTTGTCCCAGTCCTTTGGTTCAATATACTCTCCTTTAAGATTTGCAATATCAAGATCCCCAACTGTCATAGCAATAATTTCTTTTTTCAGCTTTACTTTTAATTTTTGAAAGGGATGGATATCACAATAATTTATTTTAATATTTACATCTTCCGCAGATGTAAGTTTTATAATTTCATCTACTAAAAAACTTACCTCTTCTTTTGTCCCAGAAATTGAACCATTAAATCCTTCTAGAGCTAAAAGAATAGTACCCCTAATTCTTCTTTTTTTACCAATAAGTAAAATCTTTGGCAGCAAAATCTCAAGGTTTTCTAGGTTAGTAAAACTATAAAAACTTAATACTGCTATTTTATCATTATCCATACTGACTTCATTACTACTAATTTTCAGATTTGGTAACTGGCAAGGCTATAAACATAGAAACACCCCGTCTCTGTACCAACAAGATTATATTTTGCTTTTTAATAGATTGGGCATTGTCATACAATACATTTAATTGATCTATAGAAGCTATAGGTTGTTGATTGCTCGCTATTACTAAATCACCAATTTTAAAACCATAATTTTTTCCATCTTTTGCGATATCAGTTACAATAATGCCCTCAATTTTACTTTTAATAGCAAATTTTCGTTTAAGGTTATCTGTTAAATTACTAAAAGTAACATTATTTTTTACAACAGAAAATTTATTATCAGAAGTTTTATCGCTTACCTTGTCGTTTACTTTTTTAGGCTCTATATCCTCTTCACTACTAATCTTGCCACTTAATTCTTGATTTTTGCCATTTCGTACAACGATAATTTTTACCTCTTGATCAACGGTAGTTTCAGCAACCATTATCTGCAGCCTCCTAGAATTTTTTACCGGTTGTCCAGCAAATTCTATTATTACATCCCCAGGTTTTATACCAAATTTATCAGCTGGACCATCTTTTTGTACTTCCACTACTAACGCTCCCGAAGCTTCTTTTAACTCAAACCCTTCAGCTATTTCATTAGTTACTTCTTGAATTACTACCCCAAGCCTACCGCGATTAATTTTTCCATTTTGCCTTAGCTGGTCAATAATTGATTTAGCAGTATTAGATGGAATAGCAAATCCAATACCAATACTAGTCCCAGAAGGTGAAAATATTGCTGTATTGACTCCTATAACTTCACCATTAATATTGAACATTGGACCACCGGAATTACCATTATTAATAGCCGCATCAGTCTGTATAAAATCATCTACTATACCGTTAGTGTTATCAATATCACGTCCCTTTGAAGATATAATACCAGCAGTTACTGTTCCTCCAAGTCTACCAAAAGGATTACCAATAGCAATAACCTGATCTCCTACCCTAGCTTTACTGGAATCACCGAATTTTACAAAAGGCAAAGGAGTTTCGATCTCAATTTTTAAAAGAGCAAGATCAGTTTTTTTGTCACTACCTACCAATTTAGCTGATAGCTCCCTATTATCCGTTAATTTTATGTGAACCTCATCTGCATTTGCAACTACATGATGGTTGGTAACAATAAAACCTGTAGGATCTATAATAAAACCAGAGCCAAGGGGAACAGATTTAGGATTTGAATACATCTCATCAAAATCAAAAGGTAGATTAAAACGCTCCAAAAGTTCATTAAAATGATCGAATGGAAAACGCTCAAAAGATTTTTTATGAGAATCCTCTAATTTTTGGTTATATTGTACTGTATACACATTTACCACAGCTGGAATAAGTGGCTCAACAATGTCTGCAAAACTATAATTATGGGATTCAGGTATCTTTATTGGCACTGACTGTAAATTATTAGATTCCTCAGGAGTAATTTTGCTTGGCTGGATATTTTCAGCAAAAACAGAAGATGCCAACCACATAGTCATCAGAAAAGTGACAATTAAATACCTTAGTAAATTGTTAAACTTACAAATATTTTGGACCATATCATCACCCAATTACTAATCATTTTTACTCTCTCAATGTCATTCTATTTACCCAAATTTAGATATTTAAATAGCTCTGCTTCCGGAGACAACACAAAAGAAGTATCATCTTTCTTTAAAGTATTTTTATATACTTCCAAGGATCTATAAAATTTATAGAATTCTGGATCAACAGAATAAGCAAGATTATATATCTTAGCTGCCTCCATATCACCATCCCCTTTTATGATTTGAGATTGCATATAAGCTTCAGCAAGTAATATTTTACTTTCTTTGTCAGCTCTTGATCTTATACGAGCCCCTTCTTCTTGTCCTTCAGCTCTTATTTGGGTAGCTTCTTTTTCACGAGCAGTTTGCATGCGGCGATAAATTGCTGCACTATTCTCTTTCGGTAAATCAGCTCTTAAGATTCTAACGTCAATTACATCAAGTCCAAAATTCTTTGCTTCCTCATTAACCTGATTTAAGATATTTGACATTATGTCAGACCTTGCACTTGTAAGAAGACTAGTCAAAGGTAATCTACCTATAACCTTTCTCATTGAAGATTCTAGGTTTTTATTAAGTCTAATTTTAACACCTTGGTAGTTATGTACAGTTTTGTAAAACATCACAGGATCAACAATACGAAATTTGGCAAAAGCATCTACGATTACCCTTTTTCCATCAGAAGCAGTTAGCTCTTTTGCTTCCGCCTCTACATTTAAGATATGTTTATCAAAAAATTCAACATTTTGAATAAATGGAATCTTTATATTTAATCCTGGACTTTCAATGGTTCTCATTGCTTCACCAAATTGAAATACCACAGCGGAATGGCGTTGATCAACAGTAAATAAAGCACTGGTAACTGATAATAATAATCCGAAAACTACGAAACTTATATAATAAATTGTCTTCATCCAGCACTACTCCTTAATTTTATTTTGCTGAATTGCCATATGCGGCAAAACGCCATTAGTACCCATAATAACTTTGCTGGTATCCATTAGAATATTTTCTATAGCTTCTAAGTAAATGCGATCCTTAGTTATTGACTTATTAGCAACATATTGTGTATATACAGCAGCAAACCTTTTGCTGTCTCCTTCAGCTCTTGAGATAACCTCTTGTCTGTAACCTTCTGCTTCTTGGACAATTTTAGCTGCCTGCCCTCTAGCTTTAGGTAAAATATCATTATTATAGGATTGTGCTTGATTTATCTCACGTTCTTTATCGGCTTTAGAAGTTTGTACATCCCTATAAGCATCAATTACTTCAGCTGGCGGCTCAGCTTTTAGTAACTGCACTTTCTCAATACCAACACCAGCATTATAATGATCAAGGATTTTCTGTGTTAAAGCTTCAATCTTATTAGTGATTTCTTGTTTTTGGTCTGATAATATCGAAGAGATAGGAGTATTGCCTATAACTTCTCTTATAGCACTTTCAGCAGCTGTTTTTACAGAATCTTCTGGATTAACAATATTAAAAATATATTTTTCTAAATCAGTAATATGCCACATTATATCACAATTTAGTGCAACAATATTCTCATCGCCAGTAAGCATAGTACTTTCAGCAGCCACAGCTTTGGTGTTGTCCACATTAGACCTAAGGCTACTTGTTGATCTATAGCCGATCTCAATTCTACGAGACTGGTTTACCTTCTCAACTACTACCTGTTCAAACGGTAATGGAAGGTGATAATTCAAACCAGGGAATCCTTTACGAACAAACTTACCAAACCTCATTACTGCAGCTTCTTCTCCTTCCTTAACTTCATAAACTCCGGAGGCAAACCAAACAGCAACTAACGACAACAAAACTAACACCATTATGTTATTGTTGAAGCCAAACTTATTATAGAAATCATTAAGGTTAAACTTATTTTTTTTCCTTGGCCTAGTAAATATATTATATTCACTTTTTTCTTCCTCTTCAGAATCTCCCCAAGGGGATTTTTTTAGAACCTGAGTATATATTCGATTAAACATTTTCTGCTATTGCTTTTTGTTAATTTGTATATTATATCACTAAATATAGTTAGCACTAATACTATTTGATAAAAAAATTTAGAATATAATTATATCTTGTATATCTAACCGCGTCAAGGCTCGTTACTAAAAAATCAACACCTGTATTATAACATTTCTAGCATCTGAGGCTTATGAAAATATAGAAGTACTAGAACTACATGGACCTACTACTAAGATTAATGCTAAAATTACTCCTGAATCTGAATTCGATGTAACTTGTTACATCGAATTCATTTGTAAACTTTCAACAGTTGTGCACCGGAGCGTACAACTAGTCATATCTTTACCCACATCTTTTTAAATAGGTTATACATATCAGGTTTTAATATCAAAGATGTATTTTTAAAGCCTAATAAGTATGCCGCTTTTAAAAGATGTGGGTAAAGATATGACAACTAGTACGTGAGGAGCGGAGATCATGAAATACGATGATGTGATGATTAGTTTTCGGAAATGGTATTAGATGGTTAATTTTTATTAGAGGGTCAAACACTGTTTACAATTTATAGTTACGACCTAATAGGTATTTTAAAGATATATTAATTAATTCGTTTGCTATATCATTCATATTAAGATGCATAGCAAGTGGTACAAAATAACATAAAGTTTCATTAACTGTTTTATCAATTTTTTCAGAGGATTTTGCGTAAAGAGTTCTCATATTATGCAAACGATCAAAAATTTTAATAATCAATATATCTGACTTTCCTTGAATAAATAAAGAATTAATCATTTCCACGACACTAATCTTTTTTTCTAGTTTTATTCTAGTTAAGTCTTGAACTTGATTAGCAACTTTACTACCAAAGATAATATTAATCGTTTCTTCAGTTATATTTGTATCTTCAAGGCAGTCATGAAGTAATGAGGTAACTATCATGTCTGTTCTAAAAAATCGTGGACGTGTTTGAGCCGTGTAAGTAGCAACCATGTAAGCTACCTCTATTGGATGTGAGTAATATGGCTCTCCTGATTGTCTTTTCTGGTCAGCATGATATTTCCTAGCATAATATATTGCTTTCTTAATTTCAATAATATCCACCTTGTCTTTAATATGTTTATTTAATATTAAAAGCTGGTTTAACAATCTTTTTGAGTATTGACACATTTTGAATTTTATTTGCCAATAATTCTGATCTCTCATAAAGTCTCGTATTTTTATAATAAATATAAAGAAACCATATATAAACACACTTGGTAAGACTAAAAATAGGAGGCAAGAATAGCATGCTAAAATTATGCTATTGTAATTTAGTGCTTTTTAATTTTAATGCTTATTTTAGAATAATAAAAAGCAGTTCCTCTAATTGTTCAATGGTAAAATTATGAATAACTGGAAATTAAGAGCTATTACTGATTCTTATAGAGAAACTAAGGAATTTAGATTTAATAATTATATTATTAACCCACACGTAAAAAATATTATAGGAAATGTAAGAGACAAGACTCTATTGGAGATAGGTTGTGGATTTGGTAGATATTTAGAAATTTTCTATGCTGAGAATCCACTGAAATTAGTAGGGTGTGACATTTCTCCTTATCAAGTAGAGCTATGTAAAGAAAATATCAAAAATAGTAATATTGAGTTACATGTATTAGATTTTTCTGATGTTGAAAGTTCTGCAATTTTGGGACAACAGGAATACGATATTGTATATAACCCCAGTTGCCAATTAAATAGGAGAGATGAAAGGTAGATTTTAAAAGGGACATAGGTTATTTTATCTTTTTCAACCAATAACAAAATAACCTATGAAAAAAGATTTTACCGCAATTTACTGTTTTGTCGACGATTTTATAAAGAATTTGGAAAATAATTTGCCTACAATTAATAGTAGTAAATTTAAACCTGGTGTAAGTAATTATTTATCAATAAGCGAAGTATTAACCATATTAATTGGTTACTATGATTCATATTGTGATTGTTTTAAGCATTATTACAAACAAGTAATCTTACATAATTATACAGAAGATTTTAAACTTGTTAGTTATGAACATTTTACTAACAAAACTTACGCTATGTAAGGTTCTAAATAGCGTAAAGAGGGTGAACGTAACTGCTGTTGCATATAATGATCTAAAAGCCCTAACTTTATTTGATAAACCGTCTTACCTATTTTGTGTGCAGTTCTTTTTAGAAAAGCCCACACTAAAAATGCACAACTAATGTGATTACGCTGGATGCGTTGTTTTCTGCATTGGCATCGTTCTATACCGGTAAGTTGCTTGATTTCTCTATGCATGCTCTCAATTACCCAACGAAAGCCACACTCATCTTGTACGGCTTTAGAAGATTTTTGAGTTTTGTTATTGGTAACAATATAATCAACTCTGTTGGTAGAAACAGTAAGTTTAAACAAATTAACATGCTTATCTTTTGCAAAGCCCTTTATATGAATCTCCACTCCGCTCTTAATTTCCTCATCTGAAAACGTTAACTTGCTAACAGCTTTATAAGGCTTAGAAGAGGAAGTTTTAGTAACGTTTCTATTTGCTTTAATAGGAGCATAATAATATTTACCCAAGGAATCAACATGTTGCATAATTTTATGCGTAGCATACCATGTGTCAAAAAGCACAGTTTGAAAAGGAATCTTTTTGCTATACACAGCATTATTTAACATATTTAATAGGTGTTCTACTTTTGTCGCTCCATCATGTTCGGGCGAAAAAATTCGGTAATCTATTACCCAAAACTTATTAATATCCGGATTATAATATACCAAACTTACTACTCCTATACCAGTAGTAATACCACCTGTAGCCCCACTGTACTGTGATCTAGCAACTTCTATTTTCTTGGTATTTCTTTTATTTAACACCGTATCATCAAATATTGTATATCCGTTAGGCGATAAAATAACATCATCCTTAATATGTTCCCATAACAAAGAAGGTGTATATTTTTCATTTTTTAAAAATCTATTAATAACATCATGGCTACATTTTTTGGCATGTTCAGCATAGTAGGTCAAACTATAATTCTTTTGACTCACTATTAGAAATTGACAGTAATCTGTCCTATTAACTGGTATTGCTTGCAATTTTATCCTCTTGGCATTTGTAAATTATACTCAACATAATGTACCATTTTTTTTCTCATAGCGTAAGTTTTGACTAAATTGATAGGTAGAAGTATGCCTTATTTAGCAATATTACTGAATCATTTGCTTGCTGAATGCACAGGTCTGTCTTTTGTAGATGCTACAGGTATAGCCGTATGTAAGAATTATCGTATAAGTTCACATAAGGTTTTTAAAGGAATAGCGGCAAGAGGAAAAACCACTAAGGGGTGGTTTTATGGACTAAAGTTACATTTAATCATAGATTCCGAAGGTAATCTGATAAAGGTATCTTTCAGCAGTGGTAATAAGGATGATAGGAAAGGACTTAAAGGAATGATACAAAACTTACGCTATGAGAAAAAAAATGGTACATTATGTTGAGTATAATTTACAAATGCCAAGAGGATAAAATTGCAAGCAATACCAGTTAATAGGACAGATTACTGTCAATTTCTAATAGTGAGTCAAAAGAATTATAGTTTGACCTACTATGCTGAACATGCCAAAAAATGTAGCCATGATGTTATTAATAGATTTTTAAAAAATGAAAAATATACACCTTCTTTGTTATGGGAACATATTAAGGATGATGTTATTTTATCGCCTAACGGATATACAATATTTGATGATACGGTGTTAAATAAAAGAAATACCAAGAAAATAGAAATTGCTAGATCACAGTACAGTGGGGCTACAGGTGGTATTACTACTGGTATAGGAGTAGTAAGTTTGGTATATTATAATCCGGATATTAATAAGTTTTGGGTAATAGATTACCGAATTTTTTCGCCCGAACATGATGGAGCGACAAAAGTAGAACACCTATTAAATATGTTAAATAATGCTGTGTATAGCAAAAAGATTCCTTTTCAAACTGTGCTTTTTGACACATGGTATGCTACGCATAAAATTATGCAACATGTTGATTCCTTGGGTAAATATTATTATGCTCCTATTAAAGCAAATAGAAACGTTACTAAAACTTCCTCTTCTAAGCCTTATAAAGCTGTTAGCAAGTTAACGTTTTCAGATGAGGAAATTAAGAGCGGAGTGGAGATTCATATAAAGGGCTTTGCAAAAGATAAGCATGTTAATTTGTTTAAACTTACTGTTTCTACCAACAGAGTTGATTATATTGTTACCAATAACAAAACTCAAAAATCTTCTAAAGCCGTACAAGATGAGTGTGGCTTTCGTTGGGTAATTGAGAGCATGCATAGAGAAATCAAGCAACTTACCCGGTATAGAACGATGCCAATGCAGAAAACAACGCATCCAGCGTAATCACATTAGTTGTGCATTTTTAGTGTGGGCTTTTCTAAAAAGAACTGCACACAAAATAGGTAAGACGGTTTATCAAATAAAGTTAGGGCTTTTAGATCATTATATGCAACAGCAGTTACGTTCACCCTCTTTACGCTATTTAGAACCTTACATAGCGTAAGTTTTGGATATTTGGTATATATGGCAAAGTTTTTGGCGATCGCGGTTATATATCTAAAGAATTATTTGATGATTTGTATGACAAAGGCATCCAACTTATTACTCGGGTTAAAAAGAATATGAAAAATATATTAATCCCTATTATAGATAAGGTTATGTTGCTCAAAAGAACTCTGATAGAAACCGTAATAGGCAAACTTAAATTTCTTGATAAGTTAGAGCATTCTAGACATAGATCAGTTACAAATGCATTTAGTCATATGCTATCCTGCCTAATCAATTATCAGTTGCTAGAAAACAAACCTTCTATCAAAACTTTGCTTCCTATAGAACTTTTTGATATACAAAATTAATTGGCAACTGGGGTTATATAGTATCTTTGTGATTTTATACAAAACTTACGCTATGAGAAAAAAAAATGGTACATTATGTTGAGTATAATTTACAAATGCCAAGAGGATAAAATTGCAAGCAATACCAGTTAATAGGACAGATTACTGTCAATTTCTAATAGTGAGTCAAAAGAATTATAGTTTGACCTACTATGCTGAACATGCCAAAAAATGTAGCCATGATGTTATTAATAGATTTTTAAAAAATGAAAAATATACACCTTCTTTGTTATGGGAACATATTAAGGATGATGTTATTTTATCGCCTAACGGATATACAATATTTGATGATACGGTGTTAAATAAAAGAAATACCAAGAAAATAGAAATTGCTAGATCACAGTACAGTGGGGCTACAGGTGGTATTACTACTGGTATAGGAGTAGTAAGTTTGGTATATTATAATCCGGATATTAATAAGTTTTGGGTAATAGATTACCGAATTTTTTCGCCCGAACATGATGGAGCGACAAAAGTAGAACACCTATTAAATATGTTAAATAATGCTGTGTATAGCAAAAAGATTCCTTTTCAAACTGTGCTTTTTGACACATGGTATGCTACGCATAAAATTATGCAACATGTTGATTCCTTGGGTAAATATTATTATGCTCCTATTAAAGCAAATAGAAACGTTACTAAAACTTCCTCTTCTAAGCCTTATAAAGCTGTTAGCAAGTTAACGTTTTCAGATGAGGAAATTAAGAGCGGAGTGGAGATTCATATAAAGGGCTTTGCAAAAGATAAGCATGTTAATTTGTTTAAACTTACTGTTTCTACCAACAGAGTTGATTATATTGTTACCAATAACAAAACTCAAAAATCTTCTAAAGCCGTACAAGATGAGTGTGGCTTTCGTTGGGTAATTGAGAGCATGCATAGAGAAATCAAGCAACTTACCGGTATAGAACGATGCCAATGCAGAAAACAACGCATCCAGCGTAATCACATTAGTTGTGCATTTTTAGTGTGGGCTTTTCTAAAAAGAACTGCACACAAAATAGGTAAGACGGTTTATCAAATAAAGTTAGGGCTTTTAGATCATTATATGCAACAGCAGTTACGTTCACCCTCTTTACGCTATTTAGAACCTTACATAGCGTAAGTTTTGATATATTAGTGCAGGCTTAAATATAGTATATTATTAAAGGGGGTGAGATTATTATGCAACTATATCTGTAAAATTTAACTTAAAATACAATGAGGCTGTAAAATGCATCAATACTGGTTTAGAGATATAATTGATTTGTATAGATTTGTTTTTTCGTTTAAGATGATAGTCAATTAGATATTGATGACTTTGGAGTATATATGGCAAAAACAGGTAAAAAAGAAAATAAGGTAAGGTTATTTAATATTAATGGTCATGTAGGTCAAGAGACTCAGCACAATATTATAGTGGCTAATTCTTACTTAAACATACCAACTAGGGAGCTTAAATATAACATTCAAAATGGCAAACTAAATAAAGATAATATAATAATTGAAATATTGCACGAAGTTAAACAAGGAGAAACTCCTATACTTAATATTCAATATAATTCAAACATGGAAAAACCTATAGTTGATATAAATGATTTAGCAGCATTAAAAAAATCAGGTATTCAAACTTGTTTTACCTTTAGTAATTATAATGCATATAATCAAACTTTGCCATATTATAACTACTGACCACCTCTTCTTACACAAGCCAATCACGTGTTTTTTACAAATGATAACGACCGAGATAATGCGATAACTCATAGGCATGTAGAACAAAAAAGAACTTCTTACATTCCATATATCCCAGTTACAAATTTAGTAGAGTCTGAAATTCTAAAAAGACCTCCTAACATATTAGTGTCGGGGAAATTGCCTAATAAAGAAAGATTGACTAAAGTTATACTTGCTACAAAAGAACTAGGCAGAAATACTAGAGTTATAGTAGCCAGCAATCCTTCATCTGTAGAGGATGTGGCTAATATTATTACGACCAAATTTGGCATCAACGACCAAAATCAACAATTAGGTATTAAGCTATAAGTTGAAGAAATATTAAAAGATAAAATTGGTGGTGCTAAAAAACTAGAGCATTACGTGTCACAATTATCTGAACAATTCAAGAAAGATCTTAATATGACGGAAATAAACCCTGTTGATATATATTTTGACCTATCTGATCCATTGAAGCTTCAGAATATTGCCAAACAAGCTAAATATGCTGTAATCCAAGGAGGCTCGGTTGAAAATTTGACTAATGGTTGTATCCCATTAGCTCAAGGTCATGGGAAAAGGGCTGACATTGTTGCTGAAGTTAAGCAAAGGGAAACTGTTCTTGGAATCAATAGCTTAACTATTAAGGATATGCAAGAGAATTTAAATGAGTATAAACAAGAAAATGCTAAAAGAATTACCAGTACTCTTCAGCAAGTGGCAGATGAAAGGGAGGTATCAACTAGACAAAATAAGGTAGAACATTCATTGCCTGAAGGTAGCAAATTAACTGCACTAGATTATTTATATGACGAAGATGATATTGGCAATGTATTAAAAGCGTCTGTAGATCAAACAAAGGTTTCTATTGTTACTCATGCTTCTATAGGAAAGTTGAAGAAATATTAAAGGACACTCTTTATCAAGCTGTGCATAGTGATTTAATAGCAAATAACAAGGAAGCGGTTATTATACCCCTTAATACTGGACATGCACATTGGGTTAGTTTAGCAATCACTAAAGACAAGGAGGGGGCTATAGTGTTTACCTATAATGATCCTAAGGGAACAGATATAGATACAAGAGTGGATTTAGTAGATATGGTTAAAGAAGTTTGTCCTGATGCTAAAATAGCAGATTTACAGACTGAGCAACAACAAAATGATAAAGATTGTGGAGCTTTCGTTGTGGATAATTTAATTAAAATGGCAAAAGGCAAAGCAATTCTTAGTACTGAAGAATCTAAAAACATAGGAACAACATTACGCCAAGCTCATGCAAAAACAATAGACCTTGAGAAAGCCAAGCAAAAAGCTAATACCATTAGAGAATCAATAAATACCTATCCATCTTGTCCTACTACATCTCCTCCTGCTATTAGGCACAATAGCCGTCCTACAGTTAGTCCTATCAGATAATATTAAAGTTTTGGGGTCATTCGCGCGGGTCACGATGCATAGTACCCTACATTTTTTATATAACCACTATTAAAATGGCTGCTGATCGTCTATTAGCGAGGAGTCGCTGAAAGCAGCGACGCGGCAATCCAAGATACGCGAAGCGTTACTCTAAAAAAACAGCTTCGCTGTTTACCTAGATCGCCACGGCATCTAAAGAGCCTTGCTATGACGATTATAGAAAAATGTAGGGTACTATGGTCACTATATTAAAAGAATTTTCCATAAAATTCCATGATCTTTTCTTTAACCTGAATTGGATCAGTCATCATATTAACCCCTCCTCTAAATTCAGCTGAGTTTGCTAAACCACTACTATACCAACCTATATGTTTTCTAGCTAGCTGAACAGCTGTATCATTTCCATAATACTCTAACATAGCATCATAATGACTCAGTATTATTTCTAATTGCTCTGCTATTGAAGGTGGTGGGAGTTCTTCTCCGGTTTTAAGATAATGTGCTATTTGAGAAATAAACCATGGTCTACCATATACTCCCCGACCAACCATTATGCCATCAGCACCTGATTTTTGTAAGCATTCCTTAGCTTTAGATAAGGAGGTAATATCTCCATTAGCGATAACTGGAATCTTTACCGCATCCTTAACTTGCCTTATAAACTCCCAATCTGCTTGACCAGAATAAAACTGACATCTTGTTCTACCATGGATGGTAATCATTTGTATACCAGCATCATAGGCTATTTTTGCCAAATTTGGTGCATTCTTAGTTTGATCATCCCAGCCAGTACGCATTTTTAAAGTTACTGGGATTTTTACCGCTTTGACCGTAGTCTCTAAAATTTTTGCCGCTAATTTCTCATTTCGCATTAAAGATGAACCAGAATACCCATCTACTACTTTTTTAGCTGGGCAACCAAAGTTTAAATCAATAATCTTGGTTTCCATATCCTCAATCGTTTTAGCTGATTCTGCTATTATATCAGGTTCACATCCAGCAATCTGTACACATGAACCAGTAGCGTCGTCTTGAATGATTGCACATCTTTGCAAAGATTGCCTTGTTTCAATAATCATTGCCCTACTTGCTACCATTTCAGAGACTACCAAACCTGCACCAAATTTTCGTACTAATTTTCTAAATGGTAGGTCAGTGACCCCAGACATTGGAGCTAATATCACCGAATGAGGTAGTTGAATATTGCCTATTTTTATCATAAATATATTTTCATTACTTTAAGTAGCTTTTAATTATAGAATAATTATTATAAATTATAATAAGATACCACAAACTAATGCTATCACTAAGAAAAATTTTTAGTATTATCTGCAGGATATTGTTATATAATATTATTGAGCATTTTCAGCTAAGAAACTATATCATGAAAATCAATGTAGAGATTATTCGAGCTTGTCAAGATTGGAAAAATCAAAAATTTATCAATAAACTATTAGTGAAGAAGGTTGTTGGTGCTATACTGAGTAAATATAAGAATTTTAAGGGAGTTGCAGAGTTTGAGTTAGCAATATTACTGACTAATAATAATGAAATGTTGAATTTGAATAACCAATTTCGTGGCAAAGCAAAAGCTACAAATGTACTATCATTTCCTGATATAGAATTAGACTTTCGGCATTTACTTGAATTTACTCCTAATGTACATTATATGTATTTGGGGGACATAGCTTTTGGCTATGAAATAATTCAAAGCGAAGCTATAAGTCAAAATAAAGACTTTGGGGATCATTTTATTCATCTTTTGGTACATAGTATTTTACATTTACTTGGCTTCGATCACCAAGATGACGAGGAAGCAGATATTATGGAAAATTTAGAAATAGAAATATTAAAGGGTTTTGCTATTGCTTCCCCATATTAGCTTCTGTTCGCTTCTTCGAAAAAAGAAAACCTTACATCTATTAATTCTAAAAGGGCTATGCTGAAAAATCCTTCAAAAATTGTTACTCTTAAATCTTTTTTCTCTCGGTTGTTTTTTAAAGAGAAGCTAGAGGATAATTTTTATGATGCAATTAAAAAGCTAAAATCTAACAGTAAAAAAATGACGTTAGAAGAAAAAAAGATTTTTATGAATCTTCTGAAATTTGGTCATAAAACTGTAGAAGATGTAATGATCCCTAGATCTGATATTAAGGCAGTAAAATTAACTGCCAATATAGATGAGTTAAGCCAAATGCTTAATAGCAAAATACCTAATACTAGAACATTAGTTTATGATGAAACTTTGGATAATATAGTGGGCTTTATTCATATAAAAGATTTATTCAAGATACTTGTTACTAAGCAACTTATTACAAATCAAGAGTTGCAGCTAAAAAAAATAATTCGTAAACCTATCATTTCTGCTCCTTCAATGAAATTGATAGATTTACTAGCAAAAATGCGAAGAGATTGTGTACAGATCTCGATAGTTGTGGATGAATATGGTGGAACTGACGGTATTGTAACCATGGAAGATATTATGGAGGAGATAGTTGGCAGAATAGATGATGAGCATGATAAGAAATCAGATAATGATAGTTTCAGAATTATCAATAATAATACTATTTTATCAAATGCTCGAGTGAAAGTTGAGGATCTTGAATCAGCTCTGGGTGTGAAACTAAAACTCCAGAATGATGAATTCGATACAATTGGTGGCCTAGTCTTAGCAAAAGTAGGTAATGTGCCTTTGGTTGGTACTAAAATTGATATTGAGCAGCAGGTTGAACTTGAAGTAATTGATGCAAGCCCAAGATCACTTAAACAAGTTAAGCTGCAGTTAAAAAATGGTACAATATTACCTGATAATACCTTATGATTATTACAACTAATTTGACCATAAGCTATGGTGCAAAAATATTATTTACTGATGTGAGCTTGCATATTAAGAAAGGTAATAGGTATGGGCTTGTTGGAGCAAATGGTGCTGGTAAATCTACGTTCTTTAAGATTTTGCTTCAAGAGGAAGAGGCTAGTATCGGAGAATTTACCTGTGTCAAAAATGCACGTATAGGATGTTTAAAGCAGGATCAATTTCTTTATGAAAATACTTCAATTATTAATACCGTTATTGCCGGTAGAAGTGAATTATGGCAAGCACTGCAAGAAAAAGAAAAATTATTAGCAATTGATCAATGTGATGAGGAAATCGGTTATCGATTAGGTGAGTTGGAACAAATTATAGCTGACAATGATGGATATATATCAGAAATTTTTGCAGTTGAGTTACTGCTTGGTTTAGGAATACAAGAAAAATATCATCATCAGCCTTTATCCGTTCTATCCGGCGGCTATAAACTTAGGGTGTTACTGGCACAAAGTTTATTCAATAATCCTGATATATTGTTACTTGATGAGCCAACAAACCATCTTGATATAGTCTCAATTTATTGGCTAGAAAATTATCTAAAACAGAAATTCAAAGGTGCTTTGGTATTTATTTCACACGATCTTGTTTTTCTTAATAATATTTCTACACATATTCTTGATATAGATTATGGTACTATCAAGATTTACACTGGTAATTATGATATTTTTGTTCGTGATAAACAGTTGGTTACCGAACAAAAGCTTAAAGAATTCTCTCATTTAGAGAAAAAAATTGCTACTATGCAGAGTTTCGTTGACCGGTTTAGAGCGTTGGCCACTAGAGTTAGACAGGCTGCATCCCGAGAAAAACAAATAGAAAAAATGGAATTACCTGACATCCAAAAAAGTTCGCGTGTTAGTCCATATTTTAATTTTAAGCAAAAAAGACCATCTGGAAAATTAGCGTTAAAAGTTCAGGGTATTTCTAAAAGCTACGAGGATAAAAAAATATTAAATAATGTGAATTTTATTGTCTCGCGTGGAGAAAAAATTGTTATTATTGGTCCAAATGGTATTGGTAAATCCACTTTGCTTAAGATTCTTATTAATAAAATTTTTGCTGATTTAGGAAATTATGAATGGGGTTATGAAACGCAAGTTTCTTATTTTGCTCAGGATCATCATGAATTACTAAATGAAAGTATGAGTGTTATTGATTGGTTATCCAACCAAATACCTACTGAAAGTGATAACGTGCTACGTAGTGTATTAGGTCAATTATTATTCAGTAAAGATGAAGTAAGCAAGAATATTCTAAATTTAAGTGGGGGGGAAGGAGCACGTTTATTACTAGCAAAAATTATATTGGAAGAAAGTAATATATTGGTATTAGATGAGCCAACTAATCACTTAGATATTGAATCTAAGGATATGTTAAAAAAGCTCTAATTAACTACCAAGGAACTCTAATATTAGTAACTCATGATCGAGATTTTGCTAGCAACATAGCCACAAGGGTTATTGCTCTATCCCACCGAACTATCACTGATTTTAAAGGTAAATATCAGGAATATTTGCATAAATATGGTAATGATTATTTGGATAGTAGTTGGGTGTTGGCAAATAAGAGAGTGAAATAGTATAGTAAACTCAGGTTACTTTAGCAATTGGAGATAATTATGATAGAAAATACTGAACTATTGAAAGAGTTTGTGGTTAAATGTTTAGAAGAAAAAAAAGCAGAAGATATAGTAGTAATAGATATAAGACAAAAAACTACATTAGCTGAATATATTATTTTTGCAAGCGGGCGTTCAACTAAAAATGTTGGAGCAATTGCTGAATATTTAGCTTTAGAGTTAAAACATCAAGTTAATATCGATACTAATATTGAAGGACTTGGAACATCTGAATGGGTATTAATAGATGCTGGAAATGTATTAGTTAATATTTTCTATCCAGAAACTAGAGAGTATTTTAAGTTGGAAGAGATGTGGAGCAAAAAATAAATTAAAAATATTAGATTTTTTACTGAAAACTACTTAGTGTATTTAAAAAATAATGTATTAATACTTCTAGGGAAAAGGTGTAAATGGAAGAGCATATTCTTATCAATATTATAATTTTAATAGGAACAGCTGTATTTGTTGTAGCAATACTTAAACGCCTTAATCTAAGCCCAGTTTTGGGTTATTTAATTGCAGGAGCGGTAATTGGAGACCATGGATTCAAGATTGTAACATATGATCAAACAAAATTACTAGGAGAATTAGGAGTAGTTTTTTTACTTTTTGCTATAGGTTTAGAATTATCTTTTGAAAGATTAAAGGTAATGAGGCGGTATGTATTTGGTCTTGGCTCACTACAAGTGTTAACTACAGCTATAGTGATTGCTGCCGCTGTTGTACTAATCAGCGGTAATAGTAGTGCTGCAATTATTATTGGAGGTGGTCTTGCTTTATCCTCAACTGCCCTTGTTATGCAAGTTATTGAGGAAAGCCGTAGCCAATCAACTCAACTAGGTCGTATATCCCTAGCTATCTTGTTGTTACAAGATTTAGCAGTTGTGCCATTGCTAGTTATGGTACCACTATTTGCTAGCAATAGTAAAGATTCGTTAGCGATAGCTCTAGGAACAGCTTTGCTTAAGGCTATCATAGCACTACTTGCAATATTTGTTGCAGGTAGAGTATTACTAAGACCTTTATTTGGGTTAATTTCATCGGACAATGGTGATATAAACGAACTACCAATTTCCATGACTCTATTGGTAGTTCTCTCTGCAGCTTGGGCCACGGAATATTTTGGTTTATCACTTGCTTTAGGAGCTTTTGTTGCAGGTGTTTTGGTTGCAGAGACAGAATTTCGGTTGCAAGCTGAAGAAAGTATATACCCTTTCAAAAGCTTATTGCTAGGGCTATTTTTTATGAGCGTTGGAATGAATATTGACGCTCAAGAAATATACGCTCAAATATCAACTATACTAACTTGTTCTATTGCCTTGATTGTAGTAAAAACACTAATTATTGCCGCCTCTTGCATTTTATTTGGTTTTAATAAAGGAGTAGCCTTGCATGCAGGTTTATTATTATCACAAGGTGGAGAATTTGCTTTTATCTTATTCGGTCTTGGTAAAGAAACTCAGGTTATTAGAGAGAGTACGGCTAATGTTCTGTTATTAGTGGTGACATGTACTATGGCACTAACTCCATTACTGGCAATTTTAGGAAGAAAACTTGCTGAAAGACTTGATAAACAACTTGGCAAGACTCCAATACAAATTATAGAACTTGGAGCAAGAGATTTAACAAACCATATAATAATTGCCGGTTTTGGTAGTGTTGGTAGAATGGTAGCATTAGTATTGGAAGCTGAAGGAATCAATTATATAGCACTAGATGTTAATGACGAGATTGTAAAAGCAGAAACAGCTAATGGCTTTCCAGTTTTTAAAGGAGATGTATCACAGATTGATACGCTAAAAGCTGTGGGAGCAGAAAGGATTTTAACTCTAGTACTTACAATGAATAATAGTGTTACTATCAAAAAATCTCTTCGAACAATTTCAAGTCATTTTCCAGATCTTGAAGTTATTGTAAGATTAAAGAATCTAGAGAAGGCTAGAGAATTTTATGATGCTGGAGCAACAACAATCATACCAGAGAATTATGAGACGGGGTTACAGCTTGGTGGAACAATTTTAAAATTTATTGGTCTTAGTGAATATGAAATAAATCGTATCAAAGGGCAATTTAGATCAGGTAATTATGTAATAGCTAAACGAGATGATGCTTTGCGTGAATTAGAAGAGAATGATTAAGAATAACCATGGCAATTAAGTTACTAAAGCAACAGTCATATATTTTGATTATAATCTTGACCATTACACCTTTACTAACGACAGCTGATAATCAGAAATTGCCGATACCTAGATTTGCCTCAATAAAGGCTAATGAGGTAAATGCTAGAGTTGGTCCTTCGATAAAAACACCTATAGAATGGGTATTTGTTAAAAAAGGTGAACCAGTAGAAATTATTGCAGAATATGAACAATGGAGGCAAATTCGTGATATAAAAGGAGAAGGAGGCTGGGTACATTCAAGTGTATTGTCCGGTAAAAGATCGGTGATTGTGGTAAGTTCCAAATTAGTAGCTCTGACTCAAGTAGCTAATGATCAACATAAAATTGTTGCAAGAGTAAGTAATTATGTCCGTTGCCTACTTAATAAATGCAAACAAGATTATTGTCAGGTGTGCTGCAAGAATTATACTGGATGGCTACCTAAAACAGTATTGTGGGGAGTATATAAGGATGAATAATATATACCATAGTACATTTTTCTATAATCGTCATAGCAAGGGTCTTTAGATGCCGTGGCGATCTAGGTAAACAGCGAAGCTGTTTTTTTAGAGTAACGCTTCGCATATCTTGGATTGCCACGTCGCCGCCTGCAGCGGCTTCTCGCAATGACGGTTAAGGAAAAACTTGATTATCGAGTTTAAATATCGTTGTCACTTAACAGTTTCACCTGCAGTAAATGATGTTGGTTCAGAAATCACCGTAAGATATAATTAAAAAAACTTATTGTTGATTTTAGCTAAGTAATAATTTAAAATTAAAAATGAAGTAACTGTAAAGTTATTTTGGGGTGTCGAAACCTCCATTTAAGAGCGGTAAGCATCAACCGATAAAATGATGCTCTTCGATTTGCCATGGTCGGGGAGATGCTAGCTATGTTCAAGGCTTGGGGTGTAAACTTCAAGCCTAAAGGCTATCGTAACTGTCTCTTAAAGGTTTTTCGAACTCCCCGATCGCCAAGATATATATAACCTATAAAATTTTCTTTTATCATTTTATCTTTGGCGATCAAAACTCTTAATTATTAAAACATTAGAGAAGGGGTCGCATATGAACAACCAACAAGCCATTATCTTATTATATTCATCACATGCCCGTTTTGAACTCATAAGGCAATCTTTGATCAATTTTTGTAAGGAAAATAATTTTACAATAATAAAAATTATCGACGCACCAAATAAATACGATGACAGTATACTTCGCGAATTAATTTATACAGTAAGCAAACAAAATAATTATAATAGCCCTATCAATCTAATCTCGATGACAGTATATTTGGTAATATTTGTTATTTCGTAACTTGGGTGGTAATTACTACTTTATTAGAAGCTAAGCTGATTAATAGGCTTTATATTCAAGAAAATATATTGCATACTGCCAATACTGAAAAAGATAAATTTGATAATTTTTTAGCAACTGACATAATAACTGAGCATTATTTATTAAAATTCTGTTTCTCATATTTTAACATTATAATGCATGCTGCTAAAGCAACAATGGATTTCGATGATGAAGAATTACATAAAGGCGGCAATGCATAATATATAGAGGCTTTTAAGTGTTTTTGAGACTTTGTACTTGTGTACATGAAAGTTTATAAATCATTTAGATCAACTGCTATAGCTTCTTTCTTTTCTTTTAGTCTTTCTTCAGCAAGTTTAAGTAAATCTCTATCATCTAATATTTCAACCATTTGTTCGTATAGTTCAGCTGGAACTAAATAAGCCGTTGGTTTATTATGATTCAATAAAGCAATAAGCTCACCACTAGACTTAGCAAGCAATGCTGTAGGACTTTTCTTAAATTCTGATATACTGGCAGTAAGATTAGTATAAATATGATTCATTGTTATACCATGATTAATATTTAATTATATACCTATTATAGTACTTAATTTAGGTTTTAACAATATTTTAATTTACCAATTTTTGACAAAGCTAGTTGTTTTTCTGATTGGCTTGATAAAGTTTAAACTCAGCTTTTCCTCAGTTTCTTCAAATCATTTGAGTATATTATATCGAATTCAGGTTATTTAAGAGGTATATTTTTAAAGCCTAAAGAAGTAAGCATATGCATGGTTTCCAGTAGTGGTAATCCTATAATATTTGAGTAAGATCCATATATGCTAGGAACAAAGGCTTCGGCATATCCATGAATTCCGCAGCCGCCTGCTTTGTTGATTCCTTCATCTAGGCTACAGTAAAATTCTATCTCTTGCTGGCTCAATCTTTTAAACTTGACTATGGTTTGCACTAATTTTTGTCTCAGCAGAACTTGTTCGAGAGTCTTTTTTATTATACAGATACCTGTATAAACCCTATGACGCCTTCCAGATAAAATATTAAGGCAATATCTAACATCTTCACTTGTTAAAGCCTTGGGTAGTATTTTTCTACCGTGAACCACAACAGTATCAGCTGCTATAATTATAGCTTCACCACTTATTTTTTTGGCAACAACCTCGGCTTTCTCCTGTGCTAATCTTGTTACCAATTGGTTTGGTAACTCTCGTAAGTACTCTGTTTCATTTATATTAGCGGGAATAATTTGTGTAGGAAATACCTTTATTCTTTTTAGTAATTCAAGCCTTGCAGGTGATTGTGAAGCTAGAACTATAGGTATATTCTGTTGTTTTAAAAAAGTGGATTCTATATTTGACATAAAATATGAAAGACTCTAATGACGGTGGATAACACGACCTTTTGTTAGATCATAAGGCGTCATTTCCACTGTGATTTTATCTCCGACAAGTATCCTAATACGATTCTTACGCATCCTACCAGAAGTATGGGCGATAATAAAATGACCATTTTCCAACTTCACTCTAAAAGTTGCGTTAGGCAAAAGCTCAAGGACAACGCCTTCAAAATTAATTAGCTCTTCTTTGCTCATTACAACTTAACTAGATTATAATTTTTAATTTCTAAAATGGCTTGCCGTAGTGGACAATTTCAGAACCACGCTTGACATAAAATTATAGTTATTCAAACGCTTATACACCAATATTAAAGAATCTACATTAATATAAAAAATTTGCAAGTAATATCAGGATCACCTCATGAAAAAAGATGTAGAAACGCGAATTATGGATAAGAATTGACAAATTCTTATCCATAATTCGGTGAAATTTTAGAAAATAAAGATTTATCAAAACTTACGCTATGTAAGGTTCTAAATAGCGTAAAGAGGGTGAACGTAACTGCTGTTGCATATAATGATCTAAAAGCCCTAACTTTATTTGATAAACCGTCTTACCTATTTTGTGTGCAGTTCTTTTTAGAAAAGCCCACACTAAAAATGCACAACTAATGTGATTACGCTGGATGCGTTGTTTTCTGCATTGGCATCGTTCTATACCGGTAAGTTGCTTGATTTCTCTATGCATGCTCTCAATTACCCAACGAAAGCCACACTCATCTTGTACGGCTTTAGAAGATTTTTGAGTTTTGTTATTGGTAACAATATAATCAACTCTGTTGGTAGAAACAGTAAGTTTAAACAAATTAACATGCTTATCTTTTGCAAAGCCCTTTATATGAATCTCCACTCCGCTCTTAATTTCCTCATCTGAAAACGTTAACTTGCTAACAGCTTTATAAGGCTTAGAAGAGGAAGTTTTAGTAACGTTTCTATTTGCTTTAATAGGAGCATAATAATATTTACCCAAGGAATCAACATGTTGCATAATTTTATGCGTAGCATACCATGTGTCAAAAAGCACAGTTTGAAAAGGAATCTTTTTGCTATACACAGCATTATTTAACATATTTAATAGGTGTTCTACTTTTGTCGCTCCATCATGTTCGGGCGAAAAAATTCGGTAATCTATTACCCAAAACTTATTAATATCCGGATTATAATATACCAAACTTACTACTCCTATACCAGTAGTAATACCACCTGTAGCCCCACTGTACTGTGATCTAGCAATTTCTATTTTCTTGGTATTTCTTTTATTTAACACCGTATCATCAAATATTGTATATCCGTTAGGTGATAAAATAACATCATCCTTAATATGTTCCCATAACAAAGAAGGTGTATATTTTTCATTTTTTAAAAATCTATTAATAACATCATGGCTACATTTTTTGGCATGTTCAGCATAGTAGGTCAAACTATAATTCTTTTGACTCACTATTAGAAATTGACAGTAATCTGTCCTATTAACTGGTATTGCTTGCAATTTTATCCTCTTGGCATTTGTAAATTATACTCAACATAATGTACCATTTTTTTTCTCATATCGTAAGTTTTGCTACCTGTCTAATAATAAAGAAATTGGTATATTTTATAAAATTAAGCTCTTTCAGAACACTAATAGGATAGTCTAAGTTCAGCCAAGAATATATATGACCAAAGATGGTTGCCAGCAGCAATTTTCTTATGAATTATTATTGCTATCAGCATTTTCCAAAAAAATTCGTACAATTTCAGTATTTGCTGAAAGTGTTTTTAGTTTTGGGCAAGACCTAAATAACCCATATACAAGAAGAAGTTATTATAGTTTTTCAATATCTGAAGGCATTGAATTTCAAAATGGCATTATGTTAGTAGACTTTACCAAATATTATACTAGGAGAAATTACGGTTCTATTTATAATAGAACTTTATATAAGCAATTTTCAATTGCAAAAAAGATTAAATTTGGTAATCTAAAGAAGAATAGCCTAACAACACAAATAGGGTATTTTTGTGATAAAAGCCTAATTAATAAGCATTATAAAATATCAGGAGTAATATTTTCAATATGGATGGATGTATAAAAAATATTAATAGAGAATTTTTAGATATTCTACTAAAAGAACAACTACTTACAGATTTACAAATATCTCACGTTAAGTTCAAATTAATTGATAGTACTGGAGAGAATGATTTTTTTAACGTGATAATTGCAGAAGGAATTATTAATAATGAGATGGTTATAGATATTTTGTATAAAAATAAATTATTGCCTTTATTGAATGTACAAGAAACACAGGTTAAGATTTGCGATTATGCAAAAATTGATCAATATGTAGAAAATGGTTATTTCATTTATGAAAACGATACAAGCAATAAAGTGCTTGCTATAAATGACCTAGCTTATTTAAGGAAGTTATCAACAATACATTATAATGTACAGATTAATTTGGTCAGAAAGAATGACTTCTATCAGCTACTTGAGCAGAATTTTAGCCATTTGAATATAATCAAATCCAAATATTTTCTTGAATTTATCTCAGTATACATGGTAGCAAAAAATATCAATTACACTAAGTCAATTATCATATTTTTTGTAATATATTTTGGAATATTATTTAATTTTAAACATCTTTTCCATCTGATTAACATTATTTGCTATTTTTCACAAAATATTTTAAAAATTATACTATTTAACCAAGCTGTAATTACACAAAATACAGAGTTTAAAAATAGTGATATCTCCATTTTCAAAAATGATTCTCTACCCATTTACACTATTTTACTTCCATTATATAAAGAATCAGGCAAACTAAAGTCCATTATTAGTTATGTCACTAATATTAATTATCCTAAACATAAATTAGATGTCAAAATTATTATTGAAGCAGATGATTATTTGATGATCAAGGAAAGTATCCTATATGAATTACCTTCTTATATACATTTGCTTAAAGTACCTTTTAGTTTACCTAGGACTAAACCTAAAGCCCTTAATTATGCCATGCAATATTGCAGAGGAAAGTATGTAGTAATATATGATGCAGAAGATAGACCTGATGCTGATCAACTCCTTAAAGCAGTAATAGCCTTTGATGAATTACCAAAAGAATATGTTTGTTTGCAGGCTAAACTTAACTTCTATAATGAGAATGAAAATTTACTCACTAAACTTTTTAGCATAGAATATTGTTTATGGTTTAAATATCTTCTGAAAGGTTTAAGCTTGATGGACTTACCAGTAACTCTTGGAGGAACTAGCAATCATTTTAAGGTTGACGCCTTACAAAAAATAGGTTTTTGGGATGCTTATAATGTTACTGAGGATGCTGATTTAGGAATTAGATTATATTCTTTTGGTTATAAAGTTCATATGATAGATTCTTATACTTTAGAGGAATCACCTATAAATCTTATAAGTTGGATAAATCAAAGATCTCGCTGGATAAAAGGATTTATCCAAACATTTTTGGTATTTCTTGCCCAAAAAGACAAATATAAAAGGTTTAAATTTTATCAAATAACTACTATTTTCATTTTTATTGGTTTTTCTTCTTATGGTTTTTGTTGTTTACCATTTCTAATACTAACTATTAAAATTAATACATTCGCCATAATTAATTATTTATGGATAATTAACAGTTTTTTTGCTTTTTCATACCTTTACGGAAGTGCTTTTTTTATTTTACTGACTAAAAAAGGTAAAATAACTAATTTTCGAGTATTAGATATTGCTGCCTTGTTTGTGTGACCTCTGTATTTTCTACTACATACGATAGCAAGTTATAAGGCGATTTGGGAGATTATTTTCATACCCTTCAAATGGGATAAAACTCAGCATGGGATTAGTACTCTAGACCTTGAATAAATCAGGGTATATACTCGGTCAACTTCAAGAATTAAGGTCGTCGTGTCTAAATATCCATAGTACCCTACATTTTTTTATAATCGTCATAGCAAGGCTCTTTAGATGCCGTGGCAATCCAGGTAAACAGCGAAGCTGTTTTTTTAGAGTAACGCTTCGCGTATTCTAGATTGCCGCGTCGCCGCTTTTTCGCGACTCCTCGCTAATAAACGATCAGCAGCCATTTTAATAGTGGTTATATAAAAAATGTAGGGTACTATGGCAGAATAGTATGGTTTGGCAAATTATCGGTAAACATTAGAACGCTTGATACTAACACCACCCAAAATAAGGTAAAAGGTAAAAATACTTTCCAACCTAAACGCATTAATTGGTCGTAACGATATCTAGGCAATGTTGCTCTTATCCATAAAAAACAAAATAATAAAACCCCGGTTTTTAGTACAAACCACATAAAACCTGGCACAAAATTTAAGACTTTAATGCCAAAAGGTGGCAAATAGCCACCTAAGAAAAATGTGGTGGTCATACCGCTAGCTAAAATCATATTAGCGTACTCACCAAGAAAAAATAATGCAAATCCCATGGAAGAATATTCAACATTATAACCAGCAACTAGCTCAGACTCAGCTTCTGATAAATCAAAAGGCAATCTGTTCGTTTCTACAAGTACTGATATGAAGAATATTACTGCCATAGGTAACAACATCAAATCAACCCACCAAGGCAATAATTGTTGCCTTTCTATGATTTCTGAAAGATTAAGCGTCCCCGTTGTTAAAAGTACAGTAACAATCACCAACCCTATAGATACTTCGTATGAAATCATCTGAGCCGACGAGCGAACAGCCCCAAGGAAAGCATATTTCGAATTACTTGCCCAACCCGCTATGATTACACCATAAACAGCTAACGATGAGATTGCCATAATATACAAAACACCAACATTTATGTTAGCTAGTACAAGTTTCTTATCAAAAGGTATTACCGCCCAACCAATTAAACTAAGTACAAGGGTAATCATAGGTGCTAGGGTGAATAATATTTTGTCAGCTTGGTTTGGTATAATTGTTTCTTTAAATAATAGTTTTACTGCATCGGCAATTGGTTGCAATAACCCAAAAGGTCCTACTACATTTGGACCTTTTCGGAGTTGCATTAGCCCTATTACTCTTCGCTCAGCATAGGTAAGGTAAGCTACGCACAACAAAAGAGGAATAGTGATAGATAAAACTTTCAAAGCTACAATAATTAATGGCAATAGATATTGTTGAAAGAACGATATCATGCAACTTTTTCCCTTTCTTGCTTTGACTCCACACATTTTGCCATAGTAACAGATGCTCTACTAATCGAGTCTGTCATATAGTAATTTATAGGTTTAGTCACTATATCGGATTTAAGTAAATTATCGAGGGAGGTAAATTTTATAAAATCACAGCTCATTATCTCAGAAATATTGGCAAATACCGGGAATTCTGCAGCCAACCTAGTTCTTATTTCATCTAAATTATTCATGCCAAGATTTAGCCCTAAACTATTAGCTAGATTCTTTATAATAACCCAATCTTCTTTCGCTTGTCCTACTGGATGAGTTGCGGCTTTACCATATTGAGGCCTTCCTTCAAAATTTACGTAAGTGGCGTCTTTTTCTGTATAGCTACTAGCAGGAAAGATTACATCTGCTACATTTGCTCCATTATCACCATGATGTCCTTGATATACTACAAAAGATGATTTTATTTTGTTCATATCAATTTCATCACTGCCTAGTAAATATACAAACTTAATCTCACCCTTTTCTGCCTTTTGTAAAATTTCAGAAACACCATTACCGCCGTTTTTAGGGCTAAAGCCTATGTCTAAACTACCGACCATTGATGCATGATTATGCAGTATATTAAAACCATTCCAATCATCTCTAACTATCTTATATTTATCAACCATTTGGTGAATGAGTGCCAAAATAGCATAGCCATCATCTCGAGAATATACACCATCACCAATAATTATAACTGGATTTTTTGCATGTTCTAATTCCTTAGCAAACTGATGTTCCTCTGATATTATTGCCTTAATTATGTTAGGGCTAGCCCCTAATTCATTTATATAGTAAGTTTGGTTAGTAATATTGCCAATTCGAGCTACTTTTAGCTTTCCTTCTCTTTGCAATATGCCAATACGAGCATTCAGGACAGGAGCTACTTGCCTGATATTTGCACCAATTAACAAAGCTAGATCAGCTTCTTTAAGTCTAGAAATTGTTGTGTTAAATAGATAGTTCCCCCTACTAGATTGGTCTATTTTATAATTAAACTGGTTGCTGTCAAAATTGTTACATCCAAGCTTCTGTAACAATGTTTTTAATAAAAACATTGATTCGGTACAGGCAAGTGTTCCAGCTATTGCCGCCATTTGATTACCGGCAAGAGACTTTAATTTTTGTGCTACTAGTGCAATAGCATCACTCCAAGAAGCTTCAACTAATTTACCATTTTGTCTTATATACGGAGAATCTAACCTTTGGTATTTCAAGCCATCATAAGCAAATCTTGCTTTATCTGATATCCATTCTTCATTGATATCATCATTAACCCTTGGTAATATCCTCATTACTTCAGATCCCCTACTATCAACCCTTATATTACAACCTTGTGCATCCAATACATCTATTGACCCAGTCTTTGTTAGTTCCCAACTACGAGCTTTAAAAGAATAAGGCTTGGAATTTAATGCTCCAACTGGGCAAATATCTATAATATTGCCTGATAATTCCGATTCAAGACTACGTTCAAGATACGAGGTTACCTCCATATGCTCTCCCCTGTAAAGAGTTCCTATCTCCTCAACTCCAGCAATATCAGTGGCAAACCTTATACATCTAGTACATTGTATGCATCTAGTCATATGAGTCTTAATCAAAGGTCCCATATACTTATCTTTGACTGTTCTTTTATTCTCCGAAAATCTAGAACTTGCTTTACCATATTTAAAGGCTTGGTCCTGTAAATCACACTCACCTCCTTGATCACAAATAGGACAATCTAGGGGGTGATTAATCAATAGAAATTCCATCACTCCTTCACGAGCCTTTTTAACACCTATGGTATTAGTGTGGATAACCATACCTGAAGTGGCAGGCATAGCACAAGAAGCAATGGGCTTGGGAGATTTTTCCATCTCCACCAAGCACATACGGCAGTTACCGGCAATCTTCAAACGTTCATGAAAACAAAAATGTGGGATTTCTATACCAAGCTTGCTGCAGGCACGAAATACGGTTGTGCCTTCCTCTACTTCGACTTCAGTACCATCTATAGTAAGTTTTATCATGATATATTGTATTTTATATTATACCATTTCCCAAAACTAAATTGCTACTCGGAGTACGAGTGTCGAGCACCGGAGCGTACATACTAGTACGTGAGGAGCGGAGATCATGAAGTACGACAACGTGATAATTAGTTTTCGGAAATGGTATTACGTCGAAATTATACCACATTATATGTTACTCACTAATCTAAATTTTCCAATTTTGCAAAATTAACTAACAAAAAGAAAGCAGAGATCTGTATATCATAACTTTTTAGGCTATTTTTTAGATCTCCGCATTTAAGATGAAAAGACTACTTAAGTTCCTTTACATGCATCAGTACCGGCAGCACTACCAGCTATCATGTTTATAATTTCGGGAGCCTTAAACAATATTATAACACCAGTCACAATAACCAATGCAACTTCCCATTTTAATTGTCCTCTGAGAGTTTGAATCCCTAGAACAACTATACCAATAATTGCTATACCACGAGCTGTATTACCACGAAATGTTTTGATCATCTTACACAATACATTACCTACTGGATCAGCAGCAGTAGTAGCAAAAGCATCCGATGCTGTAGTAATTAGAGCAATGCTACAAAGAATAAACAGCAAACGCCACACAAAACTACTATCAAACTGTTCAGAATAGGACCTACAAATATTCATATTTTACCTCGTTAACGAATTGTTTTATACATGTGAATGATTCTATACTGTACATTTTTACAGTTCAAGGATTAATATAGGGTGATCGTAATCTAATTAGATAATTGCTGGAGAAGCAAGGTTTACGTGGTGTTTTAGTCACAATTTTTGCAAGTTTAATTAATACTCCCGATGTTATCCCTGCACTTTCGGATGTCATCAACTATGATTTTAAACCGATGTCTTACATTAAATTGAGGTTACACTATATAGTTCTCTTTTGTGGGTAACTTCTAGAGTCTTTTTCTAACTTCTCAAAATGCAATAGCCCGTAGGCAAAAGCTATAATTGTAGGAATCATAATAATCAATATCCCCCAATTGCCAAAATAGTCAATAATCAAAACTTACGCTATGAGAAAAAAAAATGGTACATTATGTTGAGTATAATTTACAAATGCCAAGAGGATAAAATTGCAAGCAATACCAGTTAATAGGACAGATTACTGTCAATTTCTAATAGTGAGTCAAAAGAATTATAGTTTGACCTACTATGCTGAACATGCCAAAAAATGTAGCCATGATGTTATTAATAGATTTTTAAAAAATGAAAAATATACACCTTCTTTGTTATGGGAACATATTAAGGATGATGTTATTTTATCGCCTAACGGATATACAATATTTGATGATACGGTGTTAAATAAAAGAAATACCAAGAAAATAGAAATTGCTAGATCACAGTACAGTGGGGCTACAGGTGGTATTACTACTGGTATAGGAGTAGTAAGTTTGGTATATTATAATCCGGATATTAATAAGTTTTGGGTAATAGATTACCGAATTTTTTCGCCCGAACATGATGGAGCGACAAAAGTAGAACACCTATTAAATATGTTAAATAATGCTGTGTATAGCAAAAAGATTCCTTTTCAAACTGTGCTTTTTGACACATGGTATGCTACGCATAAAATTATGCAACATGTTGATTCCTTGGGTAAATATTATTATGCTCCTATTAAAGCAAATAGAAACGTTACTAAAACTTCCTCTTCTAAGCCTTATAAAGCTGTTAGCAAGTTAACGTTTTCAGATGAGGAAATTAAGAGCGGAGTGGAGATTCATATAAAGGGCTTTGCAAAAGATAAGCATGTTAATTTGTTTAAACTTACTGTTTCTACCAACAGAGTTGATTATATTGTTACCAATAACAAAACTCAAAAATCTTCTAAAGCCGTACAAGATGAGTGTGGCTTTCGTTGGGTAATTGAGAGCATGCATAGAGAAATCAAGCAACTTACCGGTATAGAACGATGCCAATGCAGAAAACAACGCATCCAGCGTAATCACATTAGTTGTGCATTTTTAGTGTGGGCTTTTCTAAAAAGAACTGCACACAAAATAGGTAAGACGGTTTATCAAATAAAGTTAGGGCTTTTAGATCATTATATGCAACAGCAGTTACGTTCACCCTCTTTACGCTATTTAGAACCTTACATAGCGTAAGTTTTGTAGTAATAATTGTTCTCTTCTTTTTAATAAAGCATGTAACTGTTGTTGACTATTACTATCATAACAAAACTTACGCTATGAGAAAAAAAAATGGTACATTATGTTGAATATAATTTACAAATGCCAAGAGGATAAAATTGCAAGCAATACCAGTTAATAGGACAGATTACTGTCAATTTCTAATAGTGAGTCAAAAGAATTATAGTTTGACCTACTATGCTGAACATGCCAAAAAATGTAGCCATGATGTTATTAATAGATTTTTAAAAAATGAAAAATATACACCTTCTTTGTTATGGGAACATATTAAGGATGATGTTATTTTATCGCCTAACGGATATACAATATTTGATGATACGGTGTTAAATAAAAGAAATACCAAGAAAATAGAAATTGCTAGATCACAGTACAGTGGGGCTACAGGTGGTATTACTACTGGTATAGGAGTAGTAAGTTTGGTATATTATAATCCGGATATTAATAAGTTTTGGGTAATAGATTACCGAATTTTTTCGCCCGAACATGATGGAGCGACAAAAGTAGAACACCTATTAAATATGTTAAATAATGCTGTGTATAGCAAAAAGATTCCTTTTCAAACTGTGCTTTTTGACACATGGTATGCTACGCATAAAATTATGCAACATGTTGATTCCTTGGGTAAATATTATTATGCTCCTATTAAAGCAAATAGAAACGTTACTAAAACTTCCTCTTCTAAGCCTTATAAAGCTGTTAGCAAGTTAACGTTTTCAGATGAGGAAATTAAGAGCGGAGTGGAGATTCATATAAAGGGCTTTGCAAAAGATAAGCATGTTAATTTGTTTAAACTTACTGTTTCTACCAACAGAGTTGATTATATTGTTACCAATAACAAAACTCAAAAATCTTCTAAAGCCGTACAAGATGAGTGTGGCTTTCGTTGGGTAATTGAGAGCATGCATAGAGAAATCAAGCAACTTACCGGTATAGAACGATGCCAATGCAGAAAACAACGCATCCAGCGTAATCACATTAGTTGTGCATTTTTAGTGTGGGCTTTTCTAAAAAGAACTGCACACAAAATAGGTAAGACGGTTTATCAAATAAAGTTAGGGCTTTTAGATCATTATATGCAACAGCAGTTACGTTCACCCTCTTTACGCTATTTAGAACCTTACATAGCGTAAGTTTTGACTATTTAAGAATCAAGAAATTGCTAGGCAGGATACTGAGTTTAATGCGGTCGTCATTTTATCTTTGAACCAGCATATTGCTAGTTTAACAGCACAATTACAAGAGATTGAGGATAGTATCAAAGAATTAATTTCTTAAGATCAAGAAATAAAGGATAAAATTGATCGGCTTACTTCTATTCCAGCAGTTGGCATTACTCTTGCTAGCACTGTAATATGTGAAGCACCGGAGCTTGGCAATATTACTTTTAGGCAGTTAACATCTTTAGTAGGTCTTGCTCCTTTTGCTAGAGAAAGCGGTAGTTATAAAGGTAGAAGAAGTATTTTTGCAGGTAGAGGTAATCTTCGAAGAGTTCTTTATATGGCTGCAGTAGCTGCCTTACGATGTAATAAGCGTTTACGTAATTTTTATGACCACTTAATTGCTAAACATAAACCAGCAAAAGTTGCTCTTGTTGCTGTTATGCGTAAATTACTAGCTTTTATGCACTCTATTGTCAAAAATAATTCTTCTTGGAATGAAAATTTATGTTAAGTTATTATTTTTTTATTGACTTCCATTACGGATGCTGAGGTTGAGGTTAAATACAGTGATTCACTTTCGTTCACCTCCATAGGTCATACCTGACTGTTTCCAGCCTTTTCCTTAACACTCACCACCATATTCCTTAGAATACAGCAGCTTAAGGTAGTTTGATATCTGCTCATACCAGCCGATTCCGGTGGACCTACCACCATGTTAAGTACAGCACCACTCCTCACTTCTACAGTGACTCGTACTCTTGGCACACCGAAGATAAGTCGCGAGTTTGCTAAAGATATCTAATATAAGCAATCAAGTCAGAACGCTCTCGCTAAGCGAGGGGCTTGACGGTATTGAGCAGCCCAAAGGGCTGCCATTGTTAATTAAAATTCTCCTGTTTCGTCAGAACCTAGACTATCAAGTTGCTCTTGGTTCTTAATGTAGTGTTTGATCTGATTCTCTTCAAATCCCACAGTTGAGACCGCATAACCTCTAGCCCACAACTTCTCTCCATTAAAATTACGCTTTCGTCCACCAAACTGCCTAGCAACAGCTATAGCACTTTTCCCCTTGATATAACCTATTACTTCGGCTACAGAATATTTAGGAGGAATTTTGATGAGCATATGGACATGATCTTGTACCATATGACCTTCTATGATCTTACTCCCTCGTTGAAAAGCTAACTCATGGAATACGTTTCCAAGATATTTTCTAACCTTCCCGTACAATTCTCTTTTTCGACACTTTGGAATAAACACAATATGATATTTGCAATCCCATTTAGAATGATTTAAACTTTCGTATGTTGTCATATATTTTCTCCTTTGACCGTCAAGCCAAAGAAGTTATATATGATAACTTCTTATTTTATACTAAATCTAAAGGTCAAGCCTTGATGGTCTCACTAGTCAAACTAGTGCCTTACCTATCATTGAGTTAAATTAGTTACTGATGAGTTCTTGACAGGGGAGTTGACTTTATATATATTACGGCTTACCTATATATACTCGATGAAAATCAAGAATTGCGTTGTCGTCTTCAGGGATCGTAGGTAGCCACGTACTAAATGTACTCTCCGCTCCTTGACCCTTCGACTCCTTCTACTATCATAATTTTGATCTTCGTCTATCAACTCTTCATTTACGAGTAGTATATCATAGTAAGCCTGGTAAAGGGGGTGTAGCTCAGTTGGTTAGAGCGTCTGCCTGTCACGCAGAAGGTCGCGGGTTCGAGTCCCGTCATTCCCGCCATTCGGTACAAGTTGTCGTTTTTTCAAAAATATCGAACGGGAAACGTAGGGAGGTCTCAAGTTTTTTGCCCCTTAGTTTGAGGTTCTGAAATACGAAATTTATCATTTTGCGTTTTTGAGGGCTTTCAGAACCTTTAAAAGTTTCATAGGCTTCAGATGCTAGAGTTATTAGCGTTGTAGCGGTATCAGTAAATTTATCGTCTGCTTCCTCATAAACTTTAATTAAACGAGCAATTTCATATTGGCGATCTTTTAATTGTTGTTTTTTTCTTTGAAATTCTTCTGTACTAAGTTCTCCATTGAGTCGCAAATCTATTAATGAATTTAATCTATTCTCATTTTCGGTATGTTCTTTCTTTAAAGCAGCTGTTGCTTGTCCATGCTCATCTTTCTTTAGCTCATTTGTGTTTTTTAAATAGGCTAGAGTCTCTTTTCTTTATACCTATTCTTTTAAAAACCTCTTCTACCTGCTTTAAAACCTCATCTTCTCTTACATAAATCTTCTTGTTTGGATTCTTTGGATCCCATGTACCTAAATAAGTCCATTCGTCCACTTTGCCATCTGAATATGTTTTACTATGAATTTCAGCTGTTACCATTTTGCCAGTTACTGCACAGGTGATTAATCCTCTAAAGAGGAAACCTTTCCCACCATATTTGAATGGCTTCTTCTTCCAACCTAAACGTACATCTTTACATGCCATAAAAATCTCTCTTGTTATAATAGGTTGATAACCATGTGACCACATCTCTCCTTTTACTCTCATCTCACCGTAATAAAATGGTTGTTGTATTAAACGATGTATAACAGTTTTATTTAGGTGACAATTCTTTTTACTTCTTAAGCCTAATTCTTTAGCCATGTTTACCATAGACCTAAGAGTATACATTCCTGTTGCATATTCTTCAAAGAGTTTTTTTATGATAGAACCTCTTAAAGGATCGAGAATTACTATACTGTTTCCTCTTTCATCTCGACTATTTAGGTAACCAAGAGGAGCTGGCCCTATCCACTCTCCTTTACGCAATTTATGATCTAGGCTTCTTTTAACGTTATCACTTAAACTATCAACGTAAGATTGTGCCATCAATACGTTCATCCCCCACATTAGCTTTGCATGAGACTGAGAATCTTTATCTATTATGTAACCTTCTGTTCTAAAATGTAATTCTATCTTACCAGCTTTTATTGGTTCTTCTAGTAATGAAATTTCTGAGATTCTTCTTTGTACTCGATCTACTTTATCAGCAACTATAGCAATTGTTTCTCTATGGCTTTTAGCAAATTTGATCATCTCTTTAAATTGTTTGCGATCACCTCTGCTTGAAGATTCGATAATTTCAAAAGTTTCGATAACTTCAAGATTTTTACGTTGGCAATATTCTACTAATCTATATTTTTGAGTTTCAATTGAATACCCTTCTTCTTGCTCCCTTGTTGAAACACGAACTAAAATTATTGATTTTGTTGCTTTGTCTGGCATATTTTTTCCTTTGATAATAAATTTTGCTTTAATTAGAAAGTAGTATCTACTCAAAGAGCAGAGATATATCAAGCACCGCACAAGTCAAGTTGAATTATTATTAAATTACCCCATCTCCTTCAGTATTAGAGCCAAGTGTCACATTTTTTTAGCATTAATAATTTTTGGTTATTGTAAAAATAATTGTTTTAACTCGTAGCAAGAGTAACTTTATCAAGTGGTTTATCATACAAAACTTACGCTATGAGAAAAAAAATGGTACATTATGTTGAGTATAATTTACAAATGCCAAGAGGATAAAATTGCAAGCAATACCAGTTAATAAATAGGACAGATTACTGTCAATTTCTAATAGTGAGTCAAAAGAATTATAGTTTGACCTACTATGCTGAACATGCCAAAAAATGTAGCCATGATGTTATTAATAGATTTTTAAAAAATGAAAAATATACACCTTCTTTGTTATGGGAACATATTAAGGATGATGTTATTTTATCGCCTAACGGATATACAATATTTGATGATACGGTGTTAAATAAAAGAAATACCAAGAAAATAGAAATTGCTAGATCACAGTACAGTGGGGCTACAGGTGGTATTACTACTGGTATAGGAGTAGTAAGTTTGGTATATTATAATCCGGATATTAATAAGTTTTGGGTAATAGATTACCGAATTTTTTCGCCCGAACATGATGGAGCTACAAAAGTAGAACACCTATTAAATATGTTAAATAATGCTGTGTATAGCAAAAAGATTCCTTTTCAAACTGTGCTTTTTGACACATGGTATGCTACGCATAAAATTATGCAACATGTTGATTCCTTGGGTAAATATTATTATGCTCCTATTAAAGCAAATAGAAACGTTACTAAAACTTCCTCTTCTAAGCCTTATAAAGCTGTTAGCAAGTTAACGTTTTCAGATGAGGAAATTAAGAGCGGAGTGGAGATTCATATAAAGGGCTTTGCAAAAGATAAGCATGTTAATTTGTTTAAACTTACTGTTTCTACCAACAGAGTTGATTATATTGTTACCAATAACAAAACTCAAAAATCTTCTAAAGCCGTACAAGATGAGTGTGGCTTTCGTTGGGTAATTGAGAGCATGCATAGAGAAATCAAGCAACTTACCGGTATAGAACGATGCCAATGCAGAAAACAACGCATCCAGCGTAATCACATTAGTTGTGCATTTTTAGTGTGGGCTTTTCTAAAAAGAACTGCACACAAAATAGGTAAGACGGTTTATCAAATAAAGTTAGGGCTTTTAGATCATTATATGCAACAGCAGTTACGTTCACCCTCTTTACGCTATTTAGAACCTTACATAGCGTAAGTTTTGCATAGATATCCATATTTATTATTTTAAGGCTATTACACGGCTTTTTAGTATCATTATGGTATAGGGGGGGACCTAGTTTTTGAATTATTACGCTCTAAGTCTAAATATGGGCTTTTTTATTTATATGGGTTTGCTTTAAAATAGATAAGTTAAAAACTTAACCGAATGTCATTGTTTACATCGAACACCTTACAAAACTTACGCTATGTAAGGTTCTAAATAGCGTAAAGAGGGTGAACGTAACTGCTGTTGCATATAATGATCTAAAAGCCCTAACTTTATTTGATAAACCGTCTTACCTATTTTGTGTGCAGTTCTTTTTAGAAAAGCCCACACTAAAAATGCACAACTAATGTGATTACGCTGGATGCGTTGTTTTCTGCATTGGCATCGTTCTATACCGGTAAGTTGCTTGATTTCTCTATGCATGCTCTCAATTACCCAACGAAAGCCACACTCATCTTGTACGGCTTTAGAAGATTTTTGAGTTTTGTTATTGGTAACAATATAATCAACTCTGTTGGTAGAAACAGTAAGTTTAAACAAATTAACATGCTTATCTTTTGCAAAGCCCTTTATATGAATCTCCACTCCGCTCTTAATTTCCTCATCTGAAAACGTTAACTTGCTAACAGCTTTATAAGGCTTAGAAGAGGAAGTTTTAGTAACGTTTCTATTTGCTTTAATAGGAGCATAATAATATTTACCCAAGGAATCAACATGTTGCATAATTTTATGCGTAGCATACCATGTGTCAAAAAGCACAGTTTGAAAAGGAATCTTTTTGCTATACACAGCATTATTTAACATATTTAATAGGTGTTCTACTTTTGTCGCTCCATCATGTTCGGGCGAAAAAATTCGGTAATCTATTACCCAAAACTTATTAATATCCGGATTATAATATACCAAACTTACTACTCCTATACCAGTAGTAATACCACCTGTAGCCCCACTGTACTGTGATCTAGCAACTTCTATTTTCTTGGTATTTCTTTTATTTAACACCGTATCATCAAATATTGTATATCCGTTAGGCGATAAAATAACATCATCCTTAATATGTTCCCATAACAAAGAAGGTGTATATTTTTCATTTTTTAAAAATCTATTAATAACATCATGGCTACATTTTTTGGCATGTTCAGCATAGTAGGTCAAACTATAATTCTTTTGACTCACTATTAGAAATTGACAGTAATCTGTCCTATTAACTGGTATTGCTTGCAATTTTATCCTCTTGGCATTTGTAAATTATACTCAACATAATGTACCATTTTTTTTCTCATAGCGTAAGTTTTGCTTATTGATATTCTGTATCAGATATGATACAATTGAGTCATAACAAATAAATCTTATGGCAGCTAAACGATTATTATAGCACTTAACATATATGTTCATATTAGGTAAAAGAGATTTTGTATTTGAGGCAAGTTATAGAACGTTAAAAATAATGTATGAATCCCTATCTAAAGTAGCAAAAGGTCTTATTATAACTAGTCTAGAACTTCAAGAGGACAAAATATTAGCTAAATTAGCAGATGAAAGGATAGGTAATACTAAGGAATGGATTAGTCATACGGACACTTGGAAATAATAGACCTCCTTCGAAACTCTACTTCTGCTGGTGATTTGTACGTCGATGCGGTACTCGAATCCGTAACGGAATTAGAGTACGCTGCGGTTCGAGGTGAAGCGTCTCCTTCAAATCCCTCAGCACAAGCGAGTTTCGAAAGAGGTCTATTGAAAAACGAGAAGCAAAGATTTCAATCTATTGAAATCAAGAAAATCTGGGGTTCTACGTCAGAACGCCAAATAATTATAAAGTCGTTAACAAATCATCATGTCAAAGTTTCCGAAAGATTAGCTTTTTATAGCAAAAAATTTACTCCAAAAATCAACTCCCCAAATTTTATGCAAAAATTTTTTGTTAAGGTTTTAATTTTTTGATTTATTCTTAATTCTTAGCATTTCTGACGGAAAGACTATCTACTATACTTGCAAAAATACAAGTGCCAAAAGCTATGTAGCTGATAAAAATAGGTGGTTTATTGAAGTTACAACAGCCTACTTCTTTATATCAACTTTTAAGCTAACTGTAAGTAAATGTAACAGAACTAATGAGCTTACTTACTACATATCCTTGTTGATACCGTTCCGAACAAAGGCCTTGTAAACTAGATTTTTCAATCTGCTATATACAAGAAAACATACATGAGATAACTCTGCTATTAAAGCAAATAATAATCCAATCAACATAGCTTCATTTCGATCAACATCTATTTCGTATGCATTGTGAATATAATCCTTAAATTCTTGAGAATTAGCAAACTGTCTTAAATCTATCTGTAACATACTATCGTATGTACTAGGATTAGTTTTTGCATATTCTAAACGGTTATTGAGTTCTAACTCTTTAAAAATTTCTAATCTTTTATAAGCATCATTAATTACACCACCTCCTCCAATTGCCAACACTATACCAATGATTATTATCAATATACAATAATATAAACAAGAATAGACTGGCTTTTTAAATAACAATTTTCGGAATACAAGTATTATAAATGTCGATTTCATAGCTAATATACATGACCCTGCCCCATCATTATCAGAACAAAAATTAAAAATACTATGGATCATATTTACTTTTTTAAATTACTTGTACTGACTTCTTTGTCAGTTTACTTCTTGTACAAGATTGTGTAGAAATCAAGTTATGTTGATATTAAATCACCAAATACTTCTGTTTGATATATTTCTTCTAAATGCCCTCGGATATCGCTAACTGTCATCCCTCGTCCATAAAGAGATATCACCTTCTCATCAAATCCATTAAATCTCCTTAGCCCTTTAGGGATTAATTGCGGATTATATTCTCCTTCCCGATCTCTTGGTGTTTCTACTGTCAGCTTGCGACCATCGCCATCAATAACTGTCTTCTCATAGTTACCATTACGACGATTATTATCTACTTTTGGCACTTTGCTATGTTTTGAATATCCTAATTCATGATCCAACTCACTTGCTAATATTTTCTCAACTATTTGCTTTTTAAGCTGTTGAAATAACCCATCTTGACCAAATAACTCTGATGGATATGCTTTTGATAGGAGCTCTTCTACTAACTGACTATTTACCGTCTTGATTGATTCTAGCACTAAAGTTACCCATAACTCAAAAGGACTTCTTAATGATTTTTTTCTAACCTTTTTTCTATTTTATCTTCTATTGCTAACCCGGCAAGACCGGCATGTTTGCCTTTCTTCATGACTAACATAATATCGAGATCACTTTGATAGCTATAGGTAATATGACCTTTTTTATACTCATCTTGTACCCAATCTCCTCTAGCGTAAGAGCCAAATAAAATAATCATCGCAATCTTGTGCTTTGATACAGCGAGAATTTCTTTGACGATATTATCAAGTCTTTCTTGAATTATCAGGGAGCGTTCAGGTAAAACAGTTTTCATATATTTGTAATGCAGCTATCTATAATGTAGATTACTACAATCGGCATAGATATTGCAAAAAGAATTTTGCAAATTCACCTATATACAAGAAATCTTTTCTATAATATTTAAGATTTCATTTGAGTACCGTGATATTGTTGTAAGCAAAACATGCTCTTTTCTAGTGTAATAGATACCTTTTTAATTGCATCAATATTATTTACTATTTGTAACAAGGTCTATGAATTACACAAGCCCAAACTCCCTTATGAATCATATACTTCATAGTTCTCACCAACAATAGTACATGCATTTTTCTGCGGTATCGCTACTTGTATTAAGCTCAAAATTAAGTAGGATTTTACCATTTCTTCCCTCGGATTCTGCCATAGTAACAGCTTCTGCAATTTGATCTATATTGTACTCAGTATCTATAGGCATTTTTATATCTGCCATAACAAAACTCTCTATCATTTGTTTAAATATTTGCTGTCTATAGCTTACTGGTTCACTATACACCCAATCTCGCAAATGATAAAATTCAAATTGTACATTTTTCTCCATTGCGTCAGTAAAGAAAGAGGCTGGAAGTTGTTGTCCAGACATTAAACCATATTGCAAGAATTTACCACCAGGATTAACTGCTTTTAACAGTGTTGCTCCTGCATCACCACCAATTGCATCTAAAGCATAATCAACCCCTTTGTTATTTGTAAATTTTAAAATAGCCTTAGTAATATCTTCTTCGTTTGAGTTAATCACTTTCTTCAAACCAAGTTGTTCCAGTTTAACTTTATTCTCAACACTCCTTACAATTGAAATCAAATCAAAACCCAAGCTTTTAGAAAAACCAGCAATAATATGTCCACAAATTGAATTTCCAGCATTTATTACAAGAGTGTCACTTTTATCAATTTTTAATTTATCAACTAACATTAACCAGCAAGTAAGAGGGTTAATATATAATTGTGCTGCTGTTCGATTATCAATTTCATCAGGTATTAAAATAGCTTCTTGAGCTGGAATAATGTTATATTCTTGCCAAGTACCTTTTCCTTTTAACGCCAGTACCCTTTTACTAATTAGGTGATTATTATTAGCATTACCAGCAACACAAACAGTTCCAACTCCTTCAAAACCAGCTATTTTAGGGAACTCTACTCTGTCAGGATATCTTCCTCTAATAGTTAGTAAGTCCGAAGGATTAATAGCACATGCATGCATTTGAACTAATATTTCATTATCCTGAAGTGTTGGTATTTCTAATCTAACAATTTTTAATACCTCAGACGGATTACCAAACAAATTATACATGACTGCTTTATAGGTTTGGGGTAGGTTAAAATTCTTCATAGTCAATTTCTCACTCCATTTTCTATTTAATCTCTAAATTTTAAAAGATGCAAAACTTACGCTATGTAAGGTTCTAAATAGCGTAAAGAGGGTGAACGTAACTGCTGTTGCATATAATGATCTAAAAGCCCTAACTTTATTTGATAAACCGTCTTACCTATTTTGTGTGCAGTTCTTTTTAGAAAAGCCCACACTAAAAATGCACAACTAATGTGATTACGCTGGATGCGTTGTTTTCTGCATTGGCATCGTTCTATACCGGTAAGTTGCTTGATTTCTCTATGCATGCTCTCAATTACCCAACGAAAGCCACACTCATCTTGTACGGCTTTAGAAGATTTTTGAGTTTTGTTATTGGTAACAATATAATCAACTCTGTTGGTAGAAACAGTAAGTTTAAACAAATTAACATGCTTATCTTTTGCAAAGCCCTTTATATGAATCTCCACTCCGCTCTTAATTTCCTCATCTGAAAACGTTAACTTGCTAACAGCTTTATAAGGCTTAGAAGAGGAAGTTTTAGTAACGTTTCTATTTGCTTTAATAGGAGCATAATAATATTTACCCAAGGAATCAACATGTTGCATAATTTTATGCGTAGCATACCATGTGTCAAAAAGCACAGTTTGAAAAGGAATCTTTTTGCTATACACAGCATTATTTAACATATTTAATAGGTGTTCTACTTTTGTCGCTCCATCATGTTCGGGCGAAAAAATTCGGTAATCTATTACCCAAAACTTATTAATATCCGGATTATAATATACCAAACTTACTACTCCTATACCAGTAGTAATACCACCTGTAGCCCCACTGTACTGTGATCTAGCAATTTCTATTTTCTTGGTATTTCTTTTATTTAACACCGTATCATCAAATATTGTATATCCGTTAGGCGATAAAATAACATCATCCTTAATATGTTCCCATAACAAAGAAGGTGTATATTTTTCATTTTTTAAAAATCTATTAATAACATCATGGCTACATTTTTTGGCATGTTCAGCATAGTAGGTCAAACTATAATTCTTTTGACTCACTATTAGAAATTGACAGTAATCTGTCCTATTAACTGGTATTGCTTGCAATTTTATCCTCTTGGCATTTGTAAATTATACTCAACATAATGTACCATTTTTTTTCTCATAGCGTAAGTTTTGTAAAATTATTTGAGTATAACTATAACTTCAAAAGTTGTTAAAAACAACTTTTAGAAGCATAATCTTTAGATTATTGAAAATTCTCTATCAGGAGTTTCGCACTTTATATAATTAACCTAGGTTCGATGAAACAGCTTTGATGTCATTCCTACGTAGGTAGCGGAATCTAAAAATGTTTAATAGTTTTTTAGACCCCCTACTTTCGCAGGGGTTGTAAGTTGTCATTCCTAGCCGCAGCGGAAATCTAGATACCTGCTTTCGCAGGTATGACACAAAGTTTGTATCACCTAATTCAATAGGTTTCACTATAGTAAGAGTAGGATGAAAGTATGGGACAGGTCTATTTAATAACCTTTGGGATAGTAACTGTACGAGTATGCCACAAAGTATATATCCCCTTAGCTATATTCTCACTAGCAGAATAATACTTAGCTCGCATATTATTAGGTAAATGAAGATGCATATTCTCATCAATAATTGACACTCTTCCTTCATTAAACTCATTTTTTATATGTCTTTTATGGGTTTCGTTCATTGTGGAGTTATAATACACCGTAACAGTTTTAGCAGGTAACATATCTACGGTTTCCGAGACCATAGAAGTAGACTCACCTGGTACTATAATCAAACTATGCTTGTTATATAAAACGGCTCCAAGAATAGCCTTATACATACTTGGTTGTCCTTTCTTAAAGTCAAATAATTTAAAGGGTACTCGATTTTCTTGTAAAACCCTTTGGAAACTTGATGTCACCGTGTCCATTATACTATCTTTTTCATGTACACTAAGCTCTTTATTGTTTTGGCAATCATATTTTCCTGTACGCGGTCCATTGGATACTAATACGAAATAATTATTTTTTAATGCAAGATTACTAACATATTCGGCTAACTTCTCGGCTTCTTTATTTGTGTAGCAATGATATGTACCATTTTCCGGTACATCCCCTGCTAAAATCACTGCTAAATATTTATCAAAGGAAGAGAACATTGATTTAAATGCACCATATTCTGATTCAATATCAGAGACCTGCATATTATGAGCTACCCCATTAGTAGTAAGTAGTATAGTGTTCACGCCAGTAATCTTAGTATTCTGCTTATCTAATGCATGGCTAGGCAATGCTATTATGTCTGCACCAAAAAAATTATCACGTTTTTCTTGGACAAGTTGCTTGTGTGATAAAGTGCCATTATCTAATAGTTGGTGAGAAAGATGTACTGCGATAATCTTTTTTGCCAGTTCAGGATCTGACTTTAATTTAGTTATTGATTCTATGCCGTAATAACCAACTGAAACTATAATGGCAAGATTTTTGTTACTGCTAATTTGATCCTTAACGGTTTCTAATTGAGATTTATCGTATTCCTCAACATTCAGCATAACAGACTTGCTTTTAAAGTATTTTTCGCTTTCTCTTGCTACTCCTAGCAATTGACTACGATCCCCAACAAAAGCTTTATCGCTTATAATATACAAATTAGCACTCTTTATTTCAGCTGCGTGGATGTGCATCATAAAAGATGATATTATTAAGACTATAAAAAAAATGTAGCAAAAATATGTTCTAATAATCATAAATATTTCAAATTTAGAATTGTGTCATCACCCAAATGTTATTGCTGAGGAGTTACTCAACCATTATTATTAACGAGGAGTCACTTTAGTATAGTCAATTCAGGAGGATTTGGTACTAGGAGCGATGCCTATATATAATTAGGAGAGCGACGAGTGACGACGTCACCAACTTCTCAGCAATTGACTATAGCAACGAAACAATCCAAGTAGGCATAGGTAAGCCAACATATTGGATTGCTTCGGAAGTCTTATGCCCCCTCGCTAATAAACGTTGGTTGTTTCTCCACAACTCTTAAACTGCCCTGCTTCACAGATATAATAGTTTTAAGATCGATTAACCTTCCATTAGTTGTTTACGAGCAACTTTTCTTTTTCTTCTTTCTGTTTCTTGATCTTTACGAACACGTTTTACTGAAGGGGGTTCATAGAAACGCGACATTTTCATTGAACGGAACACAAGCTCTCTTTGCATTTTTCTTTTCAAATTTTTAATTGCTTGCTCACCATTCCCAGCATGAACGTTTACTAGTATCACTTTAATTACCCCCTTTTTAATATAAACTAGACTATTGAATGATAGTAACATTATCTATATACTAAGCTTATATGTCAAGATTAAAAGATGCATTTTAATGACTACTTACGAAAAATATTATAGTTTGAAAGTACAATTTGTACAAGTTCTAGCAAAACTGCTAATCTTTGATGAGTGGAATAATGAATTATTGGCAGATGCGGAAAAGGAATGTGGTTTTGTTAAGGGGTATTGTCATATAATTTTTCCAAATGGTCTAAGAGAAATAGTTGATTTTTTTGAAAGCTGGCAAGACCAAAAAATGCTTGAGTTATTATCTCAGCAAGAAACCCCAGCTAAAATAAGGGATAAAATTGATTTAGCTTTAAGAATTAGAATAAAAGATTGTACACTTAAACTTATACATTTGAAGAATCGCAGTTATTTTACCACACCATCAAACAGTATATTCGCAACAAAAATAGCTTTTCGTACCTGTGACTTAATTTGGCGTTATGCAGGTGATAAGTCTATAGATTATAATTATTATACTAAGAGAAGTTTGTTATTTAGCGTTTATATAAGTTCGATACTCTATTACATTCAAGATGAGTCAGAGAATAATATAGATACCGATAAATATATTACCAAGTCTTTATCTGCTATCATAACTATGTTTTCTAAATGTAAGGATATTTTTAAATTACCAAATCCCGTCGATATACCAATTATTCGACTATTTTTATAATAATCAAGATTACAACATGACTAATAAATACTACCAAGATATCCAATCTAATGCCGATTTTCCAACGATTGAAAAAAAGATTTTAGCTTATTGGCAAAAGAACAATATTTTCCAAAAAACGATAGATGCTAGACCATCAATAAATAATGGGCAAAATAATGAGTTTGTATTCTATGATGGACCACCCTTTGCTAATGGTCTACCGCATTATGGTCATCTGCTAACTGGTTTTATCAAAGATGTTTATGCACGCTATCAAACTAGCAAAGGCAAAAGAGTCGAGCGACGCTTTGGTTGGGATTGTCATGGACTCCCTGCCGAAATGCAAGCAGAGAAGGAATTAAGTATTTCTGGTAGAACGGCCATTATCAATTTTGGTATTGATAAATTTAACGAACATTGTAGATCATCGGTCATGAAATATGCTGATCAGTGGCAGGAATATGTCAATAGGCAAGCAAGATGGGTAGATTTCAATAATTCCTATAAAACCATGGATAAAGCTTTTATGGAATCTGTGCTGTGGGCTTTCAAAGAATTATATAACAAAGGACTTCTATATGAATCAATGAGGGTAATGCCTTATTCTTGGGCATGTGAGACACCTTTGTCTAATTTTGAAACAAGGCTAGATAATTCATATAGAGAACGAACTGATAAGGCGGTTACGGTAAGTTTTGTACTTAATGAGAAATTGCCAAGTTCTGTACCCTATAATGAGTACAGAATGCTGGCATGGACTACAACACCATGGACTTTGCCTGCTAATTTAGCATTGGCCGTTGGACCAAATATCGAGTATGTTCTAGTGCCAAATGGCTCTGTTTGTTATATTTTGGCTAAATTTGCTTTGGCTAAATATCAGAAAGAATTAGGGCTTAGTGATGAACAAAATTATGATATAATTGAAGGTAAGTATCTATTAAATCTCACTTACAAGCCATTATTCGATTATTTTGCCAATCATCCAAGTAGCTTCAAAGTTCTCTCCGGAGATTTTGTTGTTGAAGGAGACGGTACCGGTATCGTTCATATGGCTCCAGGTTTCGGTGAGGAAGACCAAATTCTTTGTGCAGCCCATGGTATAGAACTAGTTTGTCCTGTAGATAATGCTGGAAAATACACCAAAGAAATTTTTGACTTGGCTGGTATGCAAGTATTTGATGCTAATGATCCAGTTATTATTAAGCTCAAAAATCAAGGCAATTGGTTTAAAACAGAGCAATATATTCATAATTATCCCCATTGTTGGCGTACTGACACCCCTCTTATATACAAAGCCGTTCCTTCTTGGTATATAAAAGTTACCGAATTTAAAGACAGAATGGTAAAACTAAATAAACAGATTAATTGGATTCCTTTGCATGTCAAAGATAATCTATTTGGTAAATGGCTAGAAAATGCTAGAGATTGGTCAATTAGCCGAAATAGATTCTGGGGTACACCGCTACCTGTATGGAAATCAGATGATCCGGCTTATCCTAGGATTGATGTGTATGGATCAATAGAGGAGTTAGAAAAAGATTTTGGGGTTACAGTTACCGATTTACATAGACCTTTTATTGATCAACTAACTAGAAAAAATCCGGATGATCCAACCGGTAAATCAATGATGGTTAGAGTAGAAGATGTCTTTGATTGCTGGTTTGAAAGTGGCTCTATGCCTTATGGACAAGTACATTATCCATTTGAAAATAAAGATTGGTTTGAAAAGCATTTTCCTGCCGATTTTATAGTGGAATATTCAGCACAAACACGCGGTTGGTTCTATACTTTAATGGTACTGTCAACAGCCCTTTTTGACCAACCACCTTTTTTAAATTGTATTTGCCATGGGGTTATATTAGACAACACCGGGCAAAAATTATCAAAGCGTCTGAATAATTATGCTGATCCGCTAGAATTATTTGATAAATATGGTTCTGATGCTCTAAGAGTTACCATGCTCTCTTCCAATGTAGTCAAAGGTCAGGAACTGCTGATCGACAAAGGCGGTAAAATGGTTTATGAGAGCTTACGTTTATTTATCAAGCCCATTTGGAATGCTTACCATTTCTTTACTCTGTATGCTAATAGTGATCAGATAAAAGCGGAAAGCAACTTTAATTCTCAAAATGTGCTAGATCGTTATATCTTATCAAAACTAAAAATATCAGTAGAAAAAATCCAGTATGGGTTAGATAATTTTGATACTCAAATATCTTATAATAATGTCGGCAATTTTTTTGAAGTATTAAATAATTGGTATATTAGAAGAAGTAGGAATCGTTTTTGGAAAATTGAAAAAGATCAAGATAAAGAAAATGCTTATAATACCTTATATAGTTGTCTTGAAATAATGTCTATTGCTCAATCTAGTTTACTACCATTAATTTCTGAGGAAATTTATTTAGGACTTACAAGGCTAGAAAAGCAAGGAGGCAGTGTTCATTCAGCGGATTTTCCTAAACTTGATATGATAGAAGTCGATTATGATTTAGTCAGCATCATGGATCAAGTATTAGATATTTGTAGTAATGCTTTATTCATTAGAAGTAACGAAAATATCCGGGTTCGGCAACCACTGAGCAGTTTAACGATCATTAGTAAAAATAATGAATTACTAGTAAAATTTGAAGAATTAGTTAAAGATGAGATTAATGTTAAAAAGGTAATTTATAAAGATGATGTAGAAAATCATGCTGATTACAAATTATCGATTAACTTCCCTAATTTAGGAAAACGTCTACCTCATAAAGTCAAAGATATCATAATAGCTTCTAAAAAGCATCAGTGGCAACTGATGCATGAGCATCTAGTAATAGCAGGAGAAACATTAAATCAAGATGAGTTCTCTCTAGTTTTAGAACCTAAAAATGTTAAAGGTATAAGACATGCAACTAAATCTTTAGCTAATAATCATGGACTAATATTAATATTACTGGATTTAGAAATAACAAAAGAACTATACGAAGAAGGTATTGCAAGAGATTTAGTACGCTTTATTCAACAAGCGAGAAAAGATGCCAATTTTGCCATGAATGATAGAATCTTCCTGGAAATCATAGGCAAACCGGATTTTATGCAAATAGTTGAGCAACATAGTACATTCATTCTTGAGCAAACCTTAAGTGAATTTGCTAGCGATTTCACGCCAGAATATATGACTAATATTGAATTAAATTCATACATAACTATAAGGGTAGCAAGAGTGTCTAAGTAACCATAGTATACTCGGTGAACTTCAAGAATTGGCGTCGTCATGTCTAAAGATATCCGCTGCTCACGTACTAATTACGCTCCGCTGCTCGACTTTGACACTCCTAGCTCTTCTTGAAGTTATACTATCGTCTACCAACTCTTCATTTACGAGAAGTATATTATTCATCTGTATTAAATATTTAATTGTTCATTACCAAATTTATAATGGTTTTTACAATAAGTAGCAGCCACGTATAAAAAATAATCATCCTCTATATTTACTTTTTTCAAGAGTACTTTTTTATAGGATCTTTCGTAAGTAGTAACGGTAATTAGACCGGCAGATGACAAAGTACCAAGTACAGACCAAAGTAGAGTGTTAATTGTTGTATGCCGTATATCTTCGTTAATGAGGATGGTGACAGGCTTATTATTGCAGCTCATTACTCGGCGGATTAACTTACCAAAAGTACTGTGGTCATAAGACCCTTTTAATTCGATAATTTCAACTATTATTAATCCATCTTGTTCACTAGTAGCACTAACATCATCTCTAAGTTTTATATCCTTAGGATGGTCATAAGCCGGATCAAAAAAGATGATTGCTTCAGAAGGTAAAGTTGTTGTGTATGTCATAGCAGTATCCCCTTTATGATTAAACTTAAAGTTATTAAGTTTTAACCACCAAAGAATCTTGATAGATTACTTTGGCGATTGGGGAGTTAGTAAAACCGCTTAAGAACAGTTACGATAGCCTTTAGGCTTAAGGTATAAACCTTAAGCCCTGAACATAGCTAGCATCTCCCCGACCATGAGATCGAGGAACATCATTTTTGGCTGATGACTACCATCTTAAGTTAAGGGTTACTACACCCCAAAGTAACTTTACAGTTACTTCATTTTTAATTCTAAACTATACTCCTATAAAGTCAATAATAGAAAAACTTATGCGAGGATAAAAAAGGTATTACACACAATTTACGCGAAACTCTTGAAATCATAGCAGTATACTTATATCTGAGATTAGGTAACTATTCTTTTATGAGCATATTTGCCGGGGGCAAGTTCGATGGATTTTAACCTATCATAATCTATCGATTTTATTAACTCACCACTATTATCTTCTAACCAAGTAAGCCAGTAAGACCACCATGATCCTTGATGCTCGTCAGCATTAATAAACCATGATTCACTAGTCAAGGTTAAGTCTTTATTAGTTTTATAATTATATTTAGACATTGCAGGAGGATTAACCACCCCTGCAACATGTCCAGAACTTGTAAGACAAAAGGTTTTGTTACCTTTTAATAGTTTTAATCCTTCATACACCGATCGCCACGGAGCTATATGATCGTCATTTGCAGCAAGGAAAAAAGAATTACAGTCAATCTTGCTCAAATCAATTGGCGTACCAAATAATGATAAGTTACTCGGTTCTTTTAATAAATTATTTAGATACATATTACGTAAGTAGTAGCTATACATATTAGTTGGTAAATTCGTTGGATCAGCATTCCAATATAATAAGTCAAATGGCATTGGAGTTTGACCAAGCAGATAGTTATTAACAAAAAACGACCATACTAAATCATTAGCTCTTAGCAAACTAAAGCTATTCGACAAATAACGACCATCAAAATATCCTTTAGAATTCATTTCTTGTTCGATCATGGCAATCGATGACTCATTGACAAAAATACTTACTTCCCCAGGATTTTTAAAGTCTAAAAGGGTAGTAATAAAGCTGACACTATTAATATAATTTAAATTATTTGCCTTCAGATAAGCAACAGCAGTTGCAAGAAAAGTTCCACCAATACAATAACCAATAGCATTAATATGGTTATATCCAAACCGCATTATATATTCACAAGCTTCTAAAACTCCTTCTTTTACATAGTCCTCAAAACTTTTATCAGCTAGAGTTTCATCGGGATTAACCCAAGAGACCATATATACTTGAAAATTATGTTCGACAAGAAATGCTACCATTGAATTATGTTCAGATAGATCAAGTACATAGTATTTATTAATACAGGGTGGAATTATAAGTAATGGTATCGCCCGTGTTTTTTGCTTAGGTTCATAACATATTAACTGTATTAATTGATTCTGAAAAACAATTTTTCCTTTAGTAGTAGCTATATTTTTGCCAAGTAAAAAAGCATTATTATCGGTAGTTTTTATATTTAATATATCACTAAAATTTCTTATATCTGCAAGAAAGTTCTCTAAGCCTTGAACAAGATTCTGACCACCTGTTTCCAAAATTTTACTAAGAACTATCGGGTTACCAAAAGCAAAATTTGACGGAGAGAAGGCATTAATAAATTGATGCGTCATAAATGCCAAATGTTGTTTAAGGTCAGGTGCTAGTTCATATTGTTCGATATTATCCTGTAACCATTCTGAAGACATTAAATAGAACTGCTTAACAAAATCAAAATACGCATTATCCTGCCAAGCTAAATCCTTAAACCTTCTATCTTTACTATTTGGTGAAAAAAGAGGAGTGGTTGATTTCCCTACAAATTTCTCTACTGAATTTATGACAAGATTCTGAAATTTCTCAACATACTGAATATTTAGTTGCCAAAATTTTTCAGGATTTTTTATAAATTGTTCACTTAAGCTTGATAATATAACTCTATTTTTATCCATATCAATAAGAGATGCAGGGATCATGTTCCCCCTGCCCTGCATAAGACAAAGTATTATCTCTTGGTATTTATCACTAACTTTTTTTATATTTTTGATTATTTCATCACTAGAAATATTATCCACTATATCCAATTCCAATTCTTCAAGTCATTTGAGTATACTCGGTGAACTTCAAGAATTGGCGTTCCCGCGACCAAAGATCGAATCTGCTCCGTTACTCATGTACGCTACGCCGCTCGACTTTGCTACTGCCTAGCTCTTCTTGAAGTTATACTATCGTCTACCGACTCTTCATTTACAAGCAGTATATATAATATATACTATAAATTTCTAACACTAAGTGTTTTAAGAAAAAATTATTTCAAGTTTTTGCGGATATACCAAGCATATCCCAAATTTTGTCAATCTTTTCAACGACTTCACTAGTCATTTCTATTTTCTTACCCCAAACTCTATTAGTTTCTGGGACTATTTTATTAGTTGCATCTATTCCCATTTTACTACCAAGGCTAGACACAGGTGAAGCAAAATCAAGATAATCTATTGGTGAATTATCGATAAAAGTAGTATCCCTAGAAGGATCTACCCTAGTAGATATTGCCCAAACCACTTCCTTCCAGTCACGAATATCTATATCATCATCTACCACAATAATAAATTTTGTATACATGAATTGTCTTAAAAATGACCAAATCCCCATCATTATTCTTTTTGCATGACCTGCATAAGCCTTACGAATAGATACCACAGCAACTCTGTAAGAACAACCTTCAGGTGGTAACCAAAAATCAACGATCTCTGGAAATTGCTGTTGAATTATCGGAATAAACATTGCATTTAATGCTTCACCAAGTATAGATGGCTCATCTGGGGCTTTACCAGTATAAGTACTTAAATATATAGGTTGTCTTTTCATGGTAATAGTCTTAACATTAAATACTGGAAAATATTCAACGTCATTATAGTAACCTGTATGATCGCCAAATGGTCCTTCTGGTAGATACTCATCAAAACTTACATGCCCTTCAATAACAATTTCACTATGAGCTGGCACTTTCATATCTATACTGACGCAATTTACCAGTTCAATTGACTTACCTCTTAATAATCCAGCAAAATTATACTCAGACATATTATCGGGTAACGGCATAACAGCAGCCATAGTCACGGCAGGACTTGCCCCAATAACCACTGCAGCAGGGAAAGGATCAATCTTTGCTGATTGCCAACGCTTATGTTGTTGAGCTCCACCTCGCATTTTAAGCCAGCGCATAATAAGTTTGTTACGTTCTACTACTTGCATTCGGTATATACCAAGGTTAAAATTATCTATTTTTTCTAAGCTAGGTCCTTTTGTAACAACTATTGACCAAGTAAGTAGTGGTGAAATATCAAGAGGCCAGCAGGTTTGTATCGGCAATATATCAACATCAGGATCATTAATTATCACTTCTTGACAAGGAGCTTTTGACAAAATCTTGGGTGACATAGCCAATATTCTTTTGGCGAGTGGCCACATAGCAAAGGTTTCTTTAAAGGAAGAAGGTAGTTCTGGTGCTTTAAGAAAAGCTAGCAATTCACCAAATTTCCTCAACTCTTCTGTATTTTTTAAACCAAGTCCTAAGGCAATCCGCCGCGTGCTGGCATATAAATTAGTTAAAACTGGCATATCAGACTTAGTCCCATCATCTCTAATAACATTTTCAAACAAAAGAGCAGGACCATCTTTTTTTAAAACTCTTCTACTGATTTCTGTTATTTCAAGGTTAGATGATACAGGATAAGATATACGATTTAGGAGACCATTTTGCTCTAAAATTTTTAGGAATTGTGGTAAATCTTGAAAACTCATATAATTTTACGAAAATATAAATACAGGCTTAAAATAATAGAGATAATAATGTTAGCATAACAAGCAAAGATAAAATTTGAATCTTTAGAAGCAAGATTTTGTAATACAAAGTGTAAATATGTGATAATTATTGCAGAAAGTGCTGTAATTAGAATCTGCCTCAGACTAGATTTTTTATTATAAGGCTGTCTTAAAAAAACCGACAATGTTAGAAAAACAAGTACAAAATTATACATTGGCCAAATCAATCTTTGGTGTCCCTCAGCAACTAATTTAATCTTTCTCTGCTTTGATAGATTATTGTTGGGTTTTAATAATTCATGAATATAATATTCATTGATTTCTCGACTATACTCATCCTTTACCAATCTTTTAGCATCATTACTGACTAATTCTACTGTTAGAACATCAAATGATAAATTAGTTAAATTACCATTATAGTCATATACCTGCCTAACTCCATCTTTTAGTTGAAAAAACGAAGAGCTGTTGTGTATTTTAAATATCCCCGATCTAGAAAATAAAATTGCATGATTATCATGTTTACGATTATCAAAAAGGATTAAATCTTTCATAGTACCATCAGCCAATTTTTTATCAAAATAAACTGTGATATCTTTAGAAATTGTATTAAATGTCTTCTCATCTAGTAGAGTGGATGCATAATTATTTTTCATGAAATTAAGATCTGATTTAAGCTTTGCATAAGATAATGGCAATAAACTAATCGAAATATAATAAGCAAATAACGTAACTGTCAAAGCTACAATCAATGCTGGACTAGCTAGTTGTATATTACTTAATCCCAAATTTTGCAGAATAATTATCTGACGCCTCTCACTTAAAGCATTATAAGTATAAATAATAGTGATAATAGTTGCAAAAGGTAGCAAAATAAATAGCAAAGATGGAATAACTAAAATAATTAAATTTAAGAAATCCTGAGCTTTTATTCCTTTATCAATTAAGTACAAAAACTTTAATATCTGAGTAATCCATACAAGGCTAGTGATCGAGAAAATAATTATCACCAAGGATGGTACAATATTTCTTATTATATAACGTTTATATATTAACATTCTGTAATCATTTATAGTCTTTCAAATATGTATACTCAAATGATTTGGAGAATTGGATTTGAAAATGAAGGACGAGCACACGCAAGCAGTACATGAGGTACGTGAGTATGCGAGTTCCTGATATTTTTAAAAAACAATTCTTCAAAGCAGAAGAGTATACTCGAATGAGTTATCACAGTACTATTATCTACCAAATCCATGTAGTATACTATAAAATTTCTATCCACTAAGTTAAAAAATACAATTATACCTTCTGCTTTAAAAAATTATTGTTTTATAACCCATTAAGGTTCTATATAACTCATTCGTTGCCACCTAAAATGCCTCCTCGCTAATAGCGGAGTAATGCTAGTCAGGGTAACTATAAAATATCACTATGTTATTTTTTATCAGCTAGCCAGGGTAGCTTTGCAACTAAACCTTGACTTCTATATAAAAAAGCTATTTTATCAATTTAGATAGTTTATATTAACTATTTTGTTAAACTGAATATTAATCAATATTATTAAATAGGAAACAATTTTTATGAAATATTTCGCTCCTTCTCACCTTATTACCACATCTCTTGCTCTACTTTCTTCTTTAGCCTTGCGTTTAGCTGGCACATTTCCTACAGGAGAAAATACAACTATAGCCAAAGCTAGTAATAATTCTTCCGGATTAGCTATAACACCAAATCAACATACGGATTTTACTAACCAATATTTTGACGAAGCATCTATAAAAATAATTAAAGAAGCTGCTTCACCTGCACATAGTAACAATACAGCTGAGCAACTTATGTTAGTTGCAGGATACTCATCATATACTAGAGATAATGAAACTCCAGTAAACGGAGATGACCTTGTCTCTTTATTTGCAAAACCTACAGATAACTCCGATGCAGTTCATCATAGAGGTAAACGTGGTGTGGGGGGATATATCAGAAGTACAATCCATTACTTTGTCAAATCAGAACTGTTTTGCAGTTGGAGTGGAAATACATCCCGCTAACGGGCATATAGAATGGAGCGAGTTACATAAAAAGTGTTATAATGAACCTTGCCACAAAGGTCAATTATTTGTTTCAAGCGATGAAGGAACCAGCTTTAGTTGGGGGCGTGTATTAAAAAAGCTAGAGGTAAGAAGTGTTAATAACGGACAAATGGCAGAGATAGAATTCTCACATCTGACTTCTTCTTGGACTCACAAGCAGAGTTATCCAGTTTATCACACATGTAATTTGCCACTTTCACCACGTTATCAACATTTAAATGAGTGCAATAGATTGAGTTCTGCTGGTAAATATCAAGAAGCTCTAACAGAATGCAACAAGGCTCTTGAGGTAGATCCAAATTTTATACAAGCCCTTGAACAGAAAGCTGCTCTAGAAGAATTACTAGCAGCACTTACTACCATTGAGCCATCTCCCCCCCTAGCTCTGCAGAAAATTCCACTCCTACAGCGAACTCTACCACTATAATGGAAGAAAATACACCTACCACTATAACGGAAGAAAACACACCCAACCTAGAACCTCATAATGCTCCATTTAATAGGGGTTCTGTTCCTACAGCAGCACCACACGAACAAACTACTAAAGGTCAAGGATGGTCACTGAAAGATATATTGACAGCTGCAGGTTCAGCTACGATTGCAGTAATTACGGTAGGTGGTATTGCTACTTATATTTACAACAAAGGTACTGCTATTTACCAAATTTGCCAGGAATATTGTAGTAAAACAGAAGAACTATCACTTTCAAAAGAACCATACTCTACATTTGTTTTTTTAGTACCTAATGTAGAAGACATCAATTTAATGGGTGGAGATGCAGATTCATCAGAAGCGGCACTATAAGTTGCAAAAAGAACAGTAGAAATATTAGACCTCTTTCGAAACTCGCTTGTGCTGAGGGATTTGAAGGAGACGCTTCACCTCGAACCGCAGCGTACTCTAATGTACGTGAGGATTCGAGTACCGCATCGACGTACAAATCACCAGCAGAAGTAGAGTTTCGAGAGAAGTCTATTGTTAAAAAAGCAAAGCACCAATACTATAGCTAACCCGTTAAGGTTCTAGATAGCTACTCGCTAATAGACATTTAGGAGCTTATAACAATATACTCGATGAAAATCAACAATTGCGTTGTCGTTGTCCAAGACCTGCGGTGCTCACGTACTAATGTACGCTGTGCTCCTCGGCTTGGACACTTCTAGCACTTGTTGATTTTGATCTTCGTCTACCAACTCAGAACTAATTGATAAAATCAAAGTCTTTCCCTTGCTGAATATATTGTCTTATTCTTGACATTAATTCTTGGAAATACACCAAATTATGCCACGTCATAAGTACCGCCCCTAGAATCTCTTTTACCTTTACCAAATGATGTAAGTAAGCTTTATTATAATTTTTACATGCTGGGCATGGACAATCATATTCTAGCGGTTCATGATCGCTACTATATTTACTATTGCGAATATTTACTATACCATATTTGGTAAAAGCTTGACCATTCCGACCCGAGCGGGTTGGAATAACGCAATCAAACATATCTACTCCCCTTGCAACCGCACCAATAATATCATCTGGTTTACCAACCCCCATAAGATATCTTGGCTTATATTTAGGTAACAAATCCGGAGCATAGTCTAACACATTGAACATTAGTTCTTGCCCCTCACCTACTGCTAGACCTCCGATAGCATACCCTTCAAAATCTAATTCTACCAAATTTTGTGCTGACTGAACACGTAACTCCTGATATATACTCCCCTGTACAATACCAAATTGACCATAACCTTCTCTTTGAACGAAGGCTTTTCTTGACCTCTCTCCCCATCTAGATGTCAATTCCATAGATGATTTTGCTTGCTCAAATGTTGCAGGATATGGGGTACATTCATCAAACGCCATAGTAATAGTGCTATCAAGAAGATATTGTATCTCAGTTGCACGTTCGGGAGTTAACATATGCTTACTACCATCAATATGAGAGTTAAAAATTACACCTTCTTCGGTAATTTTACGTAATTTCGATAGGGACATGACCTGAAAACCACCTGAGTCAGTAAGTACAGGCTTTGACCAGTTCATGAATTTACGCAAGCCCCCAAGCTTAGCAATTCTTTCAGCAGTTGGCTGCAGCATTAAGTGATAAGTATTACCAAGTACTATATCAGCTCCGGTAGACTCCACTACTTCGGGTAACATGGCTTTTACCGTACCTTTCGTACCGACTGGCATAAAAGCTGGGGTACGTATCTGACCGTGCCTAGTAGTAATAACACCAGCTCTTGCTTTTTTATGTTGAAACTTTAAGTCAAATGAAAATTTTTGCATTATTAATTTACCTTTTCAATACACATAGCTATCCCCATCCCCCCACCTATACAAAGTGTTGCTAGCCCTTTTTTCGCGTTAATTTTTTGCATTTGATGAATTAATGTTACCAAGATTCTTGCCCCACTTGCTCCTATTGGATGACCAAGAGCAATAGCCCCTCCGTTCATATTGACTTTATTAATATCCCAATTCATCTGTTGATTTACATAAATAGCTTGAGCGGCAAAAGCTTCATTAGCTTCTATTATGTCCAAATCTTCTACTTTCCAACCAGCTTTGTCCAAAGCCTTATTCGATGCTGGTACTGGACCTGTTCCCATAATATTTGGTTCTACCCCTACTTCAGCATATGATACAATTCTAACAAGAGGTTTTAGATTATATCTCTTTAATGCTTCTTCAGATACTACCATTAAACAAGCTGCTCCATCATTAATAGAAGAAGCATTACCAGCTGTTACAGTACCTTCTTTGTCAAAAGCTGGACGTAGTTTAGCTAGAACTTCTAATTTAATATCAGCTCTAATTCCCTCATCTTGATCAAATATTAATGTAGCTTTTTGCATCTTAACTTCTACTGGTAAGATCTCGTCTTTAAAACGACCTTCTGCTTGTGCTTCACGTGCTTTTTGGTGTGATTTTAGTGCAAACTCATCTTGCATTTCTCTAGTAATATTAAATCTTTTAGATATATTTTCGGCGGTAATTCCCATTAAATTATTAGAAAATACATCGGTCAAACCGTCATACTGCATCAAATCTACCATTTGTGTGCTACCTAACTTATGACCAGCACGAATATACGATCCATGTAAACCCAAAGACATATTTTCTTGCCCACCAGCTATCACAATATCATTATCACCTGCAATAATACTACTTGCTGCTAAACATACCGTTTTTAACCCAGATCCACATACTTTACAAAACTTACGCTATTTAGAACCTTACATAGCGTAAGTTTTGTTTATTAACTGTGAAGCCTGTAACTTCTTTAGGTAATCCAGCTTAGATTAGAGCTTGCCTAGCAGGATTTTGTCCTACGCCACCAGTGATTACCTGTCCCATTATTACTTCATTAATAATAGCTGTATCTAGTTTACTATCTTTTAAAATTGATTCTATAATGATAGCTGCAAGTTTAGTTGCTGGAATTGATCCTAAGCTTCCTAGCAGAGATCCTACTGCTGTTCTTTTTGCATGAGTTATATAAACTGCCTTTTTACTCATCGAGTATACTCCACATTCTATGATTTTAATAAGTTGGTAGACGATAGTATACTCAAATGATTTGAAGAATTGGATTTGAAAATTAATGGTGAGCAAGCGGAGCGTACATATAGTACGTGAGCATGCGAATCCATGATATTTTCAAAAAACAATTCTTCAAAGCAGAAGAGTATATAACTTCAAGAAGAGCTAGGCAGTAGCAAAGTCGAGCTGCTAGGCGTACATTAGTACGTGAGCAGCGAAGATCTTTAGACACGACGAAGCCAATTCTTGAAGTTCACCGAGTATACTCCTTAAATAAGATATCTAAATTGTTATTAATCAAATAGCTAATATGACCACTTGGTACTTCGAAGATCATAGATTCTCTAAATAATTTGTGTAAGGATAACATAGATGATTTTGGTGCTATTTTGTCATTACTTGCAATTATTTGATATACTGGTTTATTTATTAATGTCGGATCAATGGTGATATTGTTGACTTTCCATTGAAGTTTTGCAAGCATATTATTGCCTACTACATCATCCATAATTTGTATATATGTATTTCTAGACAAAGCAGTTCCAGACATCAACCAATTTTCTACTCTAAAAGATAAATCTCTTATTTTTGGTACAGTTATGGTAAAAAATTTATCAAGTTTTGTACTGAAATAATTTGGCATTAATAGGAAAAAAAGAATCTGAATATGTAGTTTAGGAATCATTGGCAAATTTCGTACATAATAATCTAGACCAAGATATTGGTATATATTCCTTGCTGTAGCAAAATGGGAGAAATCCCAAGGTGTTGAAAGTAATGTTAATGTTCTTATCATGTTTGGTACTATTATAGTGGCTGCCATTCCTATAATACCACCGATGCAGTGTCCCACTAAGTCTATTTGATACTTTTTTTGTCTTAAATTGCTAATAATTTCAACTACCCTCTTTACGTAGTCTTCTAACAAATAATCAGCTTCATCAACTTCAAACCAATCAACTAGAAACACCTCACCACAATGTCTTAAATTATCAACAAAGCTTTTTGATTTAGCTAAGAAAAGAATTTCCGGGGAGTTAAAGATCGAAGGAATAACTAAGAATATTCTTTTTTTACTAATAATGCAATCTTGCGATGCCAGTGTTTTATAATATAAAATTTGATAATATTTTGTTTTAGTTATTTTTTTACCCAAGGAACAATACTTATTACCCAATAAATATTTTGATGAATAATCACTATATTGATCAAAATATTCTTGATATTTGTCATTGTCCAACATATTTTTATACACTACTAATTACTAGGGATCAATTTAAACATCTTGACATAGGGAGGCTAATAATATATAAGTTCCTAACTTTCTTTGGTTTTCATAATAGCCTTAAGCCATTATAGAGAAACTCTTGAACATGTCCTCAAGTTTTTTTTTTGTCTTAGGGAATCCTTATTATGACTAGTATACAGTCAAACTTATTTAAAAGCAAATTCAGAACTATATTTTGGCCTATCCATAATCATGAGCTTGGAAAATTCATACCTATGTGCGGTCTGATGTTCTGTGTCCTATTCAATCAAAACATATTAAGAATTTTAAAAGATAGTATTTTAATTTCAGAGATTAGTGCTGAAGTAGTAAGTTTTACTAAAGTTTATTGTGTAACACCTGCAGCAGCTTTATTCGTTATAATCTATGCTAAGATGCTTAATCATTTTAGTTTTGAAAAGATTTTTTGCTATTTAATCACTTTTTTTGTTGGATTCTTCATTCTTTTTGCTTTCATTATTTATCCAAATGTCGATATTTTCCATATTAGTCCAAATTCACTAGAACAAATTATGGGAACTTATCCTCATCTTAAATGGTATATAGCTTTAATTGGTAATTGGAGTTATATGGTTTTCTATACATTATCTGAACTTTGGCCAAATATCTTTTATGTTTTACTTTTTTGGCAGTTTGCTAATGAACTTACTACAACAGAAGAAGCAAAAAGGTTTTACACGCTTTTTTCATTATTTGGCAATTCTTCTTTAATATTTGTGGGCTTTTTGATGATGAACTTATCATCTGAGAACAGTATTGCTAAATATTTTTTAACCGTATCGGACAACAAAACTACACTTATAAAAATATCAACAAGTCTCGTGGTAGTTTCTGCTGTTATATCATGTTTACTTGTAAAATTTATTACCAAAAATGTTTTTACAAATCCAACATTTTATGCAAATGCTAAAAGTGGTAGATCTACTAAAGAAGGCATGGGTTTAATTGAAAGTTTTAAATATATAACAAGATCAAAATATTTATGGTTAATGCTAATTTGCTCTGCTGCCTTTGGTTTATCAATGAATTTGGTAGAAGCAGTATGGAAAGCAAAAATTAAGGAATTATACCCCACTGTTAATAGTTATGCAGAATTCAATAGTCTTTACATTCTTTGGACTGGAGTTGCTATTATGGTAATGACTATAATAGGCAATAATATAATGCGTAGCCATGGCTGGTTTGTTGCTGCAGTAATTCCGCCAATTGTCATGATGATTACTGGTATATTGTTTTTTATCTTAATCGTATTTGACCACCAAGTATTATCGATATTTGATAGTAGCATTCTCATGACACCCTTAGCTCTTGCGGTGTCAATTGGTGCTTTACAAAACATTCTAGTGAAAGGTAGTAAATATTCAATTTGGGATACCTCAAGAGAAATGTTATATATTCCTCTTGACCAAGAGCTAAAGACAAAAGGTAAGGCAGCTGTAGACGTCATTAGCTCGAAGGTTGGTAAATCTTCGAGCGGGTTAATACAGTCAATTATTTTCACATTAATACCAACAGCCACTTTTAGCTCTATATCACCATTTTTAATGGTGGTATTTACCATTGTTTGTATTGTATGGATTCACTCGGTAAGAAAAATATACTTTGAGTATAAAAAAATTGCCTAGCCTACTTCACTATGCATACTCAGGTAGAACTTCAAGAATTGGCGTTCCCGCGACCAAAGATCGAAGCTACTCACGTACTAATGTACGCTCTGCTGCTCGACTTTGCTACTGCCTAGCTCTTCTTGAAGTTATACTATCGTCTACCAACTCTTCATTTACGAGCAGTACACTATTGTTCGCTTATCGAATTCGCGTATAATGTATTGACATAGTATGTACTATTTATTATTATATTAAATAAAATATATGAAACTATGAGCTACAAATTAGATAAATATGAGCAGGATATAGAGATTAATTTTGAAGAACAACCTAGTATTAAAAATCAAAATGATATTAAACTATTTCAAAATGCAGCTAAAACACACCTAAAGAGAAAGTATCCTATTACTATAAGAGTAGCTGAGCAGGATATTGAAGCTATAAAAATTAAGGCTTCAAAACTTGGGTTAGCATATCAAACATATATTAATATGTTAATTCATAAAGAAGCCACAAAATTGTAGTTGTTAGGTAGTTTAAGTTGATTAAATTTAGATATAATTATGAAAATAATTCAAAATTGTTGCTTGAAAGAGGAATAGGTTTTGAAGAAATAATTCAATCTATAGCAGATGGGAATCTATTAGATATAACTAAACATCATAATCAAGAACAATATCCTAATCAGCAAATTCTATATGTAAGGATACTAACTGAAATATATGCTATACCTTATATAAAAGAAGATGATAACACTATTTTCCTGAAAACACTATTTCCAAGTAGAAAAGCAAGAAAGAAATTTTTAGGTTAAGGTTTATAGGTAAAATTATATTCAGACAAAATTAAATCTAATTTAAAAGAAACTAATTAACCTCAAGTATCGATGTAATAAATTGATAGTAAGCTCAGTATCATCACCCTTAGAACATCGAGGACTATTATACCTACTTAAACTTGCACACTTGGCAATATTTATTTTTATATACTCTACCACAAAAAAATAATTGAAATTAATCACTTTTCTACTTAGTGGAAGATAATTTTAGAATATAATATTTAAAGACTTAAAGAATTACTTTATTAATTAGTGGGTTTTTTATATACTTCCATTATTCAGATTATTACGCTTACAAAAAGAATATATAAAATTAGCCTCTCAAAAATAGGAATTTATGCTCAATAACATTAACTTTATAAGTAAAGAATTATCAAATAATCAAGCAACTGTAGTTTTTATTAACGAACAACTAAAATTAGACAATGAGTTATTGCTACTTGACCAACAACATCATGGTTTAATTTCTAAAACTATTCAGAATAAATTAGTATTTGCTGGAAAATTTGGACAAATTAAAATTGTTAATTCTATCGGTAAGGATGGAGAGATAAGATATTTAATTATAGTTGGTATTGGTGATGAAACAAAACTAAAGACCTCTTGTATTGAGGAGATCGGGGGAAAAATTTTATCCAGTAGTACTTGCTGTAAAATTAGAACTATTGGTATAAAAATCTCTCATAATATTGGACAATATGAGCCAGCTATTGTAGCTTCTCTTATAGCTAGCGGCTGTTTGCTTGCTTCATATAGATTTGATAAATACAGAACTACCCAAAGTGAAGGAGAGAAATTTGTTGTAGATTCTCTGGAGATTTCTATAGATGACAAGTCTAAAGCAGAAGAATTATTTAATGATAAAAAATCATTGGCTGAGGCAGTATTCTTTGCTAGAGATATGATAAATGAACCATCCAACATCAAAACCCCTCAATCTTACTCCGAAAAAATATTAGAACATCTTGAACCATTGGGAGTTGAGACTATTATTATCGGTGAAAGAGAAATGAAAAATCTTGGCATGGGGGCTTTACTTGGTGTTGGACAAGGTTCGCAAAATGAATCTAAACTTGTAGTAATGCAATATAATGGTTTGGATGATGATACCCCGCCTGTAGCTTTCGTTGGTAAAGGAGTTACTTTTGATAGTGGTGGGATTTCTCTTAAACCAGCAGCCAATATGGGAGATATGAAATATGATATGGCTGGCTCAGCCGCAGTAGTTGGAGCAATCATGGCTTTGGCTAGTCGTAACGCCCAAGTTAACGTGGTCGGGGTAGTTGGTCTTGTGGAAAATATGCCATCAGGTAATGCTCAACGACCAGGAGATGTGGTAACCACTATGTCCAAAAAAACAGTGGTGGTGGATAACACTGATGCAGAAGGTAGGTTAGTCCTGGCTGATGCAATTTGGTATACTCAAGAAAAATTTAAACCTCAATGTGTCATTGATCTTGCTACCCTTACTGGATCTATCGTTGTTGCTCTTGGCAAAACTTATGCTGGATGCTTCGCTAATAATGATGAATTAGCTAATAAGCTAATAGAGGTTGGTAATAAAGTTAATGAAAAATTATGGCGTATGCCTCTGCATAAAGATTTTGATGAGATGATAAAGTCTGACATTGCTGATCTTGCCAATATTGGTAATGTCCCTGGAGCGGCTGGTAGTTGTATGGCAGCTCAATTTATAGGAAATTTTATTAAGGAAGGTATGGTTTGGGCTCATCTTGACATTGCTGGTGTTGCCTATAATAAAACAGGTAATCCTCTTGGCCCCAAAGGAGCAGTAGGTTATGGTGTAAGGCTTCTTAACCAATTTATCCAAGATCACTATGAAAAATAATCAAGCAAATCAAACAAATCGTATTTTTGTAGTTGGTAATGAAAAAGGTGGAGCGGGTAAAACTACCTGCTCCATGCATCTAATTACTGGCTTATTGTATAATGGTCATACGGTAGCTAGTATTGATACTGATTCACGTCAGGGTTCTTTAACAAATTATTTAAAGAATAGGGATGACTATAATCTAAAGAATCCGGGTAATCCGGTTAAAACCCCTCAGCATTTTCATTTGACCGAAAGTCAAGAACAAGTTGTTGGAGCTAAGGAAGAGGATGAGAAAACTAGGTTTGAACAAATAATTGAACAGACAAAAAATGCTGATTATGTAGTAATCGATACGCCAGGAAGTTACTCTTTTTTATCGAGATTAGCTCACTCTTATGCTGATACGGTGATTACCCCAATTAATGATAGTTTCCTTGATTTTGATGTACTAGGTAAAGTTAATGCTAACAATTTGTCAATTATTACTCCGTCAATCTATAGCCAAATGGTTTGGGAACAAAAAATGCAGAAGGCTAACCGTAATGGCGAAACAATTAATTGGATTGTAATGCGTAATAGATTAAGCAACTTGGATGCAGTAAACAAAAGGAATGTTGCTACTTCTCTTGAACAATTAGCAAAAAGAATTAGCTTTAAAATTGCCCCAGGCTTTAGTGAAAGAGTAATTTTTCGGGAATTATTTTTACAAGGATTAACATTACTCGACTTAACAACAGCTAATCATGGAAAAACACTTAGTATATCTCACGTAGCTGCTCGACAAGAATTACGAGATTTCTTAAACTTTCTTGAAATTATTTGAGTGTATAATCAATATAACCATTAGTTCGATATCGAACTGAAGCAAAAAAGTCCAAGAGGATAATATGACAACACCATTGATATCAAAATTTATCGGTTGGAATTATTTGGCAAAGAAATCACTTGGAGCTAATGATGGTGGAGAATTAGGAGGAATATACAAAAGTTCTGATGACCTTCTATCCATGATTAAAAGTGAAGGGGATTCTCGAAAAAATATATCAGAGTTTTTGGGTTCGCAAATTTTTCAAGCAACAAATCCAAATCATGGAGCTAAAGTTTCTCTCACTGTACCTGATCATCTTACCGAAAAAGTACATCAGGAAGGAGGACTTCAAAGTGATGGCTCTGAGGTATATGTACGGTCTGAATTTTTTAAGAATTATAGTGGTGACATGTATGTAGATATGGATAAACACATGTCTACAAAAACTAAACCAAGTGGTTGGCTTCGAAAAGATAGGGGAAGACCGATTTTCATGGGAACAAGAGAACTATTATCTAATACTTTAAGCAAAGCTTTTGAAGAACTTCATTATAGTTCTTTTGATAAAATAGCTCCAACTAGCTTATTAATAGGTGACTTTGATATTCATACAGGTAACATAGGAGTTATAAGAGACCCCGAAGATTCTACCATTCTTCCCAAACTAGTTCGTATAGATTTTGCTGGAAGTCTTGACCAATTAGAGGATAACATCCATCCATATTCTTGGTCTAGACATCTACCATTACTAGGCCCAACTAACCATTTTAGGGAATTCCCAAGTAAATTAAGTCATAATGATTCATTTGTAAAAGGTTTACTTGATACTGCACAAGTCGATTTAAATAAGACTATCGATGACAGTTTTGCAGAATTATCAAAATATTATAGTGACAAAGCACTAGCAAATTGGGCAAAAATGGCAATGAGTCAAAAATTTAAGAATATCCCCCTAGAAAACATAAAGGTTGCCGATATTAAAGATGCCTTTAAGGAAACTATGCAAAAGAGGCAACAATCATTAAAAGAGTATGGGTTGCAAATTAAATTGGGTCTTTTAGTAACAAAAGGAAAAATTAACACACCAAAATTACGAGAATTAGTCCAAGAACATCCCGATTATTTTAACAATATAATCAACCAAACCAAAAAATTAAAATTAAGAAAAGAAAATAAAATAGAGTATATTTTAGGCTATAAAGCTCGAGAAGTATTATTAATTAAAGAAATAGCAAAAATATTACAAGAAGAAAAACAGCTACTGACCAAAAAAACAAGCGATCTCGAACCATCTATGCAAATATCTAGAAAAGCACTAGACGTTATGCTGACTCACGAAACAACAACTACTAATGTTCAATCCTCAACCTCCAAAGTGGATTCTATAACATTAGCCTTTAGACAAGAAATTATTGCCAAACAACAAGCACTATTACAACACGTCCTTGCTGAAGCAAATATTAAGACGGATAAAGGAGTTGCAATTGCAGGTCTTGCTACTAATTCTCAGGAATTTAAAGAGTTTGTAGAAAATAACAACGGATTAATACAAAAGGCTTGGGCTGCCCCCAGTGTAAAAGCAAATATAGCACAAGCCATGAATGATGAAGTACAAAGTTATGCTAAAGTCCTTCAGGCTAATCATTTTAAACCTTTAACTTGGAACGAACAAGAAACAGTAACAAACACAACCTCTACTAGGTCAAGGGTTATTAAAGTCAAAGATGAAGAATTATTTAAATTAATAGAAACTAATATAAAGACCTATAAGAAAGTAATGTTAGAAGATGGTGTAACAGAGAGAGAGATTAGTAATTATCGAAATATTAATCTACCATTAACAATCAAGCCCTCTAGTACAGCTGTCCATCTTTCATTCCCGGTACAAAACGAGAAAGGTGAAAATATTGCAAGCTCGAAAGCACTTTATTTTACTGCTCACTATAACGAGCAAGGAAAACTAGTGGAAATAACCAACCCATTATCACTAAAGTTTGCTGGGGATGATAAAGATGCTATAGGATATATACAAAGAGGGAATAATATCTACACTATCCCTGTAACCAAAGGTCAATATGAAGCAATGGTACAAGAAGTAGCAAAAAATAAAGAAGGTAATATCAATATGTCACAAGCTATTATTCCCCTTGAGGCAAGCGACTCTATAGGTGAATTAACGCAGATTCAGAGTAGCTTAAAACATCATGTGAACAACACTCCACCTGAAACAAACACAGCAGTATCAAAAGCACAAAACACATTATCCCGACAGCAACAACGTAATAGAACTCATGGTTACATTTAATATTTCATTTTTGCTTTTAATAGTGAGCTGATTTTTAGTAGCAGAAGTAGAGAAGGAATTGTGATTATAATAATAAATGTAAAAAAGCTTTTCCATCCAAATTGTACGACAACATATCCTGAAAGAGCTGGAAAAATCGATCTTGAAAATCCCATCATAGAAGAGAAAAATGAATATTGAGTGGCACGAAATTTGCCTGTGCATATTGAAGCTATAAAAGCAATGTAAGCTGTCATAGCCATCCCGCAAGTTATACCTTCACAGACTGTGGTAATAAAGAATAATGGTAGATTTTTGCCATAAATCTCATGCACAATAAGTAAGGTATGTGCGATTGCATGAATTACGCCAAATATCAGCAAGCTATCTAAGATATTCTTTTTTTTCATCACTAAGCTGGCTATTAGTCCGCCAATTATTGTAGATATTATGCCAAAGAATTTCCCTGCACTGGCTATTTCAAATTCGTTATAACCAAGATGTATTAAGAAGGGGTTCATCATCATAGTAATAAAATCATCTGGTAATCTATATAAAATAAGGAAAACTATTATTAAAAAGACTAAGGAAAAAGACCCTACAGGTCTTAAGATATTCTGTACAAAGTTTGAAATATTTATTTTATGATCTGGATAAGTTTTTGAAGCTAAGTCGTGTTCTAACCGCAAGATACTTGTAACCAAAATAGCAGAACAAACAAGTACAGAAATGGCAAAAATTTTATATATATTATTCCATCCTAAATAGCTTGACAGATAGATAGCTCCAGAACTTGAAATTAGCATACCAATGCGGTAGCCAAAAATATAAATTCCAGAAGCTGCTCCTTGAGATTCTTTTGCAATAATTTCGGTTCTGAAAGCCCCTAGGATACTATCTTTAGCTGAACTTAAAAATGATATTATCAAGCCTACTAGTGCAAACAATATTAGACTGTGGTGAGGATTCATGGTACTTAAAAGAAAAATAGTAAATGCCAACAAAATCTGGATTAGACAAATCCAAGATAATCTATGACCAAGCAGTTTACTTAATTGGCCTAAATGTATAGTGTCAAAAATAGGAGCCCATAAAAAGTTAATAGAATAGGGCATTATGATAAAAGCAAACATACCAATAGATTGTAAGTCAATATTTTCCTTGGCAAACCAGTAGTTTAAAGTATTACCTGTAATCATTAAGGTAAACCCGCTAGTTAGTCCAAATAACCAAATAACGAATAATTTTAAAGGAGTTAACATAAAATTAATATTGGAAAAAAGTTAGAATATAGTAATAATTTTTTTATACAAGCTAGATTTCTCTACATCTATGCTAAGGCAAGTACATCCCAACTTTTAAATTACCCTAAAGAAGTTTTTAGGTTGACTGAATTGATAAAAAATATTATTATTACTTTTTTAAACTTAAGCTAGTGAAAGTTTGAAGGTTGATTTATCACTTTCTAGGTTTTTGCAAATAATACCAAGGATAGTTTTATATGAAAGTTGTAAGTTCGTTAAAATCTTTAAAGAAAAGAGATAAAGATTGTCAGGTTGTAAAAAGAAAAGGTAAAATCCTTGTAATAAACAAGAAAATCAAAAGATTTAAAGCTAAGCAAGGCTAAACTACTCCAATTCAGGATAAGAATTAACTAATTCTTATCCCAAATTCGCGTAGGTTATATTATTCTATATTTTTATTGCCCTGACCATCAAGGCCTTTAGTTCCATCCAGCTTTGCATTAACTAAAGATATTTTACTAACAAAGGCTTTAATGAAATTAACATTTGTTAAATCAGTATCATTAAAATTTGTATTATAAAGTTTGGCAGATTCTAATTTGCTACCGATAAGCGATGATTTACTAAAATCTGTGTTATTCAGATTTGCCATAGTTAAGTCAGTATTTTGTAATATACAACTCTGAAGCTTAGAATTAGATAAATCTACCCTTTTAAGAACAGAACCTGAAAAAATAGTTTGATTAAATACAAGATCTAGTAAATTTAAATCTTGTAAATTCATATTTGATAAGTCTTTTACCTGCTCTAAATCTTTTACAGAATATATAATATTTGTTGACTTAAGCTTATCAAAGTCTTGACTATTTAATACAATATTTCTATTAAAATCTGAATTAACAAAATTACTATCTTTATATCTCACATTATTTAGTTGAGAATTTATAATTGATGAATTATCAAAGGTTACTTCTGACAACTCTGAATTTATGATAGCCATTTGATAAAAATTACTATCAACAAATTTGGTACTATTTAAAACAGTATTCTGCATAAGCACTTTAGTGAAATTCACCTTATTAAATTGAGTACTAGAGAAATTAGAGTTTATTAACTCACTATTAGTCAAATCAGAATTAATAATAGTTGCTTGTTTGACATAGCTATTATTCAGTAATATACCAGTAAGATTACTATTCTCAATATCGCTATTAACAATGTTAATTTTATTTAACTTAAGCAAAATGCTACTGCAATTCTTTATTGATAGATCCTTTATGCTAGTGTTATTAAAGTGAGTATTATCCATAATACTCTTTTGAATTTGCACTTGCTGCAATTGTGCATTATTAAAATTGGTATTTTCAAAATTACAACTTTCAATAATTGCATTGGTAAAATTCACAGACTGAAAAGAAGAAAAAGAGAATAACGAGTTAGTAAGCTTTATATTTTTTAATTGAGCCTGATTAATAATACCATGAGTAAAATCTGAATTATTAATAATCGCTCCAGTAAAATCCACCCCTGTTAGATCTACAGATTCACAATAACAATTAGTGATACTAGCGTAATTAGCTAATATTTGCCGCAAATCTGTACCATAAAAAATAGAGTTTGATATAACTGCATTTTTGAAACTACTTTTTCCTAAATTGCTTTTCTGAAAATTAGATTTACTTATAATACTATCATCAAATACAACTTTAATAAGATTGGCATTTTCAAAATTAACATTTTCTAAATTAGCTTTGATAAAATCAGTGTCCTCAAAATTTGATTGAATAAAATTACTATTTTCCAAATTGGCATTTTCAAATATAGATGCTTGAAAATCTGAGCCATAAGCTGATATATTTTTTAATCTAGTATTAGAGAGATCACTTTCTTGAATTACAGATTTTGTTAGAACTGCATTCTCAAAATTTGCTCCCGAGAAATCCACACGTGATATTTCACAGAAACTTAAATCAACACTAGAAAGGTCTTCATCTGTCAGTTTAACACCTAATAATTTTAATCCCCTTAAATTTGAACCAAATTTACTTTTAATATTTACTCGTACCTTATTTTTATTCTGCTCTATTATATAATTCCTAATAACAAGACTTTGACTATTAGATAATAAACCATCTGCATCTCTCGGAGAATCCGAACATCCGGTAAGGAATAAAAGTAAAGCTAGAATAAAGAATTTTAGTTTAAAATACTCGCCAACAAAAGAGATGTTACTCTTGCTTCCTTTAACGTCATTTCCGCCGTAGCTCGAATGACACCGAGGCTGCTTAAAGATATTACAGAGCATTCTTTCTGTTTACCCCTGTTATATAATGATATAAAGAAGAAAATATTAATATCTTCACTAAACCAGTTGGTATAAATACTATAAACCCACTATAAATAGCTTGTTTAATTCCTATAATTGTTGTCAACCAGCTAACTCCCAAAAAGTAAATTATAACGTGACCAATAAGACAGCTAAAAAACCCTGCTAAAAATCTCTTAGTAAATTTTTCAGACAACCTACTATTAATTATACCCATAACAGGAGCTGCCAATAACATTCCTATAAGATAACCACCTGTTGTACCAAGAAGAAAATATAAACCACTGGATAATTTTGTAAACATTGGCAGCCCTACTATTCCGGCTGTAAGATAAGTTAAAATCGTAGCAAAACTAAGTCGAGGGCTATAAGTAAAAGCAATAATACTAACCACCACAGTTTGCATAGATACTGGTACTGGCTGGGTAGGAATAATAATCTGAGCTCCAGCAAAGAGAGCTATTACCCCCATCATCACTTTAATAACAACTACAGCATGCTTATTAGCTATAAAATTTGCTAGAGTTTTCTTATTCGTAACTGTCATAAATTTCCTCTTCGTTAAATTTATTATTAGGAATATGTAAATTGAGCAATTTCAATTTACGATGTAAAGCCGAACGTTCCATACCTACAAAGGATGAGGTCTTAGAAATATTATTATTAAACCTATACATTTGAGCAGCTAAATATTGTCTTTCAAAAATCTCTCTTGCCTCTCTAAGTGGCATGGTCATCATATCAACATTATCTTCCTGCTTTGCAGAACTAGCACTATTAACTAGAATTTCTGGTGGTATCATAGATGGTTTTATTACTTCATTATTATTTGAAGATAGTGGATTCATAATTAAAGTCCATTCTATCACATTGCGTAATTGCCTTATATTACTTGGCCAATTATAAACTTGCAGAGCTGCAATAGTTTCATCAGAAAATTCACGTGCTTTTAAACCAGAAAACTTAGCAAGTTGCTTAACAAAATATTTGACTAATACAGACATGTCATCTTTTCTATCATATAAAGATGGTACTTTTAAGGAAATAACATTTAGGCGATGATATAAATCTTCCAATAGTTCACCTTTACTTATTTCTTCTTGTATAACCTTAGAAGTTGCAGCAATAATCCTTATATCTAATTTTATTGCTTTGCTTCCCCCCTTATGAAACATTTGATCTTGCACAAATTTAAGCAATTTTACTTGTACCGAAACTGGCAAACCACTAATTTCATCTATGTATAAAGTACCATTATTTACTATTTCTAATATCGAAGGACGTATAACGCCTTGGTTCTCTATTCCTTCAAATAATTCTTGATGGACTCGGTCAGGATTCATGCATACTGGACTAAAGATTACGAAAGGAGCATTAGCCCTTTTTGATTTTTTATGAATTAACCGAGCAGCTAGTTCTTTACCACTACCAATTTTACCTTGAATCAATACTCTACTAGTAGCTAAAGCAGCTTTTTCAATATCAGACTTAAGCTTAGCTGTAATGTGAGAGTTACCTATAAGCTCAGTTTTATCAATAACCTTTGATTTCAGATCAAGATTTTCACGCTTTAACTTAGCTGCTTCACAGGCTCTTTTTAATAAAATCACTAACTTATCATGACTAAATGGCTTTTCTAGATAGTCATATGCACCCATTTTGATAGCATTTACTGCAGTTTCAATAGTACCATGTCCACTAATAACTATCACAGGCATTAGTGGATAGCGTTTTTTTACTATTTCCAAAATCCCAAGTCCATCAAGTTCACTACCCTGGAGCCAAATATCTAGAATAATTGCCGAGGGGGTTCTTTCCTGGAGTATTTTAAAAGTTTGAATACTATTAGCAGCGGTCTTGGTAGTAAATCCTTCCTCTTTTAAAATATCTGAGACTAAATCTCTAATATCTGCTTCATCATCAACAACAAGAACATCTATAGACATTGATTTTTCCTAAAACTAATTATTGAAATTATACGTTAATAGCTTACATAAAAGAAATCAACTAATTTTTATAACATTTTTACCACATAATCAAAATTATACATATTAAGCCCACACCAAGGCACGCGAATTCGTGATAAGACTATACTATTTAAGAACTTGTTTTATAAGAGGAACAGTAATAGCTCGTTTATGAACTAATGCAAAATGCGTTATTACCCCTAATAATTTTATCATTTGTTCAAATTGTCTCGGTAAATTAATTAATAAATATTCAATTACACAGTCAGATACTTTAAGCGATTGATCGGAAAAATACTTAAAGATTAACTTGGTCATTAATTCATCATCAGGCTGGTTTATTTCTAATCTTACAACAGCATTAATTCTTGAGGATAAATCCTGTAACGCAAAATTACTAGCTAAACTTCCTGTAGTCATCAACAAATATTTACGATACTCACTTATTAAATTAAAACAATGGAGCACTTTCCTTTCATCCCAAAATTCTATATCTTCCATAATAAAAGCATTATACTGCATTATATCTTCTGCACTAAGTATATCTAAATCTTTTTTTATAAAAAATGCATTCGACAAATTTTGCCATATTTTACTAAGATAGGTCTTACCAGAGGATGGTGGTCCGTAAATCAAAACTGTAAACTCATACGGTTTACTTCCCCAAGATACAGACCAGTTTTTGATTGAATTGTATGCAACTTGATTAGAAAGTGAATTAATAAAATTATCTAGAGCATATAGATTATTACTAAATAATGGTAATACATATTGCTGGGAGTTTGGCATAATTAATGTTTAAGTCTTATAAAACTTACTGGATTTATAAAAGTCGATAGCGGCTAAAAACAAAACTTTTATTATACTAGCAATTGGCACAGCAAAAAATATACCAATAAAGCCAAATAGGTTACCCAGTGCTAGAACCGCAAATATTATCCAAAGAGGATGTAATCCTATTTTATCACCTATGATTTTCGGTGATAAAATATACCCCTCAACTATTAGACCAATCAAATAGATAATTATTATATAAAATAATTTATTGACCATACCAAAAGAAAAATAACTAACAATCATGGTAAGAGAAAAGGATATAAAAACTCCAACGAATGGTATAATTATTGAAAAACCAGATACAAGTCCTAATAATACCCCTAGATCTACGCCAAGAATCGATAAAGAGACCCCATAATAAACTGATAATAATAAACAAACATTTAGTTGCCCTCTTATATAAGCAGATAAAGAATAATTAATTGCTGATAATATTTCTTGAATTCTCTTTTTACCTTTTAAAGGTAGCAAGAGGTCTATATTCTTTGCCATTGTTAGCCAATCCCGTAAAAAATAAAACAATATAAGCGGTATTAATAAAATTAACACAAATAAATTGATTGTTACCTTCGTCACATGCCAAATATTATTAGCAAGACCTGTGATAAGCAAAAATATGCCATTAACAAAATTACTAATAGAATCTTTTATCTTATCGGCAATATTTGGATCTATTGAATAAATTTTTGCCGTAATAACCGGTACTAATTCAGTTTGTAAGTAATCTTTATAGGTAGGAATTTTACTAATAAGTAGAGTTGTTTGTTGATATATGATAGGCAACACTACCACAACCACTATAGTAAAAATACTGAAAAACAGCAAAGAAATTACCGAAACTATTATAGTTCTAGATAGTTTATATCGTAATGAGAGATTATCAATTATAGGATGTAATATATATGATATTACCCCAGCTATAAGAAATGGCATCAATATATCAGAGATCAAAGTCAAAGTTACTATAACAGTCCCAATAACAATAACCCAAAAAATAACTTTATCCAAGATTATGCCTTTTCTTTATTCATGTTTTTTTCGATACTTGCACTATAGCAGGTCTAATTAACCTATCTTTTATCTTGTAGCCTGATTGCATAATACCTATAATACTATCTTGATCATATTCATCTGATACTACTTGTGAAATCGCATGATGTATATTGTAATCAAACTTTTCTCCTAATAATGGTTCTATTGATTCTAAACCGTGCTTTTTTAGTATGCTAGTCAACTCACTTTTAGTCATTTCTACCCCGGTAATAATACTAGCTAGATCACCTTCCGTATTTTGTGGCTTATGCTCCAAAGCTCTAGAGAGATTATCATTAACACTGAGTAGATCTTTAGCAAAAGAGAAAATTGCATAGTCTTTTGCTTCTTCAATTAATTTTTCTAAACGTTTCCTAGTATTGTCAGATTCAGCTATTGTCCTTAACAGTTTATCCTGTAAAATTTCAATTTGACTTTTCAAGCTAGCAATCTCTTGCAAACTATCTTGCAAAATCAGGGTATCTGTAGTATCTTCCTCTATTTCATTTACTAGCTGAGCATCATTATCAACTTTAATTTCTTGGTTGTCATTATTCTTCTCCTGTTGTTTTTCCATATTTACAGCCTTTTTTCTTGCAAAAATCTATTTTCTTAACATATAGTGTAAATCTTTGTATTTTCAAGTCAATTTTAATTAAGTAATAATCCATGAGAGCTTTTAATAGAAAGAATAATCAATTACGCAATATTTCAATTGAACCATCAGTTCTACTTAATGCTGGTGGTTCGTGCCTTATTAAGTTTGGCAATACCCATGTAATATGTAGTGCAACCTATGAGGCAAGTTTACCGCCATTTTTACGCGGGCAAAATCAGAGCTGGATAACTGCCGAATATGGTATGTTACCAAGTTCAACCCATCAGCGTATAAAGCGTGAATCGACGCAAGGAAAGCAGTCAGGTAGGACGCAAGAAATTCAAAGACTAATTGGTAGATCGATGCGTGCTGCAATTGATCTAAAAGCATTAGGAGAAAAACAAATTATCATTGATTGTGATGTAATTAATGCCGATGGTGGAACTAGAACAGCGGCAATTACTGGTAGCTATATTGCACTTCATTTAGCGATTAGATCATTAATTGCTAGAAAAATACTTAAAACTAATCCTTTAATTAGCCAAGTAGCCGCTATTTCATGCGGTATATATAAAGGACAGCCCATAGTTGATCTTGATTATTTAGAGGATAGCAACGCGGAAGTAGATGCCAATTTTGTTTTCTCAGGCAATGGAAATATAATAGAAATTCAAAGCACAGCAGAAAAAACCCCCTTTTCCGAAGAGCAATTTTATGATATGCTAAAATTGGCGAGGTTTGCTTCCTCTGATCTATTCAAGCTACAAAACCAAATATTATTAAATAGCACAATTTAATATTTTTACATGGAATATTTATGACTATAAAAGAATTTTTTACTAGATATTCGGAATTAAATGTTGAAGATTTAAAAAATCTTTTAGTTGATGATCGTGTTAAGGGTCTTAACATAAATCCAGCAGACAGTAAAGAAAAACTTATACATAATATAATCAAAACACCTGAAAAATCTATAGATCCAAAGGGTAGCCTTGAAAAAGCTGGTGTAATAATAGATATAATGGAAAAAGTTGTATTGCAGCATGCGGGTGATTTTCTAAAAGGAGCTCATGTAATGGTTGAGGACAATGGAGATATGTATGATACCTTAAAAGATTTAGGATTAGTTAAAGAACGAATCTCTTCACATCATAGAGGTAATAAAGCTGAGCCAGATGCATCAGTGCAAGCTGGAGAAATATTTAGGGAATTTTTAGTTGGAAAAACGAAAGACGGGAAAACATGGTTTCAGCTAGAAGCTCATTCTATAGGAGGGCTTAGCAATTTTATAAAACATATGATAGATTATGTGACTTATGTATTAACCGGCAAGAATGTTGGACAATATGGTCTTTCAGAACACGTAGACAGCAAACCTATTACACTTAATACTAAAGAAGTTACGGAAAAAACACAAAAGAAAACTCCTACTACAACTGCCAAATTTGTACAAAGAATAGGAGATGAAAAGAGAAAAACACAACATATTGAACGTTAATAGCATCGTTCGTAGTTAATACCTACTATGCACATTAACTATTGGCTGTGCAAGTCTCCCTGTAAATATACAGTTTAACGCAAATTTGGGATAAGAATTAGTTAATTCTTATCCTGAATGCTGGGGTAACCTGAATTATCTTGATGACAAAATATGTATTTTATAGTGTCTATAAAATTAAGTCTTAACTTTTTATAAATTAAATGTTCTTAGGTTATTATGAAAAATGTCATGATATTTTTACTTATATTAGTAGTATTTACTGCTTGTACTCCTAGAAAACAGATGCAATATAGCAAAAAAGACTCTCCTTTAATTTCTGCCAACTTATGTCCTTTAGTAACAAAAAATATATCTATTCTTAAAAAGAAAAAGAAAGCTGTTAGAATACTATCAATAGATGGCGGTGGGGTTAAGGGTATTATACCAGCACGTATTGTTGCAGAGTTTGAAAATCGAAGTGGTAAACCTGCCAGTGAGTTATTCGACCTTATGGTAGACTTCTACAGGTGGACTTGTGGTGTTAGCTCTCGCTACACCTAATGAATCAGGACAGCCAAAATATAAAGCTTCTGACATTTTAGATCTATATATGCAAAAGTCTAAAGATATTTTTTACGCTTCCATGTTTAGAAAAATATATACTGGTTTTGGTCTTTGGGGACCAAAATACGATCGGAATCAATATGACAAGATATTAATAGGGCTTTTTGGTAATACTAGGATGAGCCAACTAATAAACCCTACGGCTGTTACTTCCTATAATTTGGATACTAATTTACCACAGGTGTGGACTAGAAAGCAGGCACTTAAAGACCCTAATAATAATTTTTTGATAAGTAATATTGCAGCAGCTAGCAGTGCTGCCCCTATATTCTTTGCACCAAAGCTTCTAACTAATGCGTATAATAACAGCAGTTATCAAGTAGATGGGGGTATGTTTGCCAGTAATCCTGAGTTGACAGCTGCTAATTTAGCTTATGAACTAGATGATACACTAACTCAAAAAGATATCGTACTCATATCACTTGGTACAGGATTGACAAAACTAGGCATAGAGTCGAAAGATTTATGTAAATCAGGGGTTATTGGTTGGATACTAAAAGCTAATTTGATTAGCGGAATGATGCAAGCTCAAGGTTTGTATAATGCTGAATTAGGGGAAATTTATGGTAATTCCTGCCGCCTACAATTTGAGCTTGATAAAAAGACAAGTGCTATGGATAATGCTTCTAAAGCCAATCTGCTTGCATTATTAAAGTTAACTGAAGACTACATTAACCCCAGTTGCCAATTAAATAGGAGAGATGAAAGGTAGATTTTAAAAGGGACATAGGTTATTTTATCTTTTTCAACCAATAACAAAATAACCTATGAAAAAAGATTTTACCGCAATTTACTGCAAAACTTACGCTATGAGAAAAAAAAATGGTACATTATGTTGAGTATAATTTACAAATGCCAAGAGGATAAAATTGCAAGCAATACCAGTTAATAGGACAGATTACTGTCAATTTCTAATAGTGAGTCAAAAGAATTATAGTTTGACCTACTATGCTGAACATGCCAAAAAATGTAGCCATGATGTTATTAATAGATTTTTAAAAAATGAAAAATATACACCTTCTTTGTTATGGGAACATATTAAGGATGATGTTATTTTATCGCCTAACGGATATACAATATTTGATGATACGGTGTTAAATAAAAGAAATACCAAGAAAATAGAAATTGCTAGATCACAGTACAGTGGGGCTACAGGTGGTATTACTACTGGTATAGGAGTAGTAAGTTTGGTATATTATAATCCGGATATTAATAAGTTTTGGGTAATAGATTACCGAATTTTTTCGCCCGAACATGATGGAGCGACAAAAGTAGAACACCTATTAAATATGTTAAATAATGCTGTGTATAGCAAAAAGATTCCTTTTCAAACTGTGCTTTTTGACACATGGTATGCTACGTATAAAATTATGCAACATGTTGATTCCTTGGGTAAATATTATTATGCTCCTATTAAAGCAAATAGAAACGTTACTAAAACTTCCTCTTCTAAGCCTTATAAAGCTGTTAGCAAGTTAACGTTTTCAGATGAGGAAATTAAGAGCGGAGTGGAGATTCATATAAAGGGCTTTGCAAAAGATAAGCATGTTAATTTGTTTAAACTTACTGTTTCTACCAACAGAGTTGATTATATTGTTACCAATAACAAAACTCAAAAATCTTCTAAAGCCGTACAAGATGAGTGTGGCTTTCGTTGGGTAATTGAGAGCATGCATAGAGAAATCAAGCAACTTACCGGTATAGAAGATGCCAATGCAGAAAACAACGCATCCAGCGTAATCACATTAGTTGTGCATTTTTAGTGTGGGCTTTTCTAAAAAGAACTGCACACAAAATAGGTAAGACGGTTTATCAAATAAAGTTAGGGCTTTTAGATCATTATATGCAACAGCAGTTACGTTCACCCTCTTTACGCTATTTAGAACCTTACATAGCGTAAGTTTTGACTGTTTTGTCGACGATTTTATAAAGAATTTGGAAAATAATTTGCCTACAATTAATAGTAGTAAATTTAAACCTGGTGTAAGTAATTATTTATCAATAAGCGAAGTATTAACCATATTAATTGGTTACTATGATTCATATTGTGATTGTTTTAAGCATTATTACAAACAAGTAATCTTACATAATTATACAGAAGATTTTAAACTTGTTAGTTATGAACATTTTACTAAATTGATAGGTAGAAGTATGCCTTATTTAGCAATATTACTGAATCATTTGCTTGCTGAATGCACAGGTCTGTCTTTTGTAGATGCTACAGGTATAGCCGTATGTAAGAATTATCGTATAAGTTCACATAAGGTTTTTAAAGGAATAGCGGCAAGAGGAAAAACCACTAAGGGGTGGTTTTATGGACTAAAGTTACATTTAATCATAGATTCCGAAGGTAATCTGATAAAGGTATCTTTCAGCAGTGGTAATAAGGATGATAGGAAAGGACTTAAAGGAATGATATTTGGTATATATGGCAAAGTTTTTGGCGATCGCGGTTATATATCTAAAGAATTATTTGATGATTTGTATGACAAAGGCATCCAACTTATTACTCGGGTTAAAAAGAATATGAAAAATATATTAATCCCTATTATAGATAAGGTTATGTTGCTCAAAAGAACTCTGATAGAAACCGTAATAGGCAAACTTAAATTTCTTGATAAGTTAGAGCATTCTAGACATAGATCAGTTACAAATGCATTTAGTCATATGCTATCCTGCCTAATCAATTATCAGTTGCTAGAAAACAAACCTTCTATCAAAACTTTGCTTCCTATAGAACTTTTTGATATACAAAATTAATTGGCAACTGGGGTTACATTAATGCTAACTCTGATCTTATCGACCAAATTATTAGTATATTACTAAATACATCACCAAACTATTAAATGGCAGAAAGATGCCATTCCTAGCTAAAAGCGGGAATCCAAAAAATAGCCTGCAAAGGCTATTAGATATTATGGATTTCCGCCTACGAGGGAATAACATATTAGTGATCCACGCGGGAATGATATCGGTAGTGGTTAAACTGACGACCTTAATTCTTGAAGTCTAGCTAGTATAACACACTTTCTTCACAGCACTAATAACATCTTCTATAGTTGGCAGTGCTAATTTCTCTAGATTAATAGCATATGGTAGAGGAACATCCTTACCCGAGATAATCTCTATAGGAGCATCTAGATAATCAAATGCTTGGTTCATTACCATACTAGCTATAGTTGCACCAACACCTGCAAAAAACCAGCCTTCCTCTATAACAACCAACCGATTAGTTTTTTTAACCGACTCTAATATAGTTTCTATATCTAAGGGCTTGATAGTTCTTAGGTCGATTACCTCACAGTTAATACCACTATCATACAAGCTATTTGCTGCATCTAAAGCCAACTTAACTTGCAAAGAAAATGTTACTATTGTGACATCATCACCTTCAATAAGTTTCTTAGCCTGACCAAATGGAATTGGTTCTATTATTTCTGGGACTTCAAAACTATGACCATAGAGAATTTCATTTTCTAGAAAAACAACCGGGTTATCGTCACGAATAGCAGTCATTAGAAGCCCTTTGTGATCTTCTGCACTATAGGGAGCTACTACCTTAAGCCCCGGAATATGACTATAACAAGCTGTATAATTGTGACTATGTTGGGCAGCAACTCGACTTGCTGCCCCATTTGGTCCACGAAATACTATTGGACATTTAATAGTTCCACCAGACATATAATGAGTTTTAGCTGCAGAGTTAACTATTTGATCCATTGCTTGCATGGCAAAATTAAATGTCATGAATTCAACAATGGGACGAAGCCCAGCAAATGCCGCTCCAATAGCCACACCAGTAAAACCATGTTCTGTTATTGGCGTATCAATTACCCTTTTTGAACCAAACTGCTCTAATAACCCTTGGGTTATCTTATACGCTCCTTGGTACTGAGCAACTTCTTCTCCCATAATAAAGATACTATCATCTCTTAACATTTCTTCTTGCATTGCTGCGCGTAAGGCTTCCCGTACTGTCGTTTGTAACATGTTTCTACTCATTCAACGTAAATATTCGTATATAGCTCTTTTTCATCCGGTAATGCCGATCTTTCTGAGAACTCAACTGCTTCTGCAATGACCTCTTTAACCTCTTTCTCAATTTCTTTTAACTGCTCTTCGCTAGCATATTTATTAGCCAAAATTATATTTTTCACTTGTGATAATGGGTCTTGTTCTTTATAGTTTTCCACTTCTTCCTTACTACGGTATTTACCTGGATCAGACATTGAATGTCCTCTGTAACGATAAGCATCCATTTCTAATATTATTGGTCCACCATCATTTCTAACAAACTCCGCAGCCTGCCGAACATAATCATAAACTGACTCTAACGACATACCATTTAGTCTAAATCCCGTAATACCACATGACTCCCCTTTCTTGTAAAGGTCAGTCATAAAGGTAGAACGAGCTACTGAAGTACCCATTGAATATTGATTATTTTCAATAATATAAACTACAGGTAAGTGCCATAACGCCGCTAAATTAAAAGCTTCATATACTTGACCTTGATTAACTGCCCCATCTCCCAAGAAAGTAAAACATACATTATTAGTATTTCGATATTTTTCAGCAAAAGCTAGACCTGTACCTATAGGTACTTGAGCCCCTACAATACCATGTCCACCGTAAAATTTGTTTTCTACGTCAAACAGATGCATTGAACCACCCTTGCCTTTCGAGCAACCAGTCTCTTTACCCATCAGTTCTGCTAATACGTATTTTGCTTCAGTCCCTGCTGAAATAATATGAGCATGATCCCTGTAACTGGTAATAGTACTATCACCAAGCTGTTTTACTAAATCCACACCAGTAATTATCGCTTCTTGTCCAATATATAAGTGACAAAACCCACCTATTAGACCCATACCATAAAACTGCCCACATTTTTCTTCGAATCTTCTAAGCAACAACATCTTCCTATAAGACTCAAGATACTGAGGACTATTTAATTTATATTTCCCAAAAACAATCATGTATACTCCTATAAAAGCTTGAAGAATTGGTTTTCCAATTTGGGCATACACTATAATACAAAAATCATCAAGGGTTAACTGCCAATTTATGTTTTAGATTTACTAATTTAATATGACAATTAACGCTACATTTAGGATTGGCTACTTTCTTTTTTGCAATACAATTTTCCTTAGGCTTTAAAGCAATATTATTCAAAAATTCTTTAGTCTCCTTATGCATATATTGTACTCTAACCTTTGCTGTACCTTGTTTTTTAAATCCTAAAATTTTAGCAGATTTTTCCGAAACATCTATAATACGGTTCTTTTTAAAAGGACCGCGATCATTAACCATAAGAATAAGAGATTTATTATTACTTAAGTTAGTCACTTTAACCAAACTAGGTAATGGCAAACTAGGATGGGCTGCACTTAGCATATGTTTATTATATGTATCACCATTTGCTGTTTTTTTTCCATGAAATTTATGCTTAGAACCATACCAAGATGCTATACCTACTTGGTTGCAATTAATATCTTCCTTAGGTTTATAAGTCTTACCTTTGATAGTATATTTTTTACCTATCTTATAATGCCCCTTATAATGAACATTTTTAGGATCTTCCTGCGATAATTTACGATATAGACTAGGCTTAGTAGAACAAGAGCTAAGCCCTATACAATAAACTAGCAACAAAAGAATATATCTAAGTTTCACTTTCATTTATATCATATTTAACCTGAATTTGATATGACAAGTTATATCGAATTGAGATTATTTATTATCATTTTCTTCAGTTTCTTTTATTTTAACATGGCAGACAACCCTTGCCACACCATTAATCTGGGAAGCAATAGAAGTAACTTTTTCTAATTCTTCCTCAGACCTTGCTATACCAAATATATATACTATATCATTCACTGTAACAATGGTATAATTTACCCATTTTATATCTCGGTTAACAAAAGTTCTAGCCTTGATCTGACTAGTAATCATAGCATCTTTAGTATATTGCACTAAGTCAAAATGATCACTTTTTTTATCTATTATTAGTTCATTAATAACTTCACAAACTCCTTTTTCACCCCACACAATTTCTACAGCTTTTAATGCATCTTCTTTTTTGTCTATGATTCCAGTCAGTAGTACCCTACCCTGATTTACCTCAACCTTAATCTTAGTATATAATTCCCTGAAATTATTTTTTATAAAAGAAGCTTTGATTTTTGTAGCTATTTTTACGTCATCAATTGTCTCCGCAATTGATTGATCTTTTGCAACTGCAAGAGTAGAGGTAGTTGCTGCAGTAAAAACAGCTGGCAGACAACCTGTAAGCATGAAAGATAAGATTATAATAATAAAGTTAATTCTATACATAACCGTCCTTAAATCTACTAATTTAATCTCAAATATCGATGTAAGACATCGGTTTAATAGCCTAGACCTAGGGTGTCATTCCCACGTAGTCACGCGGATTCGGGATAAGAATTTGTCAATTCTTATCCTAAATTCAGTGAAACTATATTGCTTCGTCGACCTATGGTCTCCTCGCTAATAGATGTTTTTAGCTTTAGAAAGGTTTTAAATGCATTCGCGTTAGCCGCTTTAAGAATGCATTTTTCCTTATATTAAAGTCAGTAATATTCGTGCCTTAAGATAACCTTGAGTTAAAATAAAGACTTTAAATAGTTCATTATAATAAAATTCACAATAAACACAACTGATTTCCATTGTTTTAAGTTAGATTTGGGAAGTAACCTGAACTCGATATAACTTGTTATCAGTATCATCCCTATTAGGGGCGATACCACCCCTGATTCCCTTTCAACGTCAGTAGTTTCAGCAAGCTAGATTAAAATATTTTCCTGAAACTTTACTGTATTCTTTATTTTGCTATTAATTTGTACCATTGATTACAATCGCTTTACTAAAAAATGCGTTTTGCGTCCAGCAAATACACCATCTCCTTCCATAATAAAATCATCGATATATTTAAATCCTGCCTTTTCATAAACATGTCTAGCCCTTGGATTTGTGACATCTGGATCGATAAAAAAAGTATCAGCTTGGCTATCATAACTACTTTTAATAAAATCAATAAACACTTCTAAAGTTTTTGCCCCTAATCCTTTGCCAAAATAGGCTATATTACCAATGGTATAATCCATGCTATAGGTGTGACCATGCTTTGAAAGATAAGCTTTTTTGAGTAGTGGTATAGAATATTCCTGCTTTTCTTGTAGTGTCATGACCAAGCAATAAGGTTCGTTATAGATACACCCAATCCAATATGTGTATAGACCATCTGCGTAACTTGAAGGTTTTATACGACCGTTGATGAAATTTAAAATATCATCTTTATGTTCTTGGCTATTATCCCAAAATTCCTGAACATGGGGTTCTTTTAACCAGTTAAAAATAGTGTCTTTATGACTTAAGTTAGCTTTTTCAAAATGAATATTCATAACATATCCTGTAACAAGGTTTATCTTATACCATTTCCCAAGACTAAATTGCTACTCGGAGTACGAGTGTCGAGTACTGGAGCGTCACACTACTGGACAACTACTACGTGAGGAGCGGAGATCATGAAGTACGACGATATGATGATTAGTTTTCGGAAATGGTATTATTTTTTCTTGGCTATAACTTCATAATAATGATCAATTTTCCCATCCTCTTTTGGTGTAGTCTTCACTTCTTTAAAACTAATAATGTTAAACTCTTTAAAAAGATCAATTGTTTGCTCTTTTGTATGAAAAGTCATATTTTTCTTATCCTCCTCCCAAAAAGCTACAATTTCAGGATCAAAAGTGTTTCCAACAAAATAACCACCTGAATCAATCTTATTTACAATATTACTCCAAAATTTTTCAAAATATTCAGGTTTACAAAACGGTACAGAAAAGCTAGCAACTATGATGTCTGCATTTGGTAATTCTTGAGAATCTAACTCTTCAAAAGAAGATATTAAAGTTTTAAAATGATCTTTATATTTAACAATTTCTGGATACTTAATAAACATAAAATCAAAAGCCATTTTTTGGTTGTCTACTGCAATAACATTGAAACCTTTTTCTAATAACCAAAACTTACGCTATGTAAGGTTCTAAATAGCGTAAAGAGGGTGAACGTAACTGCTGTTGCATATAATGATCTAAAAGCCCTAACTTTATTTGATAAACCGTCTTACCTATTTTGTGTGCAGTTCTTTTTAGAAAAGCCCACACTAAAAATGCACAACTAATGTGATTACGCTGGATGCGTTGTTTTCTGCATTGGCATCGTTCTATACCGGGTAAGTTGCTTGATTTCTCTATGCATGCTCTCAATTACCCAACGAAAGCCACACTCATCTTGTACGGCTTTAGAAGATTTTTGAGTTTTGTTATTGGTAACAATATAATCAACTCTGTTGGTAGAAACAGTAAGTTTAAACAAATTAACATGCTTATCTTTTGCAAAGCCCTTTATATGAATCTCCACTCCGCTCTTAATTTCCTCATCTGAAAACGTTAACTTGCTAACAGCTTTATAAGGCTTAGAAGAGGAAGTTTTAGTAACGTTTCTATTTGCTTTAATAGGAGCATAATAATATTTACCCAAGGAATCAACATGTTGCATAATTTTATGCGTAGCATACCATGTGTCAAAAAGCACAGTTTGAAAAGGAATCTTTTTGCTATACACAGCATTATTTAACATATTTAATAGGTGTTCTACTTTTGTCGCTCCATCATGTTCGGGCGAAAAAATTCGGTAATCTATTACCCAAAACTTATTAATATCCGGATTATAATATACCAAACTTACTACTCCTATACCAGTAGTAATACCACCTGTAGCCCCACTGTACTGTGATCTAGCAACTTCTATTTTCTTGGTATTTCTTTTATTTAACACCGTATCATCAAATATTGTATATCCGTTAGGCGATAAAATAACATCATCCTTAATATGTTCCCATAACAAAGAAGGTGTATATTTTTCATTTTTTAAAAATCTATTAATAACATCATGGCTACATTTTTTGGCATGTTCAGCATAGTAGGTCAAACTATAATTCTTTTGACTCACTATTAGAAATTGACAGTAATCTGTCCTATTAACTGGTATTGCTTGCAATTTTATCCTCTTGGCATTTGTAAATTATACTCAACATAATGTGCCATTTTTTTTTCTCATAGCGTAAGTTTTGCTGTATAATTATGTAAGATTACTTGTTTGTAATAATGCTTAAAACAATCACAATATGAATCATAGTAACCAATTAATATGGTTAATACTTCGCTTATTGATAAATAATTACTTACACCAGGTTTAAATTTACTACTATTAATTGTAGGCAAATTATTTTCCAAATTCTTTATAAAATCGTCGACAAAACAGTAAATTGCGGTAAAATCTTTTTTCATAGGTTATTTTGTTATTGGTTGAAAAAGATAAAATAACCTATGTCCCTTTTAAAATCTACCTTTCATCTCTCCTATTTAATTGGCAACTGGGGTTAAATAGAATGTCGGATGCTATATTAAAATATGAAGCAAGTCCTCAAATTATTAAGTCTATCACTAGTTGGAACTGGATTATTAATCCTATTAATTCTTTATTGAAAGATAATTAGTATCAGACTTGCCTCAAACTGGACTTCCGGTAAAATATAATCATATAAATACGAAGCTAAATATTTATGAATATTCTGCGAAGCTATATAATGGTCTGGAATAAGCCCATGATTACATATTTTATGCCAATTCAGTTCTTTCAGTTCAGGATAACATAGTGGTAAAAACATATATCTCCAAGCTCTACCTCCAAGTAAATTAGCTCCAGTTGATTTTAATCGCCTTGCACTTGATCCACAAAGAATAAATTGTAGAGAATTATTTGCCAAAAACTTATTTGATTCTATTAAATGATGCACTTCATCAAGAAGCAAAGGTACTTTTTGTACTTCATCGATTGATAGTAGATACTTTATTTTGTGCGTTTATTTCTTCTCTTAAACGTTCCGGATGTTGGAAATAAATTTGATATATATCTGCTTGCAGTAAGTCTATATAAAGAGCGTTTGGAAAACATTTTTTTTAAATATGTTGATTTACCAGTTTTACGAGCCCCATAAAAAACAAGATTGCTTCTCTAGTAATTTTAAATTTAAAAATCTCTTGATAATCATGAATATATTCCTAATAAATCTGATATTTAGAAGATTATATTCCTAATATATCTCTTTGTCTCTTATTTTTATATATATTGAGTTAGGGTATATACTTGAATGAATCTTGAACATACAAGGATTATTATAAGAATTATTTTTCCTCCTTGGTCTGTGACGTAGTATTGCTAGATCTAGTAAGCTCTCTAAATTCATTAAGTAGCATTTCTATGCATATATGCATCTCTTCTAAACGAAACGTCATATGTAATATACCTTGCTCTTTCTTAGTAGTTAGAGTAATTAACTCTATTATTTCTTTATGCAATAGTGCTATTTCATCTTTTGCCTTGATGTAGGTATTGGGGAAGTCTTTACTGATGCTAATAATATTGTTATAGCTTAGCTGGATATTACTAAACCACCTGACAAATAATCGAATTAACAACATCTGCCCAATGATTATGCTAAATGCTAGAATGACTAATAGTGGGTAATACATATTCTACTTCTATTGTATTGTTCTAAGATTGATATCATTTACATTATAGAATTATGGTATTACCAGGATTGTGAAAATAAATGAGGTTGAAATAAGTTGATTTGGGGTTGATTTGGCTAAGAAATTTGTATATGATCACAGTAATACCTCAATAAAAAGGTTATTATTTAAATAGCAGTTGATGCTATTTGATTAATGCTACTAGTAAGTACTTAGAAATTTTGCGAACTTGAAAGTACTTACCAGTTAACTATAATATTCAATATAATACTTGAGCTTTATTTAAGAGTAGAGCTTAAGTATTATATTGGTTTTTTAGTTTGAGATTTAGCAAAGTATATTCTTTGCTTTAAAAAATTAATCAATAATCACTGATCTCTTTTTTAATAATCTCATTCTATTTTGCTAGTTTATTATAGTTATTTTGAGGTGTCAAGAAAAAATATTTCTATGGTGGGAGTATTTAAATTTTAATTGTTCTGAGTATATGACCCTTGTTCACCAAATACAAGAATTCCTCAAAAAAAAGTTTGATGAATTAAAATTAACAAGAAAAGATTTTGCTGAACAAAGTGGCATTCCTTATTCTATTATTCTACTGTAACTAATATTATGCAATGTCTGAAAGCCAACCCAACTATTAGTAATATATTGAAAATTGCTGACTACTTTAAGTGTTCTATGGATGAAGTTGTAGGAAGAAATGAATATATTTCTTTACCTAATATAGAAAGTCTAGAATTTTATAAAATTACATCAAGTGACATCACTTCTAATATAAAGAAGTTTTTGATTGATAAGGTAAAGAAACAAAATTTAAACTTATATAAATTAGGCATGACTATAGGTTTTAGTAATAACTCTTTACATAGTTTTGTTAATAGTAATAGGGAACAAAAAACTTTAAATAGTCAAATTGTAGTAGCCCTAGCAGATTATTTTGAAATATCACTAGATGAAATGATTGGCAGAATTGCCCCTACTAAAGATACTGACAATGGTAAATCTTCTGATTGAATTTTTAGTTGCTGCTGACAGACCATAGTACCCTACATTTTTTATATAACCACTATTAAAATGGCTGCTGATCGTCTATTAGCGAGGAGTCGCGAAAAAGCGGCAACGCGGCAATCTAGGATACGCGAAGCGTTACTCTAAAAAAACAGCTTCGCTGTTTACCTAGATCGCCACGGCATCTAAAGAGCCTTGCTATGACAATTATAGAAAAATGTAGGGTACTATGGACAGGCATACTCAAATGATTTGAAGAATTGATTTGAAAATGAATGGTGAGAAGGCATAGCGTATATATAGTATAGTTACGCATGCGAAAATGATATTCTCAAAAAACAATTCGTAGGATCAGAAGAGTACACTATAAATTTATTCATCTGACAATTATCTTGTAACCGTGTTTATAATAACACAATTAAGGTTTATGATATTTATCAATTATCCAATCTATAAATGTATTATCAACAGACTGCTTCTTCAAAGCATACTCATATACTTCTTTTATTAGAGTTGTAAGGTTTCTCAATGAGAAACTTAAGTTTCTTTCAATTAATATATTAATTGTTGCACTAGTAGCTTTGCTAAAAATTTTTATCTGATCAACAGTTAGTATCTCGAGGTTTATTTCATTATCAATAACAAGAGCTTCCAAGTTAATGTCTAAGGCTTTTGCAATTAATTGTAAATTATTAGCACTAGGATTTTTTGAACTACCATACAAAATGCTATAGACAGTATTTCTACTTAGTCCAGTTTTCCTCTCTATATCTATAGCATTTATGTTTTTTTGAGCCATTAACGAATTAAGTCTAGCCTGCAAATTTGCCATAAGTAATACTTTGTATATAAAATTAATATTTTTAAAATATAAGGTATAATAATCAAAAAGTAAATACCAATTACATTATTTTTTCCGTGTTAATTCTAATTGTTCCTGCTGCTCTAGCTGTTGTTTTTGTCTATATATAAATTAATAGTAGGCTCAGTATGCCATTAGGGGTGACATCCATAACTGTTGAAAGTTTACAAATACCTATACCACAACGTCATTGCGAGCGTAAACGAAGCAATCTAGGAAACAATCTATAGATAAATGATGTTACTGGATTGCTTCGTCGACCTTACGGTCTTCTCGCTAATAGACGTATAAAGAAGCTGTATTTACTAACTTTCAACAGTTGTGGGGTGACATCTGAGATACCCTAGGCTATTAAACCGATGCCTTACATCTAATTGAGGTTAATATATGTTTCATCCATTTTCCAGTTGCTACCCACTTGCTTCATTAATAATCAAAAGATAGTCCATCATCTACCCCTGACAATGGAACAGACACTGCACCAATACCACGCTCAAGTACATTTTGGTATATAGGAGTACATTTATTATTAAATGAATAATCAGTAGTGTAATCATGACTTATTGCTTCATATAAGGATTCTACAATACCACTTATCTTTTTTAAATGAGCATCCGATGATAAACCCATTGATTTGTTTAATAATTCCCAAAAATCATCCATATATTTCTGTCTATTCTTACATAGCTGTGCCTTAAACAAATTTGGTTTTTTAATTTCAGCACCATTTGCTTTTAATAGACCAACATTTGGATAATTACTATTTATAGAAGCAATGTCTAATGGTGTATTAGTATCCTTATTAGCTATATTTGGATCTGCGTTCATGCCTAATAACATTTCAATGATCTTAGTACTCTTAAGATTGTCATTATGTTCTGCTGCATAATGTAGTACAGTATTACCGTCTTGATCTTGCTTATTTACATTACCTTTTGTAACTAAATGGTTTACTAACTCCACGTTACCTGTTTTTACAGCTGTAAATAATGGATTTTTATCGAATAAAGTAGTTAAACCACCATAGCGTACTTTAGCAACAAATTGCTTACACACTGTTCCAAACGTCATATTTATTCCTCCAATTAGTTTTTACATCACAAATATCCGTTTAAAACGGATATTTGTGATCATACTACAGTAAAATCCCATTACATGCAAGCAATATTTAAAAAATTTTTAAGTTGAATGAATAGAATCAAAGGTTTATATACTCGAATGTGACTCCGAATTGGATTTGAAAATGAGGTTAACTTAACGTGACAATCTAGTGCGAATAGTGTATGATAGCATTTGAAAATAAAATTGACTATAGCATTTTTTATCAAAGAAGTCTCTTATCACCTCAATTTCAGATTAATTTCATTAATCCGAAATTGGAATGAGAATGTAAACAATCAGACTTAAAGCAGTTTGACACAAAGTAACAATATGGAATTCGATCCTAATCTACTATCTCGTATACAATTTGCCTTTACCATTGGTCTTGCTAGCTGGCTTGCTGTCGTAGAAAGGTTATGGATTAAAACTGGCAATAATATTTATCAAGAAATATATAAATTTTGGATTAAGATTTTTGCTATTACTTTTGGTATGGGAGTGGTATCAGGCGTTGTTATGTCTTATCAATTTGGTACGAATTGGTCAGGTTTCTCTGATAAGGTAGGTAATGTACTTGGACCACTATTAGGTTTTGAAGTGCTTACTGCATTCTTTTTGGAATCATCTTTCCTTGGAATTATGCTATTTGGCTGGAATAGAGTCAGTAAAAATATGCATTTCGCTGCCACTTTAATCGTGGCAGTTGGTACAATTATCTCTGCTTTTTGGATTCTTGCAGCTAATAGCTGGATGCAAACTCCTACTGGTTATGAAGTACGAGCAGATAATATTTTATACCCGGTAAGTTGGTTGGAAATTATTTTTAATCCTTCATTTCCATATCGTTTTTGTCATATGATTGTAGCAGCATATTTAACTACAGCCTTTGCAATTGGTGGTGTTGCTGCCTGCTATCTTTTACATAAAAAATTTGTTAACCATGCTAGAATCATGTTTGGCATGGCAATGTTGATAGCAGTAGCTGTTGCCCCCATACAATTTTTATTGGTGATCAACATGGGTTAAATACTCTAAAACATCAACCGGCAAAAGTTGCTGCTATAGAAGGTATATGGAACACGGAGAAAGGAGCAGGCCTTAGACTCTTTGGCTGGTCTTCAACAAAAGAAGAGACAACAAAATATACTATAGAAATACCAAAAGTTGCTAGCTTATTACTGACACACAGCTTAGATGGAGAAGTAAAAGGTTTAAAAGAATGGTCAAAAGAAAATCGACCTCCCGTATTAATAGTATTTTTTTCCTTCCGAGTAATGGTAGGAATCGGTATATTAATGGTAATTACTGGGGTTATTGCATTAGTTTTATACTTACGTAAAAGATTATTTGATACCAAATGGTTTCAATATTGGTGCATGTTGATGACTCCATCTGGTTTTATAGCAATATTAGCAGGTTGGTTTGTTACAGAAGTTGGTAGGCAACCTTATGTAGTATATAATATACTCAGAACATCTGAAGTATCTTCACCAGTATTAGGTCAATATATCTTTGCCTCCCTAATTACTTTTGTTATAGCGTATGCTTTTATATTTGGCGGAGGCATTTATTATATTATAACTTTAATAAAAAAAGGACCTAGTACTACAAATATAGTAACCTCAAATATTGATGTAATAAATTAATAGTAAGCTTAGGTATCATCGCCATTAGGTGTGATGTCACCGCTGCGTAAGCAGGGGTCTAAAAATAGCATAGATAGTGTATATTACGTAGTTTTATATCCCAGCTTTCGCTGAGATAACATAATGGTAAGCAGGGGTGACATCCGAAGGGGCAGGAATATCCCCTAGGCTATTAAACCGATGTCTTATATCAATAGTTGAGGTTACAACTATAATACTAGAGAATCTAACCGGTAAAAGGATATATCACCATGCTTAATTTTGCTCCCTATATAGATTTACCTTTAGTTTGGGGTGGGCTAATTGTCATTGCAATCTTTCTTTATGTCAAAACTTACGCTATGTAACCCGAGTTGCCAATTAATTATACTGGCAAAAGCTATATTTAACGCTGGTTTCATGTGAGGCTCGATACTAAAACATTTTTAATACAAACATATTTCTAAAAAATATAGTTTTTATTAAGTGTTTTAATGTTACAAATTAACTTCAAATGTTCATAAAACCTAGCTCTGCTCTTATAAATTAATTGGCAACTCGGGTTATGTAAGGTTCTAAATAGCGTAAAGAGGGTGAACGTAACTGCTGTTGCATATAATGATCTAAAAGCCCTAACTTTATTTGATAAACCGTCTTACCTATTTTGTGTGCAGTTCTTTTTAGAAAAGCCCACACTAAAAATGCACAACTAATGTGATTACGCTGGATGCGTTGTTTTCTGCATTGGCATCGTTCTATACCGGTAAGTTGCTTGATTTCTCTATGCATGCTCTCAATTACCCAACGAAAGCCACACTCATCTTGTACGGCTTTAGAAGATTTTTGAGTTTTGTTATTGGTAACAATATAATCAACTCTGTTGGTAGAAACAGTAAGTTTAAACAAATTAACATGCTTATCTTTTGCAAAGCCCTTTATATGAATCTCCACTCCGCTCTTAATTTCCTCATCTGAAAACGTTAACTTGCTAACAGCTTTATAAGGCTTAGAAGAGGAAGTTTTAGTAACGTTTCTATTTGCTTTAATAGGAGCATAATAATATTTACCCAAGGAATCAACATGTTGCATAATTTTATGCGTAGCATACCATGTGTCAAAAAGCACAGTTTGAAAAGGAATCTTTTTGCTATACACAGCATTATTTAACCCGAGTTGCCAATTAATTTATAAGAGCAGAGCTAGGTTTTATGAACATTTGAAGTTAATTTGTAACATTAAAACACTTAATAAAAACTATATTTTTTAGAAATATGTTTGTATTAAAAATGTTTTAGTATCGAGCCTCACATGAAACCAGCGTTAAATATAGCTTTTGCCAGTATAATTAATTGGCAACTCGGGTTATTTAACATATTTAATAGGTGTTCTACTTTTGTCGCTCCATCATGTTCGGGCGAAAAAATTCGGTAATCTATTACCCAAAACTTATTAATATCCGGATTATAATATACCAAACTTACTACTCCTATACCAGTAGTAATACCACCTGTAGCCCCACTGTACTGTGATCTAGCAATTTCTATTTTCTTGGTATTTCTTTTATTTAACACCGTATCATCAAATATTGTATATCCGTTAGGCGATAAAATAACATCATCCTTAATATGTTCCCATAACAAAGAAGGTGTATATTTTTCATTTTTTAAAAATCTATTAATAACATCATGGCTACATTTTTTGGCATGTTCAGCATAGTAGGTCAAACTATAATTCTTTTGACTCACTATTAGAAATTGACAGTAATCTGTCCTATTAACTGGTATTGCTTGCAATTTTATCCTCTTGGCATTTGTAAATTATACTCAACATAATGTACCATTTTTTTTCTCATAGCGTAAGTTTTGTATGTATTACTAGATGGTTTTGATCTAGGAATTGGTATATTATTCCCATTTGCTCCTACTCAAGATTGCCGCAATAAAATGATGAACTCTGTAGTACCATTTTGGGACGGTAATGAAACTTGGTTAGTTTTAGGTGGCGGGGGGGTTATTTGCTGCATTCCCACTAGCTTATTCAGTTTTGATGTCAGCCTTCTATATACCAATTACCATAATGCTTTTGGGATTAATCTTCCGCGGAGTAGCTTTTGAATTTAGATTTAAAGCCTCTCTAAAATATTGTTTCATATGGGATTACTCTTTCCATTTTGGCTCTATCATCGCTACATTATTTCAGGGAATTATGCTAGGAGCTTTTATACAAGGAATTAAAATTGATGGCAGAGTATTTGTTGGCAATGCTTTTGATTGGCTAACACCTTTTTCTATCATGACAGGTATTGCTCTAGTATTTGGTTACGCTCTTCTTGGTGCTACTTGGCTGATAATGAAGACTGACGAAAATACCCAAATATGGGCTCGTAAATCCGCATCATACGTATTAATATATGTTATGTTATTTATGGGTTTAGTAAGTTTATGGATACCATTTTTAAACGAGAGAATTCGTATATTTTGGTTTAGTATGCCTAATTTTATATATCTCTCATTAATCCCCGTTTTAACTATTTTTACATTATTTAGGTTACTTTCAACTCTTTATAAGAATAAAGAATTTCAGCCTTTTTGTTACTCAGTTTTACTTTTTATTCTAGGCTATTTAGGGCTTATCTTAAGTATTTGGTCTTTTATAGTACCATATCAAATATCTCTGTGGCAAGCGGCAGCGGCAGCAGAATCACAATCTCTAATGTTGGTAGGAGCGGCAACACTTTTACCAATAATATTGGGTTATACAACTTATTGTTATTATATATTCCGTGGAAAATCAACTCATCACCCTATGTATTAATAAGTTGAGAAAAATTTTTATTTCTCAGAAATGCAAACAATGGCTTTGGTTTGTAATTTTATACTTAGTGGGGCTAATATTTGTGCTATCATTATCCTGTATAATTAAAGCTATCTTTTATATATTAAACTAATAGCTTTTACTATTACCCCCTAGCTCTTCTAACTTTCGACAGTTGATGAAAACCAACATAAAGCAAAGGTGTTACATAAAGTGTTAATATCGATCCAACAACAATCCCTGTTACCAAAACTATAGCCATTTGAAAACGACTATTGGCATAGTTGCCATTATCAAAGAAAAGTGACAACAAACCAATACTCATAGCTAAAGAAGTAATTAAAATTGCCCTGATTCTTGACGTTGCCGCTGTTACTATTGTTTTTAGAGTTCTTTGTCCCTTCTGATGCATTGCACTACATAACAACACACTATGCTTAGTCATTAATCCTGCTAATGTGATAAGTGATATTTGCGTATATATATTTAACCCCCCTTGAGAAAAATATAAGCTTAATAATGCTACACTTAAAGCAGCTGGAATTCCCCCAACTAAAATAAACAATGATAGAATTGAGTCGTTAAAGCGTGCAAACATTAATAAGTAGAGTCCAAGTACAGATAGTAAAATTAGTACTGTAAATGATGATGTTGAATCAATAAGTATTTGCGTTTGCTCACTATAGCTAATATCACTATCATTTGGTAACTTGCTGTTTAACTGATTAATAAAATGAACTGCATCCTGCAATTTAATACCATGTTTAGCAGTGGCAATTACTTCAATGGAATATTGCTCATTATAACGCATAATTTGATTAACGGTATTCACCCTATTAATATCACATATATCCTTAAGCTGAATAAGGTTTTCTCCATTTTTCTGTGTTGTAATGAACATATTTTGTATATTACTTAGTGTTTTGCCAAATTTAGGATCTGATTTAGCGATGACATCATAGGTATTATCATAGTGCTTAAAGTTCCCTATCTTCCTAGCATTAAACAGAATATCTAATGTACTTGATATATCTTTCTGACTTAAACCATATTTAAATAACTTATCTTGATTACACCAAATTTTATAATCTTGTACAGGTGAAGCCTCAATAGCTATAACATTAGTAAATAAATCTTTTGAGTTATTCTGTATAAAATGAACAGCCTGCCAAGCATTCTCCATGGATGATTGGTTATTGACATAAAAGCTTAACTCAACGTTACCCTTTGCTGAACCAGCATTTTTCCCTTGAGCAAATTTCACTGAAATATCTCCACCCACTGCTATTTTTGCTAGTTTAGCTTCAATTTCATGCAATGTTTGTACCGCTTTAGCTTTATCTTTTAATATCAACCAAATTGTTGAACGTGGTGATTCTTCAATGCTCAGAGTATATTTTATATTATCATTATCTTTGATTATTTTAGTAATTTTCTCCATATAGTGATGGATGTAACTTAAATTGGTATTAACCATAAAGGTGTTAGTAAGTATAAGCATATCTTTTTTTTCAAATGGCTCAATTTCTATTTTCATATTGTTAACTGCAACATATGTACCAGCCGCTACAACGATAGCCACCAAGGATAAAAATACTTTGGCATGACGTATAATAAAAAATAAAGACTCCTGATATTTGTATGTAATCATATCCAATGTCTTATTAACAATTTGAACAAATTTGCTTTCATGCGTATTATTTGCTAGTTTTAAAAACAATATGGGTGTTAAGGTAAATGCAACGATAAAGGACATCACTAAACAAGCAATTACTGACAAAGCAAATTCCTGCAAAATTTTTCCTACTTCTCCTTTAATAAACAAAATAGGGACATATATTACTACTAGCGTAAACATCAATATTAAAACAGATAAAAAAAGACTATAAATTGCTTGTAATATACTAGTTAAAGCATCTTTATTTTTTCGATAATAATGTTCAGCATTCTCAATCACTACAATAGAGTCGTCAACCACTAACCCTATAGCCAATACCATAGCCAACATTGTTATGGCATTGAGTGTAAAACCACATAAGTACAGCATAACAAAACAAGCTGCAAGCGAGACTGGAATTGCACAAATTGCGATAATTGAATATCGCAATGATCCCATTAGCAGTAAAACAATTACTGACACCAACAAGACCGATTCAAGCAAAGTTTTTCTTACTTCTTGAAATGCTTGTAAAATATCTTGGCTATCATCGATAATAACCTGAAAGATAAATTGGGGATTGGCTTTTTCATAATGTTCTAGGAAATGTTTTACACTCTTTGATACATCGATTGGATTTGCATCCGACTTAGCAAAAATACCTAATAAAACAATTTTATCCATGCCAAAATAAGAGAGGCTAAGTAGCTCTTTATCTGATATTGTAATGCTGGCAACATTTTTTAATTTTACAGCAACATTATTACTTTCTAAATTGATTTCGCCAAAATCACTCAACTTACTAATTGCTGTATCAAAAGAAATATACTCTGTTTTATATTGATTTGATAACTTACCACCAGAGAAATCACTGTTTTGTAGTGTTAACGAAGCAAGAATACTATCTAACGGAATATAATATTTTGCAATCTTTTCAGGATCAATATCGATATTAATCACTTTTTCAGTCACACCAAAACTAGATGTATTGGCTACACCATCGACATATTTAAGCTTTTTTTTGATCAACTCAATATCATCAGCAGTAGCTGATACATTGTTCTTAGAACTCACCGCAATATACATCATTGGTAAAACAGAAAAGCTTTCAGTAGATATTATAGGCTCTTTAGCCCCCTCTGGCAGGAGAGCCTTATTTTTTAGTATCAAATCTCTAACTTGATTAATTGCTTGTTCTATAGGAACTTTTTTGGCTATACTTAGAGTTATTTTACTCTCTCCTAACTGACTAATAGCAATAATCGACTTAAGGCCATCAATATGTGAAAAAACTTCCTCAAAAGGTTTGGTAGTATATTTCTCTATCAGGTCCGGCTTTACATTCGGGTTGATGATAGAAATGTAAATATTTGAAACAGGAATATTTGGTAAAAGTTGAATTTTCAGCTGCAAATATGAATATATACCAAATAGCACAACCACAATATTTATCACAATAAAGAAGCTACTATGTTCCAACAATTTTTTTATCATAAAAGTTTTTTCATATTAATCCCTAATATTCTTAGTAGGACCCTGCACCCCTATTTTCCTCTGTGCTGGGTCTTGCGAGATGTAGCCATGGCTTATTCTAGGTGCAGCTGAGGTTCTAGTTGTATTTGCTGATCTTCGCAGGGTATTGGATGGCAGCTTGGTATTGTCTATTCCATTTACAGCTGGAGTTACAACAGTATCTTTTTTTATTACTACCGCTGGATCGATTACTTCAGTTGCAGACCGCTTTGAGGGTACAAGTTGAGGAATATTCTGTTCTCTTAAACCATTCTGTCCTTGTTCTCTTAGTACGTTCTTAGCCCCAGTTCCTACTATTTTTACTGGACTAGCTACCTCAGTTGGGGATGCTTTTGGAATTACAACTGGAGTTTTTTTGCTCTGTTGTTCTACTAGTAGCTTAGTTTCAGCACGTTTCTGATCTAATGGATTAGGAGATTGTGTCAAATCACCTACACTACCTATACTACTTACACTAGATCTACTAATTGAACGATTGCTTCTAGAAGTTACACTATTATTATTACTATTCAATGGTGTACTGCTCCCCTGTACCTTTTTCATTTCATTTCGCACATTAGTTAAGTCTTGAGTTGCTGTTTTTACTCCTGATGAGTTTCGTTGATTAACAGACTGTCTCTGGACTCCCGTAACATTCCCACTCTTCTCCATAATGGATTTTCTATTCTGATTTAGTGGCACTTTTGTTTTTGCAGAATCTTGCAGAGCAAGAGCATTCGCAGGCATAACCTTAATTTCTTGTATCTCTTTATTTATTTTGTCCTGTCTTGCTTCGAAGTCTTGACGAAGCTGTGCATGCTCATTCTCAAGCTTTTGTAGTTCATCAGCTTTTTTCTTCTCACTTCTTATACAGGCTGCCCGTTCCTTCTCTTGCTTCTCCTCAAGATCTGTTAGCTCTTTAGCTCTTTTTTTCTCACCTCTTACGAAGGTTTGGTAAGCCTTCGCATAGTCTTCATCAAGCTTTTTTAGTGTCTCATCTCTCTCTTTCTCTTTTTTTTCTAAGCTTTTCCGTTCATTCCCATGCTTATCTTCAAGTTTTTTCATCTCTTTAGCTCTTTCTTCCTCTTTTGTCACGAAGAATTTCTGAGCACTCTCATGCTTATCCTGAAGCTCTTTTAAGTCTTTATCTTTTTTGTCCCCATTTCTTGTGAATAATCTATAAGCCTCTGTACGTGCATCCATAAGGTCTTGTATCTCCTTATTTATCCCATCATCATCTTGTTCGAATTTTCTGCGAGCAACCACACGTTCATCCCTAAATACTTGCATCTGTGCATCTAATTTCTCTTTGCTCTGACCTCTTGCCTTCTTGTACTTCCCCTCAAGCTCCTGTATCTTCTTACTTACTAGATCATCTTGTGTTTTGAAGATTCTTTGAGCACTATCACGTTGAGTCCTATACTCTTTTATTTCGTTATTTTTTTTCTTATCATCTTCATCGAAGCTTTTCTGAGCCTTCGCCTGCTTATTTATAATATCTTGTATCTCTTTCATTCTTTCTCCCGCTCTTGCTTTGCCATTTTTCTGAGCCGTCGCATGCGTATCCTTAAGTTTTCCCATCTCTTGCTCTCTCTTTTTCTCGCCTCTTTCGAAGGCTTGCTGAGCCTTCGCATAGTCTTCATCAGCCTTTGTTATCCCGTCTTTTCTTGCTTGCTCAATTTTTTTGAAGCCTAACTGAGCAACCGCATGCTTATCCTGAAGTGTTTTTAGCTCTTGAACTCTCGCTTGCTCTTTGTTTGCGTAGAATTTCTTCGCACTCTCATACTTCTGCTTAGCTTCTTCTATAGCTTCTTTTCTTTTTTTCTCACCTCTTTCGAAGACTCTCAAAGCACTCATATGCTGCTCCTTAAGTGCTTGTATCTTTTGATTTCTCTTTTCCTCATTTCTTTCAAAGTCTTCCATATCTTTCTTACGCTGACTATCATTCTCTTGTTTCTGCTTACTTATTTGATCCTTTAACGTTTCTTGGGCTTGTCCAGTCACCAGTGCACACTGATTCTCAAGCTCTTTTATCTGCTGTACTCTTTCCCTCTCTTTTTTTTCGAGGTCTTGCATCTGTCTTTTTATTTCTTCCCCTTCTTCTTCTAAGATTTTCATATCTTTAGCATAGTCATCATAAACATTTTTTATCTGTTTTCTCATTTCTTCCTCTTCTTTTGCTAAGGTTTCCACATCTTTAGCACACTCATCATCAATAGCTTCTATTCGCTTATTTATGTCTTCCCCTTCTTTTGCTAAGGTTTCCACATTTTCAGCATACTTCTTATGAATATCTTCTATTCGCTTATTTACCTCTTCCCCTTCTTTTTTTAAGATTTCTACATTTTTAGCATGCTCATTATCAATAGCTTCTACTAGCTTATTTATGCCTTCCTCTTCTTCTGCTAAAATTCCCTCTTTCTTAGCATGTTCATCATCAAAAACCTTTCTCTCATTGTTTAGTATATCATCTTTAGCATCTGCTAACTTTTCTTCCAACTGCTTATTATATCTCTCCAATTCTTCTATACTGTCTTGGGCACTTTGTTTTTCCAATTTGTTAGCTTCAAGCATTTGAGCAAACTCAACTAACTTAGCTTGTGCATCATCATTTTGTTGAGTCAAAGCAAGTACTTGTTGTTGTGATTTTTCATTAGCATCCGCTAATTCCTTGTCCCTCTCTGCTATCGTAGCTGCGTGCTTCGTAGTCACTCCATCCAATGCATCTCTTTCTTTAGTCAAAGCCTCTATCTGTTGTTGTGATTTTTCATTAACTTCTGCTAACTTCTCCACCGCTACCTTATTCTCTTGCTCTAATCTTTGTTTGTCTAATGCGTGATTTCTAAGCACTTCCTCTAACTTAGCCTGTACAACATCTTTTTCGTTACTAGCATCTACTAAGTTCTTTTCCAACTGCTTATTACCATCCTCTAAGGCTGTCATCTCTTTTTGTAGATTCTCACTTTCTTCCTTAAATTTGGTCTGCTCTATTTCTAATGCTTTCTGAACTGACTCTAATGCCTGTTGCTTATTTGTTATCTCAGCCTGTGCCAACCTTTCTGATTCTTCTGCTTTATCAAATTTAGCCTGAATAGCATCTTTTTCATTATTAGCAACTTTTAAACTATTCTCCAACTTCTCCTTAGCTTTAGCCACTTCATCTTTTTGTTTCATCAAAGTTATAATTTTTTCTTCCTGAGCTTTAGTCACAGCTTCAATCTTTTCTTCATAGGCTTTAACCAATTGCTCTTTTGCTTTATGAGTTCTAAGATCCTCAGCTAACTTGACCTGTAACACTTTTAATTCGTCATCTTTGTTCTGTTGTACTTTAGTCAAAGCTGCAATTTGCTCTTCTTTTTCTTGCTGAATTTTAGTCAAAGCTGTTATTTGTTCTTTCTGAACTTCTAAATCTTTAACCGCCTTCTCGTTTGCTTGATTCAAAGCCGAAATTCTTTCATCCAACTGTTTCGTACCATCCTCTAAGGCTATCATCTGTTCTTGCAGATTCTTATTTTCTTCCTTAAATTTGTTCTTATCTTCCACTAATTTTTGCTGAACTTCTTCATACTCACCCTTTACCTTTCTGAATTCTTCACCCTTTACCTGTTTTTCTTCAGTTAAAGCTGTTATTTTTGCTTCATACTCCTGTTCTTTCTTTGCTTGAACTTCAGTCAAATTTGCTAGCTCTTTAGCTATCTTCTCTCTTTCTTGATTCAAACCTAGCAGTCCCTGTTGATTCTTTGCTAACACATCTTGCTGAGCTGCAAATGTTTCAGCCAACTTAGCATTCTCTTCTAATGCCACCTGTTTTTCTTTAGCCAAAATTTCATTCAAATCAGCAATTTCTTTAGTAGAAGCTACAATTTTTTCCTCTAGAACTTTCTGCTCTTTAGCCGCCTGCTCTTTTTCTTTATTCAGTTCTGCTAATTTTGCTTCATACTCCTGCTCTTTTACTTGCTGAACCTCAGTCAAAGCTACAATTCTTGCATCTAACTGCTTCTTATCTTCCACAAATTGTTTCTGATCTTCCGTCAAAGCTACTATTTGTGCTGCAAATTCCTGCTCTTTTGCTTCATAAGCTTTAACTGTTTCATCTAACTTATCCTGTGCTACTTTTAATGCGTCATCTTTTGCCTGTTTCTCTTTAAGCAAATCTGCAACTTCCTGCTCTTTTGCTTTATGAGCTTCCGTCAAAGCTTCTATTTCTTTGCCTTTTTCTGCTAGCTGCTTAACGGCATCATCCTTTACTTTAGTCAAATCTGCTATTTCTTGACCTTTTGCTGCCAACTCTTTAACGGCATCATCCTTTGCTTTAGTCAAAGCTTCTGCATTTTTTTCAGCATCTACTAAGTTCTTTTCCAACTGCTTTTTATTTTCTTCAAATTCCTTCTTAGCTAATTCTAATGCCTGCTCGTTTGCTTGATTCAAAGCTGCAATTGCTTCATGCTCCTGCTCTTTTGCTTTCTGAGCTTTAACCATCTCTTCTTTTTCTGTATTCAAATCAGCAACTTGTTTTTTATGAGCTTCAACCTCCTCAGTTAACTTAGCCTGCTCTGCTAATGCCTCCTGTTTTTCTTTAAGCAAATCTGCAACTTCCTGCTCTTTTGCTTTATGAGCTTCCGTCAAAGCTTCTATTTCTTGACCTTTTACCGCTAGCTCTTTAACGGCATCATCCTTTGCTTTAGTCAAAGCTTCTGCATTTTTCTCAGCATCTACTAAGTTCTTTTCCAACTGCTTTTTATTTTCTTCAAATTCCTTCTTAGCTAATTCTAATGCCTGCTCGTTTGCTTGATTCAAAGCTGCAATTGCTTCATGCTCCTGCTCTTTTGCTTTCTGAGCTTTAACCATCTCATCTTTTTCTGTATTCAAATCAGCAACTTGTTTTTTATGAGCTTCAACCTCTTCAGTTAACTTATCTTGTGCATTTTGTAATTCCGTATCTTGCTGCTGTTTCTCTTTAGTTAAAGCCGCCATTTTTTCTGCAAATTCCTCCTCTTTTGCTTCATAAGCTTTAACTGTTTCATCTAACTTATCCTGTGCTACTTTTAATGCGTCATCTTTTGCCTGTTTCTCTTTAAGCAAATCTGCAATTTGTACTGCATGCTCTTGCTCTTTTACTTGCTGAGCGTCAACCGCTTCAGCTAACTTAGCCTGCTCTTGTAATGCCGCCTGTTTTTCTTTATCCAAAATTGCATTCAAATCAGCAATTTTTTTAGTAGAAGCTACAATTTTTTCTTCTTTTTCTTTCTGGGCTTTATTCAAATCTGCTATTTGCTGATCTCTTGCTACCTGAGCTTGCTTCAAATCTGCAATCTCTTTAGTCACAACTTCAATCTTTTCTTCATGAGCTTTAACCATCTCATCTTTTTCTACATTCAAATCAGCAACTTGTTTTTTATGAGCTTCAACCTCCTCAGTTAACTTAGCCTGCTCTGCTAATGCCTCCTGTTTTTCTTTAAACAAATCTGCAACTTCCTGCTCTTTTGCTTTATGAGCTTCCGTCAAAGCTTCTATTTCTTTGCCTTTTTCTGCTAGCTGCTTAACGGCATCATCCTTTACTTTAGTCAAATCTGCTATTTCTTGACCTTTTACCGCTAGCTCTTTAACGGCATCATCCTTCTCTTTAGTCAAAGCTTCTGCATTATTTCTAGCATCTAATAAATCCTTCTCCAAACCATCATTATCTTTACTTAAGATTGTTATCTGCTCTTGCAAATCCTTATTTTCTTCTTTCTTTTTTTCTAATTCTTGCTGAACTTGCTCATGATCTTTTCTATCTTCAGCCAAGTTAGCTTGTAAATCTGTATTCAACGCATTATATCCTAAATCTTTTGCTGCACTAAGTGTTGCCTGTTGATTTTTTGCATTTTTTTCTGTCTTTTTTGAGTTACCTTTAATCTTGCCTTGAATCTTTTTAACTGATTGATTTTTCTGCTTTTTAAGTTCAGTATGATGATTCGTAATAGGTTGTTTTAATGCTGTTTTCTTTTCTTTAATCTTGTTCTTTAAGGACTTTATCTGTTGTTGTGAATCATCAAGCAATTTCTTTTGAGCCTCCAAATCACCCTGTAAAGCAGCCGCATTTTCAGCCACATTTTTTTTAGTCTCTTGATTTTGCAGCTGATTTAATGAATTATCTTTTATCTCCGATTGTTTAGGCAATTGTGATTGCAGTTGCTCTAGTTTTTCAAATGCTAATTTTTTCTCCATATAAGCATTATTCAAATTATCTTCTTTGGTCTGCAAATCTAATAATTTTGCTTCAGCTTCCTTAATATCACTCTGCAATAGTTCAAATTTCGAAGTATTTTCATGTGTTTCCAGTGGTTCACCATCTGAATCCAATTGGTCAATTTGATTATTCGATTGCTTATTATCACCTAACATTAGTTCTTGTTGGTTCGAATCTCCAAGTATAGCACTTTGTGATTGATTAGTTTGTGATGAATTAGGTTTCTGCACAGAATCAGTAATATTTGGAACTTTTATAATATCAAGATTTTTGTCATCATTATTTACATATACTTTAGAATTAATTTGAGAACTTGCATTATCTTGAGTATTACGATTATTACTAATATACTGTTCTGGAGAAACATTATTGCCTCCTGTAGTTCTTTGTCCAGTATTTGATGAAGAATGTGAGTTATCTGAGGTATTACTACTATTATTTTGAGATTCCTCCAATTCTTGCACTGTTTTCTCTAATTCTGCCTGAAGCTCAAGTTTCTTCTTCATCAGGTCCTGTATAGCACCTGCTTGAATTGCGTTTAATTGCTTAAGTTTAGCTGTGTTATTATCATTATTCTCAAGAGCATTAACAGAACTACAAAATAGCAGTATCATAAGAAAGTATAGTTTTTGGATTTTTTTATTCATTTGTATTTAGTTCTCCAACTATCAGAAAAAGTATTAATATATTGTAAATATAAATTGAAATGTTCTTAATTTATCAAACTATTATTATAATTTGTCAAGTTTCGATTCCGGTGCGTCAATAAGTTATGACCTATTTCGTATTGTTGAGTGAGTTGTCTCATCTTCAATCAAAACCTTGACTCCGTCATGCAATCCTTTCTTTCCTGAAATAACCACTTGGTCATTCGGTTTGATGCCAGTAACTACCTCTACACTTTGGCTATCACTATCACCTATTTCAATCCTTACTTTTTTAGCTGTATTATTTTCAATAATATAAACATAGTAATAAGAGTCAAAGAAAACAGCTGAGTTTGGTAATTTTATCCGTTGCTTGTTACCATTGAAAATAACATTTACGTTAACAAATAAGCCCGGCATGATTGAATTATCATCATTTGGAATCAATGCTTCAATATAAACTGAGTGATTCTTATCTTGGGCAATTTCTGAAGTTTTAAAATCACTTAGTTTAAGGGCTAAATTTAAAGCGGGAATATAGATGTTGACATAGCTCCCTCCCGCACTTTTAAATTTTTGATAGTCGCTTTCATCAAGACCAAACGCAACCTTGATAATATGAATATCATAAAGAACGACTATTTTATCCTTTTGTGTAACAAGCTCTCCAACAGTAACAAGTTTTCGTTCAACAATTCCACTTAATGGGGCAACAACATAATGATTGGTTTTTTCATCAAGTAATGTATAATATTTTTGTTTAGCATCAAGGTATTCTATGTTATGGTTCACATACTCTGTATATCTAATTAGATTCTTATCCAATAACTGCTTCATCGCATTAGCTTTTTTCTCTTTAAGACGATACTCTTCATTTGCTAGTTCAATCAGATAGTCAATTTGCGTGGTATCTAATACCGCTAAAATATCACCTTTTTTAACATAGCTACCTATAGGCAAGTCAAGTTCTTTAATTCTTCCTGTTGTATTGACTTTAACTGCATGGGTTTCATAGGCTAAGGTTTTGCCTGTTGTAACCAATATATCATTTGTCTCCTCTGAATATTGAGCCTTAACCACTTCAACAGGAATTACGACAGCCTGATTGTCCACTTGCTGTGTTGAGGCTTGTCTATTGACTACTTTTTTGATAGAAACTATCACTACAACAACCGATACTGCAACAAATAATAGTCCATATATATAGGATCTTCGACTTATTAATATCTTCCCTAGTGTCATTTGAATTTTACCATATTTCTGATTAGATTGCTAACCTTCTCTTTAATCTATTCATTTTCAACTTCGATTATACTCAAATGATTTGAGTATAATTTCTGATAACAAAAGAACCGTGTCAAACGGTTTTATTGTTTTCTAGTCACATATACAGTAAAATTTTATTTTATGCAAGTAATTATTTTAAAATTTTTTAATTTTATTTACAGAAAGTAGTAGTGTAGCTAACATGAAAATGTTTCAACCATAACTAGTGTATAGCCTTATATACATTATAGCCAATATAGAAATGTTTGAGTCATAGTAATAGAATTGGTGACCCCCTGCAAAACAAGGGTCTACAATCTATAAATATCCCCTCAGAACATTGCTTTCCCGCACCGAGGCTGGTATAACATCGATAGAAGCTAAATCTATATTTATACCACCCACTGGTAACAACTTTTAAACTGCCCTGTACTTATGTCTATATGCTGAGCTTACTACTAAACTCCTTACAAAAATTGTAGGCTATTGATGTAATCTACGCTTCTATGTTGCTATCGTCTTTTTTATTATTTAACAACTCTCTTGCTTTAGCAAGTCTTATAAACCGTGCAAAAGCAAAAATCATAGAATCAACAAAACCATCAAAACCAAATACCCAATATCGTCTTATAAAAAATGATTTTAAAAAATAAAAAATACTTTCTGTAGCAATTCTTGTTTTTGATGGATTCCTACCTAATTTAACTAAATCTTTTGCTTGCTCGGAGGAATAAAAATTTGCTTTAGCTACTAGTTGCTCAATTGACGTGCCAGACCTATGATAAATTATACCATTTAAATCATAGATTTTGTTTTGTGAATTAATATTTGGATTAAACAACACCGAATCATGAGTAGTAGTGTTATTATTAGAAAAACTACTATATTTACGATTATATAATCTGATACATTTATTATAAGGAGCAAAACGACGAACCTTCTGATCATTACGGTGCAATATAACAATTTTAGTACGGTAAGCTAAATAATTAGCTTGATTATTTGAAGCAAATATAAACTCTATTTCATCTTGTAATTCTTTTGATAGTTCTTCATCAGCATCAATATTTAATATCCAGTCATTCTGACATAAATTTTCGCCAAAAGTCTTTTGTTTAACATAACCATTCCATTCGTTAAAAATCACTTTGATTCCTAAATTTCTAGCAATTTGTACTGTATCATCAGTACTCCCACTATCAACAACAATAAGCTCCTCGACAATGTCCTTAACACTGTTGATAGCTCTTGCAATCCTAGTAGCTTCATTTTTTGTGATAATAAAGGCTGAAATCTTTAGCATATCCCTCTCAACTAGGTCCTTGCATACATTTTCTATCTAGCTTCTGTAAAGGTTTCATTTCTATAGTCTATATGTTCATTATTTTTAGGAAGTACCCACAAATTGAATAATTTTTGAGGAATTTCTGAGTAAAAGAGTAGCCAAATAACCTCAAGCAGTACATAATATGTCCATGAGGAACGAAAGCAAATTTTGACAACAAAATTACCAAAAGGAATCAATTCGTGAACACTCCTTTTTGTTCTCGAATCCTCACTTGCATACCTACTATTACCTGCATCTTTTAAAAGTCGTATATTTGAACCTACTGACGTCATATACGACGTCCCACAAATCTAGAATGTGGGTAATAGTAATAAGGCAGGGATAATACACCCTAGGCTGTTAAACTGTCTTTCATCGAGATTGGTATTACATAAAAGGCATACACAAGAAACTAGAAGCTAATTCATATTTTTAATTTTTTGAGATAATCTACTGATTTTACGTGAGGCTGTATTTAATTTGATAATGTTTTTTGTTACACCTTTCATTATTTCAGATTGTGCAACAGTCAAAGCTAATTTAGCTGATTCTTTTGAGCCACTAATAACTTCTTGCAAAACTTTTTTTATATATGTTTTAATTCTACTTGACCTATTCTTATTTATTAAAGTTTTTTTTATTGTTTGTCTTATTGCCTTTTTTGCTGATGAATGATTAGCCATATTTATTATTTTCCTACAGATTTATTAGTTTTGTTCTTCATGGTTATGACTTTCTACTTTTGGGGTCATACAGCCTTTACTATTTACATCTCTATCAACGAACTCAATATAAGCTACTGATGCCATATCTCCATAACGAAAACCAGCCTTTATTATCCTAGTATAACCACCTGGACGTTCACTATATCTTTTACCTAAAACACTAATAAGTTTTTCAGTAGCAACTTTATCTTTGATTTTAGCAAGCAACATTCTTCTAGTCGCTAAATCAGATTTCTTGGCCTTAGTTATTAGTACTTCAATATATGGTCTAAGCTCTTTAGCCTTAGGTAAAGTTGTTTTTATTTGCTCATTCATCACAAGTGCAGCAGCCATATTAGCAAACATCGCCTGTCTATGACTACTTGTTCTATTAAGCTTTCTACCCTTAATTTTATGTCGCATGTTATTACCTTTTTATTAACCTCAATTCGATATAAGAATTGTTAATTCTTATATCGAATTGGCTTGTTATAAGGAAAAATGCATTCTTGAAGCGGCTTTTACGAATGCATTTTAATCTATTACCACTAAATAATCTTATTTTTATATCATATAAAAATTAAGATTATTAGCAAATTAATATTTAACAATCAGGTGACGAACTGCTTCAAACCTGATTGTTTCTATATGTATCCCTGAATTAGATATAACCTGTTACATCTAATTCAGGTTTTATTAATATGGATCTTCATAACGCTTAGATAGTTCCTGAATATTTTCTGGAGGCCATCCTGGTATGTCCATACCAAATTTTAAACCAAAGCCTGATAATATATCCTTAATCTCATTAAGAGACTTTCTACCAAAGTTTTGAGTTCTAAGCATTTCTGCTTCTGTTTTGATAACAAGATCACCTATATAAATTATATTTTCATTTTTTAAACAATTCTGAGATCTAACAGATAATTCTAATTCCTCAACTTTCTTCAACAAAGTTGGATTAAATGCTAATTCTTCTAACTTATCCTGTTTATCTTCTGTTTGTTCTTCAAATGTAATAAATAATTGTAACTGATCTTGCAGAATTCTAGCAGCAAGTGCTATAGACATCTCCGGAGAAATACTACCATTAGTTTCAACGGTCATAATCAATTTGTCATAATCTGTAACTTGACCAACACGTGTATTATCAACTTTATAGGTAACCTTTCTTACAGGACTGAATAACGCATCTATTGGGATAACGCCAATAGCTAATTCCGAACCAACGCTGCTTGCAGCGGGAACATACCCTTTTCCCGTCTCACACACTAATTCCATTTCAAGCTGAGCCCCTTTTGCCAAAGTACAAATCACATGGTTAGGGGTTAGTACCTCCACATCATGCCCTGTTCCAATCATCCCAGCAGTTACAACGCAAGGACCAGTAGCACTTAATCTGACAATCTTTCTTTCCGAAGAATGCATCTTAACGACCACAGACTTAAGATTCAAAACTACATCAACTAAATCTTCCTTAACCCCAGGTATAGCAGAAAATTCATGCACCACCCCTAGTATCTTTATTGATGTTATTGCAGCACCCTGAAGAGATGAGAGTAGAATTCGCCTCATAGCATTACCTATTGTTAAACCAAATCCTCTCTCTAAAGGTTCAACCACAATTTTTACTATATTACTACTCTTATCAGGACTGTCATAAACTATCTTAGAAGGTTTTATTAATGCACTCCAGTTTTTATTTAATGATAACATTATTTACCTATGCCCCTATACTCTTCTTCTTTTTGGTGCTCTAACACCGTTATGTGCAACAGACGAAACATCTAAAACTGACGTAACTATAAAATTTTGACTAAATACCGCACGCATAGCCGATTCCCTTTGAGCCCCTGCACCTTGCACTCTAATTGAAACAGTTTTCAGACCGTGTTCTTTTGCAACTTCTGAGGCTTTATCAACAGTTATTTGAGCAGCATAAGGCGTAGCTTTTCTAGCCCCCTTAAAACCATGTGTACCTGCTGTTGAAAAAGCTATAGCATTACCTTGCACGTCCGTAAAAGTAACAATAGTATTATTAAAAGTTGTCTTTATATGAACAACACCAAGAGTGATATTTTTTCTTTTTTTCTTGACCTTAGTATTAGCCTGACTCATCATTATACCATATTACTTTGTAACTTTTTTCTTACCGGCAATCGCAACAGCTTTACCTTTTCTTGTTCGAGCATTAGAATGAGTATTCTGACCTCGAACAGGCAACTTTCTTATATGTCTAAGACCTTGGTAACTTCTAATATCCTTTTTCTTCTTGATATTAAGATTCACCTCTCTTCTTAAATCACCTTCTACTTTATATTCTTTTTCAATAATATTACGTAAAATAATAAGCTCTTGATCTGTTAAGTCTTTGACCCTTTTACTTTCAGATATTCCAGTTTTTCGACAAATCTCTTCTGCAGCAGAAAAACCAAGCCCATAAATATATGTTAAGCTCACTACTAATCTTTTGTTTGCTGGAATATTAACACTCGCTATTCTTGCCACAAATAATCTCCAAAATTTCGATAATAACCAAAAGGGAATAATATAAAAATATCCCTTAAAGTCAAATCATTTTTAATACTTTATATAAAACAAGCTCTACTTCTTCTTTATCCTTATTTGCATCAACAACATAGAATTCACTATTATCTCTATAATAGTTAAGTAACGGATAAGTTTCTATTTTATATTCTTCTATTCTTTGCTTAATAGTCTGTTCATCATCATCTTGTCTGTGCATAAATTTATCTGATCCACAAACATCACAGACATTATCAACCTTAGGTTTAATGAAATAACTATTATAAATTTGTCCACAATTTTCACAATTAAACCTACCTAGAATCCTCTTGATAATCACTTGATCGTCTATGTCGAAAAACACAACTTTAATCTTTTGATTAGCAAACATTCTTAGAAAATTAGCTTGCTCTAAATTACGAGGATAACCATCTAGAACATAACCGTTTTTATATATATCCTGAGTTAAAAACTCCTTAACTACATTATTCACCAATTTAGGAGGGACAAGTTTTCCTTGTGCCATATACTCTTTAATTAACAAACCATCCTTGTTATTAACCTTTACCATTTGCCTGAATATATCGCCAGTAGACACATGAGGTAAATTTAACTTTCTTGCCAATAACTGCCCTTGAGTTCCTTTCCCTGAACCAGGAGACCCTATAAGCACTATAATCATTTGAAACTCTTCTTTAAACATAACATAATATATACCCTCCACTAAGTTAAAATGTATAATTTTTTGCTTTAAAGAATTGTTTTTTTATAATACCAGTTAGTTTTTTAACTTCATTTTTTTAATTAATCCCTCATACTTACTGCTAAATAAATGAGTTTGAATTTGTACAAATGTATCTAGAACAACATTAACAACAATTAAAAAACTTGTACCCCCTAAGGCAAAAGATACGGCATATTTATTCATTAACATTTCAGGAACTATACATATAAAACTAAGATATATACCACCTATTACAGTTAACCTAGTTAACAAATAATCAAAATATTCCGCAGTATTCTTACCAGGCCTTTTGCCAGGAATATATGCCCCATATTTTCTTAAGTTATTTGCTGTTTCTTCTGAATTAAAAACTACTGCTGTATAAAAAAAACTAAAAAACATTATCAACGCAACATACAACAAAATATATAAAGGCTTCCCATGCCCTAGATGGAAAGTTAATAAACTCATAATTTCTGAATTATTGCTAGAAAAATTAGCTATTGTCACAGGAAACAATAAAATCGAACTAGCAAATATTGGCGGAATTACCCCAGAAGTATTAAGTTTAAGAGGCATATGAGTCGAATCACCACCATAAATTTTATTACCAACTTGTCTTTTTGGATATTGTACCAAAACTTTTCTCTGTGCCTTCTCAAAGAAAATTATTATAGCTATAATTACAATAACTCCTAAACAAATAGCCATAACTACTATCGGAGACAAACCACCACTTCTTGACAACTCAAACATGCTTATAATGCCACTTGGTACACCCGACACTATACCTATAAATATAATTAAGGACGATCCATTACCAATACCTCTACCAGTAATCTGTTCACCAAGCCACATTAAGAACATAGTACCTACAACTAAAGTAATAACGGTAGTAACCTTGAAAAAAAGCCCAGGTATAATAACTACTGGACCTACATTAGTCACAACATGTTCCAAACTTACTGCAACACCATATGCCTGAAAAGAAGCTAATAAAACAGTTAAATACCTAGATAATTGATTGATTTTCCTTTTACCAACCTCACCTTCTTTTTTTAAATTCTCTAAAGGCTTGTAGGCTATTGACATTAATTGAATGATAATTGAAGCAGTTATATATGGCATAATTGCTAAAGCAAAAATAGACATTCTACCTAGAGAGCCCCCAGATAGCATATTAAACATACCAAGTATACCAGATTGATTTTGTTCAGCCACACTGCTTAATGCAACCGAATCAATACCCGCTATAGGAATAAATGAGCCAAATCTACATACTATAAGAGCCAAAATAGTAAAAATAATCCTATTAGCTAAGTCTTTATTAGATTTTTGTGTGGAATTTAAACTCATAAATTACAATATTTGACCACCAACTTGTTCTATTAACTTCTTAGCAGAGCTAGAATAAGCATCTAATTGAAATGATAAGGGACTATTAAAATCACCACTGCTAACAGATAATAACTTAACCAATAAGTTAGTATTCTTAATTAACCCGACTTCAACTAATCTATCCTTTGTTACAACTTCTGTTGAGTTCAAACGATTTTCTGCTATTAAAAATTCTATATCAGCAATATTTACTACACTATATTTCTTAGAACTAGGACAGTTAAAGCCTCTCTTTGGCAATCTTTTAATCATAGGCATCTGCCCCCCTTCAAAACCTTTGATAGCTACACCAGATCTAGATTTCTGTCCCTTAACACCTCTGCCACATGTTTTACCTTTACCACTGCCAATACCGCGACCTACTCTTTTTTTATCTTTCTTGGCACCAAAATTGTTAGATAACTCATTTAATTTCATTTTCTAAACTCTAATTTATTCTAATTTATATTTTCTACTTTTAACAAATGTTGTACCTTCTTGATCATCCCTCTAACAGAGTTTGTATCTTTCAAAATAACAGATTTATGCATTTTATTTAGACCTAAACCTACCAAGGTTTCTTCCTGATCATATTTACGACCTATACTACTACCAATTTGGGTAACTTTAACCTTTACCTCATTCACTTTTTCTTGATTACTACTCATAAATTCCTACAACCCAATTATTACTTTACTTTAAATATAAAGACTCACTATAGCCCATTGCTTCAAAGCCCCATTCACACGCAAATTCGGTGAAATTATCGAAACAATCAGATTTGAGACGGCTCTGCATCTGATTGTTAAATTAATATTTTGCTAAAAACATGATTTTAAAAGATTAAAATCATGTTTTTAGCTTAAGGTTTAAAATGCATTCACAAAACCGCTTTAAGAATGCATTTTTCTTTATTTTTTAGATTCTGCTACCTACCAATCAAAACTTCTTAAGTTGACACTCATAAGTCTACGCTGGAAGGACTATTACACTACTTAAACTTGCACACTTGGTTCTGATATTATTTGTTGCCCTTTTGTAGATTTAGTTGATACCTCATTTATTCTTTTTCCTCTCCTTTCAGCAATATTCTTTGGAGAAGATAGTTGAGATAACGCATCAAAAGTTGCAGCAATCATCGCATATACATTACTAGAACCCAAAGATTTGGCAACAATATCATGAACTCCTAAAGAATCAAAGATTGCCCTCATAGCACCACCAGCGATAACACCAGTACCTGCCTTGGCTCTTCTTAAAATGACTTTAGCTGCTCCACTTTTACCAATGACATCATGATGAATAGTTCTATTTTGATAAAGAGGAATTTTAATCATATCTTTCCTTGCTTCTTGAGTAGCCTTAGCTCTAGCTTCTGTTACCTCTTTCGCTTTGCCATGACCATAACCAACCTTACCGGCTTTATCACCAGCAACAATACAAGCAGAAAAAGAGAATTTTCTACCCCCCTTTACTACTTTAGTAACTCTGTTTACATCCACCAAAGTTTCTGTTAGTGCTTCACCCGTATTTTTTTTAGCTTTAGCCATTTCTTAAACCTAAAATTAAAATTTCATTTTTTTTCTTGCTGCATCAGCTAAAGCCTTAACAACACCATGATATTTATAACCACCCTTATCGAATACAACTTCTTGCACCCCTTTAAGCGATGCTCTTTCGCCTATTAAATCACCTACTTTCGTGGCTGTACCAATATTACAGTTGGATTTTTTTAACTGTCTAATTTCTTTATCTAAAGTCGAAGCAGATGCAATAGTTATTGATTGTTTGTCATCTATGACTTGTGCATATATGTGCTTTCCAGACTTAAAAATAGACAGCCTGAGTCTGTTTGATTTTGATATCTTAGACCTTACTCTAGCCTTTCTTATATCAAACTTTAACTTTGAACTACGCATATTTAACTCTTAAATTTTAATTTTTCTTACCTTCTTTTCTCTGAACATATTGACCTTTGCGTTTAATACCTTTACCTTTATATGGTTCAGGTGGTCTCTGCTTTATAATAATTGATATAAACTGACCTAATTTTTCTTTATCAACACTTTCCAATATAATCTGATTTTGTTTAGGAGCGGTAACTTTAATATTTTGAGGTATTTCTACTTTAGTATTATGACTTTTAGCAAGCATTAAGTTTAAATATTTATCCTTCACCAAAGCCTTATAACCAACGCCATTGACTTCAAGCTCTTCTGTAAAACCTTCTTTAACACCTTTTATCATACTATTTATTATACTTCGTGCCGTACCCCACATAGATCTAGCACTTTTAGTCTCTGCTAATGGTTTTACAAAAAGCTGATTATCTTGCAATAAAATTGCTATATTTCCTGCGAAAGTTTTTGTTAATTCTCCCTTGGGACCAACAACATTAACTTTCAACCCATCAAGTTCAACTTTCACCCCTTCAGGCACAGGGACTGGTAATTTTCCAATACGTGACATCTTTATACCTTAAAACACTTTACAAATTACTTCACCGCCAATTTTTTGGCTATGTGCTTCTCTATCTGATAAAACTCCTCTAGAAGTAGAAAGAATATAAATACCCATATTGTTATAATATCCTTTTAATTTATCAATAGAAGAATAAATCCTCTTACCTGGTTTTGAAACTCTACTTATTTCACATATAGCAGGTTTTCCATTAACAGAATATTTTAGATCCACTTCAATATGACTTATATTACCATCCTTGACAACTACATACTCTTTTATATAACCTTCTTTTTTTAAAACATCCAAAATAGCACATTTTATTTTTGAACAAGGTAGAGATATATTCATCAATTTACTTTTTTGACCATTTCTAATTCTAGTCAACATATCCGCTATATTATCTGTCATTGACATACGATAAACCTACTATTTTAACCTCAATTCGATATAAGAATTTTTATATCGAATTGGCTTTGTTATAAGAAAAAGTGTACCCTTGAAGCGACTTTTACGAGTGCATTTCAACTTTTTTCATCATTCAATGGGTGATTTTAATTATTAAAACCACCTATTGAATAGAATATTACATTTTAACAATCAGGTACTGAACCGCTTCAAACCTGATTGTTTCTACTTAACCCTTGAATTCGATATAATAAGTTATATCGAATTCAAGCTATTTTACCAACTTGCTTTAATCAAACCAGGAACTAATCCCTTACTACCAAGATCTCTCAGCTTATTTCGCGATAGACCAAATTTACTATACACTCCTCTTGGACGTCCAGTAAGCTCACACCGATTTCGAACTCTATTCATAGCTGAGTTTCTAGGTAACTTAGCTAAAACCATCACTAACGAAAATCTTTCTTCCAAAGATAAAGTTTTATCGTAAATCTTGTCCTTTAATTTAGCACGCTTGTTATATAAACTTTGTGCCATCTTTCTTCTTCTATTATTCTTTTTTATAGAACTTACTTTAGCCATCTATTTTTCTTCTAAAAATTAATTATAAAAAGGCAAATTAAAGCCAGAAAGTAATAATTTACCTTCTTCATTATTCATAGCACTTGTAACAATCGTGATATCCATACCACGAATTACATCTATCTTGTCGTAATTAATCTCTGGAAAAACAATCTGTTCTTTTATACCAAAAGTAAAATTACCTCTACCATCAAAGCTTTTGCTTGAGAAACCTCTAAATTCTTTAATACGCGGTAGAGCAACGATTACTAATCTCTCTAAAAAATCATACATTCTATCTTTGCGCAGAGTAACTTTACAACCAACTTTCATACCTTCACGAAGCTTAAAAGTAGCAATAGACTTTTTGGCCTCAGTTACTAAAGGCTTTTGTCCTGAAATTAGAGTTAGATCATTGACAGCATTATTAATTACCTTAGAATCTGCAACCGTCTCACCAACACCCATATTAACAACAATTTTTACAACCTTAGGCATTTGATGTTTATTCTTGTACGCAAACTCTTTCTGTAAGTTTGGTACAATCTCTTTAGTGTATAAATCTTTAAACCTGAGCAACATTACTTACCTTCCTTATTACTAATAATTTCACCAGACTTCTTAGCTACTCTTACTTTAGAGCCATCTTCTAGAAATTTAAAAGCAACTTTTGTATGGTTACCTGTTTTAGGATCTATGTGAGCAACATTGGATATATGTATGGATAATTCCTTTGACACTATGCCACCTTCACTTGTTTTACTCGCCTTAACATGCTTGCGAACAATATTTATACCCGAAACAATAGCTCTATTTTGCTCAGGCAAAACCTTTAAGACCTTACCCTTTTTTCCCTTATTTTTTCCGGTGATAACAATAACTTCATCACCTTTCTTAATTTTTAGCTTAATCATTACAACACCTCTTCTGCAAGTGACATAATCTTAACGAATTTTTTTGCCCTTAATTCTCTAGTTACAGGACCAAAAACTCTTGTACCTATTGGTTCTCCTTGCTTATTTAAAAGTACTGCTGCATTAGAATCAAACTTAATTGTACTACCATCTGCCCTTCTAACACCCTTTTTTGTTCTAACAATTAGAGCCCTATGTACGTCACCTTTTTTTACTTTTCCGCTTGGTAAAGCTTCTTTTATAGATACCACAATGACATCCCCAAGATTTGCTATCATGTGATGTGAACCACCAAGCACTTTAATACACATAATTTTTTTAGCACCAGAGTTATCCGCAACATCTAAGATGCTCTGCATCTGAATCATAACTTACTTCCACTTGAGAATTTAATAACGCAACAAAATAAACAATCTAAATAACAAAGTCAAAGGATAAAACTCACCATTCTGTGACAACCAAACCTATCATTAGAGAGACACCTTTACATCCCCTAACACCACCCAAGACTTAGTTTTAGATATAGGACGACTTTCAACTATACTAACCTTATCACCATCCTTATAAGTATTCTCTGGATCATGAGCAGCATATTTTTTAGAGACTTTTACAATTTTTTTGTATTTAGGATGCTTAAACCTACGCTCTACTTTAACTGTAATAGTCTTATCAGTTTTCGAACTTACAACAACGCCCTGTAGCACTCTTTTCGGCATTTCCCTATTCTCCAGTTTTTGATCTTATAGTTAACTCTGTATTAATACGAGCTATTGTTTTTTTTACAAAAGAAAACCTGCTAGTATTTTGTAATTCACCTAATGTTCTTTGAAACCGTAGATTAAAAAACTCTTTTTTAAACAAAATTCTCTTTTTGTGAAGCTCTTCCGTAGTCTGCCTAACCAATTCCTTTGCTGATACCCCTAAATTATTCATAACGCCTCACTATCTTTGTTCTTACAGGCAATTTTGCACTAGCAAGCTCAAGTGCTTTCGTCGCTATATCATCTGTAACCCCTTCCACTTCAAACATAATTCTTCCAGGTGATACTCTCACTGCAAAAAATTCAGTAGAACCTTTTCCTTTACCCATTCTAACTTCCGCAGGCTTCTTTGACACAGGCAAATCCGGAAAAATTTTAATCCATAATCTCCCCTGCCTTTTCATACAACGAACTGCAGCCTTTCTTGCTGCCTCTATTTGTCTTGCGGTAACCCTTAAACCATCTAACGATTTCAAGCCAAAAGAACCGAAAGCTAGCATAGTACCAGCCTTTGCTTTTGAGGAAACTCTCCCCTTATGTGCTTTTCTAAATTTTTGTTTTTTCGGAGCTAACATTATTTTACTTCAAAATTAATTATGTTTCTTTCTATTTTCCACATGATCACCCCTATAGACCCAAACCTTTATACCTATAACTCCATAAGTTGTCATAGCTTCAGCAGTCGCATAGTCAATATCAGCTCTCAAAGTATGTAAAGGTACTCTACCTTCTCTATACCACTCTGTTCTCGCTATTTCAGCTCCAGCTAAACGTCCAGAACAAGCAACCTTTATACCTAACCCTCCTTGCTTAAAGCAGGCTTGGATAGCGGTTTTCATAGCTTTTCTAAAAGACACTCTTTTTTCAAGCTGCATAGCAATCGTTTGAGCAATAATGTTAGAGTCTATATTAGGCTTCTTTACTTCATGTATGTTAATATATATTTCTTCTAAACCCGTAATTTTTTGGACAGATTTTTTTAATTTATCAATGTCGTTACCACTTTTACCTATAATAACTCCAGGCTTTTTAGCAAAAATATTAATTATAACATTCTTATTAGAAGGCCTCTCTATTAATACTCTACTAACTTGTGCTTGCACATAGTTCTTATTAACTAGATTTCTAACCTCTAAATCTTGGATAAGAAGGACTTTATACTGCTTCTTATCAGCATATAACACCGAGTCCCAACCTTTAATTAATGTCGGACCAACTCTAAAGCCATGCGGATTAACTTTCTGCCCCATATCTTATTTCCCCTCAACTTCAGTAACTGTAATATATAAATTACTAAAAAATTTATTAATCCTTGTTGCTCTTCCTTTAGCTCTTGGCATAATTCTTTTCATCACCAACGCCTTACCTACAGTTGCAGAAGTAATAAACAAAGTATCAATATCTAAACCAAAATTATTTTCAGCATTAGCAACAGCAGACTGTAAACATTTTTTTACATCTTGAGCAATTCTTCTAGGGGAAAAGGTAAGCTGAATTAGAGCCTCAGACACTTTCATATTCCTAATAGAAGTTGCAACCAAATTCAATTTCCTCGGACTCACTCTAAGAGACTTAGCAATTGCTGTAGTAGAGCCTTTATTCACCTTCACCATATCTATTTTCTCTTAACTTTTTTATCTGTGCCATGACCATGAAAAGTCCTAGTTGGAGAAAATTCACCTAATTTTTTACCAACCATTTCTTCACTTACAGTAACAGGTATAAATTTATTTCCATTATGTACAGCAAATGTTATTCCAACAAAAAATGGTAAAATTGTTGACCTTCTAGACCAAGTCTGAATCATTTCTGATTTACCAGATTCAATCAATTTTTGTACTTTTTTTATCAGATAACCATCTACAAAAGGTCCTTTCCAAACTGAACGAGCCATAATTACTACCTAATTACTTTCTTCTCTTAATAATAAATTTTGATGTAAGCTTATTCTTACGTGTTTTCTTACCCTTAGTTGGGAAACCCCATGGAGTCACTGGATGGCGACCACCAGAAGTTTTTCCTTCTCCTCCCCCATGTGGGTGATCGAATGGATTCATTGCAACACCACGAACATGTGGTCTCCAACCTAGCCATCTATTTCTTCCGGCCTTACCTAAATTGGTATTCTTTTGATCAGGGTTTGAAACAACACCTATGGTAGCCTTACAATCTAACGGTATCAATCTAAATTCTCCAGATCGAAGCTTGATCTGTGCATAACCCGAATCCTTACCTACTAAATTAACAGAAGTACCAGCAGATCTTGCAATTTGACCACCTTTACCAACTTTCATTTCTACATTATGTAAAGTAGTACCAACAGGAATAGATTTCAAAGATAAACAATTTCCTACTTTTATGTCAGCTTTATCACTTGATACTATTCTATCTCCTACAATAAGCTTTTGTGGTGCTAAAATATAAGAATACTCACCATCATCGAATTTAATTAAAGCAATGAAGGAAGTTCTGTTAGGATCATATTCTATTCTTTCAACAGTGGCAAATATATCCTGTTTATTTCTTTTAAAATCGATTATACGATAAAGTCTTTTATGCCCTCCTCCTCTATGCCAAGAAGTGGTTCTGCCCAAATTATTTCTACCACCAGTCTTAGATAAACCTTTAGTTAAAGGTTTATGAGGCTTACCCTTCCAAAGATCAGATTTATCAACCTGTACTAATTCTCTAAGGGATGGAGTAACTGGATTAAACGTTTTTAAAGCCATTTATTTAATACCCCCAGTAAAATCAATAGTATAATCTTTTTCTAACGTCACAATTGCTTTCTTTTTATCTGATTGTCTGCCATTAACACCCTTGAATCTTTTTCTCTTACCTTTTACATTCATTATGTTAACTTTTTTAACCTTAACCTGAAAAATCTTTTCAACAGCCATCTTGATAGAAGCTTTCTCAGCACTACCAGCAACATGAAAAGTAAACTTATTTTGTTGCTCAGATAAAATATTGGTCTTCTCAGTGATCACAGGATTCCTAATAATATCATAATGTTTATAAGACTTCACTTTAACCTCTTTTCTAAAGCATCTACAGCTTCTTGTGATAACAAAACATAATCATGGCGTATTATATCATAAACATTTGCACCAATTTGCGGTACTGAAATAGTATTTGGAATATTTTGTACTGCCAAAGAAAAATTGATATCAACTTCATCACCACTAACAATAAAATAACTTTTACCATGAAAATTATTTAATAATTTTATAAGATTAGAAGTTTTGGATTCATGTAATTTTAAAGAATCTACTATTAGCAGCTTTCCCTCAGCCAATTTTTCTGATAAAGCATGTTTTAAACCAAGTTTTCTAACTTTTTTTGGTAATTTTGTAGCATGACTCCTTGTTACTGGACCGTGAGAAACTCCACCACCTCTCATTTGGACAGATCTTAAAGATCCTTGCCTTGCATTACCCGTACCTTTTTGCTTAAAAGGTTTCTTTGTAGTACCAGATACTTGCGACACTGTCTTTGTTTGATGTGTACCAGCCATAGCTTTAGCTCTCTGCCAATCAACAACAAGCTTGATAATATCTTCCCTAACAAAATCTACGGCAAAAACTTCGTTATCTAAATCAATCTCACCAACAGCTTCATTTTCAAGATTTAATAATTTGGCTTTCATATAGTTTATCCTATAGCTGTAATGGTTTTCTTAATAGCATCCTTAATGTAGACATAAGATCCTTTTGAACCAGGAATATTTCCACTAACTATGATTATGCTTTTTTCCATATCAGTATCGACTACTTTCAAATTTTGAATAGTAACTCTTGTATTTCCCATGTGACCAGCCATTTTCTTATTCTTAAATACTTTACCAGGATCTTGTCTACCACCAGTAGAACCATGCGAACGGTGAGACACAGATACACCATGTGAAGCTTCAAGTCCTCTAAAATTATGCCTTTTCATACTACCAGCAAAACCTTTACCAATAGTAGTACCTACAACATCTATAAACTGACCAATAACAAAATGATCCACATGCAATACAAAACCTACATCAAGGAAACAAGCTTCAGAAATTCTAAATTCCTTCAATTTTTCCTTTGGCGTAACTTGAGCATTAGCAAATACCTGCTTCATTGGTTTTGTTACTTTAGATAATTTTTTATCTTTTACCCCAATAACCAAAGCATTATAGCCATCCCTTTCTAGGGTCTTTTGTCCTACTACTTGGCAATCTTCAACTTGTAGAAAAGTAACGGTAAATCTCTCACCTTTTTCATTAAAAATTGAACTCATACCAATTTTTTTAGCAATTAAACCGGTTCTCATCACTCAACACTCTCCAACTTAATCTCAACATCAACACCAGCAGGCAAATCAACTTTTTTTAAAGCATCAACAGTCTGAGGAGTTGGATAACTTATTATCAAAAGTCTTTTCTGAATTCTAATTTCAAATTGCTCCCTTGATTTTTTATTGACATGCGGAGACCTATTAACGGTAAATCTCTCAATTGTCCTTGGCAACGGAATTGGACCAATTATATCAGCACCGGTTCTTTTAACAGCCCCTACTATTTCTCTAGTACCTTGCTCAAGCGAGCGGTGATCAAACGACTTTAAACGAATTTTGATTTTTTGATTATTTTTCATTAACTAAACCTTTTTATAAACAGCTAGACCAGTCAAAGCACATTCTTTAATAGACTTACTCTAATTAAACATATTTTGCCTAACCCTAAAAAAATAGTCATCCTGAACTTTTTCGACTATTTCTTATTATTTTATAATCTTTGATACTACACCAGCTCCTACTGTCCTACCACCTTCACGTATAGCAAAACGTACTCCCTCTTCCATAGCTATCGGAGCGATCAATGCAATTTTCAGATTCGCATTATCACCAGGCATCACCATTGTTTTACCATCTTTCAAAGTGATTTCTCCAGTTACGTCAGTCGTTCTAAAATAAAACTGTGGTCGATATTTATCTGTAAATGCTGTATGACGACCACCTTCTTTCGTGGTAAGTACATAAACTTCAGCTTCAAACTCAGTATGCGGAGTTATACTTCCAGGCTTAGCTAACACTTGACCTCTGCATACATCTTCCCTTTTAGTTCCACGCAGTAATATACCAACATTATCACCGGCTTCACCTTGATCTAATAGCTTCTTAAACATTTCCACACCAGTACAAGTAGTTTTTTGAGTATCTCTTATACCGACAATCTCTACCTCTTCACCAACTTTTACTATACCTTTTTCGATTCTACCAGTAACAACCGTACCTCTTCCAGAAATAGAAAATACATCTTCTATCGACATTAAGAAAGGTTTATCTGTATCTCTCTCAGGTTGAGGTATATATTCATCAATAGCATTCATCAACTCTTTAATCGCAGCTTCACCTTCAGGTTTTCCTTCTAGAGCCTGTAAAGCTGAACCTCTGATAACTGGTATATCATCTCCAGGAAAATCATACATTGATAAAAGTTCTCTGACTTCCATTTCTACTAAGTCAAGCAATTCTGGATCATCAACCATATCAACTTTATTCAAAAATACAACTATTGCAGGTACGCCAACTTGCTTAGCAAGCAATATATGTTCCCTTGTTTGGGGCATTGGACCATCAGCAGCAGATACTACCAATATAGCAGCATCCATTTGAGCTGCACCACTTATCATATTCTTTATATAATCTGCGTGACCAGGACAATCAATGTGAGCATAATGCCTTTTTTTAGTTCTATATTCAACGTGAGCAGTAGCAATAGTTATACCCCTTTCCCTCTCTTCAGGAGCTTTATCAATGTCATCATAATTAGTAGCCTGTGCTCCACCTTCTTTTGATAACACTAAAGTTATTGCAGCTGTTAAAGAAGTCTTACCATGATCTACGTGTCCTATAGTACCTATATTACAATGGGGTAGATCCCTTTCAAATTTTACCTTTGCCATAATTCATTCTCCACAATTTAAGATTTAATACAATTTAACATAAAAATACAAATTTATCCAATTTCCAATTATCACCAATACTCTTGGAGCGGGTGATGGGAATCGAACCCACGTGGCCAGCTTGGAAGGCTGGAGCTCTACCATTGAGCTACACCCGCGTATCTACCTAACCAACTTGTGGTGGAGGAAGAAGGATTCGAACCTTCGTACGCTCACGCGGGCAGATTTACAGTCTGCTGCCATTGACCACTCGACCATTCCTCCAAAGAATTTACGCAAGTATTAAATGGTCTAATTAAACGTAAAGCATATATATAACTTAGTATAAGTACCAACAAATCTTCTCTGCTCTTTTCCAAGGACATTTGAACTTCGGGCTACAAGCCTTTATAAATAAGGATACAACCCTTTAATACATCATTATTATTCCTGTGCATCGCATGGGTATCAATTTAAGAAGTCTCGATATCCTTCCCGCGGCAGCAATCCAAAAAACAACCTAAATGGCTGTTAGGTATCATGGACTCGCCTACGCGGAAAGGACATCTTTTTTGTTATAAAGCTGAAACTCAAATGATCCCGACCCTTTTCTCTTGAACTATCCTAGGTTCTGTGAACGTTTCTATGTAATGAGTAGATTTATAGGCATTTTCGCTCGCAGAACCGTAGCGTACTAAATGTACGTGAGGATTCGAGAACGAAAATGCCTATAAATCTACTCATTACATAGAAACGTTCACAGAACCTAAATAAGCTAATATTAAACTTATATTACTTCAGAACGTTTATCAGTTGTAACTTTCTATAATAAATAGTAGTTTGTGTCAAGAATAAATTACTCTAGGTTCTAATAAGATGAGAAATAAAGCTAAAATTTCTAAAGATTTGCACTATATATACGGCAAACATCCAGTATTTGCAACATTAAGCAACCCAAAACGTTATATTCAAAATGCTTTATGTACAGAAGATATTTTCAATTTGCACAAAAATTTAATCTCTAACCACCCGTATGAGATTACCAACATAGATTACTTAACCCGTCTTTTTGGTTCAAATCATAATCATCAGGGAATAGCCGCTAACGTTAAAAGTATCTTCTCTAATCGTATTGAAGATATTGACATAACTATTCCTAATTGTAAAGTTGCTATTTTGGATCAAATAACCGATCCACAAAATATTGGTGCTATTATTCGTAGTGCAGCTTCTTTTGACATCACGACCATAATATTACCTCTAGATAATGCACCTGATGAAAATGCTACCATAGCAAAAACAGCTTCTGGAGCTTTAGAACTAGTACAAATGGTTAAAGTCACTAATTTAAGGTGGTCAATAGACAAAACTTACGCTATGAGAAAAAAAATGGTACATTATGTTGAGTATAATTTACAAATGCCAAGAGGATAAAATTGCAAGCAATACCAGTTAATAGGATAGATTACTGTCAATTTCTAATAGTGAGTCAAAAGAATTATAGTTTGACCTACTATGCTGAACATGCCAAAAAATGTAGCCATGATGTTATTAATAGATTTTTAAAAAATGAAAAATATACACCTTCTTTGTTATGGGAACATATTAAGGATGATGTTATTTTATCGCCTAACGGATATACAATATTTGATGATACGGTGTTAAATAAAAGAAATACCAAGAAAATAGAAATTGCTAGATCACAGTACAGTGGGGCTACAGGTGGTATTACTACTGGTATAGGAGTAGTAAGTTTGGTATATTATAATCCGGATATTAATAAGTTTTGGGTAATAGATTACCGAATTTTTTCGCCCGAACATGATGGAGCGACAAAAGTAGAACACCTATTAAATATGTTAAATAATGCTGTGTATAGCAAAAAGATTCCTTTTCAAACTGTGCTTTTTGACACATGGTATGCTACGCATAAAATTATGCAACATGTTGATTCCTTGGGTAAATATTATTATGCTCCTATTAAAGCAAATAGAAACGTTACTAAAACTTCCTCTTCTAAGCCTTATAAAGCTGTTAGCAAGTTAACGTTTTCAGATGAGGAAATTAAGAGCGGAGTGGAGATTCATATAAAGGGCTTTGCAAAAGATAAGCATGTTAATTTGTTTAAACTTACTGTTTCTACCAACAGAGTTGATTATATTGTTACCAATAACAAAACTCAAAAATCTTCTAAAGCCGTACAAGATGAGTGTGGCTTTCGTTGGGTAATTGAGAGCATGCATAGAGAAATCAAGCAACTTACCGGTATAGAACGATGCCAATGCAGAAAACAACGCATCCAGCGTAATCACATTAGTTGTGCATTTTTAGTGTGGGCTTTTCTAAAAAGAACTGCACACAAAATAGGTAAGACGGTTTATCAAATAAAGTTAGGGCTTTTAGATCATTATATGCAACAGCAGTTACGTTCACCCTCTTTACGCTATTTAGAACCTTACATAGCGTAAGTTTTGTATTTTTGAAAGTACATCTAGACTGAATGCACTAAACAATGCTATTTCATCCCAACGTTGATGGTAAGCATTCATCCCTGTTATAGTAAATTTTAATGTAGTAGCTTTAGTATCGATATTGTATACCACTGATACTGAGGCAGAATGATTATCTAAGACAATATTGTAATTATTTGTATATTTTTCTTTAGCTATATAAGAACTAGATAATTTAGTAGTATAGCCAAAGTAACTTATAGACAATAGTTCTTCACGTATATGTTTCAGTAGATTTGGAGGATCTATATTATCATGCCATTTTGTTGCTTTACTGCTTAAGTCTATTAATAGTTGATGAAGTAAGGTAAAACAATCTGCTAAGGTCTTACAAGAGTTTAGCATTTCTTTTAGCATTTTTCCGTTGGTACTCATAGCTATATTAACATTAAATTCCTTTGAGGGAGAGAGATCTGATGAGTTGAATTCTTTTGAACCTTGCAACATTTTTCTTATATGCATCATAATCAATTTCAAATCATCTGAATTAGTATTGACGATCAATTTGTAAGTTTTTGCCACCTCAAACATGTCATGTAGCATTTGCTTAAAATTAGATGCTTGTTGCTTCTTGTCCTGATATATTGAGGATGTTGACATAGATTTTATGCTCAGGTCTAAAACATTCACAAAATCATTCATTTGTTTTGCAAGTATAAGATTCATTATAGAATCCTGAGAATCCTTATATCCTAATAGCTCTTCAATCTCTTCTGTTGTAGACTCAAAGTGTTTATATAGAGCTTCAAATTTACTTGGATCGCGGAAATCAACGACTTTTTCTTTCATTTCTTGGATCAAACTATTAATTTTTTCTATACTGTTAGTATTGTTTTCAACAATATGAGCTAACTTTGACCCTAGATTTTTTAAAAGCTTTCTAGAATTTGTCTCTACCTTATAACTATCAACAAATTCAGTATTACACCATGCTCCAGGAATATCTAGGATTGTTATTTCTTTTACCAGTGTTCCAAGAGCTTATAAAAAAATTTCTTTATCTTTAGCCAAGTCTATACAAAATTTTAGCCAATTTTTCTTATCATTATCGGTTATAAAAAATTTTGCTAATTTAGTTACTTCGTTAAAATAAGCTTTTTGATTAGTAGATAAATTTAATCCTGCACTTTCTAGAATTTTTGCAGTTTCTCGTTGATGGTGAGTTGTGGTTAAGTCTTGTAGCAAAGAACTAGATAATACATCATTATCACCTAATGTTGTGATAATTAGCCCTTGGAATTTTTGATGAATATTTAAATAGTTTGTTATAATATCTTGTTGTTCTATATTTGATGTTTTTGCATTCTTGGTGCTATTATATGTATTAATAGACATAATTAATTCAGCACTGGATAATGCTATTTGTATAAACAGTTTTTGGGATATCAATCCTTTGTTCTTTAATTTATAAGCACTATTAAATATTTCTTGAACCTCGTTAATATTTGCTGATGTTGGATTACTTAAACAGTCTAGCTTTTCAAGAATTTCTGCGTATGTACCAGCACTTTTTGTAGTGTTATTTTTAAAAATTAATGTCTTCAATAATTGAAATAAGTTAGTTGAAGCTTGTTGTGCAAGGCTCTCATCGGAGCTGTTTGACATTACCACTAGATCACCTAGTTTATCATTATCAGTGTTAATAACATCATCATTAGTAGTGTCAACATGCTTAAACTTATGCGAATATGGGCTTACATGAGGTGATAAAGTAGAAGAAAAGATACCAGGTACTATAATCCCGTCATCTTGTAGTTGTTGGTATGTCAATTCTTTATATGTTGTTGGTAATTGAATAATAGATTTATGCTGTGGATCTATAACTAGTTGCTTCCCTGCATTCAACTCTTGTACTAGCTCCTTAACCTTAGTGAGATCCTTAATTCTAATTACTGGTATTCCCTTGAAAGCAAATTCTCCTGCTTCATGAGAATTAGGTGAAGCGTCATTTTGTATAATAACAGCCTTAACCTCATTAGCTGAAGAAAGATATGCATCTAAAGCCTCATTTATATTGTTGAAAACTAAAATTTCTTCAACTTCTTTAATTAATTGACTATTATTGATATCCTGTGTGATTGTGCTACCCTTTAGTACTTTACCACCCTCTTCAGCAATTTTTATTAGAGATTCTGGACTTAATGCTGAGGGCTGTTGTAGGGTGCGATCTCCATCAGGTTTTGATCGTACTTGCACTATAGATATTTTGTTATCTTTAGGATCATAAACAAATTCTACATCCACTTCCATACCACTATATTCTTCTTTGACAAACTGTACAAATTGGTGCAAATATAATGAAACTGGCTCAGGTAAACTATCAGCATATTTTGTATTATTAACCCGAGTTGCCAATTAATTTATAAGAGCAGAGCTAGGTTTTATGAACATTTGAAGTTAATTTGTAACATTAAAACACTTAATAAAAACTATATTTTTTAGAAATATGTTTGTATTAAAAATGTTTTAGTATCGAGCCTCACATGAAACCAGCGTTAAATATAGCTTTTGCCAGTATAATTAATTGGCAACTCGGGTTTATTAGTATTAATTATTGTGTCTAAAGACAGTTTTCCATTGTTAATTTTAGCTTGTAATCGATAATCTTGAGGACTCTTTGTTGGATAGACCATATTGTTTTCAGTAATATAAAAACTGTGTGAAGGACCTTTGCTATTTACAACATATTCTCCATGACCAAAAGCTGCATTAATCGTAGTAGTACCACGACCACTATACGCTACTCCCGAAACAACAATAGATTCATCTTCTTCATGAATCATCAATTGGGCTAATAAAGGTACAAATGGCAATTTTGTAATATCATCACCAGCTTTTAACCGCTGTGATAGAGATTTTTCATCAAAATAACCTGCTATTACATCAACAATAGGTTGATTTATTTCACTAAAAACAGAGCTAGATATAGAGCTTATGTTTCCACCTGGGTTTGCAAATTCCTCTGAATCTTCGTGCCCTGTACTTCTGAACATTACATAAGAGTTTGGTCCTAAATCTGATATAAAACTATTTAATCCATCCAAATTTATAGTGTTTTCAGAGAAACATTGTTTAATACTGTCCTTAATATCCTGTAGAGTTTGTTTAGCGTTATCGTCTATAGTCTCCTTGTTAGGCTGTTTGTTAAAAAATTCAACAAACTTTAACCAGTTTTGTTCAATATCTACGTTATGAGATTTCAAATAATTAAATATTGTATCATGTGAAAATTTCAGAAATTCTGGTATTTGAATTTTTATACCAAAACTGTCATTATTATCAGCTTGTATTAAGAATTCTGGAAGTAATTTCCCTTTTAAATACATTAAGTTAGCAGCTTTGTTTCCATACATAATAGCTGCTTTCTTCACTTCATTAGGATATTGAGGGATTGTTTTACTTAAAGAAACTTCACTATTTTGGATATCTTTCAATGTTGTTTTAGTCATAAATCACGCCTGTTTCATAAATTTATTACGTTGTTCTTATAAAAATCTTATTAATTAACTAATTATTTGCCATAGACAACCTTATAGATTTTATTTAAAAAATAAATAACCGTTTGCAACGGTTATTTTGCTTCCGACCAGGATTATACTAACTTAAATTTGGATTGCAAGTATTATTTTCTACGATGTCAATAACATTCTAAAATCTGAACTTGTTGCTGTTATGCGTAAATTACTAGCTTTTATGCATTCTATTGTAAAAAATAATTCTTCTTGCAATGAAAATTTATGTTAAGTTATTATTTTCTTATTGACTTCCATTACGGATGCTGAGGTTATTATTAGCTCCAGTAATTTGTCTTTTTTGAATCATACGAATATTTTCTATATCAGTGATAGTAACCACAGCAGAACGAAAAATTTTAAACCAAGCATTGACTTAGCTCGTTTCTTGATAAAGCGGTGCTCTTGTTCAGCTATATTATTCAGATATACTCTTCTGCTCCTACGAATTGTTTTTTGAAAATATCATGGATTCGCATGCGTAACTATACTATATGTACGCTACGCCTTCTCACCATTCATTTTCAAATCCAATTCTTCAAATCATTTGAGTATAGTTGCAAGAATGGAAGATATAAAAGATTAGAGAAATTAAGATTGATCAATAAATATGGACTTTACTCCTAAATGGGTTTACTATTTAACCCGAGTTGCCAATTAATTATACTGGCAAAAGCTATATTTAACGCTGGTTTCATGTGAGGCTCGATACTAAAACATTTTTAATACAAACATATTTCTAAAAAATATAGTTTTTATTAAGTGTTTTAATGTTACAAATTAACTTCAAATGTTCATAAAACCTAGCTCTGCTCTTATAAATTAATTGGCAACTCAGGTTTTTTTAAGGAGTTTTTAGGGAGTGTTTATCGTGGAATCAATTGCAAAAATACGCAAAATGTATCATGTTGATGGCAAAGCAATTAAAGCAATTGCCAAAGAGCTTAATATATCAAAAAATACCGTTAAGAAAGTTATACGCAGTGATGTAACCAAATTTGAATTAGCCAAATATACTAAAGCTAAGCCAGTTTTGGGTGAATATCTTGCGATGTTAAATCAACTATTAGCAGAGAATATCAAAGAACCAGTCAGACGTAGGATGACTGGTAAGAAGCTATACGAACAGTTGAAGATATCAGGTTATCAGGGTAGTTATGAATCTGTAAATCTAATCGTTAGGAGTTTTCGGAGAACCCATGAAGCAAAACCTGATTACAATTTACATAAGAAATATATTAGTATTGTCGGTATCATATAATAAAATTGCTATGCCATTAATATATAAAATAATTCCTTATAAAGGAGCATGTACGGCAGACGATCAAATTGCAGTAATATCGAAATTTATAGAGGAATTTGGTAAGGAAAAGATAGAGGGAATATTAGGAGATAGGGAATTTGATAATGAGAAATTAATTACCTATCTTCACAATAAAAATATTAATTATGCATTAAGGGTGAGAAGGACAAATAGAATAGTTAATAAACAAGGTCAATGGATTAGGATCGATAGCATGAAAGAAATAAAGATAAGAAATTTTTCTACAAGGTTTTATTCTGTCCCAGTGAAATTTGATCATATCAAATTAGCAAGCGGAAAATATCTATCGATAGTGTATAGTAAGAACATGTCAAACGGATATGAAATATATCGGAAGAGATGGGATATCGAGGCAGCCTTTAAAGGGTGCAAAAGTAATGGTTTTAGAATGGAAGATACGCATATAAAGAGTAAAGTGCGATTAGAGAATTTTATAAAATGTTTATTTATAGCATATGCAATGGCAAGAAAAATAGGAGCAATTGGAGAGCAAGAGCAACCGATAAAAATGAAGAAAACGCTAGGATGTAGGAGTTATTCTGTACTACAGTTAGGTATAAGATCAATTAAACAAGCTTATAGTCGTTCTAAGCAATTTTTTGATTCCTTAATCATAAAATTGTTTAAGTTACACTTTGTGCAACCAACCTAACCTTTTTGTCCAGTAGTGTGACTAGTTGTACGCGAAGGTAGCCGACACTCGTACTCCGAGTAGCAATTTAGTTTTGGGAAATGGTATAATAATATATCTCTTTGGCAAACTCTACTTCTGCTGGTAATTTATTCGTACTCTTGGTACTCTGCTCCTTACGTACATCATCGTCCGCTGTGGGTCAAGGTTTCGTGGCTTCTTTAAATCCTTGCACATAAACGAGTTTGCCAAAGAGATATATTTTTTCGTTCACTATTATGTCAACCTGATCAACACATATTTTTTCTTACCTACGGAGATCTTAATAACTTGGTTGTCCTGCATAAAGGTCAAGTCAATAACCGTGTTTTCGTCTTGGATTAATTGATTATTGATTTTTGCTCCAGCCCCTCTAATCAACCGACGTCCTTCGGATTTTGATTTAGCAAGACCTGCTTCATAAAGTAATTCATATGCTGGAATACCTAGAGCTAACCTCCCCTGTTCTAGATAAATAGTTGGTAAATTGCAATCAATTTCTCTTTGTTCAAAAAGCTTGGTAGCTGTTTCTAAAGCTGTCATAGCTGCCTCTTTACCATGACAAAGTTTAGTTAAATTAAAGGCTAATTGCTTTTTGGCACTATTAATATCAGATGCACTAAGTAAGATAAACTCTTGCATGGCATCTTCTCCTAACTCACTATATAATTTTGCGAACTTGACCACATCTTGATCTTCACAATTCCGCCAATATTGATAATAATCGTACGGGCTTAACATATCCTCATTTAGCCACACAGCTCCACCAACAGACTTGCCCATTTTGTTGCCAGAAGCAGTTGTTAGTAAGGGCGTAGTCATACCAAAGACTTCATTACCTGTTAGTTTCCTTGTAAAATCAACGCCCATTACTATATTACCCCACTGGTCACTACCACCTATTTGTAAGGAACAACCATATAGTTTATTTAAATGATAAAAATCGTAGGCTTGTAGCAACATATAATTAAATTCTAAGAAACTCATATGTTGCTCTCTCTCTAAACGTAATTTTACAGAGTCCATAGATAACATACGATTCACAGAAAAAAAACTACCAAAATTGCGAAGAAAATCTAAGTAATTTAACGATTCTAGCCAATTTGAATTATCAACTAATATTGCATCATTTTTCCCAGTACCAAATTTAATAAATTTTGATAATGATTTTTTTATACCTTCAGCATTTTGGGCAATTTCTTCTTTTGTTAAAGATTTCCTTGCCTCATCTTTACCAGTAGGATCACCAATTTTACTAGTTGCCCCTCCTAGGAGTACTATTGGTTTATGACCATATTGTTGCAATAAACGCAGTATCATAATTTGCATCAGACTACCTACATGTAAAGATTGTGCTGTACAATCAAAACCAATATAAGCAGATATTTTACTGTTTTTCATTAGCTCTGTTAGTTTTTCTAAATCAGTACATTGATATAGAAAACCTTTACTATCAAAATTTTTAATAAACATTTTTTAAACTAATTTTTTTTAATATTTATTATTATTTTGTAGCAGAATTGAAGACCTCTACTTCAATTTTGCCACTCAGCTTTTATCCAAAAATTTTATCTAGAAACTTGATTTATCAATTCTTCAAGTTTTTGAAGTAGGTCAATATAGGAGCAGATATAAAAATAGATGAATATGTACCAACTATTATACCAAAAAACACTAATACACTAAAACTATAAATAGCTTCCCCACCAAATATTACCAAAGCTAGGTTTGCGAGTAAGGTTGTAACAACTGTTAGAATAGTCCTAGACAGAGTTTCATTAATACTCAGATTAATAATTTGTGGCATTACTTTCTTATGTGATTTGCGTAAATTTTCTCTGATTCTATCATAGATAACTACTGAATCATTCACAGAATAACCTATTATGGTAAGAATAGCAGCTATGGAGCTTAAATTGAAGTCTAGCCTCATTACACTCATAAAACCTAAGCTTAGTATGGCGTCATGTAACAAAGCTACAAGTATACCAAGCCCAAAATACCACTCAAATCTAACCCAAGTGTAAACCATTATGGCAAGAAATGAAAGAATTAGTGCTGTTATTCCTGATTTTATCAATTGAGTACCAACTTGTGGACCGACAAAATCTACTTTACGATACTCAAATTTATAAGGAAATTGGTTTTTTAAAGTTGATTTGATAAGCTCAATATTTTGCATTAAAGTATCTTCACTATTGCTGCCAACTCGTATTGACAAATCATGCTGATTACCAAAATTTTGCAATACTACTTCACCAATCTTAAGGTTATTAAGCACTTCACGCATTTTGGTTAAATCAGGGTCTTGATCAAGCCGCACTTCTATAACAATCCCACCAGCAAAATCAATACCAAAATTAAATTTGTAAATCCCTATCCAAATAATACTTACAAGAGATAAAATAATGGATATCGTATAACTTACTTTTTTAAATCTGATAAAATCAAAGTTGATTTTATCAGGTAAAAGCCTTAATGGATATAATTGCATTATTGAATTCTTTAATTTATATACCGAGAGCTTGTCTATACAATTCTAAGATCGCATCTTGTTCAGCTAGCTTATTTCTATCAAGTTTTTTTAGTTTTAACACCGACTTCATGACCTTGGTATCAAAGCCACTAGAGCTGGCTGCATCAAATATATCTTTTATTGCTTCAGATAATTCAGCTTTTTCTTGTTCAAGCCCTTCTATTTGATTTATATATTGTTCTAATTGTTCTTTAGCTATCACTTCTGTCATAAAATTAAAGTTTATTGTTTATCAAAAATTGTAATATGGCTAGTATATATTATTTTTATCAAGCCACTAAGTAGTTTATAGATAATTTTGCTATAAATACTAGAAAAATTTTTAGATTAGTTGTTACCCTCTTGAACGATCCTTATAAAAACAAAGAGCTATTAGGCTTGAAATAGCACAAGCAATTACATAATAAATAGATGAAGTAATAGTACCAGTTTTTTGTACAAGATATTCTAGTATTAAAGGTGTTGTACCACCAAAAATACTGGTTGCTGTATTATAAGACAATGATAAAGCAGTATTTCTGATATTGGTTGGATAAAATTCAGCTTGCAGTGCAGGTTCAGGACCAATATAACAAGCAGCTAAAATTGATAATACGATTTGAGATATAATTATAAAATAAAATTCTCCAGTTTCAATTACATTCATCAAAAAAGGAATAACTAAAATAATTACCAGTAAATTAATCACAAAAATTTTCTTTCGACCAATTACATCAGATAAATAGCCAGAACATAAAGTAACAATAGCCATGATTATATAACAATAATTAGCTAAATTGCTAACTTGGTCATCGGTAAAACCACGATTTATCCTCAAAAATGACATTAGATAAGTAGCTTGTAGATAGAATATTACTGAACCTGTAGAATTGATGAAGATTGATATTAACATATCAATCCAATATACAGAGATAACTTTTTTCAGAGGAGATTTTAAAATCCCACCATTTTCTTTTATACTTTGAAAACTAGGGGTTTCACTGGTATATTTTTTTATATAAAGTCCAGCAAATAAAATAAAAATTCCTAATAAAAATGGTATTCTCCACCCCCAATCATTAAATTGTTGTCCTGATAAAAGGCTTTGTATAAGCTGCGAAATGAGTGATCCAAATAATAGACCAATACAAATACTGGACATTGGTATACTGCCAGTAAAGCCACGATGTACCTTACCTGTATGTTCAATAGCAAATGCAATTGAGCCAGTAAGTACTCCGCCCATTGATAAACCTTGCAGCATCCGAAGTAGAATCATTAATATAGTTGCGGTAACACCTATATTGTCATAAGTTGGTAATATGCCAATTAGTGCCGTTGGCAGAGACATACAAAATATAGATGTACTTAAAGCAGTTTTTCTACCAAAACGATCTCCCAGTATCCCAAAAAATACCCCACCTATTGGTCTCATTAAATAACCGATAGCAAATACCAAAAAAGCATGCAATAAAGACGAGCTAGGACTTGATCCAGGAAAGAACTTTGCTCCTATTATAGGAGCAAAGTAACCAAATAGTGCGTAATCATACCACTCAAATGCATTTGCTACACCGCTTGCAAAAACCAACTTACGTTTATTCATATTTTTTATTATTTCATTGGTGTCAAGGGTTAGAATGCTTATTAACCTCAATTTCGGATTAATGAAATTAATCCGAAATTGGAATGAGAGATGTTATTCCCTACAAACGATGTCATTTCTACTAGCCACTATGTCACCCCTGCGAAAGCAGGGGTCTAAAAATGCTCAACAATACTTCGAACTACTTTTTTTAGATACCAGCTTACGCTGGGATAACATCGAGGTTGCTTAAGTTGACACTTATGTGCTGTAGCTCGGATGACATCGTTATAGAATTTTCTCTTCTAAATTCTTCAATTTTTTGCAGTATATATCAAAAATTTATTCCACTAATATGTTTGTACAGAAAATGTAAACAATCAAGCTTAAAGCGGTTTGCGCCTGATTGTTAAATATTTCATTTGCTAATAATAGATCAGAATGCATTCGTGCCAGCCGCTTCAAGAATGCATTTTTCCTTATAACAAGCCTATTCGATATAAGAATTAACAATTCTTATATCGAATAGAGGTATTGTGAGTGCTTCTTCATGCAGTAGCTTTATCATTTTGTGTTATATTTCCTTTCTCAGAATATATTATAAACAATGTTGCAGGTATTATTATCAATGCTCCGTATAAAGTACTGTTTTCAGGGATTTCATTAAACACAAGATATCCAGCTGATGCTGAAATTATTAACTCTAAATATCTATAAGGGGCTGTGGCTGTGGCATCAACTAGAGAGAAAGCCTTTAATAAGAAAAATAAGATTAAACTACCCCCAGCTCCTAAGGTAAATAGCAAAATAAATTCTGAACTGGTAGGTGTTTGCCAATACATTATTGATGGTGGTATTGATACTAAAGATGTTACTAAAGCAGAATAAAATAGCATACTAATCATTGATTCTTTTACTACAAATTTCTTATTGATAATATCTAACATGGCAAAAGCTATAGCAGCTAAAACAAAAATCAATATCTGTGGATTAAAGTCACTAGCATGAGGTCTCAGGGTAATAACAATACCAATAAAACCAAATAAAGTTGCTGCCCATCTTTGCCAAATAATATTCTCATTTAAGAAAAACACTGCTAGCACTAGAGTAAATAAAGGTGTAGCAAGACTAATAACTGTAGCAGTAGTCACTGGGGCAATACTGAGACCATAAGTCCAAGACGTCATACCAAAAAACAATAAAACCCCTCTTGCAATATGTATAAAAGGACGATTAGTTGTAAGAGTCTGTTTCCCATAATATAAAATAAAAGGGACAAGAATTAAAGCACTAAAGAAAAAGCGAAAACAAGCCACCTCAAAACTATGTAGCCTAAGTCCAAGATATTTTGCTATTATGTCATTAGTTACACTACTTATCAAGCTTAATATAAACCAACCAATACCAACAAAATAAGTGTTTAATTTATTATTCATTGTATAGACCTTAATTCGTTATTTTTTTATATTTTTTGTATTAGTGTTTTCTATATTTAGTGTTATAGTGTCACTAATGTTAAACAAGTTTAAAAATCTTATTATCAATTTGATTTCCAAATAAGAAAGAATATATATAATACAGCAATATATTTAAAGCAAGAAAAGGTTTATAGTTATGATAAAAGTCACAAAAAAATTTGGAATATTGCTATTGGTAAGTTGTGTAAGTATCTCTAGCTTTGCTAATTCTGATTTAACTAATAATGACTATGATGCCGATTATTATGAAAATGAAGGTAATCTTGTGTTTAAAATAAGAGGGGGGGGGATAAAATCTAGTGCAAAGCAAAAAGGCTTTCCTAAGGCTACCGCCGCAAGCCCAGTATCGATTGGTAATTTTGTTGAAAATGGTTACGGTTTTGATGCTTCTACATCAATATTCTTTGCTAGTAATGTTGCTGCAGAGTTATCTTTAGGTTTTAATGTATTACGTCCTAAAAATAATAGTTTAAAAAATGTGGCTTATAATTATGGTGGTAATCCAGCAGATGTTGGTAAGAGAAAAGATCTTTATATGATACCCCTGACTGTTACGGGACAATATCATATAGCTCCCTTTGGTGCTATTAGACCTTATGTTGGCGTTGGTTATCATGGAGCTTATATGTTCAGTAAATCTAAAGGATGTACCGTCAAAAATGGTCACGGTGCTGTATTACAGATCGGGGTTGACTTATATGCTAAGGATGATACATTGATTAACTTAGATGTAAGGCAGTATTTTCTTAATACCAAAGTTGATTATAAAAATAGTTTAGTAAAACAACCTATATCATCTAAAGTAAGGTTTAATCCGTTAATGATTGCAGTAGGTATTGGTTTTAGGTTTTAGGCTTGCCTGACCTAATTAAGCGAGAAATTGAAATAGTCTAAGATGTCTATTGTTGACTTATTAGTTAGAAGAGACTATATCTTTTCTAGACATATCAATATTATATTATTAGTTTTTTACTATGAGTTCACAACAAAAATTACCTATACTGCCTAAAGCAACTGCTATTTGGTTGATTGATAATACTGCTTTAACGTTTAAGCAGATAGCTGATTTTTGTGGGGTTCATGAGCTTGAAATTAAAGGTATTGCTGATGGTGAAGTGTCTCAAGGTATTATGGGGTTAGATCCTATTGCTGGAGGACAATTAACTAAAGAAGAAATAATGCGTTGCACGAAAGATCCAAGTAGTAGTTTAAGACTTTTTGTGAGTAGTGCCTATGATTTGGTAAGTACAAAGAAAAAACAACAATCTAGATATACTCCTATTGCTAGACGTCAGGATAAACCAGACGCGATATATTGGTTACTTAAAAATTGTCCAGAAATTTTAGATAATCAAATTATAAAACTCGTTGGTACTACTAAGTCAACCATAGAAGCTATCCGTGATCGTAGTCACTGGAACATGAAAAACATTCGCCCACGTGATCCAGTTTTACTTGGAATTTGTAGTCAAGTAGAATTAGACAAGAGTATTGAGCAAGCACAGCTTTTATCTAAGCAAGAAAAAACTGTTAAAGAGTAAGTCTCAGGATAATTTAAAAGCCGCGATCGGTAGTTGCTATAGACATGCCTGCAAAGGCTATGAGATATTATAGATTCCCGCCTATGCGGGAATGACCTACTCATGATCCATGTAACAAATCCTCTATGCGGAAGTTGGGAGGATTTAAAATGGCATCTTTAGTCCAGGTGGCAAACCAATATTACCTAAAGCATCAGACATAGAGTTTTGTGAATCTTCATCGACCTTGCTTTTAGCATCGTTGAAAGCAGCAACAATTAAATCTTCCAATAATTCCTTCTCTGTTTCTTTAAGCAAAGAGGACTCAATAGAGACCTTTCGAACCTCTCCACGACCACTAACGGTAATATTTACTAACCCACCACCTGCTTTTCCAAAATATTCAGCATTTGCCATTTTTTCCTGCATTGACTGAGCTTGTTTTAAAAATTGATTAAAATTTGTCATACTATGTACCTTTTAATTTTCTAACAAAATATCTGAAATTGTAACATTTGGAAAGTGTTGTGTTAAAATTTTCCAATCTTGACTTGATTTTACTTTATTTAGCAATTGTTCTTTAAGAGTGATTATTTTTAACTGTTTTGTAATGATAACATTCCAAGTTTTTCCTGACCAAGCAAATAATAAATTAGCAATTTGTTCTTTTATTTTTGTGTTGAGATCGCTTCCAGCAATTTCTATAGTTTGAAGAACAAAAGATTTTAACTCCACTTGGTTTAGTAATCTGTAATAAACTTCCATCTCATTATGCAAATGTAAAAACTCAAGAAAACCGGTAATTTGATAGTTCTTAGTTGATTGTTGTAATACCGGTTGTTCTAGTTGCTCCCCATCATTATATTCCACTAATTCTTCTAGCGATGGTAACATTTGGGAGTAAATAGATTTTATCACCAGCATTTCAGCTTCTATCAATTGATTATGTGAAGTTTTCATCTCTATAATTCCTTTACTATATATTTGCCAAATAATAGATAATTGAGGAAGAGTAATTTTTGTTAGAATATTTGTAACATTATCATTAAAAGATACATATATAGGATTTTGATAATTAGGTAATATCTTTATTTTACTAAGATAGGCAGTAAAATCAGCAACTAATGCTACAAAAGTTTCTAAATTTGCTGAAGACATATAGAGATTGTTTACTAAATCAATAGATTTAGCAGCATCTTTTTGAATAATATATTCAAAAAACTTAACTATACTAGCTGTATCCACCAAACCAAGTATTTGATAAACGATTTCAGGAGTGATCAAGTCTCCTGCTGCCAAGCTTGTTGCTTGGTCTAGTACTGAAACTGCATCTCTAGCTGAACCATCAGATCTAGATGCAATTATTCTAAGAGCCTCTATCTCAACGTTTAACTGTTCTTTTTTAGCGATGGACTGAAGCAATTGAAAAATCTCATCAAATGTTAGCCTCCTTAAATCATATCGCTGACATCTAGAAATTACGGTTAATGGAATTTTTTGTGGTTCAGTAGTAGCAAATATAAATATTACATGTGCTGGTGGTTCTTCAAGGATTTTAAGTAGAGCGTTGAATGCACCTTTAGAGAGCATATGAACTTCATCAATTATGAAGATACTGTACCTAGCGATTAGCGGCTTATATTCACTACTTTCTATTATTTTACGGATATCATCAACACTTGTCTTGCTAGCAGCATCAATTTCAATTATATCGGGATGGTTATTTTTATTAAAACTGCTACAATTCTGACAACTCTCACAAGGTTTAATACTATCACCTTCAACTATCAGATTGGTACAATTAATAGTTTTAGCGATAATACGTGCTGAAGTAGTTTTGCCAACACCCCTAATACCAGTAAGAAGATAACCTTGAGATATACGATTTTTTAGAATAGTATAGCTTAAAATTTTTGTTAAAACTTCTTGTCCGTATAGCTCAGAGAAATTAGTAGGGCGATATTTTCTAGCAAAATTAATATATTGGTCAGTTGTTTTTGTCACTATGGTATATTCACAAAAATATGATCTACTCAAATGATTTCAAATCCAATTCTTGAAAACAGAAGAGTATGCTAGTAATGACCCACTAGAGACTATTTTGGCTGCTTCCTTTCGAACCTGACCACCTGAACAGCACCAATGCCCACTACTAGCACATGATAAAATAGTTCTTTTATCATCTAGAGGCAAGTTATTTAAGTAGCTAAATTGTATTTTTTTTCTATATCGTTTTTTGTCAGTCTACTTGGTGTTCCGAATATGTCTGGATTCTTAAGCTTAAATAAATCATCATCAAATTTTTGTACTTTTGCAATATGATTAAATATTATGGTAATAACATTTTCATCTTCAAGTATTTCTAGCTTTTTTATTTGTTTAGTTTTTTTATCAAAGGTAATCTGACTACGCCGCTCTGATAAAGTATGATAAATAGTAATTTTAAACATATTATCTTGATCTATTACTGACTCAATTTTGAAATATTTATCAAAATCTATACTATCTTCTAATAAAAAATTAAATACATTCTCCTCTGCCTTAATACGACTTACATGTTTCATATCATAATCATACACGGAAACATAATTAGTATTACCAATAACTACCAAAGGGAATGGTGGGTAATAATTACATCGAAACTTAGAAGGCTTATTTATTAATAACTTACCTTCAGCTTTATTCCCTGCTGAATCCTCTTGGCTAAAGTCCACAGCCATGGATTTTATTTCACGTAAATATATTTTAAGTTGATCAATAGCTTTGTTATCAAAAGGTCTATTCTCTAATATTAGAACTCTAGCAGAATTCGCTTCTACTAGGGAATTTGTAGGAGGATCGGAACGCAGAACCGTAGCGTACTCTAGTGTACGTGAGGATTCGAGTCTAGTCCCGACGCCCAAATTACCAGTAGAAGTAGAGTTATGCAAGAACTCTATTTCAGCATAGGCTATGGTTAGAAACCAATAAATGGCAATAATACCTTTACAAAGCCAGCTCATCTTTTATACCTAATATGTGTTATATTTTGTTTTGCTGCTTTAAGTGTATTCTTTAGCAAATAAGCGACAGTCATTGGTCCAACACCACCTGGAACTGGGGTTATATATCTCACTTTATCAACAACATTGGTAAAATCAACGTCTCCTACCATCTTGTCGCTATTAGGAAGTTTACTAATACCAACATCAATAACTATAGAGTTAGGACTGAAATATTCTTTTGTTAATGCTAAAGGATATCCAATAGCAGATATTACTATATCAGTACGGGAAGTTATAGAACTTAAATTTTGAGTTCTTGAATGGCATATCGTCACAGTACAATCTTCTCTAAGTAATAAAGCTGATAATGGTTTACCTACAATATTAGAACGCCCTATAACTACAGCATTTTTTCCAGCTAAATTTGGTTCAACTTGTTTAAGTAACTCAATGCAACCAAGAGCCGTGCAAGGTATAAAGCCATTGTCTGAGTTACTATGTAGATAACCAACATTTATAGGATGGAAACCATCGACATCTTTGCTAGGATCGATGGCAGATAAGATTAAATTTTTATTGATATGTTCAGGTAGAGGAAGTTGTACGATAATTCCAGAAATATTTGAATCATTGTTGAGTATGCTGATTTCATGCAGCATATGGTCAATATCAATTTCACTGGGCAAATTTATTTGCAAAGCGTTCATACCAATTGCTCCTGCTGCTTTGATCTTATTTCTTACATATATACTACTAGCTGGGTTATCACCCACTAGTATAATAGCAAGAGTTGGTACTAACTTGTGTTGCTCCTTGATTAAATTAATCTCTGCCCTTAACTTAGATAATATTTGTTCTGCAACATATTTACCATTGATTATATTACTACGTTCATTCACTATTTATGCACTCCTTTGGTAGTTGAATATTCGAAGTGTAAGGCCTTACCCTCAAATACCCTGCCATAGGCGTGATGTAAGCTGCTAGCTGCTTCGGCAAAACCAGTAAGAATTAATTTTAATTTTGCCGGATAACTAGCAATATCACCAATTGCATAAATGCCTGAAATATTTGTTTCAAAATATGAAGGTTCTACAATTATATGATTAGTTTTGAGATTTAATCCCCAATTTTTTATCGGACCAAGTTCTTGGCTAAGTCCAAAAAATGGCAATAATATATTTGCTGGTAAGGTGCGAATATTCCCTTCAAAATCCTTTACTCCGATTGCTTCTAGGATACCATCTTTTCCTACTAAATGCTCTAGTTGATAATTAATTACTAACTCAATTTTGCCACTATTTGCTAGTTCTTTGAGTTGTCTTATACTTTCATTCGCTGCCCGAAATCTCTCACGCCTATGCACTAAATATATTTTTTTAGCAATTTCAGATAGTGATATTGCCCAGTCTACAGCCGAATCGCCTCCACCAGCTATTACAATTTCTTTGTTGGCAAAACTATTGCGGTTATTGATAAAATAAAATACTGATTTTCCCTCAAATGCTTCTATATTAGGTAATGGAGGTCTATTAGGTCCAAAAGAACCGCATCCAGCAGCTATAATAATAACTTTAGCAGTAATTAGGGTGTCTTTAGAAGTGGTAATTTGGAAAAATCCCTCTTCTCTTTTCAATTGTATAACTTGCTGTTCGAGATGATAAACCGGCTCAAACGGCTTTGCTTGCAATGCCAATTGTGCTACCAGCTCTTCTGCCATAATTTTAGGGTAGGCTGGTATGTCGTATATCGGTTTTTCTGGATAAAGTATGCTACATTGCCCGCCTATTATTGCTTGCGAGTCAACAACATGGCAACGCATACCAAGCATTCCAGCTTGGAAAATAGCAAATAACCCAACTGGACCTGCTCCAATTATTATGATATCAGTGTCGTGCATAAAATAAATTTTTATAAATAAAAAATCGTAAAACTCTTAGTGATACCAGGATATTATGCTAGAATGGACAAATAATCAACTAGGTTGTAAACATTTTGCTTGAAAATTAGGTCTATGATAAATTTTTATTTAGTTATCAATATTTTGTTTATTGGTTTAATGATCTATTTATTACTTAAAAATGTAAATATTTTTGTCAAACTCTTAGTGCTAAATAGTTTAACTAGTATAATAACCTTATTCATTTGTTTTCTTGGTTCATTTAAAATGAATAATTGTTATCTAGACATTGCTATAATTTATTTTCTCTTAAGTTTTATAGCAAGTGGAGCATATTTAAAGTATTTTATCAATCAATCTAATAATGTGATGTGATGGAAAAACAAATAATAATATTGGGTTGTGGTTTCAGTGGTATGCTTACGGCATTATCATTTGCGAAAGAGGATATTAAGACTACCATCCTTGAGTATCAATCGATAAATTCTGATAATTTTTGTACTGATATCAGAACGACCGCCTTAACCCCTGCTTCTATGCAGTTTCTAAGAGGTCTTAATGTATGGTTTGAGATTGAGAAGATAGCTAGCAAAATGTTGGACGTCTATGTTGTTGATAATAAAGCACCAGAGATGCTATGTATGTCAAATATTAAGGGAAATGATGCATTAGGTTATATAGTAAAAAATAGTGAATTTAAAAAAATATTACTAGCAAATGTTAGAAAAAACCCTTTGATTAAGGTAATTGATCAGTGTGATTATAAAAAAGTTGATAGTAAACCTGATCATTCAACCATATATCTAGATGACAATAAGACTATGAATAGTGACTTATTGATTGTTTGTGATGGACGTAATTCTAAAGTTCGTCAATATTATTTTTTTAATAAAATAGAGAAAACCTATAACCAAATCGCCTTAACGTTTGATATTAAGCATGAGAAAGATCACGAAAATTGTGCTATTGAACATTTTATGCCATCTGGTCCTTTTGCCATTTTACCTCTCAGAGACCAAAAGGCCTCATCTATAATATGGACTACTGGGCAAGAGCAGGCTGCATTATTGATGAGCTTACCAAAGGAAGAATTTGAGTATTTAGTAAGTAAAAATTGTGGGAATTCTTTAGGGTCTATTGCTTTAGATAGTACTATTAGCTCTTTTCCTTTAAAGGCTCGTATAGCTAGTAAATATTTTTATAATAAAATAGCAGTTGTGGCAGATAGTGCCCATACAATTCATCCTCTAGCTGGTCAGGCTTTGAATCAAGGAATAAAGGATATTGAAACTTTAACTCAATTAGTGGCTAGTAGTGCTATAAGTACAGGAATGCTAGAACGATATCAAAAATTAAGACAAAATGATAATTTTCATATGTATATGATTACTGAAAGCTTAAATAGTATTTTCTCAAACCATTCAAAACCCTTGTGGTATCTAAGACGTTTGGGGCTTAAAACTATTGATAATATACAGCCTATTAAGAATTTGTTAGTAGAGTATGCCATGGGTCGTAGATAAAATGAATAAGGAAATTATAAAAAAAGTTCAAAATACCAGTTGACAGGATGGTAGATTTTGTATATAATTACTCCTACGAAAAGACGAACATTAATTGTTCGTAGCTGTTTTTAAAAGTAAATAATCAGATATAGGTAGTGACAGCAAAATGTACTTATCACTAAAAGTGATAAATTAAACCTGTCAATTTTTTGAATAAAAAGTAGACAGGATCAAACTTGAGAGTTTGATCCTGGCTCAGAACGAACGCTTTCGGTATGCTTAACACATGCAAGTTGAACGGATTAATTTAGGGCTTGCTCTGAATTAGTTAGTAGCAAACGGGTGAGTAACACGTGGGAATCTGCCCATCAGTACGGAATAACAATTAGAAATAAATGCTAATACCGTATATTCTCTTCGGAGGAAAGATTTATCGCTGATGGATGAGCCCGCGTCAGATTAGGTAGTTGGTAGGGTAATGGCCTACCAAGCCAACGATCTGTAGCTGGTCTGAGAGGATGATCAGCCACACTGGGACTGAGACACGGTCCAGACTCCTACGGGAGGCAGCAGTGGGGAATATTGGACAATGGGCGAAAGCCTGATCCAGCAATACCGAGTGGGTGACGAAGGCCTTAGGGTTGTAAAGCCCTTTTCAGCAGGGAAGATAATGACGGTACCTGACCAAGAAAGCCCCGGCTAACTCCGTGCCAGCAGCCGCGGTAAGACGGAGGGGGCTAGCGTTGTTCGGAATTACTGGGCGTAAAGAGTGCGTAGGCGGTTTAGTAAGTTGGAAGTGAAAGCCCGAGGCTTAACCTCGGAACTGCTTTCAAAACTACTAATCTAGAGTGTAGTAGGGGATGATGGAATTCCTAGTGTAGAGGTGAAATTCTTAGATATTAGGAGGAACACCGGTGGCGAAGGCGGTCATCTAGGCTACAACTGACGCTGATGCACGAAAGCGTGGGGAGCAAACAGGATTAGATACCCTGGTAGTCCACGCCGTAAACGATGAGTGCTAGATATCGGGAGAATTTCTTTCGGTTTCGTAGCTAACGCATTAAGCACTCCGCCTGGGGAGTACGGTCGCAAGATTAAAACTCAAAGGAATTGACGGGGGCTCGCACAAGCGGTGGAGCATGCGGTTTAATTCGATGTTACGCGAAAAACCTTACCAACCCTTGACATGGTGGTCGCGGGAAGCAGAGATGCATCCTTTCAGTTCGGCTGGACCACACACAGGTGTTGCATGGCTGTCGTCAGCTCGTGTCGTGAGATGTTGGGTTAAGTCCCGCAACGAGCGCAACCCTCATTCTTATTTGCCAGCGGGTAATGCCGGGAACTATAAGGAAACTGCCGGTGATAAGCCGGAGGAAGGTGGGGACGATGTCAAGTCATCATGGCCCTTATGGGTTGGGCTACACGCGTGCTACAATGGTATCTACAGAGGGAAGCAAGACGGTGACGTGGAGCAAATCCCTAAAAGATATCTCAGTTCGGATTGCTCTCTGCAACTCGAGAGCATGAAGTTGGAATCGCTAGTAATCGCGGATCAGCATGCCGCGGTGAATACGTTCTCGGGCCTTGTACACACTGCCCGTCACGCCATGGGAGTTGGTTTTACCTGAAGGTGGTGAGCTAACGTAAGAGGCAGCCAACCACGGTAAAATTAGCGACTGGGGTGAAGTCGTAACAAGGTAGCCGTAGGGGAACCTGCGGCTGGATTACCTCCTTTAAAGACTTAATTATAGCATGTTATTACTTTTGTAATATTTGCTCAAGTCCGACTTTCGCTGTCACTACCTTTAACTGATTGTTTATCAAATTTTAAAAACAGCTCTTTCTTTAAGTATTTTTTTATATTCACCAAGCCTAGCAAAATAAATATTTCCCAATATATATACTTGATGAATTTTAAGAGTTGGTTAGTTAGGCGTACGGGTGACGAGCGAACGAAACGTAGTCAAACCATTATTCCTACGCGACTTATCTTCGAGATGGATAGGATCAAAATTGTGCCATAAAACGAGGTTAGTATGCGGTGTATGGGATAGAAAATTAAATTTTCTTTACTGACTACATTTTATCATTTTGCAGATTTTGTCATTTGGGGCATTGTTAGATCAAATAAATTGAATAAATGTTGTTGAAGAGACGTTAATTTTGATAATCTTGCTACTTTACAACCTTTGATAGTGTAATATAAAAAACATATTTTTCCAACTCTCTTAATGCTTCCTCAATGGTCACATTATATTTACCATCCTTAGTTACTCCACGACCCTGTTTCAACTTATTTTTCATATAGTGCCATATTTTTAATGCCAACATACAGACAAATACATGTCCCTTTGTTCTATTGCTTTTCCTTAAAAAAATCGGCCTTACTTCGAGTAATCCCGTCTTCATACTGCTAAAATTCGATTCTACTTCATGTAAATTATGGTAAGCTTTATCAACCAATTCTTTACTCATCAGTTTAATTTCAATCTGTGTTTCAATCGCATAACAACCATCAAGAGCAAATAATTCTTTTTTCTTATCTTGATCAATTTCAACCACTATTTGGTTGTCGTCTAATTTTAGGTTAATAAATTTATCTATCCGCCATTCTTCAGCAATTTTTTGAATATTATTTAAACCAGTTCTTGGCTTTGCTTTCTTATGCGTTGATACATATATAGTAATCTCAGTTTAACGTAAGGAGCAATTTTTGTGCTTTTAATTTATTAGGCTTTATTGCTGGTTTGCGTGGCTTGAATCAATAAGCCCTGAGATTATATTGACAAATGCATTAGTTGGACTTCGATGCCTTGAATGCTCAATTTGGCAGCAATTTTTTAACTGATCTATTACAGTCTCTACGATACCCCTTTTACCTAAAAAGAACTCTTGAATCTCTGTCATTATACGTGCTTTTATGTTCTTTCTTACTTTGGTAAATATATCTACGACTTGCTTTTTAAGCTGCTTAATAATAGGTCGTCCTAAATACCCCTTATCAACAAATAGCCAACCTTGCAATTTTTTCATTAACTTTGCTACAGGAAAACGATTATCAACATTTGCAGATGTCATTTTACAAGCCATTAACTCACCTTCATTATTAATTATCAAGTAAAGTTTTAAGCAAAAAAACCATCCCATTGAGTTTTTGCCTTTTGTTGCTATGCCCTTAAAGACCTTGTGCCTTTTTTCTCCTTTTATATGATTATATGACAAACATCTAGTGTTGTTGAATCTGCAAAATATATTCCTGTTTCTTTATCGGTAATGCCATGTAAAAAAATAGTAAGGGGCATCAAGCTACTTTCCATTAATTCAACAAATCTATTATAACTCACTACCTTTGGAAAATAAGCTTTTAGAACTCTTTGTACGCAGTCAATATAATAGTATTTAAAGGTTCGATAATGACTAATATGAAACAATATTATAATAGTCATTATCTCGGATAAACTCATGCTACAGGGCTTATTTCTTTTCTTGCCTGAATTTGCTAAAAAATAATTTTGATTATTTTTATCAAAATACTTACAAAAATCATCAATTGAACAGAATATTTCCTCTAGGGAAGCCAACATAGTTACCTCTTTAATTGTCAGTTAAAATTAGTAACTTTAATTCACTTCCCACTACACCGCAACCCTTATATCTTTATATAATCCTTCTACACTTATATCGAACTCAGGTTATATTACGTTCTTCCACCTTGCTAACTAGTTTTTCAACTCGGTTATTCCTATCAAACTCAACTTTTCGGGCTATAGAACCATTTTTTCTTAAAATATATCTTTTACCATTACTAGTTATTTCGCATATCTGTTCTTCAAAAAAACTATATTGCAAAACTCCGCTTTTCTCTAAGCTTTCAATCTCAACTTTACTTAAGGTTGTAATATAGTCCCATCCTTCTTTGGTCAGGGCTTCTTTGCCTGCCTCCTTAATCATTCCTTTATCACCAACAAAGACGATATTCTTAATACCAAAATTAGATTTTACTAGCTCTATCTGCTCATAAATGGTAGAAGGATCAGCACTATTACCCTTAAAAACTCTAACAGCCAAAGGTTCGCCATGATCATCAGTTAATAGACCTATCACTATTTGCTTTTTACCCTTCTTTTTATCCCAATTGTACCCATATTCCGCAAGTTCATTCTCTGTTCCTTCGAAATAGCTGGAAGTGACATCGTATAAAAGCATAACTGAAGGTACGTTATTGTGCTTCTGATAAGTTTTAAATAATTTCAGTTCTATCTTTTCTTGATTCTCCTCTAACCATTCTAGAGCATTGGCAAACTCGCTTATGCTGAGGAATTTACAGAAGCTACGAAACCTCAACCTGCAGAGAACGATGATGTACGTGAGGAGCAGAGAGTACCGGTAGCATGAATAAGTTACCAGCAGAAGTAGAGTTTACCAAAGATATCTAATATAGTTGAACAAGACCACCGCTTTATCAAGAAACGAACTAAGCCAATGCTTGGTTCTAAGAGTTTTCGCTCTGCTGCTATTACTGCTATAGAAAATATTCATATGATTCAAAAAAAACAAATTACTGGAGCTAATAATAATTTTTCTACTTTTGAGAATTTTGTTATGCTCATGGCATCATAATGTCCAAAATCTAAGGTTTTACAATTTTCGTTAGAACACGATTTACAAATGCGACAAAACCTTATATCTGCTCCACATCGTTAGGAGTAGAGGTTTCTTGTTGATCAGAACTTTCAAGGAGGTCAATAGTATCTTGCTTATTGTTCCTTGAGTAATCTTGTGCTTCAGATTCTGACCTTGCAACAATTACCGTTATATTTGTACTAAGCTCAGCGTGCAACCTAACCTCTACCACGAATACACCTGTTGACTTTATCGGTTTCTCAAGAATTATACTTAAATGTGATATTAAGTGCAAAGAAGCCTTAGACAAACTTTCAGCAATTTCTTTATTATTCACTGAACCAAACAACCGACCATCATCAGCAGACTGCTTAATAAATATTAATTCCTTACCACTTATAACATTATTAATAGCTTCTGCCTCAGATCTTATTTTTAGCTCCTTCATTTCAAGATCATGTTTTTGGGCTTCTATGAACTGTTTATTAGGTTCTGTTGCCCTAATTGCTAATTTTCTGGGGATAAGATAATTACGAGCAAACCCCTTTTTTACCTTAAGAATCTCTGCAATCTTTCCAAGTTTTCTTACAGGTTTAATCAAAATAACTTCCATCTTATTCCTCTGCTTAAATTTGAAATACAAAAGGCAACAACGCTAGGATTCTAGCAATTTTTATAGCATTCTTCAGTTTTCTTTGCTTTTTGGCACATACATTGGTAATCCTACTAGGCAACATTCTACCACCTTCTGATACAAATTTTATTAACAAATCAGGGTTCTTGTAATCAATTACTGGAGCATTTGGAATAGAAAGAGGACATCCCTTACGTTTTCTAAAAAACACTCTTTTATTACTTCTATCAACCATTCTAGTCATTGACTGAGAGTCAACAGCATCATTCTCAAACATTTTAATCTTTTCCAATTTTATTACTATTTAGTCTTTATTAATTGTTACATCAACTATTTCTTCATGATCTGAACCTTTACTTCTTAGAATCGGCGAAGGTTCAGCACTTATTGAATCAACATTGATATTAACAAACCTAATAATATTTTCACTTAGCTTCATTTTCCTTTCCAGTTCATTTATTACCGAAAAATCAGTTTTAAGCCCCATAAAAACATAATGTCCTTTTTTATTATTACCAATCTTATAGGCTAAACTTCTTAAACCCCAATATTCAGTTTTAATAACTTCACCGTTACTATCTTTAACAATTTTAGTAAAGTCATCGGTAATTTTATCTACATCAGCAGACGAAATATCTTGGCGTATGATAAAAACTGATTCGTAAAAAGCCATATATAAGAATCTCCAGCTACAAAATAAAGCCATTTATAACAATAAAAAACATTTAATTCAAGTGTTATCTTTATTATAGAGCATAATTAATAAATCACTAATACCTTTTGATTGCAAAAATATAACCGTTTTACACGGATTGTAAATAAATAATTAAATTAGTAGACTTATATTAATAAATTTAGTAGAAATTTATTAATTAATTCGATAATATTGCACTTTAAAAAGTCAAATTAATATCATTACAATAAATTCACAATATATGTAACATTAGACTCTTGCATAACTGAATTATACTCTTTTTACTTTAAAAAATTGACTCAGCAAAAACTTTGAGGATTTGCGTACTTCACATTACTTACATGTATGTCTAGCATGCTTATACCTTGTTTTATGCTCCAATCCCTCAATCATTTGGGTATACAGAGAAGAATTTAGTCATGCCTAAAGTCTTCATTTAATTAGTATTTAAAATGTTTGATAAATTACCGCCTAGAGTTCTTATTATAGAATCAACTAAAAGCATTAACGTTTCTTTATCTAATGTCATAGAGAGAGCATGGTTTAATCTTGTTAAGGCTAACACAATAGAAAAAGCTATAGCTTCCTCTATTGCAAATCACCCTGACATAATTATTGTTGATTCGATGGTACAAGATAAAGTTGCTACAGAAATAGCAACTAAACTAAGAGAAATTAATGGTTTAGAGAAAGTACCAATAATTTTTTTGCTACATTCCGGAGAATCACCGTCTAATTATACTTTGGAAGATAATAACTTTGTTGTTTCTCTTACTAAACCATTCACTTCAGATCAGCTAATGATTTCAATAAGATCATTACTCCGACGATTTAATTTAATTCTACAAGATAAAGTTATAAAATATAAGGAAGTAAGTATGGATCTTACTACCTATAAAGTAACTAATAACGGCAGGATAATTCGTTTAGGACCAACAGAATTTAAGATTTTACAACTTTTTATCAAAGCACCTAAAGTAATATTTTCCCGTCAAGATATTGTAGACAAAGTGTGGGGCAGAGATACAGCTATTGATCTACGTACTATTGATGTACATATAAATAGAATAAGAACATCTCTAAAAAATAAAGAATCTGAGGTATTTATAAAAACGATCCGTGCTATAGGATATTGCCTTGATTTGCCAAATTCTTAGAATTAAAGTAAAAAATTATCTATTTAACCTGAATTCGATATAAGAATTAATAATTCTTATATCGAATTCAGGTTAATTTAGAATTTCCCAGTCGAACCAAATCCACCAGAACCTCTAGAGGTTTCATCTAACGAATTAACCTCATCCCATAATATCTGCTCATATCTAGCAATAACCATTTGAGCAATTTTCATGCCACGCTCAATTACAAAATCTTCTTTAGGATGATGATTAATTAAAATTACCTTTATCTCACCACGATAATCAGCATCAATTGTACCAGGTGAATTCAGCACGGTAACACCATGTTTTAGTGCCAAACCTGATCTTGGTCTGATTTGAGCTTCTAAATGACTAGGTAATGCTATACAAATTCCCGTGGGTACTAACTTTACTTCTTGTGGTTTTATAGTGATTGGTTCAATATTTGCTGCTACTAGATCCATACCAGCACTATGCTCAGTAGCATAACTGGGCAAAAGATCTACAGAATGTTCTAATTTCTTAATTTTAATGTTCATAAATATAATATTTTTTGGTATGATATTGATCAGCTTGATTACTTAGACTCCAACTTTACTTAACCTTCTTACCATTAGCGTCATAAATTTCGATCTTTTCAAACTTATCTGCTTCTTTATACGGATAAGTAACCCTAGCTGTAATATAACCTCGGTTATTAGATATAGCCCCTTCAACTGGAGTACCTGCCACTTCCCATACTCCAAGAGTCATAACATCAAGTACTCCATGCCCAGCAGCTCTTAAATAATTCAAACCAGATTTTCTTGCCATAGCCCTATATGTTTCCATATATTTTCCATTTTCTTCTTGATGACGATCAACAATTTCCATACCATGAGATAGAAAACAACCTTTCGTTTGGCATTTAGTTATATCTGATACTGAAATACCTTCATTAGAAGCAGCTTTGTAGACAGAGCAGCTAGATAAAATTAGCATTATAATAAAAAGAAAAATATTAACTATATATTTACTAAACATTCATTACCCTAAAAATTAATAAATAGAACACTAACTTATCTTACAGTTATAGCACTGAACTACTTATATTTCTACAATTTTCTTTAATACATCAACGGTTAGTAATTATACAACCTTGCTGATTGTCAGATAGTTTCTTACAGATCGCTTTAGCTTGGCTTATACTTTGGTAGTTACCTACTAATACTAAATAGAAAAAACTTCCTGTACTAGATTGTATCTTCTTAATATTTACTACCGTATTATTAAGAATTTTTGCATATTTTTTTTTGATTCTTTCTCCTTCTTGGTTAGCTTCTGATTCAGATTTTACCGAGGCTAGTTGAATTTTATAACCACCTTGATTCGACTTATTTAACTGTGTTTCATCAATTTTGCGATGTGATTCAGTAACTTTTATGACATTTAAACCAGCTTTATTATTAGATGGTTGAACTATTGGAACAAATTTTTGCTCTATTAAATTCTCTTTTTGCACCAAGTCATTTCTTACTATATTAGGTAAAATTGTTTCTGTTCCTTCTTCATCTTTACTTAGTTTGTGTTTTTCATACTTAGCTTGATCAGTTTCTACTATACTAAATAAAATCGTGTCTATCGAGTCAAGTTCTTCATCACTTTCTGCTAGTTTTTGTTTAGCAATATTTAATGGCTTTTCCGGTTCAGGTTGTAATATTACAGGTTTGTTGGTCTTTTTTTGTTGTAAACTCTCATAAATTATATTATTTGCATTTGGTATTACTATCCCACCACTATCTTGTGGTTTAATTTTTGTAGGTGATGGATCAGGGTAAATTATTACTACTTGACCACTATTTCGGCTGTAATTAGTATAAACTAAATATGTAATACCACTAATTATTGAGAGAATAATTAATAAGAGTAAAGTGCGGTTAGTCATCAACTTGTAAATTACAATACTTTATTACATTTTATTCATAGGTGTTACCCCTATAACATCAAAACCAACTTTTATAATCTTTTGAATAGATTTTGCTAAAGCAAGGCGAGCGGTGGTTAACTCTATATTATCTTCAATTAGAAACCGATAATCATTATTTTCCTTGCCAAAATTCCATAAAGCATGGAATTTTGAAGCTAAATTAATCAGATAAAAAGCTACTCTGTGGGGTTCAAAATATTTTGCCGAAATCTCTAAAACTTTTGACCATGAAGCAAGAAGTTTAATTATTTCTATTTCCTCTTCGCTGGAAAGTAACGACAAGTCATACTCATTCTCTAAGAATTTACCATATGCTTTTGGCATGGATTCTTTAGCTTTTTCCAGTATAGATATTGTCCTAACATGAGCATATTGTACGTAAAATACAGGATTATCTTTTGATTGTTCTTTTACTTTTACTAGGTCGAAGTCAAGAGCAATATCATTTTTACGGGTTAGCATTATAAATCTTATTATATCTTTACCTACCTCATTTGTTACATCTCGCACACTAGTAAAATTACCGCTACGTTTTGACATCTTTATAGCGATACCGTTTTCAACAAAATTTACTAACTGGCAAATCTTAACATCAACTTTAACTTTTTCTCTACCAAGGGCTTTAACTATTGCCTCAATTCTTTTTACGTAACCACAATGATCTGCACCTAGAATGTAAACTAGATGATCAAAACCACGATCTATTTTATCCTTAGCATAAGCTAAATCAGAGGCAAAATATGACCAACTACCGTCAGATTTTTCTATTGGTCTATCTTGATTATCACCAAAAGCCGTAGATTTAAACAATTTCTGAGTTCTTGAATCCCAAGATTCATCTATTTTACCTTTAGGAGGGGACAACTGCCCCTCATATATTAGTCCCATTTTAGTAAGCATTTGTACAACTTCATCAATCTTACCACTATCATGCAGTGACTTTTCCGAGAAGAATACCTCGTGTTCAATATCTAGCTCCTTTAAATCCTGCTTAATTATAGCTAACATTTCTTCTACTGCAAAATCCTTAACGAGTTCATGACGTTGGTTATCGGTCATTGTTAATAATTTATCACCAAATTTTTCCACCAACTTTTGTCCAATATCTACCAAATATTCTCCAGGATAAAGCCCTTCTGGTATTACGATCTCTTCTTTTGTTAATGCTTGTTTATAACGTAAAATAACTGAACTAGCTAAGTCATCCACTTGAGAGCCGGCATCATTAAGGTAATATTCTTTGGTAACAATATAGCCAGTACTATCTAGAACTTTGGCTAAAGCATCACCATAAACAGCACCTCTAGCATGACCAATATGCATAGGACCAGTTGGATTTGCAGATACATATTCAATATTAACCTTTTGATTATTACCAAAATTAATCTTAAAAAAATCCTCCTTATCCAGCAATATATCATTGATAGAGTTATGCCACATATCAGCTTTGATAGTAAAGTTAATAAATCCTGGACCAGCAACTTCTATAGACGCGATATATGGAAGAGGCGTTAATAGTTCTTTAAATCTAATAGCTAGTTCCTTAGGTTTAATATTTTGTTTTGCAGCGATAATCATAGCTATATTACTTGAAAGATCACCATTGAGATTATCTTTAGGAATTTCTATAGCCGCCAATTTTAACACATCTTCATTATCGCATATTTGTCTAGCTGCACTAATGATATCTTCACGTAATTTATTAAATATATTCATAAATCAAATATTATTAAAATTGAAGGAATAAAGATCTTGATATTCTTGAATAGCGAAGCGGTCAGTCATGCCAGCTATATAATCTGCTACTATATCAGCTTTGGATTTTACATCCCCTGGTACAATTAATTCTTTCCAACTAAATGGTAATAAATCAATATTATCCATATATACTTTAAATAACCCTTGTATAATATTTTGACACTTTAAAGTTATAGAAGTCAGTTTATTATGTTTATATACTTTATTATACAAGAATTGTCTAATTGCCGTTATATGTTCTTTTGTCTCGTCAGTAAAATCAACAATCTGATAATCAAGATGTCGTATATCAGCTATTGTAGTTATTTTCTGTTTTTGTAAGTTATCATTTGTTTGTAGCAATAGATCGGTAATTAAATCACTCATCAATTTACGTACGATTTCATAAATAAGACGAGAAGTTGTTATATCCTTAAACTTGGACTTAATTTCAAAAGCATATTGATCAATAAATTTAATTTCTGCTAGATGATTAAAATCAATAATCTTAGCACCAACACTATCTTCCAAATCATGAGAAATATAACTAATATCATCAGCTAATGAAGCAATTTGAGCTTCAGCTGAGGAATAGTGAGCTAAGTCAAGATCATGTTGTAAATCATACTCTATTATATATTTAGGTATGTTATTTATTAAAGGACCATTATGTTTAACAATTCCTTCTAGCACTTCCCATGTCAAATTTAATCCATTATAAGCCGCATATCTTTTCTCTACTTTAGTAAGAATCTTTAATGAATGAGCATTATGGGAAAATCCACCATAATCTTCCATACATTTATTTAGTGCGATCTCCCCTGCATGACCAAAAGGAGTATGCCCAAGATCATGAGCAAGAGCTACAGTTTCAGCTAAATCACTTGATAAATTAAGGGTTTTAGCAATAGAACGTGCAACCGTAGAAACTTCAATCGAATGAGTAAGGCGATTTCGATAATGATCCCCTTCATGATTAATAAAAACCTGGGTTTTATATTGTAAACGTCTGAAAGCCTTTGAATGAATTATACGATCCCGATCTCGTTCAAATTCATTTCTATAAGATGTAGGATATTCATTAAACAATCTCCCCCTACTCTTGGCTGGATCTACTGCATATGAAGCAAGCATATATAACTCCTATTTAATCTGAATTCGATGTAACAAGTTACATCGAATGATGAAAAAAGTTAAAATGCACTCGCGTCAACCGCTTCAAGAGTGCATTTTTCCTTATAACAAAGCCAGTATAGAATTACCTAGCAAGCTTTTCAAGGTTTTTAAATGAAACTCTTGCAAAATTAGGTTTTTAGGATTATTCTAATGGTCTTTATAATATAAGATTATGTCAATAAAAGTTACTGATAATGCTTTTAAAAGAGTAGATGAGCTAATAAAACTAGAAAGTAATCCAAGTTTGGTTCTTAGAGTAGTTGTTGATGGTGGAGGCTGTTCTGGATTTGTTTATAAATACGCTCTCGTTCCAAGCAATGATATAACAAAAGATGACTGTACTATAGAAAAAGATAATATTAAAGTAGTTATCGATGAAATATCTCAGCAGCTTATGGTTGATTGTATAATAGATTTTATCGAAGAATTAGGTAGTTCCTATTTTGAAATTAGAAACTCCCTTGCAAAAAATAAGTGTGGGTGTGGTAATTCATTCTCTGTATAACTGTATATACTCAATTAACCTGAAGAGTTGGCAAAATGATTAAAAGTTATAGTCATAGACTGTAAAAAGTAAGTCCTTCTCCTTGACTAACTTACTTGTCCCTAGTTATTATGCAACAAATCTAATAGAATTTCCTACTAATAAAATAGCACACTGGTATAGATAACATATATATAAAGGCAATGGATGGTAACAAATACCATGGATATATAATAAGACTTATAATGATAACAGCAAATACCATCATCGCTAATGATAAATATTCGTGTTTTATCTTAATATTTTTTGTTGAAAATGTTGGTAGGCTGCTGGCAAGTAAAAAAGCAATTACAACAATATATAAATCTATCATAATAGTATGTTTACGGATATTGATACCTAAAACGCTACTTACTTCAAAATCCAAAATCATTGGCATTAGAGCAAGTAAAGCTCCACAAGGTGCAGGCACGCCAGTAAAAAAATATTTTATTTTCTTATTATGTATCTCCTGAAAAATAGTAGTATTAAACCTTGCAAGCCTTAAGGCCATGCATACCATAAACAATAATATAGAACCCCATGAAAATACTTGATATTCATATTGTTGAAAAGACCATAAATATACAAGATAAGCTGGGACTACTCCAAAATTAGCAAAATCACATAAGGAATCTAGTTCAGCACCAAAAGGACTAGTAGCATTTAGCATTCTTGCTATCCTACCATCAATTCCATCTATTATAGCTGCAACTAAAGTACAATATACAGCCTTTTCCCATCTACCATCTAATCCAAATTTAATAGCACTAACACCAGCCACAAGACCCAATAAAGTGATAAAATTAGGAAGCAATTTTATAAACGGAATTGGTTTTGTTATTTTAACTTTGTGTATTTTAAGCAATTTATACCTGTATACTTATATTAAAGCAGTAAGAATATTACCTTTTTTCAAACTTAAGTTCAGATGTTTTCTTGATCCTAAAATCAGCAATAATAGTTTCTCCACCAACTGAAGTCTGACCCTCAGTAACACAAAGTGCAGTTTTAAGTGGCAAATAGACGTCAGCTCTACTACCAAATCGGATGATACCATACCTATCACCAACTCTAACCTCAGTATCTTCTTCTAAATCACATAATATTCTTCTTGCTATTAATCCTGCTATTTGAACAAAAGCAATTTTATGACCACTATTTGTTTCCATTAAAACAGACTGACGTTCGTTATATATACTTGCCTTATCAAGAGAGGCATTGAAAAATTTTCCTGGATTATAATGTAGGGATAAAATCTTTCCATTAGCTGGAATACGATTTACATGAACATTAAAAATATTCAAAAAAATACTAACTCTAATCATTTCCTGATTACCAAGACCAAGTTCTAGAGGAGGAACTGCCTCAGTTATTTTTTGCACTGTTCCGTCTGCTGGACTGACTACTAGATCGTCACTAATAGGGGTAAATCGATCCGGATTCCTAAAAAAATATATACACCAAATCGTTATAACTAATCCTACATATCCAAAACTATTATGAACAGTAGAAAGTAAAAAAGTCACAACTGCAAAGCTTACGATAAATATGTAGCCTTCACGATGAATAATCTTCGAAAAATCACTATATTGCTTCATTCTCACTCTCTAATTTTGTTACGTTATCCCATTTACTTAAGGGTAATTTAAAAGTTGGTAGGGCTTACAATAGAAACATCAGGCTAGTGCTAACCTGATGTTATATTCTAAACGGGGTATAAAGGTCAACCGATGATAAGTTTTGATAAAACTTAACGCACAATTTCCCATTGACCGTCTGGTCTACGACAAGCTTTCCCATAAACTTTTTCTTGCTTACCACCCACAACAGCTACCTGAGTATACTCACGGCAATACTGACCACTATCGTCTTTGAAAGCTTTGCTTGGTGTTACATACCCGTAATTACCACTATCTGGGTTACGCCACTCTACACTCTGACCACTAGGAGCAGCCTCTAATGCTTTCTGCGAACTTAGCTCTGCCAATTTCCTGTCATTTTCATCCATATTTTGACCAATTTGACTACCGATAAATGCTCCAGCTAAAGCCCCTATACCAGTTGCTGCAAGTCGCCCTGTGCCTTTACCAAATTGCGATCCTAAAAGTCCACCAGCTACACCACCAATTAATGTTCCACCACCTTGTTTATTCATACCGGTACAGCCATGCAACATTGTTGCTGCTAAAATAATTGCTATAATTTTGCATGTTAAATTCATAAAAACCATATGTTTAAGAGTTACGTTATTTGACACACCCTAGGGTTAGTATATACTATACACTAATATATACTAACACTAATACATTTTATACTATAAAATCGAAAATTTTATATGACTAATTCAGAACATCAAATTTTAATCAAGTCCTCATCTTATTTGTCTTTTAGTATAGCTGTATTCATTTTATTTATTAAATCTTATGCGTGGCTGGTAACTGATTCTCAGTCTATTCTAGCGTCTTTAATTGATACTATGCTTGATATTTCATCATCTCTTTTTAATTTGATTGCTATTCGTTTTGCACTGCAGCCACCTGATTATCACCATAGATTTGGTCATGAAAAAATCCAAGATTTAGCAATTTTTTCACAAGCAGTATTCTTTGTTGTTTCGGGTTTATTTATGGGTTTTTCTTCTTTAAGGTCTCTTGTTGATGGATCAGTTCCAAGCAATATAGAATCTGGTATTAATATACTATATTTGTGCATTATCCTAACTGTTATTTTGGTGGCTTATCAAACTTATGTGATAAAAAAAACTAGTTCTGAAATAATCAAAGTAGATAAATTACATTATTTTACAGATTTACTAACAAATGTTGGTGTAATTGTTTCTATAAAATTAAGTACTCGTTTTTGGTTTATAGATTCATTATTTGGCATTGGTATTGCAATATATATAATATATGCCTCTTATGCTTTATTCAGAAAAGCTTTTAAAAATCTTATTGATGAAGAAATGCCTGAAGAAGATAGAAAAAAAATTCTCTCAATAATTACTAGATTTAAAGAAGTAAAAGGTATACACGAAATGAAGACTAGATATGCTGCAAGTAAGCCGTTTATACAATGTCACATAGAAATGGATGGAGATATGTCATTGTATAGTTCTCATTATATTAGTGATAAAATTTATATTGCATTGTTATTAGAGTTTCCAGGTGCAGAAATAATTATTCACCTAGATCCATATGGTTATGAGGAAAAAGTGAATTACCGTGAAAACATCAACCAAATTTAACAATTTCTTCATGGAGGAGGCTTTAAAACAAGCACAATTTGCTTTTAATGAAAATGAAATTCCGGTAGGTGCTATTATAGTTAATAGAATAAGTAACAAAGTTATTTCAAAGGCTCATAATATTGTTGAACAAACAAAGAATCCGCTACTCCATGCTGAAATTGTCGCGATAAATCAATCTTGTCAAATTCTATCTAGTAAGAATCTATCAGACTGTGATATGTATGTTACTTTAGAACCATGTACAATGTGTGCTGCTGCAATATCTTTTGCTAGGATAGGTAGATTATTTTATGCAGCAAACGACCCAAAACAGGGAGGAGTTGAGAATGGTGGGCGTTTCTTTAACAGTAAATCTTGTTTTTACCATCCTGAAATATATAGTGGTTTTTCAGCAAAAATTTCTGAGAATTTAATGAAGGAATTTTTTAAAAAAGTCAGATCACTGGAATAGACAGGGTATACTTAAATGATTTGGAAAATTGGATTTGAAAATGAATGGTGAGCATGCTAGGTGTATATATAGTACATGAGCATGCGAATCCATGATATTTTCAAAAAACAATTCGTAGGAGCAGAAGAGTATATAAAGGACAATATCTGCAACCAATGGAAGTTATTAATGAAACTAGATAAAATTGAGAATATCATAGTCGCACCACTATATATTATTATATTAATGGTTAGCATACCGGTATTAAGCGAGACTATTTATACTCCCTCACTTCCTGATTTAGCCAAGGATTTAGCAATTAGTGCTAATTTAGCTGAATACACACTTACTATTTATTTGTTCGGTTTTGCTATTGGTGTTTTAATATGGGGTAATTTATCTGATTGTTATGGGCGTAAGCCTTGCGTACTTACAGGATTTTTGATTTATGCTTTATCATGCTTCATTTGTTATCTAGCAGATAATATTAATATGTTATTTGCTGCAAGATTTATACAAGCTTTTGGAGCTAGTGTTGGCTCAGTATTAGGCATTGCTATAGCAAGAGATGTAGTAAAACCAGCAGAGCGTGGTAAAATGTTCTCAACGATAGCTATTGCCACGGCGTTTTCTCCTGCTATAGGACCAGTTATAGGTGGTTTTGTTATAAAATTTTATCATTGGTCGGCGGTATTTCTTGTTCTGATAGTGATTGCAATATTTATCATGGTGTTAATATCAGTTAGACTTCCAGAAACTAACCTAAATCTTAGAAGTGAACGTTTGGTTATTCCACTTTACAAAGAATGTTTTGCTAAAATGATCAGAGATCCAAGATTGCTCGGTTTAGCATTTTTAATTGGAGCAGTGAATGGTATGTTATTTGGTTATTTTACTGAAGCACCTTTTTATTTTATCTCAGGACTAAATATTTCAACTTCATCTTTTGGTATGATAACATTCTTTATATGTATTCCCTTAGCTTTAGGTGGACTTATATCCAAAAAGATGCATAAACTGCAAAGAACTTCTGATAATATTATCTTTACAGCTATTAAAGTTATGTGTTTAGGATCTCTACTATTCTTTTTATCTAGCTATTTTAATCTAATTAATAAAGATAATGTGACAGGTTCTTTATTACAAACTTTATTATGGCTAGGTATTATTATGACAGGTAAGACAATGATAGTTCCAAACTGCTTAAGCCAAGTTTTGGAAGATTATGGTAAATTTGCTGGCACGGCATCTTCACTTTTTGGTTTTATATATTATGTAATTATTGCAAGCTTTACAGGATTAATAGGGCATATGCATGATGGATCATTGATACAACTACCATTATTCATGCTGATCATTTCAATTAGCATGATATTAGTGTTTTATATGGCTATTAATAAGCAGCAAATGGCGAAGAATAATTAATAGATTTCCCATTTTTATAAATCTTCTAAGCTCCATTTAGCTCTAGGACAGAAATCGAGTCGGTCAGTAAGATTGTTTTGTAGACGTTCTAGCCCAGCATAAGCGATCATAGCAGCATTATCAGTGCATAAATGTGCTGGGGGTAGTAAAAGTGCATATCCTTGAGTTGCAGCTTTATACTTAAGTATAGACCTCAAATAATCATTAGCAGCAACCCCACCGGCAAGCACGCAAGTTTTTTGTGGCAATAGCGACTTACCTATAAATTCTTCATACATTCTAAAGCTATTAAGCATTTTTACTGACAAGATTTCTCCAACCACATATTGAAAGCTGGCTGCTATATCATTAATTTCTTGATCACCTATAGGTTCTAATTTGGATATTAATATGCGTACTGCAGTCTTTAAACCTGAAAACGACATATTACAGCCAGTTTGATGAATAATGGGTTTTGGTAAAATATATTTAGACGGATCGCCAAATTTTGCTCTTCTCTCAATTTCTACGCCTCCAGGGAAAGGCAAACCCAACATTTTAGCTACTTTATCAAAACACTCTCCAACCGAATCATCTATAGTTTGTCCTAAAATTTTATATTTGCCAAGGGAGGAAGCGGCAACAAATTGACAATGTCCGCCGGAAACTAATAGAAGTAAGTAAGGATATTCAGCCTTATTGGTTAATCTAGCAGTAAGTAAATGTCCTTCTAAGTGGTTAACTGCAATAAAAGGCTTCTTTAAGACACTAGCAATGGACCTAGCAAACATTGAGCCAACTATTACTCCTCCTATCAAGCCAGGACCGGAAGTGGCTGCGATTCCATCTATATCAGATAACTCAAGATGGCTTTCATCTAAAACATATCTAACTGCTTTTTCTAAATTCTGCAAATGTGATCTAGCGGCAATTTCCGGTACTACCCCTTGAAAAAGCTTGTGTTCTTGATGTTGGGAAATAACAACATTTGACAAAATTTCTTTATCTGAGGTGACTATTGCCACGCCAGTATCATCACAACTTGATTCAATACCCAATATTTTAATTATTGTAATCTCTCCTTTAATAAATCATTCACTAGGCTAGGATTGGCCTTGCCTTCAGTTTTTTTCATTACTTGTCCTACAAAAAAACCAAATAACTTATCCTTACCGCTTTTATAAGCAGCAACAGAATCAGGATTTTCCGACAATATTTCGTCAATTATAGCAGATAGTATACCACTATCTGACATTTGCACTAAGCCCTTTTCTTTAATAATTTTTTCCGGTTGCTCGCCAGTTTCAAACATAGTTTCAAAAACTACTTTGGCAATTTTCCCTGAAATCACCCCATCTTCTATTAACTTCACCATTTGGGCAAGCATTTTTGGGGTAATCTTACACTCATTTAAGCTAATGGCATTTTTATTAAGTTGACCAAACAACTCACTAATAATCCAATTAGCAAGTATCTTAGGATTGCATAAAGTCACTGCTGCTTCGAAATAATATGCTACCTGTTCATCAGCAGCAAGAACCTCAGCGTCATATGTGTTTAAACTATATTCTGCAATATATCTTTTAATTTTTGCATCCGGAAGTTCCGGTAGCTCCCGAGCTAATTGCTCTATCAGCTCCTCAGATAAAACTATTGGTAATAGATCTGGATCAGGAAAATATCTATAGTCATGAGATTCTTCTTTTAAACGCATTGTCCTAGTTTCACCAATATCAGCATCAAATAATCTAGTCTCCTGTATTATTGTCTGACCATTTTCGATTAAATTCACTTGCCTATTTGCTTCAAACTCTATTGCCCGCATAATATTACGAATCGAATTTATGTTTTTGATCTCACACCTTGTTCCGAGTGGATTCCCAGGAAGCCTAACTGAAATATTAGCATCGCAACGTAATGATCCTTTTTCCATATCACCATCACAACTTCCTATATATCTTAACAAAGCCCTGAGTTTACGAACAAATTCAGCTGTTTCCTCCGGTGAGCTAAGGTCTGGTTCAGTAACAATTTCCATTAATCCTACACCAGCCCGGTTTAAATCAATGAAACTATAATACGGAGATTGATCATGGATAGATTTGCCCGCATCCTGTTCTAAATGCAAACGATTAATTCTAATTTTCTTGGTTATTCCCTGCTGAGTTACTATGTCTAAATAACCATCTTGGACAATTGGATGATAGAATTGCGAGATTTGATATCCTTGCGGTAAGTCGGGGTAAAAGTAATTTTTACGATCAAATCTTGAATGAAGATTGATTTTTGCCTTAAGTCCGAGACCGGTCTTAATTGCTTGATGGACACAATATTCATTTAATACTGGTAACATTCCAGGCATTGCTGCATCAATTAAAGATACTTGTGAATTAGGAGGAGCAGCAAATTCGGCGGAACTAGCAGAGAAAAGCTTGGATTTTGAAGAAATTTGGGCATGTACCTCTACGCCTATAACATATTCCCATTTACCTGTATTACCAACAATATAAGCCATTTAAAATCTCTTTAGTTTACTATTAAAATGTGAAAAATTTTTAAGATTAAATCTTTATCATATTTTTGATAAAAATTGTAGTTTTTTATAACAAAACTTACGCTATGAGAAAAAAAATGGTACATTATGTTGAGTATAATTTACAAATGCCAAGAGGATAAAATTGCAAGCAATACCAGTTAATAGGACAGATTACTGTCAATTTCTAATAGTGAGTCAAAAGAATTATAGTTTGACCTACTATGCTGAACATGCCAAAAAATGTAGCCATGATGTTATTAATAGATTTTTAAAAAATGAAAAATATACACCTTCTTTGTTATGGGAACATATTAAGGATGATGTTATTTTATCGCCTAACGGATATACAATATTTGATGATACGGTGTTAAATAAAAGAAATACCAAGAAAATAGAAATTGCTAGATCACAGTACAGTGGGGCTACAGGTGGTATTACTACTGGTATAGGAGTAGTAAGTTTGGTATATTATAATCCGGATATTAATAAGTTTTGGGTAATAGATTACCGAATTTTTTCGCCCGAACATGATGGAGCGACAAAAGTAGAACACCTATTAAATATGTTAAATAATGCTGTGTATAGCAAAAAGATTCCTTTTCAAACTGTGCTTTTTGACACATGGTATGCTACGCATAAAATTATGCAACATGTTGATTCCTTGGGTAAATATTATTATGCTCCTATTAAAGCAAATAGAAACGTTACTAAAACTTCCTCTTCTAAGCCTTATAAAGCTGTTAGCAAGTTAACGTTTTCAGATGAGGAAATTAAGAGCGGAGTGGAGATTCATATAAAGGGCTTTGCAAAAGATAAGCATGTTAATTTGTTTAAACTTACTGTTTCTACCAACAGAGTTGATTATATTGTTACCAATAACAAAACTCAAAAATCTTCTAAAGCCGTACAAGATGAGTGTGGCTTTCGTTGGGTAATTGAGAGCATGCATAGAGAAATCAAGCAACTTACCGGTATAGAACGATGCCAATGCAGAAAACAACGCATCCAGCGTAATCACATTAGTTGTGCATTTTTAGTGTGGGCTTTTCTAAAAAACCCCAGTTGCCAATTAATTTTGTATATCAAAAAGTTCTATAGGAAGCAAAGTTTTGATAGAAGGTTTGTTTTCTAGCAACTGATAATTGATTAGGCAGGATAGCATATGACTAAATGCATTTGTAACTGATCTATGTCTAGAATGCTCTAACTTATCAAGAAATTTAAGTTTGCCTATTACGGTTTCTATCAGAGTTCTTTTGAGCAACATAACCTTATCTATAATAACCCGAGTAATAAGTTGGATGCCTTTGTCATACAAATCATCAAATAATTCTTTAGATATATAACCGCGATCGCCAAAAACTTTGCCATATATACCAAATATCATTCCTTTAAGTCCTTTCCTATCATCCTTATTACCACTGCTGAAAGATACCTTTATCAGATTACCTTTGGAATCTATGATTAAATGTAACTTTAGTCCATAAAACCACCCCTTAGTGGTTTTTCCTCTTGCCGCTATTCCTTTAAAAACCTTATGTGGACTTATACGATAATTCTTACATACGGCTATACCTGTAGCATCTACAAAAGACAGACCTGTGCATTCAGCAAGCAAATGATTCAGTAATATTGCTAAATAAGGCATACTTCTACCTATCAATTTAGTAAAATGTTCATAACTAACAAGTTTAAAATCTTCTGTATAATTATGTAAGATTACTTGTTTGTAATAATGCTTAAAACAATCACAATATGAATCATAGTAACCAATTAATATGGTTAATACTTCGCTTATTGATAAATAATTACTTACACCAGGTTTAAATTTACTACTATTAATTGTAGGCAAATTATTTTCCAAATTCTTTATAAAATCGTCGACAAAACAGTAAATTGCGGTAAAATCTTTTTTCATAGGTTATTTTGTTATTGGTTGAAAAAGATAAAATAACCTATGTCCCTTTTAAAATCTACCTTTCATCTCTCCTATTTAATTGGCAACTGGGGTTAAAAAGAACTGCACACAAAATAGGTAAGACGGTTTATCAAATAAAGTTAGGGCTTTTAGATCATTATATGCAACAGCAGTTACGTTCACCCTCTTTACGCTATTTAGAACCTTACATAGCGTAAGTTTTGATTAGTTTGTTTAACCATATTAAGTTGTTTTGCTAATTTAACAAATTGTTCATCAAAATCAAGGTTACAATCAAAAAACCAAATTAGATCATAATTATTTTTATTTTCATAAGCATACATTCTAATTAATTGAGTTTTACCTATACCGCTAGTACCCACTATACTTGCTTGTCTATATTTACTTAAATATTCATCAAGAATTTTAAGTTGTTGCTCATGATTGACAAAATAACTAACTGGAGTGATAAGATTAGATACTTGTACTTGAGCAAAAGTATTACTATAAATAATTAGTAATATGAATAATGTTAAAAATTTTTTCATATAATGAAACTGTTGAAAAATAAATTATGCCCTAACGGTACGTATAAAACATATTATTAACCTCAGCATCCGTATAGAAGTCAATAAGAAAATAATAACTTAACATAAATTTTCATTCCAAGAAGAATTATTTTTGACAATAGAGTGCATAAAAGCTAGTAATTTACGCATAACAGCAACAAGAGCAACTTTTGCTGGTTTATGTTTAGCAATTAAGTGGTCATAAAAATTACGTAAACGCTTATTACATCGTAAGGCAGCTACTGCAGCCATATAAAGAACTCTTCGAAGATTACCTCTACCTGCAAAAATACTTCTTCTACCTTTATAACTACCGCTTTCTCTAGCAAAAGGAGCAAGACCTACTAAAGCAGTTAAGTTTCTAAAAGTAATATTACCAAGTTCTGGTGCTTCACATATTACAGTGGTAGCAAGAGTAATGCCAACTGCTGGAATAGAAGTAAGCTTATCAATTTTATCTTTGATTTCTTGATTCTTAGAAATTAAGGCTTTGATATTCTCATCAATCTCTTGTAATTGTTCTGTTAAACTAGTAATATGCTGGTTCAAAGATAAGATGATTACGTGGTTAAACTCGGTATCCTGCCTAGCAACTTCTTGATTCTTAAATACTAATAATTGTTCCCTTCTTTTTAATAAAGCATGTAACTGTTGTTGGCTATTATTATCATAAGTAACTTTAATTGCTAGTGCAAAGCATGTTGCATAATCATGTAGTAATTTACTATCGATGTTATCAGTTTTAGCAAGCCATCCTCTAGCTTTAGCATAACTACGCATTTTATTAGGGTGTACTGTAGCAAAAGGCAATTTATTTATTTTTAAAAATTCTCTTAAATTATGTTCATATCCACCAGTAGGTTCAAAGACAACAACTAACTCAGATAAGGCAGGATAGTATTTATTAATAGTGCTAAGCATAATAGTAAAGCCATGTTGATCATTGGTAACTTCAAAAGCCTTGTTGGTAGCTGGTAGATAGATATTTAAAGTTTTTTTACTAACGTCCACACCAATATAAGTTGTTACCATATAAAGCCTCATGATTTATATTAATAATAGGATATGCTACATACTCATACGCAAGGTTTAAACCTTATGACATCCGTTCGTAGTCTTTATCCAAAACAGGATGGGTCTTTGCTGAGGTACGAAGTCTTTAAAATTCAAAGCTTCAATTCGACATACAGTTTACCCATCCTACCACTATATATAACTGATCATGTTATATTTATCATGGTTTTTTTATTGTATGAGCTCGATATAAGAATTAATAATTCTTATATCGATACTTGCTTTGTTATAAGGAAAAATGCACTCTTGAAGCGGCTGACGCGAGTGCATTTTAACTTTTTTCATCATTCAATATGTGATTTTAATTATTAAAATCACATATTGAATGGAGTATTATATTTTAACAATCAGATGGGCAACCGCTTCAAACCTGATTGTTTCTATACATAATACTGAATTCGATGTAACAAGTTACATCGAATTCAGGTTATTATTACGAATAATTATAAAGAATAAGCAAAAATAACTCAACTTAAGTTTGAATATTAATAATAAAAATCATTAAAAAGTAGGAAAGTTTGTTTGCTAATTCTGAACCTAAATTCCACTAGCCTAGTATCAGTATTATGCAATCCAAATTATTTCCAACTTAACTTACGCGAATTCGGGTAACTTGATGGTGGCTGAATAAGGGCTGGATTCCGCATCAAGGCTAGGATGATATTTTTTACACGAATGATAACTTTTGATTGCAGGAGGTAATTTATGCAGTAAGGATTACACCTGTGAAACTATCTTGTATAGTTCACTTAATAAAGTTGCAAATTCAATTTGCTCAAAACCTTTCCTAGGGATGACTATCATTGCCCAACTATTTTGTTTGAATTTTGATTCCTTGCTTAGCAGTCTAACTAAATGCCTGATACGTCTTTTGATTTTATTACGAATAACAGCGTTTCCTAACTTTTTTCCGACTTTCATGCCAAAAAGTAATGTATTTGACGAATTATATAAAATCTCACTAGATTTCTTACATAGGTTGTCAATATTACCTTTTACATTTAGCTTTGCAAAGAGCTTAGTAGAATTCTTTGCTATTATTGTGATAAAATAAGGACTATGGAACTTTTTTCCTAACTTATTAACTAGGTCAAATTCTTTCTGATTTTTTAGGGATGAGATAAGCACTTACTACGCTGATAATTTTTTTCTGCCTTTTGCTCGGCGTTTCCTTAAAATTTCTCTACCGCCGACAGTTGCCATCCTTGCCCTAAATCCATGTCTTCTTTTTCTTACTAAATTGCTAGGTTGAAATGTACGTTTCATAAATTCATATCCAATACGAAATAATATATTTCTTTATAGTCAGATAATGTTAAACTGTCAACTTAAATAACATTATTTAAACTAGGGTATAGCTATATTTCTCTCTTATTATCTTTAGTCTTTAAAAGATCTTGTTCTAATTTTATATTATTATTTCTATTGATAATAGATCGATAAACTTGCAGATTTTCCAAAACACGTTGAGTATAGTTCCTAGTTTCTGCATATGGTATTAGTTCAATCCAATCAATTATTTGTCGTAAATTCTTAAAGTCACGAGGATCACCAAACAGATTAATCCATCTTGTGATTCTACAAGGACCAGCATTATAAGCTGCAATGGCTAAAAGATAATTACCATTATATAGTTGTAAGTATTCTTTAAAATGATTAGTACCTAGCATAATGTTATATTTAGGGTCAAGAGTTAGCTTTTTAATATGACATTTACAGCCAACAGATTTAGCCGTATCATAAGCAGCTGTATCTGTAAGTTGCATTAGCCCCTTAGCTTTAGCTGTACTAATTGCATGCTGATTAAAAACTGACTCCTGTCTTATAATACTGTATGTTAAAGCTGGTTCTAGGGGGGTATTTTTTACTGCCTTAGTATAAGGGGTAGGGAAAGCATAATCCTTAATAAAAGTATGATGTTGACAAGCAGTTTTTGCTACATCTACTGTATGATAAATATTACCCTTTGTGCTAATGATATCGGTAATTAATACAATCTTAGATGGGGTTGATGATTTTTCAATAGCCGTTTTAGCATATAACAGAGCTAAATCATGCTTACCATGTTTAATCAAATATTTTATGGCTCTAATAATTTCACTATTTTCATTATTATGCTTAGTGGAGGTAGGCTTTTGTGGTAAAATGAAGTGCCGTTTGTTAAGTTCGATATTAGCTAACTGTCCATAAAAACTATGGGAATACTTGCTGGCCATATGATAAAATTTATTCGCTTGCTCTTTATCCCCTTTGGCTTCATAAGTTCTAGCTAGCCAATATTGCCCCCTTGATACGCTTAATGGTTTAGCTGCAACTTTCATAAATTTGTTAAAATGACTTAAAGCAATATCAGGCTTATGCAAAAATCTAAGGGCAAGCCAACCACTAAGCCATTGTGCTTCTCTTACATCATCAGGGTAGACAGTAAGAGGTATGCTAATTATTTTATAACTACTGGAAAAATCTTTTTGGTCAATAAATTCTCTAGCATAATAAGATTGTACACGAGCCCAATAGGCGGAATGTCTTTTATCTTGCTTTACTTTTTTAAATAGAGCAATACTTTGGCTGGTAGGAATCTCTGTTTTCTTGGAATCCAAATAGTTAAATAATAAAGCTGGGGTATAATATTTTTCTGATACTTGTTGAAAAAGTTTTTCACTATCATTAGATTTATTTAAGATAGCAATTTGGGCAATAAAATTTTGTTTATAGCCATTACTGACATAATGCATATATTTTTTTGCACTACGCATATCCCCTGCCCATAAATATTCATCAATTTTTTTTATATGATCTTCTTCACATAATATATTTTTGAAATTACTCAAATAATTGCTTTCTTCTGCTTGCGTGAAAACCCCATAAATCCAACCATTTTTCATAATCTTCGCTAATTTTTGTGGATCTTTTATTAATTTTCTACTGGCTAAAGCATAAAATTTATAGCCTAAAGCAGTAATTGGTTCGTTTTCACTAAACCAGTTTACAATTAAAGCTTGGTCTGTGTTATAGTTTAAATATTGTTCTGCCATCTCTTTTAGTTTATCGACTTGCGGCCAGTGGGGATTGTTTTGTATAAATTTTATTACCTCTTCAAAGCTATTTTTCTTATAATTCGGGTCTAAGAATCTTTGAGACATAATAATTTTGATTAAGGTTTTATCTTTTGAAGACTTTGCCATCTTTTCACAATCTTGCCATGCTTTTTTGTCTAAATGTATAAAAGTTTCTTTGACATAGTCCGATGCCATTGACTCTGATATTAATAAATTTAGAATAATTAAAACTATTGACAGTATTGTTGAAATTCTCATAATCGACAGTGGATAAATTAAATTATTATGGTATTATTATGAATAGAGCATTTGTCTTTCCAGGTCAAGGGTCACAAATGGTTGGTATGGGGAAAGAATTCTACGATAACTTTCAGGTGGCAAAAGAGACATTTGAAATGGTAGATAATACTCTTGGAAGAAAATTAAGCCATATTGTCTTTAATGGATCAAGTGAAGATTTAACTTTGACTATTAATGCTCAACCAGCACTAATGGCAGTATCTATGGCAATATTGAATGTCATTAAGCAACAAACAAATAGAAATATTACTAACCTGTGTTCATATGTTGCAGGTCATTCTTTAGGAGAATATAGTGCATTATGTGCAGCGGAAAGTATAGATATACAAGTAACTACCCAATTGCTAGCAGTACGTAGTAAGTCCATGCAAGAAGCCTATCCGGTTGGTCAAGGCTCAATGGCGGCATGTATAGGCGTACCTCTAAAAAAGCTTGAAGAAATCATCAAAGAGGTTATAGACCTTGATATAGCTAACGATAATATAGATGGACAGGTGGTAATTAGTGGTAAAACTATAGCAGTGGAACGGGTAATATCTATCGTAAAAGATTTAGGCTATAAAGCTATTAAATTGAATGTCAGCACTCCTTTTCATTGTAGTTTGATGAAGCCAGCAGAAGAGCAAATGGCAAAGGCTTTAGACAAAGTAGCAATTAACAAACCGTTTGTTCCGGTGATACAAAATGTTACAGCTAAACCAATAACTAACCCTATAGAGATAAAACAAAACTTAATCTCCCAGATTTGTGGTAGGGTGAGGTGGCGTCAAACTTTAAACGAATTGGAAAATCTGAAAATAGAACAAATAGTTGAAATAGGTGCAGGTAAGGTTCTAACTAATATGCTGAAAAAAACTGACCATAAATTTAATTTGATTAATGTTTCGAGTCTTGTAGAATTGGAAGAATTTTTAAAAATTATGTGAGTATGGTATTAGTGTTAAGACAAAAATCTGCTATGATCTCAATTTAATTAAAACAATAAGATATAAGATAATATAATAATGGCAACGCAAGCAAATACTAAATTTCCTATAAAAATTGATAAGAAACGAGATGATTTACTGACTAATTTTGGCAAAGCAGTGCTAAAAGATAGATACTTACTAGCCGGAGAGGGGTTTCAAGATCTATTTGCTAGAGTAGCTAGCTATTATGCTGATAATGCAAAATCAGCTCAGCAATTATATGAGTACATAAGCAAGTTGTGGTTTATGCCAGCTACACCGGTTCTTAGTAACGGTGGAACTGACAGAGGGATGCCTATCTCTTGTTTTTTAAATGAAACAGATGATAGTTTAGAAGGTATTGTAGATCTTTGGACTGAGAATGTTTGGTTAGCCTCACGTGGTGGTGGTATAGGAAGCTATTGGGGCAATGTTCGTTCTATTAATGAAGCAATTAAAGGCAAAGGTACTTCTTCTGGCATTATTCCATTTGTCAAGGTTGTCGATTCTATGACTTTAGCTATTTCTCAAGGGTCAATTAGACGTGGTAGTGCTGCTATATATTTACCAATTGATCACCCTGAAATTGAGGAATTCATAGACTTAAGACGCCATACTGGTGGTGATACTAATCGTAAAGCTTTAAACATGCATCACGGCATAGCTGTAACAGATGCATTTATGCAAGCAGTTGAGAGTGATGGAAATTTTCCATTAATCAGCCCTGCTACTAAAAAAGTTGTACGTGAAGTTAAGGCTAGAGATTTGTGGGTTAAGTTATTAACTACTAGAATAGAAACTGGAGAACCCTATATTTTATTTATTGATACTGTCAATAGATATATTCCGCAGCATCATAAAAAACTTGGATTACAGGTAAAAACTTCAAATCTTTGCAGTGAGATTACTTTGCCAACTGGCATTGATCATTTAGGTAAGGCAAGAACTGCCGTTTGTTGCCTATCTTCAGTAAATTTAGAATATTTTGATGATTGGCAGAATGATCCTGAATTTATTCCTACCGCAATGCGTTTTTTAGATAATGTACTTGAAGATTTTATTACTAAAGCACCTAGTACCATGGAGCGAGCTAAATATTCAGCAATGCGTGAACGTAGCATAGGTTTAGGCGTTATGGGTTTTCACTCATTCCTACAATCAAAGGATGTACCAATAGAGTCGGTAATGGCAAAGGTTTGGAATAATCAAATATTTGAACATATTCATAAAGAAGCTGATAAAGCTTCAGTAGTTCTATCTGATGAACGTGGTGCTTGCCTCGATGCAGTTGAAGTAGGTATTAACGAACGGTTTAGTAATAAAACAGCTATTGCTCCTACGGCATCAATCTCTATTATTGCTGGCAATAGTTCGCCTGGAATTGAACCATTTGCTGCTAATAGTTTTGTCCAAAAGACTCTTACTGGATCTTTTAATGTACGTAACAAATATTTAGAAAAGCTGTTAAGCACCAAAGGTTTTAATAATGAGCAGGTTTGGTCATCAATTGCAACTCATGAAGGCTCAGTTCAACATCTAACCTTTTTATCCAGCCATGAAAAAGATGTTTTCAGAACTGCTTATGAGATTGATCAAAATTGGCTTATTGATCTAGCAGCAGATAGGACACCACATATTTCACAATCTCAATCTCTAAATGTTTTCTTAGCAGGCAATGTAAGTAAGATGTATTTAAATAATATCCATTTTAGAGCTTGGAAAAAAGGGGTTAAGAGTTTATATTATTGTAGATCAACCTCAATTCAAAGAGCTGATAAAGTATCACACGATGTCAAGAAAGCGGATTTTCAAGATATTGAAAGAGATAATAAGAAAAAACAAGAAAAAGAAGTTGTGTCTTATGATGAATGTTTATCCTGTCAGTAATAGACTTCTTGCATAATTCTACTTTTGCTGGTAATTTGTGCGTCGATCCGGCACTCGAATCCTCACGTACATTTGAGTACGCTGCGGTTCTGCGTTCCGTGTCTCCTACAAATTCCTCAGCAAAAGCGAATTATGCAGGAAGTCTAATGAATATACGCGAATTCGGGATAAGAATTTGTCAATTCTTATCCCATCGTCATTGCGAGCGAACGTATGTGAGTGTGGCAATCCATGAAGCTTGTCATATAGATTGCTTCGTCAACCTACGGTCTCCTCGCAATGACGTTTTATAGTAGTATACTTAAAAAGGAAATATAATATGTCTTTACTTAATGCCAGTCCAATCTACAAACCATTTTCTTATCCATGGGCTTATGAAGCGTGGCATATTCAACAACGAATTCATTGGTTACCAGAGGAAGTGCCGCTGGCTGATGATCTAAAAGACTGGAAATATAATTTAAGTCCAGGAGAAAAACATTTATTAACTCAAATATTTCGTTTCTTTACTCAAGCTGATATTGAAGTAAATAATTGTTATATGAAACATTACTCTAGGGTATTTAAGCCAACTGAAGTACTGATGATGTTATCAGCGTTTTCTAATATGGAAACAATTCATATTGCTGCTTATTCTCATCTGCTTGATACCGTAGGTATGCCAGAAACTGAATATTCAGCATTTCTCAAATATAGAGAAATGAAAGATAAATATGACTATATGCAGCGTTTCGGTGTAGAAACTAAAGAAGATATTGCTACTACTTTAGCAGTATTTGGTGCATTTACTGAAGGGTTACAGCTATTTGCTTCATTTGTTATTTTACTTAATTTTCCTCGTTTTAATAAAATGAAAGGTATGGGGCAAATTATTAGTTGGTCAGTAAGGGATGAGACGTTACATACTGATTCTATCATTATGTTATTTAAAACTTTTATTAGAGAAAACCCTGAAGTATGGACTGAGGAGGTTCGTAGCCGTCTTTATGAGGCGTGTGCGACTATTGTGCATTTTGAAGATGCCTTTATTGAACTAGCATTTGAAGTTGGTGGTATTGAGGGGTTAACAGCTAGAGACGTAATGAAATATATTCGTTATATTGCAGATCGCAGATTAATGCAGCTTGGACTTAAAGAGATTTATTTAATTGATACTAATCCGTTGCCTTGGCTTGATGAAATCTTAAACGGTGCTGAACATACTAATTTCTTTGAAGGAAGGGTGACAGAATATACCAAAGCTGCAACTACTGGATCGTGGGAAGATGTATTTGCTGAGATGGATGGTAGGAGGAGTGGTACTACTTAACCTGAATTCGATGTAACAAGTTACATCGAATTCAGTATTATATATAGAAACAATCATGTTTGAAGCGGCTGCCCACCTGATTGTTAAAATATAATACTCTATTCAATATGTGATTTTAATTATTAAAATCACATATTGAATGATGAAAAAAGTTAAAATGCACCCGCGTCAGTCGCTTCAAGAGTGCATTTTTCCTTATAACAAAGCAAGTATCGATATAAGAATTATTAATTCTTATATCGAATTCGCGTGACTTAATGTGTTCTTGCTGGATTATTAGGTTTTCTACTAATGCGTGATACGTGGTCTACCATATTTGGGGGTTTTGGTGTTGAGACTTTAGCTTTAGGTAAAATCTTTTCCTCCTTAGGTGGTTTGTTAATTGTTGTGTCAAAATCGCTAAATAAACTCGTCTGAGTTTGAGGATTTATTTTATTTTTAGCAGGATCACCAGTAATAACGTTTTTTATATAAGACAGGATAAATCGACCGCAATTTATATTATCAGCTATTTTCTGATGACCTAGATATGATGATTTAAAGGTAACTCTATCTTTTCCAAATGTTTCTTCTAGTGAGTCTCTAATTGGCTTTAGTGGGTAGAAACGGCTAAGCCATCCTTTGGAATCCTGATGATGAGATGTTATATTGCCAGCATTATCTTTATTAAGTTCTAAATATGTGAAGTGTTTCCTTGTCAGAAGTCCAAAAAAATATTTGTTAGACTGACAAATAGGAATTATTGCTTTCTTCCAGTTAGTATCTTGGTTTAATACTCCAAGTGTATCCTTTAATGGGGCTGCAGTTGTTGTAAGCGTACTACCTTTTTGAGCATCATGAGATGGAGCAGTGATATAATTATTGTCATTTTTAAGATAATAATTGATTTTATTCTCAGGATTCCCCGGATTCCCCGGATTTTCATACGTCTCTGCTGATAGTTTATATCCTTGCCTTCTAGATAAATCTTTCAAGACATTATATATCTGAGTAGGCTTATATGCCATATATGGCTCAATTTCTTTCCGATCTTTCATTTCATTCCCTATAATATCCTTAATATATATTAGTGGTAAATAAAATAATAGTATACTAAAATGACTGCAAAAAATAGATGTTTTATAGATAGATGTTTTTAACATCATTTGAGTGCTAAAACAATTTTTGTTATTAGTGCAAGATATAAATAATAGTATAATAGAATATAATTGGGAGAATAAAATAATTATGAGTATTGAAATTATAGTTCCATCTCTTGGAGAGTCTGTATCAGAAGCGGCTATTGCTAAGTGGCATAAAAAACAAGGAGATGCAGTAAAAGTGGATGAGCTACTTTTAGAACTTGAGACAGAGAAAGTTACGTTAGCAGTAAATGCACTTTCCTCTGGTGTAATAAGCAAAATACTTAAGAATGAGGGTGATACAGTATATGTGGGTGAGAGCGTAGGACAAATTACCGAAGGAGAAGCTTCTAGTGTAGCTTCACTTAGTACACTAGACAAAGAGATAAAACAGCAACCTGCAAGTACCAACAAGGTTGATGTTCCGCCCTCGGTGCAAAGATTAGTGAGCGAAAATAAACTGCAATTAGCTGACATAAAAGGTACTGGTCGAGAAGGCAGAGTGACCAAGGGAGATGTACTAGAGTTCATAAATACCCCGCCTGCAAAAGAAACAGAATTACCTGTTATAGCCAATATTGTACGTACAAATGAAGGGATGGTTGAGCGTGTTAAAATGTCACGTCTTCGTAAAACTATAGCGGATCGTTTAAAACAATCACAAAATACTGCAGCCATTCTAACTACTTTTAATGAAATTGATATGTTGAAAGTTATTAATTTGCGTATGCAGTATCGTGAAGAGTTTGAGAAGAAGCATGGCGTGAAGCTAGGATTTATGTCATTTTTTGTAAAAGCTACTATTGAAGCTCTTAAAGCAGTTCCATCGGTAAACGCCGAGATAGAAGGGGATGAGATTCTGTATAAGAATTATTATGATATTGGTGTTGCAGTAGGAACAGAGCAGGGTCTAGTAGTGCCAATAGTTAAGCAGGCTGACAAATTGAGTTTTGCTAAGGTTGAGAAAGAAATTGCTGGTTTGGGTAAAAAGGCTAGAGAAGGAAAATTATCTATGTCTGATCTATCAGGTGGAACATTTACCATTTCAAATGGCGGTGTTTATGGATCACTATTGTCAACTCCGATTATTAACCCTCCTCAATCTGGTATTTTAGGTCTTCACAAGACCGAAGAAAGACCAGTAGTGGTTAATGGTAAGATAGAAATACATCCCATGATGTACGTTGCTTTATCTTATGATCATCGTATTATTGATGGCAAAGAAGCAGTTACTTTTCTTGTAAAAATAAAGGAATTGATTGAAAATCCTGAGAAATTGTTATTAAATCTTTAATACAAAGAAGGAATATAAGTTATGGTGAAAAATAAACCTGTTGTCTATGATCTCGCTGTTAAGATTGAAAAATTTCGTCCTACTAGCAAGGATATAAAGGATTATATTACAGCTCAGCATGCAACTTTAGCAAGTGACCCTAAGGAAAGTTTAAGCCTTAATCAATATTTAAAGGAAAAATATTTTTCAGATGATAATGTAGTAGTAGTTGCAGATTTATCCGATAGGACTTTTAGTAGATCTGGTAATGTAACAGACCTAAGCGGAGGAGATTTTACTGGTTGTATACTTAAAAATACTACTTTTACAGGATGTAATTTAGCTGATGCGATGTTTTGTGATGTTGATTTTGACAATGCTTATTTCGAAGATACTATTCTAAAAAACATAGATTTTAGAGGGGATGACCTTGCTAATTGTAGGTTTTCTGATGGCTATAAAGGATACTCTCAAATAGGGAAAGAACGTGATATTGAGGGGATAAAATTCAGTACCACTTCTTCTTTAGGCAGAAAATATGCTGACATAAAAAGTGACTTAGTTCGCAAAAAAGAGCAGCAAGATATTATAAGTAGTAAACAAAAAGAATTAGAGGAGGCGGAGAAGAAGTTAAGCTTGAAAGCTCAGGCTTGGCGTATTGGAGGTTATAAAACCGGGAATTCAGAATATGATAGGCTGCAAGAAGAGCTGAAGCTAATGGTTGAGCAAAAAATATTTCCTAGAGAAGATAATTCAATGCATGAAACTTTTCAAAACATTTTTGGCAGTAGCAGTTGTACTTTTGATCCAGCTTATGTACGAGGATCAACTAAAGAACAGCGAAATCAAGAAACGCAATATGTACCCTTAGCTCGGAAAGATATAGAGCAATATTTGCAGGCAAGAAAGAGTAATGAGAATTTAAGTTTAAATGATTTTGCTAAATCTAAATTAGAGAAATCACAGATAAGATCAGGAGCAAGAATTATTGCAGATTGTTCTAGTAGAGTTGATACTTCTACTAATAATGAATGGTATGATAGAGTTGATTTATCTAATTTAGATTTCTCTGGAGCAGATTTAGGGGGTGCTGTGTTCGCGGGGTCCGTTTTATCCGGATGTAGATTTAATGGTACTAATATTAGTGAAGCGAATTTCGAGAGTGCAGAACTTGATGGAGCTAATTTTTTAGGGTCTAAAGCAGATAACGCGAATTTTTTTAATAGTAATTTAAGTCAGGCAGTCGTTGATAATAGTCAGTTTACACATGCTTTTATGGCTTGTTCTAATGGTCAGGAGGTTGTGATAAATAACTCCAACTTTGATTATGCGAATATAAAAAAAGGTAAATGGGATAATGCAAAATTTACTGATTCAACATTTAATCAGGCAGATTTGCAAGGTATTTCTTTAATCTCAGCAGATTTACGAAGAGTACAAATGCAGCATGCAATATTAGATAAAGCTATTTTAACAGAGTGTCAAATTATAGAGAGTAATTTATCTAATGCTTTGATGGAAAAGACCAAAGCACATAAAGCAAAATTTAAAGATACTATATTGCAGAACATAGAAGCAAAAGGATTAGATTTGTCGGATGTTGAGTTAAGTGGTTTGACTAAGTTGGATGGAGCGAATTTAGAAGCAGCTATTCTAAGAAGGATTAATGCTGAAGGAGTGAATTTTATTAATGCCAATCTAAATATGGTGGAAGCACAAAAGGCGAATTTCAGAAATGCAATTTTAGAAGGAGTAGAGGTCAAATTTGCTAACTTAACAGAGGCGATTTTAGAAGGAGCGAAGGCTAAAGGAATCAATGCAAGTTATAGTATACTAAAAAAAGTTCATGCACAAAAGGCTGATTTCTCGAATAGTATAATGAGGAGTATTGACGCTCAGGAAGGTGATTTTACCGAAGTAATATTCATGAATGGTGATCTTACAAAATCAAAATTGCAGCAAGCGATATTGGAAAAAGTACAAGCAGAAAAGGTTAAGTTAGAAGGAGTTAATTTACGTGCGGCAAAGTTAGCTGAGGCTGATTTGTCTAAAGCTACGGTCGATATTGATACTGATATTGTGGACGTAAATTTGATTGGTTTACAAGGCATATTCATTCAAAATGGTCAAGAAATTATTCCGCAAAAGCTTCAAGAAGAGCAAAAACAATTGGAGCAAGTAAAAAAAGCGGAGCAATTAGAATTAACACTAGAGAATTTACCTCACATCGCTGTAGGTTTATTAAAAGAGACAGGGACATTTCTTCTTGATATTGCTACTATAGTACCTTCAGCTATTAGGAATCCGCTGGATACAAAGAAGCTATTATATGATGAGCTATATGCTGATTTTCTGAAATTTCAAGAAGTGAGTGGAAAATTATTAAGTGATAAGTTGCTAATTGAAGAAAGGCAAAAATTACAAAAAGAACAAGTAGAGCATGTATCTAATCTAATCAAGGGAGCTGGTGCAGTGGCTGATATATATATTCCTGCTCTGAATGAAGCACGATCTGATCTATTGAAAGATCAGATCGCTCAGCGTGTTTTGTTGCCAGTTTTAGGAGCTGTGTTAAATCCCGCTCCAATGATTTCACCTACAGAAGCTAGTAGAGTTAATCCTGATATATTTGATGGAGTAGATAAAAATTTTATTAGAAGGATAGTGCCGTTGGTGCTAAAATTAGGAGGTGGCGTATTAGAAGGAGAATCAAATAAAAAAGTACAAGAAATTTATAAAAATCTAATAATTTCTAACGAGAATTCAGGGCGTGATATCATTAAAAATGCTTTGGGAATCTTTACCAGCCCTAAAGTAGCAGAAGTAGTCAAGAAAGATTTAGTTGAGTTTTTACGTGATTCAGCTAATCAAAAAGAAATTACCAAAATTGCTGAGAATGTTCTAGACGATAAATTTACTAGATTTGTGTCAAAAGAATTTTTTAGGGATACTGTATCACTAGCAACTAATGCAAGTAGCACGATATTAGAGCATACTCCTGAAATGGTTATGATCTATGAGTTCTATATGAAACATCAAGATTTGGGCTTGGAATTATTGACTAATAAAAATTTATCTCCAACTCGAAAAGAAGAAATAATAGGAACGCAAAGAGCCATGATATTGTCTATTTTAGATAATACTAGTAAGGTTGTTCAAGATCTAGCTCCTGCCTTAAAATCGACTCTACCACAATATTTTGCTGATAATAAAAAGAATATTTTAGAATTTTTGGATAAAACAGAAGTGCAGCAAAATATAAGATCTATTGGTCTGAATCCTAAATTTGTACGTGATGCAACAGCAGCAACTATTCCATTTATTGTTGATGTTTTACCGATAATATCAGAACTTACTGAAAGTTGTTTAGCAGACAAAGAGGGGTTAGAGCGAATCATTGAGCAAACTAAAGAGGTTATGAACGTACCTGAATCCAAACAAGCAGAAAAAGTTGGTAAATTAGTAAACTCTCTTATTAAGTTTAATAAGGATAATCCTAAGGTTAAAGAAGTTTTACAAGAAAAAATACCGGAGCTTTTAATAAAACATGCTAAAGACCTTGGCCCTGTGGTTGAGAAATTTTTAAATGAAACCGAGATGGGTAAAAAACTAAAACTAAAAGGTGAAGCAATTGTTAAAGCACTAGGGGATCATGCTAAGGAAGTAGGAACAATAACGGCTTCATATAAGAAGGGAGAATATAGTGCAATGGTTCGTCCATTGATTAATTTGTTATCTGATACAAAAGTTCTAAGTTTAGCTGTAGAAGCTACTGTTAACCTTTGGAAGTATAATTTCCAAAAACATTTTGTGTCTAATTCAACACGTGAAAAAGTAATTGGTGAAAAAATGAACCAAATTATTGAAGATGTTTTGCCCAATCCTCTTGTGATAGCTAAGTCAGACAAGAAAATAGATTTATCTTCTATCTTTCAGGAGCAGGATGAGAAATATAGTCGAAATAATTCATCTGAGTATTCACCGATACTTGATTATTCCTTAAATAATAAAGATTTGAGAGGATTATCTTTTGAAAAAGTAGATATGAAATTAGATGATTTTGAAATTAAAGGATTTAATTTTAATGAAGTGACATTAGGAAAATGTTCTATGAAAAATGTTGAATTGAAAGAATGCTCTTTTAAGAGAGTTACTTTTAAAGAACATATAGACTTTGAAGGAGCTACCATTGATGGTAATACTTTAACTACACTTCTTCCGGAAATTAAAAAATATAATAAAAAACATCCGGAAAAAACAATGAATTTAGATAATATAAGAGTTGTTGGGAATATAAGCGAAGAAGTTAAATCAAATCCTTTGCTAAAAAATGTAGATTTGAATAAAGCTACTGTAAAAAAAATAGAAGTTATTCCACCAGTACCTAAAGCAAGTCAAACAATATCATCAAATGAACATAGAGAAAGATATGATAGAAATGCTAACAAAGAAAGACAAACAAATCTGTTAATCAGATAAAATAATGTTTGACATTGTTCTGAATAATCGGTATAAAACTTCACACAGGGCAAAAATCCTGTAGCTGTTTGAAAAGTTGATAAAACTGAAAACTAAATACACACTGCGATAATAAAAATTTATGATCGTGAGTGGATACTGTATAAGTAGCAGAATTAGTTCTGTACACATCGTACAATCTCAAGCTTTAAAAGAATCAAAGTAAATAAAATAAGAGCATTTGGTGGATGCCTTGGCACTAGAAGGCGATGAAGGACGTAATACGCTGCGATAAGCTTCGGGGAGCTGCGAATAAGCTTTGATCCGAAGATTTCCGAATGGGGAAACCCACCTGCTTAGCAGGTATCGTATAGTGAATACATAGCTATGCGAAGCAAACCCAGTGAACTGAAATATCTCAATAGCTGGAGGAAAGGACATCAACCGAGACTCCGTTAGTAGTGACGAGCGAATGCGGACCAGGCCAGTGGCTTCAGAATAAAAACTAGAACAACATGGAAAGGTTGACCATAGAGGGTGATAGCCCCTTATAGGTAAAAAGTTTTGGAGTCCTTGAGTAAGGCGGGACACGTGAAATCCTGTTTGAACATAGGGGGACCACCCTCTAAGCCTAAGTACTCTCTAGTGACCGATAGTGAACAAGTACCGTGAGGGAAAGGTGAAAAGAACCCCGATAAGGGGAGTGAAATAGACCTGAAACCGAATGCTTACAAGCAGTCGGAGCAGACATTGAGTTTTAAAGCTCGTTTATATGTTCTGTGACGGCGTACCTTTTGTATAATGGGTCAGCGACTTAGTTTATCTAGCAAGCTTAAGCCGTTAGGTGTAGGCGTAGCGAAAGCGAGTCTGAATAGGGCGACTTTAGTTAGATGAATTAGACCCGAAACCGAGTGATCTAGCCATGGTCAGGTTGAAGGTGGAGTAATATCCGCTGAAGGACCGAACCCACTACTGTTGAAAAAGTAGGGGATGAGTTGTGGCTAGGGGTGAAAGGCCAATCAAACTCGGATATAGCTGGTTCTCCGCGAAATCTATTTAGGTAGAGCGTTATAGCGATTACCGTCGAAGGTAGAGCACTGGATGAGCTAGGGGGTCCTACAGACTTACCAAACTCAACCAAACTCCGAATGTCGACGAGTACAGCATAGCAGACAGACTGTGGGTGCTAAGGTCCATAGTCGAGAGGGAAAAAGCCCAGACCGCCATCTAAGGTCCCTAAATCATGACTAAGTGTTAAAGGATGTGGGAAAACCAAAACAACTAGGATGTTGGCTTAGAAGCAGCCATCATTTAAAGAAAGCGTAATAGCTCACTAGTCTAAATAAGTTTTCCTGCGCCAACAATGTAACGGGGCTCAAGTCATGTACCGAAGATGCGGATTTGTACTTTAATAGTGCAAATGGTAGCGGAGCGTTCCGTAGACCTGTGAAGGTGAACTGTGAAGTTTGCTGGAGGTATCGGAAGTGAGAATGCTGACATAAGTAGCGATAAAGAATGTGAGAAACATTCTCGCCGAAAGTCCAAGGGTTTCTGCGTAAAGTTAATCTGCGCAGGCTTAGTCGGCCCCTAAGGTGAGGCTGAAAGGCGTAATCGATGGGAATCAGGTTAATATTCCTGAACCGAAAGGGTGTGACGAAGATAGTAAATTGTATATGCTTATTGGATTGTTATATGCAGTGAATATCTTCCAGGAAATAACACCCTTATTAAAGACCGTACCCTAAACCGACACAGGTGGACAGGTAGAGTATACCTAGGCGCTTGAGAGAACGATGCTGAAGGAACTAGGCAAATTGCATCTGTAACTTCGGGAGAAGGATGACCTATAAATGGGCAACCATCTATAGGTGGCACAAACCAGGGGGTAGCGACTGTTTATTAAAAACACAGGGCTCTGCAAAGTCAATAGACGAAGTATAGGGTCTGACGCCTGCCCAGTGCTGGAAGATTAAGAGGAGGGGTGCAAGCTCTGAATTGAAGTCCCAGTGAACGGCGGCCGTAACTATGACGGTCCTAAGGTAGCGAAATTCCTTGTCGGGTAAGTTCCGACCCGCACGAATGGCGTAACGATTTCCCCGCTGTCTCCAGTATCGACTCAGCGAAATTGAATTCTCCGTGAAGATGCGGAGTTCCCGCGGTTAGACGGAAAGACCCCGTGAACCTTTACTATAGCTTTGCACTGGTATTAGGAATTAGATGTGCAGGATAGGTGGGAGACTATGAAGCGGTGGCACAAGCCACTGTGGAGTCATCCTTGAGATACCACCCTTTTGATTCTTGATATCTAACCGCGATCCTTGAATCAGGATCCGAGACAATGCATGGTGGGTAGTTTGACTGGGGCGGTCGCCTCCCAAAGAGTAACGGAGGCGTGCGATGGTTAGCTCAGGTTGGTCGGAAATCAACTGTTAGAGTGCAATGGCATAAGCTAGCCTGACTGCGAGTCTGACAAGACGAGCAGAGACGAAAGTCGGTCATAGTGATCCGGTGGTCCCGAGTGGAAGGGTCATCGCTCAACGAATAAAAGGTACTCCGGGGATAACAGGCTGATGATTTCCAAGCGTCCATAGCGACGAAATCGTTTGGCACCTCGATGTCGGCTCATCACATCCTGGGGCTGGAGAAGGTCCCAAGGGTTCGGCTGTTCGCCGATTAAAGTGGTACGTGAGCTGGGTTTAGAACGTCGTGAGACAGTTTGGTCCCTATCTGCCGTGGGTGTAGGAAGTTTGAGAGGATCTGCCTTTAGTACGAGAGGACCGAGGTGGACGTACCTCTGGTGGACCAGTTGTCGCGCCAGCGGCATAGCTGGGTAGCTAAGTACGGAAGGGATAACCGCTGAATGCATCTAAGCGGGAAACCCACCTCAAAACTAGACTTCCCTATCAGAGCCGTGGAAGACCACCACGTTGATAGGCTAGGTGTGGAAACACGGTAACGTGTGTAGCTAACTAGTACTAATAGCTCGATTGTTTTACTTTGCTGAGGTTGTACTTGTGTACAGCATTAATTCTGCAAGAAACATAAAAAGGTTTTCAGTTTTATCAACAACTCAAATTTTAGACCTCTTTTGAAATTATGGTTCTATGAATAAATGTCTAAAGAAGTCTATATATAAAAAAATTTGTATTGCTAGCTTGGTGGTTATAGCACGAGTGAAACACCCGATCCCATACCGAACTCGAACGTGAAACCTCGTAGTGCTGATGGTACTATGCCCTGAGGCATGGGAGAGTAAGTCGCTGCCAAGCTTGCAATGCAAGTTTTTTGTAAAGGTCATGTACACTCAAATGATCCTACGAATTGCATTTGAAAATGAGGGGTAAACTAAAGTAATACGTGAGTTCCTGATGTTTTTAAAAAACAATTCTTAAAAGCGTAAGAGTATACAAATTGTCATTAGACATTTGTTGTTTTGTGTTCCAATTCTCCAAATCATTTAACTACCCTTGCAAGCAAGTCTTTTAAAAAGTAAGTTTTAAAAAATCAACTAAATTATCTACTAACAATAATCCATATTATTTGATAAAATTAGAACAAAAAGAAGGAGGTAATATGAACAATATTAACACTAAGTTTTACATACTACTAGTAATACTACTTGGTATATTCACTTATTCATTAAATCTTTTTAATAAAATATCTCAGTGTTCTTTAGTATTTGTGTTTTTAGCTGTAACTGCAAATATCATATCTGAACTATATGGTAGGAAAAAAGCTTGGATTGCTGTAACGTTGTGTATAATAGTAAGCTTTTGTTTGTTATGGGACTTCAATTATTATATTCATGGTCGTGTTATTAATGGAATTATACTTGTATCTTTTGTATCTATATTGTTATCAACATATTGTAGTACAAGTGTATTTGTACAACTCAAGTCAACATGTTCTTTGAATACAAGAAATTTTGCTGGTTTAATGATGGGTGCGGTTGTAGATGGCATTGTGATGTCAGGATTTTTTGTAAATATATTCTCTACAAGTAGAGTTTTGTCGATGTTTTTAAAAGAAGTATTATTTAAATGTGCATATTCATTAACAGTTTATATATGTATATTTTTGGGGTCATTTTTAGTCCAAAAAGTATATTGCAATAATAGGACTACCCGTCAACTGAAGAATTTTTGAGTAAAAAATACAGCTGAGTACCGCAAGAATCTTGGATAATGACGATGCAATTCTTGATTTTCTATTCTAGAGTATATATACTCAAATGATATTAAAGGGTGTTGGCAAAGTAGTAATAAAGTAAAATTATCGTCATATTTTGAGAATATATTATATAATTTTACTTTTTTACTTATTTTGTTGGCAATTTAATTAAAGAATTACTTAAAAATTTGCTTTATATAGCATTTATATGACTTTGCCAACATTCTATATACCTAACCCAAGGAACTCTTAGCTAAAAGCGATGTCATTTCCACTTTTGCAGGAATGACATCGATAGTAGTTAAGATTATATTTATACCAACTATTGGTACGGTTCTTAAATTGCCCTGATTAAATCTAACGGAATTAACTATATCATAACTTATTTAAACAGGAATAATGTGTATAAATTTATAGACTTGTTTTGCGGTATTGGTGGATTTAGGATTGCTTTAGAAGGAAAAGGAATGGAGTGTGTTTTTTCTTCAGATATAGATAAGGATATTCAAGAAACTTATGTAAAAAATTTCGGAGAAAGACCTTATGGCGATTTAAATGAAATCTCAGAAAAAAAAATACCAAAACACGATATTCTATGTGCAGGTTTTCCTTGTCAACCCTTTAGTATTTCTGGTAAGCAATTGGGATTAAAAGGCAGTAACGGAAGATTATTTTATGAAATAATTAGAATCGCCCAATATCATAAACCGTATGTTTTATTGCTTGAGAACGTCAAAAATATAATTAATATTGATAATGGATCGGTAATTAAAACAATAGATATAAAATTGGATGAAATTGGTTATAAAGTTTATAGGCATATTCTAAATTCTTCTTTTTTTGGTATACCTCAATCAAGAGAAAGGGTTTATTTTGTTTGTTTACGTAAAGATTACGATAATGATCTAAAATTTAAATATTTACCGCCAAAAGAAACTTTTGCAAAAGTTTATTTGGATGATATTTTAGAAGAAAAAGTTGATGATAGTTTATATATTAAAAGAGATGACATAGTAATAGATGGCAATAAAGAAATTTAAGACCTCTAAGAATTGGTTATGTTAATAAAGGCGGTCAAGGAGAAAGAATCTATAGCCCCTTGGGACATGCAATAACTCTTTCCGCTTTTGGTGGAGGAGTAGGTGCAAGAACTGGCTTATATTTAATTAATAATAGAATTAGACGATTATCAGTTAATGAATGTAAAAACTTAATGGGATTTCCAAAAAATCACCATGTTATAGAAGGGATAAAAGGTTATCAACAGCTTGGCAATGCTGTTATACCAAAGATGATCAGTAATATTTATGATTCAATTGGAATATCATAATTATGAATAGAAATGCTTATATAACCCGAGTTGCCAATTAATTTATAAGAGCAGAGCTAGGTTTTATGAACATTTGAAGTTAATTTGTAACATTAAAACACTTAATAAAAACTATATTTTTTAGAAATATGTTTGTATTAAAAATGTTTTAGTATCGAGCCTCACATGAAACCAGCGTTAAATATAGCTTTTGCCAGTATAATTAATTGGCAACTCGGGTTATATAGGAAAAAATGTTGAGGTTCTGTTTAAAAATAGCATAGGAGATCATCAAAAAATCATACAAAAAATTCAAGAAAACTTTAAAATACAAGGAAACTTCATAACTGCGATTTGTAGTGGAGTACATAATGAAAAAGTAGATGTAAAAATGGAATTTTCTTGTGGGAGAAATATTGATGCCAATATAAAGGCTTTTAAGACTGGTTTAAATCAACTAACAAGAACCACACCTGAAAAGTTCTGCGAAAAATTTAATTTGGATTGCTTAACGTGGTTGCAAAATCTACTTGTTGAAAAAGCCAAAAGAGGAGCTACAAAATATGATTTTTTTCCAAAAAGTGAAAAAGAGAAAGCAGTATTAATATTTAAACCTATTGTAAAAGATATAGTGGAATGGTCTATGTCTTATAAAAAATCTCGAGAAATACTAGTACTATACGATAGACAAGAAAGTATTATGCATATTTATTCAATGAAAAATATTTTAAAACATTTAAAATATGACATATCTTTTACATCTAAAGGTGGTAATTTGCTTATTGGTAATGTGATATAGCACTTAACATATATGTTCATATTAGTGCTAGGTTATAAGAACGAACAACCGTCATCGCGAGCCACGAAGTGGCGTGGCGATCCAAATAAACAGCGTGCTGTTGCAACTTTTGGATTGCTTCGTCGCCTAAAGTGGCTTCTCGCAATGACGGTTAGAGAATTTATTCAATCTACAACTGTAGCACTAATATGAACATATATGTTAAGTGCTATAACTTTTAAAAGAAAAGGGGGAAATGGTAAGTTATGTTCGCATAAAATAAAAACCGACCCAACTCACCCAGTAATAACATTCAATTGCAACTGAGAATGTATGAATTTATAAAAGAAATGAAAAATTATGAGTTAGGTAATTACGTTATCTAAATTTAAATCCCTTAAAGTGAAAATTACTTAGAAAAAATAAAATATTTATTAGAATGATCGCGGTAGGAATCACCGGTAGTTATGCTTCAGGGAAAACTTTTGTCTTAAATTATTTAGCTAATCTAGGATTTATAACTTTTTCTGCTGACGAATATGTTAAGAACCTATACGAAGAGTCAGAAATACAAAATATGGTTCTTAACTTACTACCTGATCTAAAAAGCTTTGATAAAAGAAAAATTGCAGAGCTAATCTATGCTAATGATTCAGCAAGAAACAAACTGCAAAATTTTATTCATCCATTTGTAGTGGAAAGTTTGTTTCTTTTTAAACAGCAAAATAGTAAATCAGAGATTACATTTGCTGAGATACCATTACTTTTTGAAGCTGGATTTGATCAATATTTTGATTTTTATGTTACAACATTCTGCTCAGAAGAATCTAGATTAAAACGTGCAATGTCTAGAGAGGCTTTTAATTTAACAGCTTATAATAAAATAGCACAAATTCAATTGCCACAACAGATTAAAATAGAAAAAGCAGATTTTGTTATTAATACTGATGTTAATCTAGTAGATTTAGATAAACAAATAACTCAACTAATAGAAAAATTAAAATGCAGCAATTAAGAGAAGTAATTTTAGATACTGAGACAACTGGTTTAGACCCCAAAAATGGTCACCGAATTGTTGAGATTGGTGCTATTGAGATGGTTAATAAAGTTTTAACCGGCAAACATTTTCATTTTTATATTAATCCAAAGCGAGATATGCCGACGGAAGCTTATCGAATACATGGCATATCGGGAGAATTTTTAAAAGACAAACCACCTTTTGAAGAAATTGTTGACGAGTTCTTAGGGTTTATTAGCAATAGCAGACTTATTATACATAATGCAGCATTCGATATTAAGTTTATTAATTATGAGTTATCTCTGCTCAAAAGACCTTCTACAGAGTATTTAGAACTTTCCAATATTATCGATACTCTTGCTTTAGCTCGGAAGATGTTTCCTGGAATGAAAGCTAATCTTGACGCATTATGTAAAAGATATAAAATTGACAATTCCTCACGTAAGTTGCATGGGGCACTTAAAGATGCGGCATTACTGGCAGAAGTTTATGTTGAACTTACTGGAGGTAGGCAGATAAGTTTCAATATTAATAGCCAAAAGGCACAAAATATAGACGAGTTAGTGGTTCAAACTACTATGGCAAATAAAAAGAATACTATAGTTATCAAACCAACTAAGGAAGAGTTACAAAAACATAAAGAGTTTTTGTCAAAAATTCTTTCTCCAATTTGGTTGTAGAACCAGTGTGCGAAAGTGAGAATGACATATATACTCTTCTGCTTTGAAGAATTGGTTTCGTAAAACTGCGTGGTATTCGCGTACTCACGTTTTATCTTCGAGACAGAAAAGTGCTTGAAACGTCTAAAAAATCAGGCTCGTAGTGCTTTTGGCATACTAAAAATTAGTCAACATAATGCTTCTTATTTGTGCTACAATTTGTTAGATATAAGGCTTTATGGTAATTTTCAAATATAATCAACTAGTATGATAACCCCAGTTGCCAATTAATTTTGTATATCAAAAAGTTCTATAGGAAGCAAAGTTTTGATAGAAGGTTTGTTTTCTAGCAACTGATAATTGATTAGGCAGGATAGCATATGACTAAATGCATTTGTAACTGATCTATGTCTAGAATGCTCTAACTTATCAAGAAATTTAAGTTTGCCTATTACGGTTTCTATCAGAATTCTTTTGAGCAACATAACCTTATCTATAATAGGGATTAATATATTTTTCATATTCTTTTTAACCCGAGTAATAAGTTGGATGCCTTTGTCATACAAATCATCAAATAATTCTTTAGATATATAACCGCGATCGCCAAAAACTTTGCCATATATACCAAATATCATTCCTTTAAGTCCTTTCCTATCATCCTTATTACCACTGCTGAAAGATACCTTTATCAGATTACCTTCGGAATCTATGATTAAATGTAACTTTAGTCCATAAAACCACCCCTTAGTGGTTTTTCCTCTTGCCGCTATTCCTTTAAAAACCTTATGTGAACTTATACGATAATTCTTACATACGGCTATACCTGTAGCATCTACAAAAGACAGACCTGTGCATTCAGCAAGCAAATGATTCAGTAATATTGCTAAATAAGGCATACTTCTACCTATCAATTTAGTAAAATGTTCATAACTAACAAGTTTAAAATCTTCTGTATAATTATGTAAGATTACTTGTTTGTAATAATGCTTAAAACAATCACAATATGAATCATAGTAACCAATTAATATGGTTAATACTTCGCTTATTGATAAATAATTACTTACACCAGGTTTAAATTTACTACTATTAATTGTAGGCAAATTATTTTCCAAATTCTTTATAAAATCGTCGACAAAACAGTAAATTGCGGTAAAATCTTTTTTCATAGGTTATTTTGTTATTGGTTGAAAAAGATAAAATAACCTATGTCCCTTTTAAAATCTACCTTTCATCTCTCCTATTTAATTGGCAACTGGGGTTAAATACACTTGAATCATCAATAATGTTATCTGCAATACTTATTTGTATATTATAATAATCCTTAAATAATGCTTGGATCTGATCAAAATATTGGTACATACCAAGCGTTTTTGAAGAAGGAGCTACAACATCTATAATTAATTTTTTCATTGACATCTCTTAAAGAATTTAAAATTATATCCTTTCTTAATTTAAAATAAAAATGTTGATACTAATATGGTGCCGCTAGTAGGAATTGAACCTACGACCTCATCATTACCAATGATGTGCTCTACCTCTGAGCTATAGCGACCTAGTTTTAAGAGAAGTCTCAGACTATATGAGTATGATCTTTTTGACATATATTGCTTTATCGGTCAAGCAATAATTTTAAAATAATTACTTAGTCAGTTAGCATTTGAGTGTATAATTTAGATTCTTTTTCGTCTAGTAGAAAAAACCCTATTACCATGCGTTTTCAATAATAATTGGTATACTGTAAGGTTTAATAATTATTAGGTCAAATCTAACTTGATAATTTTGGTATTTTGGGTTAGAGCTTAAAAATATACTGGCAGATCTTTTTATTCTTGCTTGTTGATGAGTTGATAATATCCGATCATCAACGTCAGAACGTCTTGTTTTTACTTCTATAAAAACAAGTTGTTTTCCACGTAGGGCAATAATATCAATCTCACCAACATAATATCTTTTACGATGGTGAAGAATTTGATAAAATTTAATTTTATAAATAACAATAGCCACATACTCAGCTATTAAACCGAATGTAATCCTTTTCATAATAATGTTTGCAAGAACTTGAAGAATTTTGAGTACATTCACCGCATAATAGCATATATATCAAGTAGCACTAATGACTTTTACATATAAAATATAAAAAAATCACAGTATTCTTAATGCTTTAAAGAATTAGTTGTTGATTCTTATTATGAAAACCCCCATTACACAAAGTCGATAATAAACTACCACATGAATTAGCATTTTGTGGTAGCGAGGGAGGGATTTGAACCCCCGACACGCGGATTATGATTCCGCTGCTCTAACCAACTGAGCTACCCCGCCATGATGGAAAGAGCTTCAGAAAAATCACATGCTAGACAACTCCAAACAGATTATATAAAATTTTAACGTTTAGAGAATTGAGTGCTTTTTCTAGCTTTATGCTTACCATATTTTTTCCGTTCTACAACCCTTGAGTCTCTTGTTAAGAAACCGGATTTGCGTAAAATACTATGAAATTCTGGTGCAATTTTGTCAAGTGCTCTAGAAACACCGTGTAGTACAGCACCCAGTTGCCCTGATATTCCACCACCTCTAACAGTACATATTATATCATATTGCCCAGCAGTATTAGTTACAACAAATGGTCGCAAGAGAGATTTGGTATGAGCTTCACGAGTGAAATATTGCTCCATATTTTTTTTGTTGACAATTACCTTACCACTACCACTTTTTAACCAAACTCTAGCAATTGCACTTTTTCTTCTACCTGTACCATAGACTTTATTATCACTACTTCCTACAGGCGTTTTAGGCTTAACTAACTTACTCTGAACTGTATCACTTTTGGTTTTTTCACTTTGAACCTTTAATATTGTCATAATTCACTATTTTTTATTCTTTGTATTTTTGCTTGCAAAATCATAAAACTCAGGTTGCTGAGCTTTATGTGGGTGTTCATTCTCTGCATAGACATATAGATTACCCATCTGCTTTGATCCCAAAACATTTCGCGTAATCATTCTTTTTACAGCAAGCTTAACGACACGTTCAGGATATTTACTAGACAGAATTTTTCCAGCTGTTGTATCCTTTATCCCACCTGGGAAACCAGTATGGCGATAATAAAACTTACCATCTTTAAGGTCTGATTTTTTACCTGTCAAGCAAATATGCTTGGAATTAATTATTATTACATAATCTCCACAATCTAAATGAGGAGTGAAGGAAGGCTTATGTTTGCCGCGTAAGATTTTAGCTACTTCACTAGCAAGTCTACCTAATACAAGGTCTTTAGCATCTATGACCCACCACTTTTTCTGAATTTGTGATGGTTTTGCAGAATAAGTTTTCACGTTATATATCTTTATTAATTAGAATTAATGTTATCATTGTCCTCGCCTAAGCTATACTAAATAGCATTATAACCACTATTTTGTCAAGATAAATGTAAATATATATTTTACATAGTTTCTTGACTAATCGACAAACATAATTTTTTTATCAGTAGCAAAATACATACTACCACAGCAGGTTTTTCCATGATATTCAATATTTTTAGTAATTTTAGCAATCTGTGGAGTAGTGCTTAAATTACCATTAACATCTGATTGGAAACTATATAATTCACCTTTAGTGGAAATAATATTTAAATTCCACTCTTCTGCCTCAGCTACCTTACCAATTATAGGGGTTAGGAATGATGAGGCTTTAACTTTTTTAATATCTTTCCCATCATTTAGATCTGCTACAAACTTGACTTTACCAAAATCAGTACTTATAGCAGCTATTTGTCCAGCATTATTTGTTATAAATAAACTATTACCCGCTAACAACATAGATTGCACATCATAAGCTTTGGTTTGCCAAAGAATATTACCCGTCATGATATCTAGCTTTACTATCTTACCAGCACTATTAGCTATATATATGTGAGAGTTATTGACAATAGGTTTGCATAATATAGATGCTGCCTCAAAATTTGGCAAGCCTATTTCTTGATGACTAGATAAATCGTTAGTCCATAGAACTTGACCGCTACCTGCTTCTAGAGCAAGAATTTGTCCTGAATTATAGTTTACTATTACATGATTATTTTGTACTATTGGGCTAACATGGTAACTTGATGACAAAGTTTCTACTACACCTTCATGTTGCCAAACAAAATTTAAGTTATCAATATTAATCGCTAATATTTGATTAGTTACTGTTTGAACTACAATAGTATAATTATTAATTAATACCGGTTTTACTCTAGTAATATCAGGCAACTCTTTTCTGATTATTTCATGACCTGACCTACTATCTAATACTACCAAGAATCTTGAACCATAGGTAACATATAGTTTATCATTGTGGCATAAGATCCCTCCACCAACATAATAATCACTCTTGTTAGTGCTGATATTATATGACCACATAATAGATTTATCTTTCATAGAAAAAGCGGAAATATTACCTTTAGTATCAATGGTATAGGCAACAGCTTTATTAAAAACTGGCTCTGATATTATTTTATATTTTGCAACAGTATATTCCTTATTTTGCAGCTGTTCAGGGCTAAATATATTTATTTTTACAGCAGAATCTATTTGAATTGTTTCATTACTTTCTACAGATAATCTAGGAGTTAATTCTACAATATTTTTAATCTTTTTAGCTCCAAGACCACAAGAAGTTAGAAGAAAAGGTAGTAAGAAAATAATTAATCGTTGTTTTATCATAATTTAAGCCTGTGTTATTACGCGAATTCGGTGAAATTATGATTGCTTCGTCGACCTACGACCTCCTCGCTAATAGACGTTTTATAGACGTATATGTCTATTAGCGAGCGAACGTATGTGAGCGTGGCAATCCATTTTGCTAAAAACATGATTTTAAAAGATTAAAATCATGTTTTTAGCTTTAGAAAGGTTTAAAATACATTCGCAAAACCGCTTTAAGAATGCATTTTTCCTTATATTAAAGCCAATTCGGGATAAGAATTAACTAATTCTTATCCCGAATTGAGGTTTATTGTAAGTTTGAAAGTAAAGCTTTAGCCTGCTCTTTAACTACTTGAGTTGTACTTTCTAGTGATATTACCTTTTTCAAAGTATTTTCTGCTAAATCTTTTGAGTTGTTGTTAATATACCAAATTGCTTTGATAATATTTGCAGTACCAAAGAATGGTTTATTCTCATCATCAAAATAATTTAAATATTCCTCGATTTCATTAATGTTTGCATTAGATAAATTTGTTTCGTCTATCATTAAACTTAACCAAACTAGACGTGCATATGCACTTGTTAATTCGGCATAATTCTTGTTATCAATAATTTTCTTTAATAAAGTTCTAGCCTCTATAAAATCTCCTTGTTGTATTTTTATACTGACTTGTTCGATAGCAGCAAGCTCTCCTACTTTATTATTACTTGTTTCAATTAAATTATCCAACGACTTTATGGTTAGGTCTTTGTTGTCATTGATAAGCGACATAGACTTAACTAAAATATCACCTGTCTTTTGATTATTCTTTATTTTCTTACCGTCAAGCCAATTGTTTATTAGCATAAATAATACGACTATTAGTGCGAGGATTATAGTTATAGGAAGAAGTTTTTTAAAGTAATAAAGTTTCTTTTCTTCATTTTTATCATTTAAGACTTCTTCTAAAATGTCAGTCATTATTATTTACCTTTTTGTTCATAAGAACCTAACGCTTACAAGCAAATTTGGTTCTTGCATCCTTAGCTCTTTTTATTGATGTAGCTGATCTACTCGGAAATTCTGTTTCAAGTTTATCAAGAATAGAGCATGCCTCTTGTATTTTCTTCAATTCCCCAAGAGATAATGCTAATTTTAACAATGAGTCAGAAGCTTTAGAACCTTTTGGTGATTGTTTGTAACCTTTTAGATAATTTATAGCCGCTTTATCAAACATATTACGTCTAAAAAAAGATTCTCCGTACCAAAAATACGCATTACTTACCAAAGGACTATTAGAGTAATTTTTTAAAAAATTTACAAACTTTTCTTCTGCATCGGTTAATTTATTATCTTTTAAAGAGGCAAGTGCTAAGTCATAAAGTTGCTTATCTTTTGCTATCCCCGAAATGGGTTTTGCAATATCATACGACGCAACTTCCTTTTGTACTTCTTTAGTAGCTGGTATTTCAAAGACATCGTCAACTATAGAATCATCTGCTAAATTTTTTGCTGTACTGGTATCCTCAGAACTTATTACCTCTTGTTTTGTAGAGCCTAAAATTCTCTCTAATTTGGCAATAGTATGTTCAATTATTTCGACTCTGCCAAGTAAGTGCTGATTCTCTTTCTCCAAAATATCTAATCTTTCTGTGCAATCATTAGATGAATTAAATTTCAAATCTTTTCTAGTAATTTGATTTCCAGCAAATACTTGCGTAGAAATCAAAATAATCAATAAATGTATAGCAATTGCTTTCATGAATTAATATTTAATTTAATATATTGTAAAACCATCTGAGTATACTAGAAAAATTATAGTAATCCACTTAAACAACTTTTGGCATCTGTTGCAATATAAAGTTTTTCACTTTCTCAAATGCTGTGTTCTCAATCTGCCTAATTCTTTCCTTAGAGATTTTATATTCAATACTAAGAGTATCAAGAGTTTTTGGAGAATCTTTTAATTTACGCTCAGTGAGAATATGTAATTCACGATCATTTAATATCTTCATCGCTTGTGTTAGCAAATTATGTTTGTTAACAGAATCCTCTTGGCTAATTAATCTTAGCTCTTGACTTGGACGGGTTTCCGGTAAAAATTCAATTAGCTCGCTATCACTGTTATCATTTCCACTATTTACCAAATTATTCAATGATAAATCTGGACCAGATAACCTATAATTCATTTCACTAACTTCATTCTTAGTCACTCCAAGTTCTTGAGCAATTTGAACAAAATCTTGATCTGTAACAGCTCTTGAATATAGGTTAGTGATTTTATGCTTAATTTTACCAAGGCTAAAAAATAACTTTTTTTGTGCTGCCGTAGTACCCATTTTAACCAAAGACCAAGATCTTAGAACATATTCATGGATTGAAGCTTTAATCCACCACAAAGCATAAGTAGACAAGCGAAAACCTAAATCAGGATTATATTTCTTTACTGCTTGCATAAGACCTAAATTCCCTTCTGACACAAGCTCATTTAGAGGTAGTCCATAATTTCTATATCTAACGGCAATTTTTGCTACCAATTTCAAGTGACTAGTTACTAGCTTATGAGCAGCTTCTAGATCATTCTGCTCAAGATAGGCTTTGGCAAGTAGAAACTCTTCTTCTTGTGAAAGTGACGGAACTTTATTGATCTTTTGCAAATATTGATAAAACCCTGATTCTGCAGAAATTACTGGCACACTGATTTTGTTAGTCATATAATACCTTTAAAATAGATTCCTTTACTTAGGGCATATACTAGAATGGGTACATAATATCATAAGTTTAAAATATTTTAAATAGACTTCTTGTAAAAAATTGAAATTTGACTTTTTTACAAAAAGAGAGCAACATAGTGTTACAAAAATCTAATAGAAATTTTGCCTTAGCCCTAGTTAGTTTAGTACTTAGCATGGTTTTTTTAAGCTTTGCATCAATACCAATTTACAATTTATTTTGTAAAGTCACTGGATATGGTGGTACTACCACAAGACAAGAACTCAATATATATTCTCCTAAAAAAGGAACTAGAACCATAACTATAGAATTTGATTCTAATGTTGACAGTAAATTGCCTTGGAGATTTATTCCTAAGCAAAGGAGGTCTAAAGTTACCCTAGGACAAAATACACTAATTTTTTATGAGTCTGAAAATCTAAGTAACGATGATATAATAGGAACTTCCATTTATAATGTTACACCTAATAAAGCTGGTAAATACTTTGTTAAAATACATTGTTTTTGTTTTGAAGAACAGTTATTAAAAGCAGGAGAAAAAATGTTGATGCCAGTGACATTTTTTATAGACTCTGATTTTGAGGAAGATAAAGAAATGAATGATGTGGATACAATAACCTTATCTTACAGTTTTTATAAGGTAAGAACCATTGAAAAAGATTCAATGAAATTCAAATAATAATTTAAGAAGTAGAAATTTAGTATATATTTATATAGCTAACCCGATTAGCATTACTTCGTCATTGTGAGGAGTGCGTGAGTACGACGAAACAATCTAAATGAAGTGGATTGCCACGACCACTCACGTGGTCTCGCTAATAGACGGAAAGGCTTTTACCCAAACGTCATTGCAAGGAGTAGCATTGCTACGACGAAGCAATCCAGATCCAATCATCTTCTTGGATTGCTTCGTCGCCACCAAAATGGCTTCTCGCAATGACAACAATTTACTATGGCTAAATACTAATCGGGTTAGCTATAGATGATTTTAATAAAAAAAGTTAATTATTTTATGACCATAACAATTCATTCCCTAGAAAACTTTAAGAAAATGCATATTGCAGGCAAACTTGCTGCAGAAACCTTAGATTTCATTACTAATTATGTAAAACCAGGAGTGAGTACGATCTATTTAAATGATCTTTGCCACGATTTTATTGTGTCTAATAATGCAATCCCTGCACCTTTGAACTATAATGGGTTTCCGAAATCAATTTGTACTTCTGTTAATCATGTAGTATGCCATGGTATTCCAAATGATAAACTCCTTAAAAATGGCGATATAATAAATATTGACGTTACTGTAATTGTCGATGGATGGTATGGTGATACTAGTAGAATGTATTATGTTGGTGATGTAGGAATTAAAGCAAAACGCTTAGTACAGGTTACTTATGATGCTATGATGATAGGAATTGAACTAGTAAAACCAGGAGTACATTTAGGAGATATCGGAAATGCTATACAAACTTATGTTGAAAAACATAATTATTCAGTTGTTAGAAATTATACTGGTCACGGGATAGGGCGTATATTTCATACAGAACCAACTATTCTACATTATGGCAAAGCTGGCACTGGCTTGGTCTTGGAGGAAGGTATGTTTTTTACTATTGAACCAATGGTAAATGCTGGACATCACTCCACTCATCTAAGTAAATTAGACGGTTGGACAGTTACAACAAGTGATAAATCATTATCAGCACAATTTGAACATAGTTTAGGCGTAACCAAAGATGGTTTTGACATTTTTACTTTATCACCAAAACATTTGACATATCCGCCTTATAAAACAGACTTATTGTAAAACTAAATATGAAAGATGATATACCCCATTATATTGGGCATAGACAACGCTTAAGACAACGTATTATTGTTTCTGCAGAAAATCTTGCAGATTATGAATTACTTGAAATGATATTATTTTCTGTAATACCTAGAAAAGATGTAAAACCATTAGCAAAGGAATTATTAACACAATTTGGTAGTCTTGCTAATTTAATAAATGCAGATAAAGAAAAATTGCTTAATATTAAAGGAACTAATGATAATTTATATGTAAATTTTGTCATTATGCGTGAACTAACTAACAGAATGCTAAAACAAAAAGTAATAAATCAAAATGTAATTAGTTCTTGGAACGTTCTAATATACTATCTAAAAGCAACGATGGGCAGCATGAAAACAGAACAATTTCGTATCTTATTTTTAAATAAAAAGAATGTCCTAATTGCTGATGAAATTTTAAGCCAAGGCACTATAGATCAGGCAACAATATATCCAAGAGAAATAATTAAAAGAGCTTTATTTAATGAAGCTGGTGCAATTATATTGGTACATAATCATCCAAGTGGTATTAGTAAGCCTTCAAATACTGATATTGAACTAACACACAAAATAGTAGAAACTTGTGCTAATATGAACATATCGGTTCATGACCACGTAATTATTACAGCCAATGAATATTTCAGTTTTAAATCTAATATGCTGTTATGAGTAACTTTATTAATTATAGTTTTTTGTTTTTATTATCTTTTATAGCAACAAGCTTTCTTACTTGGCTATTGATTTCTAGTCTTCCATCTTTTGGAGTGGTGGATATACCAGATCCACGTAGAGCACATAGTAGAATCACACCAAGAGGAGGTGGACTCGCGATAGTTATAGTGGTAATAATTGCTCTTATCGCCTATGAATATTTTTCAACAAAAACTCTGATAAACTCAATTAAAATTGTACCTTTACTGCTGATCATTTCCAGCATTTCATTTTTAGATGATCTTATTTCCATTCCGATATTTGTAAGACTAATTTTTCACATAATTTGTTCTACAATAGCCATTTTCCTATTTTTATTTCCAGTAGTATTATTTCATCACGAATTACCTTTATATATTGATTTTATGCTATCTATAATAGGATTGATTGTCTTTTTAAATATTTATAATTTTCTTGATGGAATAGATGGTATTAGTGGTGCTGAATCTATTCATTTATCGATCACTATATTGATACTTTGTTATCTAAAATCTGATATAATAATAAATACAAATTTTATAATTGTGCTTAACATCATTATATTAGCATGTTCCATAGGTTTTTTGATATTTAACTGGCATCCTGCTAAAATCTTTCTAGGGGACGTAGGTAGTATAAGCTTAGGATTTTTATTAGGTTTATGTTTGCTACTTATTTCAGCATCTAGTGTTCATTTGTTTGTTGCTTCATCTATTGCTAGCTTATATTACCTAGCAGATGGAGGATTAACCATACTAATTAGACTAGTTAATAAGGAGAAAATTTGGCAACCTCACTTAAAGCATTTTTTTCAAAAAGCAGTCAGAAATGGTAAAAGTCATAAGGAAGTAGTGAGTAGAATTATAATATGCAATATATTACTTATGGTATTATCAATCATTTCTCTGTACTTTCCTTTATTATCAATTATCTTTGCTATATTAGTAGTAATGGTTACAATAATTAATTTTGCCCATGAAACCGCTTAGCCATGACATCAACATAATTATTAGACGAATCTTTGGTAAACAGCACCCATTGCTTGCAGAAATTATGATTAATTGGAGCAAGATTGTTGGACCAAAATTTAGTAGCAAAACTAGCCCCTTAAAAATATCTAGCCCTAAAGAGAAAGGACAGATAATAAATATTTTACATGTACAAGTGGAAAATTCGAGCATCGCCTTAGAAATATCATTTCACCAACAGATAATTATTGAGCGTATTTCCGTTTATCTAGGTTTTAAGGCCATACATAGTTTAAGAACTACAATATATGCTACAAGAAATAACTAGAATAGACTTCTATTTTCATCAAGTATTATCCTGAAATCTTGGAAATATAGCTTTTGGCTGGCTAATGTTACTACCTGGAATTAAAATAAACTCCTTTGTTAAATGTTTAAACATTCTCTGACTTTTTGGTACACCAAGCTGATCAAGCATTTTATTAGCCGAATCAGGAATAAATGGCTGTAACATTACAGCAATATATCTTAGTGTCTCAAGTAGCGTATATAACACCTCATTCATCCTTATAGGATCAGTTTTTTTTAACTGCCAAGGGGCTTCTCGATCTATATAAATATTGGCTTCTTCGGTTAAAGTAATAATATTTTCTAACACAGAATTAATAGCAAAAGTCTTAGTGAACAGTGAATTTTCTGATATAATTTGGTGGGATAGCTTCATTAAAAATGACTCATAAATGCTATCGATAGATTCCTTGCCAATTGACGGAATTTTTGTCTCGTTGTTATTATAAACAAAGGCTAGAGTTCTTTGCAATAAATTACCAATTTTATTAGATAGCTCACTATTCACTCTATTGATTAAGCTACTACGAGAATAATTACCATCTGAGCCAAATATTACCTCTCTCATCAAATAATACCTAACTGGATCTAAACCAAACTCTTTTATTAATTGCAATGGATCAATTACATTCCCTATAGATTTAGAGATTTTTTGTCCTTCATTAGTCCACCACCCATGTGCCATAACACATTTTGGTAACGGCAAGCCAGCTGCCATCAAAAATGCTGGCCAGTATACGGCATGAAAGCGTAATATATCTTTACCGACTATATGAACATCAGTCGGCCAAAATTTGTTATACTGACTTGTATCATTTGGATATCCTAAAGCCGAAATATAGTTGGTTAGTGCATCAAGCCATACATATATTACGTGCTTTTCATCATTTGGTACTTTAATTCCCCACTTAAAACTAGAACGTGATATGGATAAATCATGCAATCCGGATTTGACAAAACTAATAACTTCATTACGTCTAGTACTTGGTCTGATAAAATCAGGGTTGGCATCGTAAAAATCTAATAATTTATCTTGCCATTTTGATAGGGCAAAAAAGTAACTTGGTTCTTCAAGCCATTCAACAGGAGCTTTAGTCGGAGCTAGTCCATCTTCTGTTAATTCTGATTCATCATAAAAAGCCTCATCACGCGTCGAGTACCAGCCTTTATAGCTATCAAGGTAAATATTGCCACTATCTAGCAATTTTTGCCATAGACTACTTACTGCTTGTTTATGCCTAGCTTCTGTAGTTCTAATAAAATCATCATTAGAAATGTTCATTGAGTGCATTAATGTACGAAAAGTTTCAGATACTGTATCGGTAAATATTTGTGGTTCAACATTTTTGGCAATAGCAGATTTTTCTACCTTTTGACCATGTTCATCAGTACCGGTCAGAAACATTACCTCTTTACCTGATAAACGCATAAATCTTGCTATTACGTCAGACGCAACGCTTGTATAAGCATGCCCTATGTGAGGTATATCATTAACATAATAAATAGGGGTGGTAATATAATATGTATTTTTCATAATGAATTTATAATGGATAAACCTATATTTGTTATAGTTATTCTTGCTAAATATGTATACTATAAAAATAGTTAATTTGAGCCGCTTGTTGCCGATGAAAGCAAGCCAGTGTCATTTCGAAATCAAGCAGTCACAAGTATACATTAGAATAAGATTGTAAATCTTTTGACCTAAGGGTGAATAAGATGGAGTTTAGAAAAATATGTTTTGTAACGTGCCACATCTCTTGTAAGAAGAGGAATATTTAATACAGACGCATGTGCTCCGATAAAGAAATCTAGTAATACGGAGTTTTTCTTGCCACTATTTGCTTTTTTATATTGTATAAAAACTTTTCCTGCTAAAAATAGGGCTTCTTTAGGGATAGGAAGAACTTTAAAATTATCGCCGATTATTTCTTCAAGTTCTTCAATTCTTTCAAATCCTATTGAAACTTCTGTATATATATAATCATTAATTGCTAATTCATGAAATTGCGATAATTTTAACAATTGGTTAGAAGACCAATTATACCAACTAGCATCACAGGTGATAATATCCAATAATATATTACTGTCAACTAAGATCATGATCTAGTTAATTTCATTATGGTATCAGTAGACATTTTTACTGTGCTTTTTCCAGACATATGCAATATTAATTTATTACCTCTATTATTTTGATTTTGATATTTTTTTAATAGAACGCCGTCTTCTTTTTCTATAAAAGTGATTTCTGTATCTGGCAAGAAGCCAAATTTACTTCTAATATCTATAGGTATAGTTATTTGCCCTTTACTAGATACTTTCATAATTATTACCTCGTGCTTTCGTTGTGCTATAAAATATAAGTGTTAGCTCATCGCAGCTACCTTAACGCTAATTGTATCGGCTAGTGCTATTTAAGAAATTTTCTATCAGAAATATAAGTGGTACTTTATCGCTTGTTTCCTAACACTGAGCCGTATTTAAGCAAAGCAGTAGCGGAAACAGTTATAGTTACCTCACTTGTGCTTGGTTCTGCAACTGGCATATTAACCGCACTATCATTAGCATTTACAGGTAATACCATCATCAATCTAGGCACTGGCATTCTCCTTGTTTCAGGATCAACATTTATCATAGTAAATCCATCGTATTCTTTACCAAGAGCTTTAGCTACACGTGTAGCTCGTTGCTTTAGTTTTGCAATAGCAGCTTCTATCATATAATCTCGGATGACTTCTCTTTTTTCATTAGAAAGAGTATAATTTAAACTTTGTATTAACAGCCCTTCATTCTGTAATTTTCCAATTAATGTCAATAAAGCCTCAGATGATTTGCTTTTCAGTGATAATACCTGAGTACCACGCCACATTTTTTCTTTATTTCATCTTTTTTATTATCAATATTTTGGTCTTGGTTATATTGGTAAACATAATATTGTTCTGTTGATACAGTAATATCTTCAACTTCTTTAGCCATTTTTACTGCTTTAGACATCATTAGGTTAATCTCATCCTGTATATATTTTAGATCAACTCCCTCTTTTTCTATTCGCATACTAGATATAAGTAAATCTTCTTTTACATCCATTTGTTCAGTAACAGATATATTAAGATACGAACCATTCTGATTTGTTGGTAAATCTTTAGACTGCATAGCAATTACCGGTAAAGTAAATGATATTAACGCTATAGCAATAGTAAGAAGACTTTTATACATACCTACCCCTAGAATAGTTTTGTTTTTTGAGATTATCCAAAACGCTCCATCTTATTTCAAAAAAAAGCACTTCCCCACTAGAACCCAAAAAACATCCAGTTTATCCACGGGGATTTATGCTTAGACCCTATAAGTCTAGTATACGTTATAAGTAAAGAACTTACAAGTAAGAATCTTACTATTCTTATTAAAAAATACATATCTACAGCCATGAATGTGTATTTGCTAGCATACTTCAATAATGTCTTGGGCTTACTTTTACCCACAAATATAAAATTAAGTGTAAAATAATATTGAATTATATACTTAAAATATAAGAAGGGGAAAGAATGAGGCATATACAAGCATTATCTAATGCTTACAACTTAGGTGATAAGTGGTTAGAAAGGGAATTTAGGCATGTTAACTTTGGAGATCAAAGACTTATAAAAAGGCTTATTAAAACTAGCTCACTTATAGAAAGCAAAGCTTCTGGTTCAATAAATCAAAGTTGCAGAAGTTGGAAAGAGGCTAAAGGAGCGTATAGATTATTTAGCAATAAAAAATTTGATCCAGCGGGAATTTATCATTCACATTATAAAGAAACACAAGAAAGGATTAAAGGTAATGAGTTTGTATTTTCAGTTCAGGATACAACATACCTAGATTTTGATTCTCATATTAAAACTAAAGGACTCGGTAGCGTCTCAAAGTCTTATACAAAACATAAAATGGGGCTGATTGTGCATAGTGCCTTGATGTTTACAGTGGAAGGATTACCTTTAGGATTATCTTCTCAACAATGTTGGGATCGTGCTATACGTGAAGAAACTGCACAAGAGAAATCAAGAAGAAAATATATCTCTTCTAGTGAAGATAAAGAAAGTTATAAGTGGATAGCAGCACTTAAGGACACTATGCATATTATACCTAAAGACACTAAAGTTATAACTATTGGTGACAGAGAAGCAGATATCTTTGAACTATTATGGTCGTGTCAAGAAAAGGGTAGTTTGTTTATTGTTCGTAATAGACAAAATAGAAAATTTATTTCTACAGAGGGAAGAAAAACAAATTTGTAAACCCATATAAATCAGATATCAGCAAAGAAAGAAATAGTAATTCAAGTTCCAAAAAAGAACAATGAAGCAGCAAGAATGGCAAATATTGAAATAAAATATATGTCTGGTTTAATACCAATTAGAACCCTTTCATTATATGGTTCAAAAAATACTGAACACAAAATCAGTGATAAAGTAGTGCTCTATGTTGTAAGAGCTAAAGAAAAATTCCCCCCTAAAGGAGTGGAAGCAATTGATTGTCTCTTGCTAACTAATGTTCCTGTCAGTAATTTTGAAGATGCGATTGAAAGGATAAATTGGTATAAGTTAAGATGGAGAATTGAAGAATATTTTAGAGTTCTAAAATCTGGATGTAAAATAGAAAATTCTCGTTTAGCTACAAAAGAAAGACTAGAAAAATTAATTGCCATAAAAAGCATCATTGCATTTAAAATTTTATATTTATCAAAAGTAGCAATATCTCATCCGCAAGAAGTGTGTACTAAGATTTTAACTTCACAAGAATGGCAAGCTCTTTATATTCGAGAGCATAAAACTATTTTTATACCTGAAGAACCTCCAACTATGAAACAAGCTATTATTTGGCTTGGTAAATTAGGAGGATTTATGAATAGAAAAAATGATAAATTACCAGGAACTATGACATTATGGAGGGGCTACGAAAATCTTACAGAAAGTATCGAAATATTATCTATATTTCTTTCCCAAAATTGTGGGTAAAAGTAAGTGTCTTGGGTTGGTGAATAATTATTGTCACCCTCTAACTTCATCTCTTGTGAACAATTAGTAAAATTACCTATAATTGCTTCAGAATTAGGGTTATTGTGAATTATATTACCATCTCTAGAAATTATTTCTATCCATTGACTAATCTCTTGATCTGTCAGATTATTAGCTACAAAATATTCTATCTCCTTAGAGAGATCAAAATGGGGTCAAAACATAAATCCCAGCAGATAAACTAGAAACCTATGAATTTGCAAATTCACATCTAATATTTTTTATTAATTGTACTATTTTTTTTAAAAGTTCAGGAATATATTGTTAAATATTTCATTTGCTAATAATCTTGTTGTTATATCAATAAAAATAAGATTATTAGCGATAATAGATTAAAATGCATTCGTGTCAGTCGCTTCAAGAATGCATTTTTCTGAATATTCTAGCCAGTTTTGGATTAAAACAACTTTTGAAGTAGGGAGAATTATATGAAACATTATACATTATTAGAGCAAGAGTTAGAGCAAATTTTTCAAATTAATAACGTGATTAACATACTTTATTGGGATATCGCAGTAAATATTCCGCATGGATCAATTGATAGTAGAACAAGCGAAATAGCACTACTATCTTCCATAGCCCGCTCTAGGTTACAATCGAAAAAATTAGCTGAACTAATAGAATCTGTCTCTGAAAACGTGAACACTCTTGATGTTTGGCAGTTAGCTAATTTAAGAGAAACAAAAAGACGAATTACAGAATCTACATGTATAGATGATGATTTATGGAAAATGTATGTTACTGCTAGTGCAAAATGTGAGTTAATTTGGCGAGATGCTAGAAAAAATAATGATTATCTATCACTTAAACCTTACCTACAAACAGTATTAGATTGCGTACAAAAAATGGCTAAATCTAAAGCCCATGCACTAAACTGTTCTGTATATGATGCTTTACTTGACACATATGATCCTGAACGTACACTTGATGAAGTTAAAGTAGTGTTTAATAATCTAAAAAAAACTATACCAGAATTAATTAGTCAAATAGTAGAAAAACAAAGTAAAGAAAATGTTCTACCTATCACTAATAGTATTAGTGAAGCACAACAAAAATTAATTGCTAAAAGGCTTATAGAAATAATGGGTTTTAACCTCACTAAAGGTAGGTTAGATGAATCAACCCATCCATTTTGTAGGGGTACTCCTGATGATGTTAGGTTAACTAATAGATATAATGAGCATAATTTTATTTCAGGGATTATGGGGATTATGCATGAAACTGGTCATGGTTTATATGAACAGGGCTTGCCCAGCAAATATAAAAACCAACCAGTAGGTAAGGCTAAAGGTATGGCTGTCCATGAAAGTCAATCTTTATTTATGGAAATGCAAGTAGGTAGATCAGGAGAATTTTGTCAATATCTATCAAAGCTACTTAAGGATGAATTTGGATTCAAAGGACTAGAATATTCTGCAGAAAATCTTTACAAATTAATGACAAGAGTCAAACTAGGTTTTATTAGAGTAGAAGCAGATGAAGTGACTTATCCAATGCATGTAATAGTTAGGTTTGAACTAGAAAGATTGCTAATTAGCGGAGATCTATCTTTGAATGATCTACCACATTATTGGAACAATAAGATGCAGGAATATTTAGGCATTACTCCACAGAACGATAAAGACGGATGCTTACAAGATATACATTGGCCAATGGGCAGTTTTGGTTATTTTCCATCCTATACTAATGGAGCAATTATTGCTTCAATGGTCATGAAAAAAGCACAGGAAGTTAATCACAATATAAAAAAGGAAATAACAAGAGGAGAATTCAATGGTGTAAACCAATTCTTAGATAATAATATTAGAAGCTATGGCTCATTAAAAAATACCAGTGAATTAATTAAAGACGCTACGGGTGAAGATCGCATTCAATCGGAAATATTTTTAAAATATCTCCAACAAAAATATTTATAACTTATTTAACCTCAAATATCTGTAACAAGTTAATATTAGGCTCAGTATTATCGCCACCCCTGCGAAAGCAGGGGTCTAAAAAAATAGCCAAGAAGACTATTCAACATTTTTAGACCCCGAATCCATCATTCGCACCGAAGGCTCTCACTGGTCTAGGATGACATCACCGACTTAAACCGGACACCAACACGCCTTCACAGGGATGACGACATTGTAAATAACTACAAATGTAGTACTAAGCTAAAGCTTTTACTTGAATAATCATGAGAGTAATATCAAGAAAAACTCTTAGGATCTATATCCACTTTTAAATGACAAAAAGCAGGGATTTTGATTAAACTTAACCATGTTTGTAAAAATTTTTGTAAATTAAATTTCCTATCCACTATGATTAGAATACGGTAACGAAACTTTCCTGCTAATTTAAACATCAATGCACTAGATGGTCCGAGTATTCTAGCTGAACTTTTTGGTGCAATTGCAACTAGAGTTTTGGATATTTCAAGCACTTTATGCTCATTTTTCCCAGACAAAATTATTGATGCCATTTTGGTGAAAGGAGGCATATTCTCTGCTTGCCTTGTTTTAAGTTCATATTGTAAAAACTGATCTCCTCCATTTTTTATATAACTAAATATAGCATTATCTGGATAATAAGTTTGCATTAATACTAGACCTTTTTTATCTTCTCTTCCTGCCCTACCTCCTACTTGGTGAAGTAGTTGATAATTGCGTTCACTTGACCGCAAGTCTCCACTACTAATAGCCCCAAGATCAGCATCAACAACACCTACTAAAGTAAGGTTAGGAAAGTGATAACCTTTAGTAATCATCTGAGTACCAATTAGAATATCAACCTCAGAATGCTCCATTTTATATAGTAATTCGCGGATCTTTTCAGGTTTTTGGGCATAATCTTTGCTAATTACCACAATTTTACTATCGGGAAAAAGATGCCTAGTTTCTTCTTCAATTCTTTCAATCCCAGGACCACAAACAGTTAAAGAGTCTTCTTCCCGACAATCAGGACAAAAAATATGAATCCTACTTTGATAACCACAATGGTGACATTCAAGTTTTTTGCTAGATTTATGTACCACTAACCAAGCAGAGCAAGAATTACAAGTAAAACGATAACCGCAAAGTTTACATAACATCAAAGGGGCATAACCCCTACGATTCAAAAATAATAACACCTGCTCTTTGCTTGCTAGCTTTTTACCAATTAATGCTATTAACTCCTTAGATAAGTAAGAATTTTTTGATAATTTCTCCTTTTTCATATCAATTATTTGAATTTCTGGCAAAGTTGCCTCCTGATAACGATTTGACAATTCAATTAATTGATACTTATTGGTACTTACGTTATAAATTGTTTCAATAGACGGAGTAGCCGAGCATAATACTACTTTTATTTTGGATAAGCTTCCCCGCAATACCGCTACATCGCGAGCATTATATAATATACCATCATCTTGCTTATAAGAACTATCATGCTCTTCATCAATAATAATTAATCCAAGATTACTATACGGTAGAAATAGACTACTTCTAGCACCAATTATAACTTTAATTTCATTGTTGAGCAAACCTCTTAAAATCATCTTTTTCTGAGCTTTAGTAATCGCAGAATTCCATATTACTGGCTGAAAGCCAAAGCGTGCTGTAAAACGATTTATAATTTGCTGACTTAAAGCAATTTCTGGTAACATGATCAATATTTGGTTACCTTGCTTCAAATAATCAGCCAATAGATGAAAGTAAATTTCTGTTTTACCTGATCCGGTTACTCCCTTAATAATTGATGGTTTATCCGATTGACTTGATAGAGAAAGTGCTTCTTGTTGCTCTACTGAAAGAGTTGGCAAAATAAAATCTTTGTTTAATTCTTGATGCTTTATTTTTATAGGTTGCTGGGCAATATCGATCGGCAAAGTCAACTTAGCAACTGAACCAAGTGAAGTCATATAATAATTAGCAGCCCATTTAATTAAATCTAATATTTCCTGATTAAACCCAAATTCAAGTGGCACTTTTTGTTTAATAGATTTGATTTTACTAGTTCCCTCTGAAACTTCAGTATCTAATTGCCAAACTATACCCGTTAATTCTTTATTCCTAAATGGGACAACTACTAAATCTCCTATAGCTAATTTTAATCCATTTGGAATTAAATAATCCAACGGGAAAAGCTTAGCTAATGGCAATAATATTTTTGCAACTTGCATTGAAATTCATTTTCAGGTCATTTGAGTATACCATATACTATATACTAATTATCAGAAGCACTAATAGATAAACAATAACAAAATGCAAAAATATTCATCTTTTTCAAAAAAAATATAATAAATTCCTAGTAATATTCTAATTTTTAGTTTAACTTGTATAGCGATTTAAAATATTATGGTTTTTATGGAAGATATTAACTATTGGGATAACTCAAAGTATGAATATTGTCAGTATGCTACTAGGCTATTGAACAAACTCTGTAAGATAAATGAGGAAGTAAACCGACCAATAAATATTGACGAAGTTAAAAAAGCTATTTATTACGCCAAAAAATATCACGGCAGTCAAATGAGACAGTCTGGCGAACCCTATTACTCGCATCCAATTGAAGTAGCGTATATGGTAGCGGAATATGCAGCATCAGAAATTCCAAGCTATTTCAGAATTGATATGATTGTTACCAGTATACTGCATGATACTATCGAGGATACAAAACTGACCGAAAAGATGATTGAATATATTTTTGGAAGTGTAGTAGCTAGTCAAGTAGAAGCTTTAACTAGGGTTAAACCTCACGGCAAGATTAGCTCCAAAGAGATTTTAAATTTATTATATCAACAAAAAAAATATGATGTAGCATTTATTAAAATTTTTGACCGAATTCACAATTTACAAACTATAGGAGTTAAGTCACCTGAAAAAGCTAGGAAGATTATTGAGGAAACTATAGAAGAATTTATACGTCTAGCTATATACTTAGAAGCAATTGGTTTAGAAAAAAAACTAATAGAGCTATGTTATCAATATTTATCTACTATATCATCTAAGCAATATTTGCTACAGAGTCTACATAAGTTTTCTTTTCAGAAAGATTTCCAGCATCTTTCTCGAGTTTAATAAAATATGATAATCCATATGCACAACCTACAACTGTTGGGATTGTAATAAAATACAATCCCCAATGACTAAAATAATCTGTTAAATACACAAGGCTAACAGAAGTAATAAGATATACTAAAGCTCGGGATGCAGCGTATATCGCACTAGTATAAGTAAAACGTTTAAAGACTGGAAAATGCTTAAAGAATATTGCATTAGCTGGTGATGCTTCGCATGCAGTAAATAATAGTAAAGACTGAATTATCAATATATCAAAGCCGGTTGTTGCATTATTCAATAAATATGGAATCATTAGGCAAAACTTACGCTATGTAAGGTTCTAAATAGCGTAAAGAGGGTGAACGTAACTGCTGTTGCATATAATGATCTAAAAGCCCTAACTTTATTTGATAAACCGTCTTACCTATTTTGTGTGCAGTTCTTTTTAGAAAAGCCCACACTAAAAATGCACAACTAATGTGATTACGCTGGATGCGTTGTTTTCTGCATTGGCATCGTTCTATACCGGTAAGTTGCTTGATTTCTCTATGCATGCTCTCAATTACCCAACGAAAGCCACACTCATCTTGTACGGCTTTAGAAGATTTTTGAGTTTTGTTATTGGTAACAATATAATCAACTCTGTTGGTAGAAACAGTAAGTTTAAACAAATTAACATGCTTATCTTTTGCAAAGCCCTTTATATGAATCTCCACTCCGCTCTTAATTTCCTCATCTGAAAACGTTAACTTGCTAACAGCTTTATAAGGCTTAGAAGAGGAAGTTTTAGTAACGTTTCTATTTGCTTTAATAGGAGCATAATAATATTTACCCAAGGAATCAACATGTTGCATAATTTTATGCGTAGCATACCATGTGTCAAAAAGCACAGTTTGAAAAGGAATCTTTTTGCTATACACAGCATTATTTAACATATTTAATAGGTGTTCTACTTTTGTCGCTCCATCATGTTCGGGCGAAAAAATTCGGTAATCTATTACCCAAAACTTATTAATATCCGGATTATAATATACCAAACTTACTACTCCTATACCAGTAGTAATACCACCTGTAGCCCCACTGTACTGTGATCTAGCAATTTCTATTTTCTTGGTATTTCTTTTATTTAACACCGTATCATCAAATATTGTATATCCGTTAGGCGATAAAATAACATCATCCTTAATATGTTCCCATAACAAAGAAGGTGTATATTTTTCATTTTTTAAAAATCTATTAATAACATCATGGCTACATTTTTTGGCATGTTCAGCATAGTAGGTCAAACTATAATTCTTTTGACTCACTATTAGAAATTGACAGTAATCTGTCCTATTAACTGGTATTGCTTGCAATTTTATCCTCTTGGCATTTGTAAATTATACTCAACATAATGCACCATTTTTTTTCTCATAGCGTAAGTTTTGTAGGAAATATATGGAAACTAAAATTAATCTTATCTTTAATATCACTAGTGGATGATATTTATTGGTGAAATACAGCACAAAAATCATGTTTCCTAGTAATATAGCAGATACAATAAAGTTATTGTAAATAATTTGTTCGGCTGTATAGTGAAATGAATATTTTAAAATATTAGCACAATGTATATAAGTAAAATAAAAAATTACTGACCATATACAATCTACTAACAGTAAGCTTATTGTTGTTTTCCAATTAGTTTTTTCTTGAATATTGAGAGTATCTTGCATTACATGTTCAACGTCAATGTTAGATCCTATACTTTTTAACTGTTGAAAAGTTTTGTTTAATCGACGTTTAGCGTCGGCAAATTCAGGTGTTTCTCGCAACGTTGTCCTAGCAATCATACCAACTAATGCCACACCTTCACCAAACCAAAAAGCCAGTCGCTAATTAAGAGCATAAGAAATAACAAGAGAGGCTACACCTAGAGCAGCAAACCCTCCAAAGGCAGCACAAAAAACTATCATAGCTACAGAAACATATCGTCCTGGTGGTTGTAGATATTCTGTTAGATATAATTGAGTTCCTGTGATTTCCCCCATAGAAGTCATACCTTGTACAATACGACATATTGTCACCAGCCAAGCTGCAGTAATCCCTATTTGAGCAAAAGTTGGCAAATTAGCCATGACAAAACAAGATATTGCCATTAAAAAAGTTGTAATGACTACAGATGCTTTCCTTCCTACATTATCGCCTATCCAACCAAATATTAATGCACCAAATGGTCTAAGCAAGTAAGTAGAACAAAAAGCAGCGGCTAAAAGAAGAGTAGCCGTATATGGGTCAGTTTTTGGAAAAAACAACTCATTAAGCAATACCGCCATATGTACATAAAGCATTAAGTCAAAATATCCAAGAAATGTCCCTATTGAGAGTAATCCAACAACCTCTTTTTGTTCTCTAGTCAAACTAGTCTGTTTTTGCATAACCTTATTATCTGCTTGGATAATTTTGTTCATATAATTGTTTAAGCCTCACTGCTATGTTAGCTATAATAATTACTTGCTTCAATAATTATTATATGCATCACAATTAGAAATCAGTAGTATGAATAATAAAGCAGAAAAATATATTAATCAAATGGTTTAACAATAACCATGACAACAGCCACTATCATCAACAGTGCTGGTACTTCATTAATGATACGATAAAATCTTTCAGAATGATGATTTTTGCCTTCAACAAAATTCTTCCTCCATCTAGCTAATAAACCATGAAAAATAGTGATACCTAGAATTGCTGTCATTTTTACGTAAAACCATGTTCCTAAAGCTACTAATCCATATATATAACTGTTAATTATACCTAAGGTATAAGTGCTGATCATAGCCGGATTCATAATGATTCTGAGTAACCTACTTTCCATTAACTGAAACATCTTGTCAGTTTCACTACCTACTACAACTTTAGTGTGGTAGACATATAATCTTGGTAGGTATAGTAAACCTATCATCCAAGAAATTGCTGATACAAGATGGAATGCTTTAAACCATAAATAATAACTAGCCATTAATTTTATCCCATTACTTAGTTTTTTAAATTACAAGGACACATAGTAAAATTATAAGGACATATTCTTTTATTAATTGAACTACATATCAAATTTTTTGTATCGAAACTATAATTAACTAAATTTGATACCATTTTAGTTATACTATTGATAAACAATTTATTTGTTCCAAGAGCAGGAGTCCTAATATATTCTATCTTGTACTTACCAGCAATCTTTCTATATTCAATGTCTAATTCTACCAGTGTTTCAACATGTTCTGATACAAATGCTATTGGGACTATTATAAGAGATTTATCTTCTTTTCCTGCTATCTCAATTTCATCCTCCGTATTAGGTTTAAGCCATTCCACTGGACCAACACGACTTTGATAAGTTATTTTATAATCTAAATTATCTATGCTAAGCTTAGACACCAAATTTTCTACAGTCTTTTCAATCTGCCACTGATATGGATCTCCTGCTTTTATTATTTTTACAGGCAGACCATGAGCTGAAAATAATATACGAAAATTTTTTTTGTTTTTCAATTTTTTAAATGATTGCTTTATTAATGACAAATGAGCTTTAATAAATTCGTCATCGATAGGATAACAACAAATAGTTTTAATATGTCGGGAATATTCACTTTTATTTTTATAAAGAGAAGATATAAAATCTTTAATCGAAGATCCAGTAGTGGTGCTAGAAAAATGTGGGTATAATGGTAACAATATTATTTCTGAAGGGTTATACTCATTTATTTTTCTTACTGCTTCTTCGGAATCAGGATAAGAATAACGCATTGCTATAAAAATCTTAAAATCCTCATTCAGAGTTTGTTTTAACTTCTCTGTAATAGCAGCTTTTTGAGATTCTGTTTCTTGTAAAATAGGCGAATTATTATCTACTAGAGAATATATTTTCTGAGATTTTTTGTTTCTAGTGATTGATATTATCTTAGCAAGAATAAACCTTAGGGGATTTGGCAAGTTAATAATTGCTTTATCATAAAATAAGTTAAATAGAAATCGTTTGACTGAGTTTAAGCTATTTGGTCCACCAAGGTTAAAAAGTACGATGGCTATTTTTTTTTGAGATATTTTAGTATTTAAATTCTCTAACATAATTAACTAAAAACTCAACATTTTCAACTGGTGTATTTGGCAAAACACCATGTCCAAGATTAAATATAAAATTTCTTTCTTTAAAATTTGCAATTATTTTACTTACCTTTTCTGCGATAATTTCTTTATTAGTAAGCAATATAAATGGGTCTAAATTACCTTGTACAACAATTTTCTCACTCCATAATTTCATGGCACTAGCTGGTACAAACTGATCTGCTCCAATAGCATCCACTCCAGTATTAATAATATATTTTTCATATAAAAGCCCAGAACCTCTTGGAAAACCTATAATCGGTAAATGTGGAAACTGTTTTTTTAAAGCTAATACTATATTTTTTGTTGGTTGCACTACAAACTGATCATATTCTGCTTCTTCTAATATCCCTGCCCATGAATCGAATAATTGTACTAAGTCTGCCCCAGCTTTTACTTGTTCCTTTAAATGAATAATAGTTTTTTCAGTAATAAAGTCTAGAAGTTCTTGTGCTAAGTTATTATTTTCATAAATAAATTTTTTACTTGTTTCAAAACTTTGTTTGCCTCTTCCTTCAAGCATATAAGTCATTACCGTCCATGGACTACCGGCAAAACCTATCAATGCAGTATCAACTGGTAATTTTGCTTTAGCTTTATTGATTATTTCATAAATTACATTTAGTTTTCCATTAGAATTTCCTTCAAGATATTTAAAATCTTCTTTTGATTGAAATTTACGTAATATTGGTCCTATATTTTCTTCAAATTTTACATCCCAGCCAAGTGCATCAGGTAAAACCAAAATGTCAGAAAAAATTATAACAGCATCAAATCCATACCTTCTTATTGGTTGTAAAGTCACCTCTACAGCCTTATCAACATTATAACATAAATCTAAGAAACCACTAACAGTTTTTCTTATTTTTTGATATTCAGACAAATATCTACCAGCTTGACGCATTAACCAAATAGGTACAAGATCATTTTTTTTCTTAAAAGTTTGTAAAAGCTGATTCATGAAATAACCCATAATAATCTATATTTATATATAATATTTTTTTAGTTGATATAGACATTGTTAATATGTAGATTAATTATATATACACATAGTTATACACATTTTTTTATTGCTAAATTACTAGAGAAGTTTATTGATTATAATTATTACTCACATTATTCATAGGATTATTTTTTTAGTGGATAATTCATAGTGGTTTATGTGTGTAGAATGAGAAAACGTGAAAGATATTAGATATCTAGCATTTTACACACAAAATTATCCACAAAATTATTCTTTAAATTATAGAGGTTATTAACCTCTATATACGGGATATATACGGGTAGTTATTGGTTGCTTTTAATATAGAGATTAAAATATGAATAAAAATTATCCACAAAGACTAATAAACTATGAATAAGCTGATTATTCACTTAGTTTCAGACTCTTCAGTGCAAACAGTTAAACATGCAGCTAATACTGCTTTGTCACAATTTAGCAAAATTGAGTCAAAATTGTATCATTGGCCAATGTTAAGAAATGCAGAATCATTAAATGAGGTTTTGAAAAAAATCAAGATGAAACCAAGCATTGTATTGTACACTATTTTAGATCACGAACTAAGAAGAAATTTAACTAAATTTTGTTATGATTTAAAAATTCCTTGTATCTCTGTTGTAGGTAGAATTGTAAAAGAAATTTCAGTTTTTTTAGGTGTAGAAACAGAAGAAAGTTTAGTTTATGATTATAAATTTGATGAAGGTTATTTTGATAAGATTCATGCTATTGATTATACTCTTAGACATGATGATGGTCAGATGACTAGTGAATTAGATGAAGCTGATATTATTCTGATTGGTCCTTCTAGGACATCAAAAACTCCAACTTCCGTATATCTAGCATATAATGGATTTAAAACAGCAAATGTACCTTATATTCATGGTTATCCGTTTTTAGACTTGTTAGGCAGCATTACAAAACAGCTTGTAATTGGTTTGATTATTAACCCAACTCGGCTAATTGAAATAAGAGAAACTAGAATGCATTCATTACAGATGAGCGATAATACTAATTATACGGATTTTAAAATAGTCCAAGAAGAATGTATGCAAGTAAAACAAATTTGCGAGCAACAGGGGTGGTCAATAATTGATGTTTCAAGAAGATCTGTAGAAGAAACCGCTGCTGTAGTTATGAAACTTTATTATGATCGTAAGAAATATGTTCTTAACAATTTAGATACTAACATTTTTAAGTAAACTTAAAGCAGTCATTTACAATAAGAATTTTACTTAGTATGATTATAATTGTTAAAACACAGGGATGTCATCCCCGCGTAGGTAGAGGAATCTAGAAAAATAGCAGGCTGTTGAGTATTATGCCTCATAGTATAATCGTCATTGCGAGGAGTCGCTGAAAGCGGCGACGCGGCAATCTAGGATACGCGAAGCGTTACTCTAAAAAAACAGATTCGTTGTTTACCTAGATCGCCACTTATAGAAAAATGTAGGGTACTATGATTATGCTTACGCGGGGATGACATCGAAGGTGTTTTTTATTCGATATTTAATAATTCAAAAAATAAGAGATTATGAAAAGTAATATAACAGATGATTCTTTTAATAAAGAAGTTTTAGAGTCCACCACACCTGTATTAGTTGATTTTTGGGCTGAATGGTGCGGACCATGTAAAATGTTAACACCTATTATTGAAGAATTAAGTAAGGAATTAGTGGGCAAAATAAAAATCGTTAAAATGGACATAGATCAAAATCCCAATATACCTTCAAGTTTAGGTATTCGTAGTATACCTACAATGATTTTGTTTAAAGATGGGAAACAACTAGCTACTAAGACTGGAGTATTCCCCAAAAATATTATTGAAGAATGGATTAACTCTTCAGTAAAAATATAACTCATGTTTTTAACATATGACGTCTAAACTAGTATCTATAGAGATATCTGATGGTTGTGTAGAAGGAATCAATAACCAACAAAGGGTAGAAAGTTTAAGACACTTTTTTATTAAAGGAGGTAAACTTTTTCCTTCGTCAATTCCTATCTTAAATAATATAAATCTTTCCTGTCAAAGAGGCGAAAAAATTGCCTTTATTGGTAGCAATGGTTCAGGTAAGAGTTCTTTGCTTAAAGTAATTGCTGGAATTTATCCATTAAAGTTTGGAAAAATTAAAGTTCATGGTAACTTTGCCGCCATTATTGAGATGGGAGTAGGTTTTGAATTAGAGCAAACTGGCAGAGAAAATATCAAAATGCTTATGATTTATAATAATATGTTAGGTAAGTACAGTAAAGAACTGGAACAAGAAATTATAGATTTTTCTGAGCTAGGGAATAAAATAGATTTACCGGTAAAAAATTATAGTTCTGGTATGTTATCAAGATTGGCTTTTTCTGTATCGGCTTTTCAAGATTCAGATATTCTTTTACTAGATGAAGTTTTTGCTGCTGGTGATAGTCATTTTATTGAGAAGTCGACCAATTTTATGAAAAACAAGTTACAAAATATACCTATTTTAATATTAGTAAGTCATCAAGAAAATATTATTAAGGAGAATTGTAATAGATGTGTATTATTAAAAGAAGGTAGTATTATTGCAGACGGTAATCCAGATGAAATACTAAAAATTTATAATAGTGGGAATTATTAATGATAAAGTATTTTTTTTCCAAGAAATACTGGTTGTCAGTGGTATTATTAACCCAAGCTTCTATATCTCATCAAAATAAAGATTCTTTTTTAGGTTCGTTATGGGGTTTAGTTCAGCCTTTTGTGCATATAATGATCATTTCATATTTTTTTGGATTTTTACTTAAGCTACCAAGAGAAGCAATGATTATGAATCTAGTCGGTGGTTTACCGTTATGGACATTTATTGTTAGCAGCTTAAATATATCATCAAATTCATTAATTAATCGCAGTGGTATTATAAAAAAGGTAGTAATTTCTAGAACTATCTTTCCTATATCGGATAGTTTAACACAAGTTTATACCCTAATTTATTCGTTTGTAGCTATGTATATAGCTTTTATCATTTTATATCCTGAAAGATTTAGTGTATATATACTTTTTGTACCAATGCTTGTGTTACCGCTGATTATTTCTGTGATTAGTAGTTCTATCGCATTTGCATTTTTAACTCCTTATATACGTGATGTTCCACAGGTATTAAATTTGATTTTGAATGTTGCATATTGGACTATACCAATAGTGTACCCATATTCTATGGTACCAGAATCAAAGAAAATATTTTTTGAAATTAACCCCATTTTTCTTGTCATAAGACCAGTTCAATTCTTAGTAATAGAAGGAGTGTTGCCAGATGTATTTATGATTATAAAATCCTTTATTGTAGCCGTTATTGTTTCATTTTTCAGTTATCTTGGCTACAGATTTTTTTCTAAAAATGTCATATATTATATATAGCTAATCTAAAGAAGGTTTTAGCTATATGACACTTGCTTTTGGTTTAGATTTTATAGATCTGAATAGATTAGAAGGCTTAAAAAAATTAGATGAAATTTTTCTAAATTTTCTGCGTAGCCATAGTTATTCTCTTTATGAAATTATTTTATCATTAAGGGCTAATCCTGATCAAGTTGATCAAAAATATTACTCGGATTTTTTATTAGAAATTTCGCCTGTTTTTGATGATTTTCTAGCTAAGTTATTTGGTATTGAACAAGAAATAGCCAATCTGAGATTTAGTCATAAAGAATTTGATGTAATTTATGAATGTAAGAGAAAGTTCATCCAGCGTGTTGCGGTAAGAAAATATCCTCCTGAAAAACTAAAAGAGATTGATTTTGATAGTGTATCAATTTTTTTAGAAAAACTTTTAGGAGAGGAGTTTACCCAAGACAAGTTTGCTCGTCAAGTAATAAAATGGCAATTAGATGATGAAAAATATGCTTTTGAGTTAGATATAGCAGCAAAATATGCTGCCTTTATGGTTTATAATAGACCTCTTGCAGGAGTAGAGTTTCAAAGGAGATTTAATGAATCTGAAAGTATATTATTTTCTTTACCAAATAAAACAGATAAAGATAATTTAATAGATCTTAATAAGGTAGCTAAATATAAAAAACATGTAAGAGTAGGGTTTGATTGTTTAAATCCTATATCTAATCTAGATACAGTCTTAAATGCTACTCACTATTGTATCTACTGTCATAAACAGGGAAAAGACTCGTGTTCTAAAGGGTTATACTCGAATGATTCTGCGAATATACTACCGACTACGCCATCAAAGTCGGGCTGTCCGCTGAAGCAGAAAATCTCTGAGATGAATTATGTAAAGTCCAAGGGATTTAATTTAGCTGCTCTTGCTATTATTGTCATTGATAATCCAATGGTGGCTGCTACCGGTCATAGGATTTGTAATGATTGTTCTAATGCTTGCATTTATCAAAAGCAAGAACCTGTAGATATTCCTCTTGTTGAATCTAATATTTTGGAAACTACTTTGCTTCTACCTTACGGGGTGGAAATATATTTATTACTTACCAATTGGAATCCACTTAACATTTTTTCTCTGATGCCAAAGCCTTCAACTAATTACAAAGTTTTAGTAGTGGGTCAAGGACCAGCTGGGTTTAGTTTAAGCCATTATTTATTACGAGACGGACATACTGTAGTAGCTATAGATGGCTTAAAAATCACCCCATTACCTTTTGATATTAACAAGCCTATTAAATACTGGTCTGATTATAAAAAAAACTTATCAGAAAAAATACCTGAAGGTTTTGGAGGAGTAGCCGAGTATGGTATTACTGCAAGGTGGGATAAAAATAATTTAACTATATTACGTCTGATACTGGAGAGAAACAGTCATTTTAAGCTTTTTGGTGGTGTAAGTTTAGATAGTAATATAACTATGGAGCAAGTATTTCATTTAGGATTTGACCATGTTGCTTTGTGTGTTGGAGCTGGTAAGCCCAAAATTGCTCAAATGAAAAATTTTCTTGCAAAAGGTGTGAAAACAGCCTCCGACTTTCTAATGACATTACAATCAGGAGGAGCTTTTTTAGAACAATCTAACACTAATTTGCTTATTAGGATGCCTATTATTATCATTGGCGGGGGACTGACCTCTATTGATGCAGCAACTGAAAGTTTAAATTATTATAAGTTACAAGTAGAAAAATTTCTAAAAAAGTATGAATTGTCAGTTGAGGAGAATGGGAAAAATCATACAGAACAAAATTGGACAGATGAGGACAAATTAATAGCCGAAGAATTTATCTCGCATGCAAAATTATTTAGGCAAGTACAAGATACAGAAGCTGTAAAAAAAATCCTCGATGAACTAGGTGGAGTAACAATTTGTTATAGAGGAAAATTAAAGGATTCTCCTGCCTACAAGTTAAATCCTGAGGAAGTTATGTATGCTATGGCTGCAGGTGTAAATTTTGCTGAAGATATGATACCTTTAGGCATTGATGTTGATCAGTATACTTACGCTGAATCAATAGAATTTGATAATTTAGGTATAAGGAAAAAATTTAAGGTAAGGACTGTACTTATGGCAATAGGTACGCATAAAGATAATAGTTATTTGGAAAATCATTCGAGTATAACAGACTTCCTGCATAAGTCAAAAATAGTTGAGAAATTTTTAGGAGAAACGAAGCCGAGTACCGCAGCGTACACAGGCGTACGTGAGGAGCACAGGCGAGTTTCGACGACAAAATTACCAACTAGATTGACTTATGCAGGAAGTATAACATATTTTGGTGATTGTAATCCTCAATACTCTGGAAGTGTGGTTAAAGCCTTAGCAAGTAGTAAAGAGGGGTACAAGTTTATTGGAAAAAAACTTATCAAAAATAAACCAAGTTTTTTTGGTAATAATCTAAATTTCTTCGTTAAACTAGATTATTTACTAGTTAGCCGTATCAAGCGGATTAATATTCTATCTTATAAGATAGTAGAGCTGGTAATACATTCTCCTATCGCTGCTCAAAATTTTCAACCGGGGCAATTTTTCCGTTTACAAAATTATTCTAGTGATATTTCAAAAATTATCGAACCATTGGCTGTCACTGGAGCTTATGTTGATTCAGAAAAAGGGTTAATTCATTTGATAGTTTGGCAAAATGGTAAATCAAGTAAATTATGTAGATATTTATCGCAAAATGAACTAGTAGTACTAATGGGACCTAGTGGTAAGCCAACTGAGATATTAAAGGATAGTAATGTAGTGCTTGTTGGTGGAGGAGTTGGAAATGCAGTTTTATGCTCAATAGCTAAGGCTCTTAAAAATAATAATTGTAAAATTATATATTTTGCTGGTTATAAAAATTTACAAGATAGGTTCTATCAAGACAGAATAGAAGAAGCAGCCGATATAGTAGTTTGGTGTTGTGAAGAAGGTATTTTATCAAAAAATAGGGCGGAAGATATTAGTGTTAAGGGCGATTTGGTGTATGCTATAATGGGGCATTGTTACCTTTGGAAAAATTTGAGCATAGATAGGATAATAGCTGCGGGTAGTACAGAAATGATGGAAGCTATAAAAGATATAAAAGATGATTTTTTTGGTAACAAAACTCAATTAATAGTAAGTCTTAATTCTCCTATGCAGTGTATGATGAAAGGTACTTGCGGACAATGCATTCAGGAAGTTACAGATGAAAGGAAATATATTTTTACTTGTGTCTGCCAAGATCAAGATGCAAAAATAGTTGACTTCACAGGGTGTAAAAGTCGTTTAGAACAAAACTCTCTCCAAGAAAAAAATTAAAATGACAAAAATATATAGATATATAGACTTACCAATTGCTCTAATATACTCAAATGATTTGAATATATTATTGGTATCAGATGGGGACTTTTTAACAGGTTTATATTTTGTAGGGCAAAAACATATGCCAATTTTAGATAGTAGCTATCATGAACAGCAAAATTGCAGTATATTCGATCAAACTTACCAAGAGCTAACAGAATACATAAATGGTACTAGAAAAGAATTTACTGTACCTTACCGTTTCACGGGGACTAATTTTCAGGAGAAAGTATGGTCTACCATCTCTGCCATCCCATATGCTAGAGTGATGAGTTACAAGGATATTGCAAATTTAATATTTGCTCCTAAATCTGTACGTGTAGTAGCAAACACTGTGGCACGCAACACTTTGTTAATTATAGTACCATGTCATAGGGTTATAGGTACTGATGGTAGACTAACTGGTTACGCTGGAGGACTTGAACTCAAGAAAAAACTTTTAGAATTAGAAGAAAGCTATAAGGATATGATTATACTTTGACCTTTATCGATAAAAATGATAAAATAGACCTAGAAAGGTGTTAATAACCAGCTTGAACAAATATACAAAAGAATTATTTTAGATAAGTGATAATAATATGAAAATTTCAGCAAATGCTATTAGGGCTGGTAACATTATAGTGTATAATAATGATTTATGGGTTGTGAGCAAAACACCTGAACATACCAAACCTGGTAAAGGTGGGGCTTATGTACAAGTAGAGATGAAAAATTTAAAAACTGGTACAAAACTTAATGAGCGTTTTAATTCATCCGATTATGTTGAAAAAGCACAGCTTGAGAATAAGGATTTACAATTCCTATATTTTGAAGGTGATGACCTCGTGTTAATGGATAATGAGACATTTGAGCAAATTTTAATTAATAAGGCAATTCTTGGTGAATGTTTGCCATTTCTTGAGGATAATATGATACTCAAGGTACAGTTTTATGAAGAAAAAGCTTTAAATGCTGAATTACCGCAAACCGTTATTGCTGAAATTATGCAAACTGATCCTGTAATTAAAGGCTCTACGGTAACATCTTCTTATAAACCAGCGATTTTAACCAATGGAGTAAAGGTAATGGTACCGCCTTATTTAGTTACTGGGGAGAAAATAGTTATAAAAATTGAAGATATAAGCTTTGTTGAGAGAGCAAAGTAATATATACTCAGGTAGAACTTTAAGAGTTAAGGTCATTGTCTCTGAAGATCAAAGCTGCCTAGTTATTCATGTACGCACAGCTAGCTAGACTTTGCTATTGCCTCTTGAAGTTATACTATCGTCTATCATCAACTTTTGAAGTCATATATAGCTTATGCAGCCTATAACTAACTTACTTATTACTGCATCATGTAAAGCTGTTAAGTTTTTGAAGAGAGATTTTTTAGAGCTGGAAATGCTTCAAAGATCTAATAAGGGAAACTATGATTTCTGCAATAAATCTTATATTAAAACACAAGATTTATTACGTAATGAGTTGCAAAAATATACAAGTTCTTTATTTTTTCCAGAGGATAAGTTTGAATTAGATAACGCTTCTGAGATGGTTTTATTAATAAATCCGCTTGATAGTTTGAGTAATTTAGAAAAAAGTATACCATTTTTTGCTGTATCTATAACGTGTTTAAAAAAGATTAATAAAATTTTAACCACGGTTTGTACGGTGATAAACTTTCCAGCTCTTGATGAGATTTATTATGTTGAGAAGGGAAAAGGGGTATGGGTAGGAAATAATACCACTAATAATAGTGGTAGATTAAGGGTTTCTGCTTGTTCTAGTTTTGATAATTTTCTAATTTCTACTGATGATCTTAACATAAACCCAGTTTTTTTGAAAAATGCTAGGGTTTTTGGTTCTCATTGTTATGGAATTCTATTACTTGCAGCTGGTAAGATTGATGCTGTTTATTTTTCATCATTAAATTACACTTTAAAAGCTAGTTTTGATTTAATTGTCCGAGAATCAGGTGGAGCAATAATAAATAATGACAAAACGTTTGTTGCTACTAATTATGAACTTTCCGAGAAATTTAAACATCTATTACTTGAAAAAACGTCATTGAGTAGTTAATTTTTGTTGCCAAAATTTTTTACTTTTATTTTTTTGTTGTATCATATACAATTTTGTTAGGGATAAGTTTTTTAGCATAGTACCCTACATTTTTTATATAACCACTATTAAAATGGTTGCTGATCGTCTATTAGCGAGGAGTCGCTGAAAGCGGCGACGTGGCAATCTAGGATACGCGAAGTGTTACTCTAAAAAAACAGCTCCGCTGTTTACTTAGATTGCCACGGCATCTAAAGAGCCTTGCTATGACGATTATAGAAAAATGTAGGGTACTATGGTTTTTTAGGATTAAATCTTGAAATCCCTAATATTATTCTAATAATTTAATGTTATGTTATGAAAAAGTTTAGTGTTAATTGTGATTTTGGTGGACAAATGGCACCGTTTACTATATATGTAGGGCAACCTGAGCCGGGGCATCATCCCTTGCATTTTCAGGATGACTGGTTATCAAAGCAACGTGGTGGGAAAATACCAGCTGAGGTCATGGATGCGATAACTAAACTGCAAGAACTGGCTAATAAGAATAATATTCTGCTGGAAGAATTGTGTGTGTATGCTCTTGGTTCTGCACAAGAAGAGGATGATAAATCTGAAAAAAGTGAAGAATCGGAAAGTGATAATGACGACCAAGATAGTAATAATGATGTTAACGGTGAGACTGCTAGTTAACCTGAGTTCGATGTATATTGCTATGATTTCAAGAGTTGGGTAGACGATAGTATAACTTCAAGAAGAACTAGGCAGCAGCAAAGTCGAGCTGCTAGGTGTACATGAGTAACGGAGCAGCCATAGTACATTTTTTATGTCACTACTGTTAAGAGTCCTTACGAGCGTCATTGCGAGGGGTCGCTGAAAGCGGCGACGCGGCAATCCAGGATATGCAAAGCGTATTAGAAGAAACAGCTTCGTTGTTTATTTGGATCGCCACGGCATCCAAAGATGCCTCGCGATGACGATTATAGAGAAATGTAGAGTACTATGGCTTACATCAAACTGAGGTTAGCTATTTATCATAATTGGCACACAATAATAATTTTGATCAGGTGGTTGTGTCTATATCAGAAGATATTACATTAATAAAATTCAGTAATGTATCTAAACAATTTGGCAAAAAGTTACCCCTTAATAATATTAATTTTACCGTTAAAAAAGGTGAGGTTACGACTTTAATTGGTCCAAATGGTGCTGGAAAAACAACAATAGCTAGATTAATCTTGGGATTAGACAGTGCCTCATCTGGTAATATAACAATTCACCCCCATCTAAAAATTGGCTATGTACCCCAGAGACTAGATTTTGCTTCAGACTTACCAATTACAGCTGAAAATTTTTTATATTTATTAGCCTCAAATGCTACTCGCAATGATTGGCAAGAATGGAATAATTTTATTGATTTTGATAATTATAAACATCATGATATTTCAGAACTTTCTGGTGGTCAATTTCAGAAGCTAATTCTAACTGCTACCTTACTCAACAATCCTGATCTAATTATTTTAGATGAACCAACTCAATCATTAGATGTTACTAGTCAGCAAGAATTTTATCGGATTATTAATCAAATAAAAAAACGTCTAAATATTACAATTTTTATGATATCACATGACTTATTTACTGTGATGAAAAACTCTGACCAAGTTATATGTTTGAATGGACATATATGTTGTAGTGGTAAGCCTAACGATTTAGCACAGAACCAAGACTTCCTAAACACCTTGTCATCAATTGGTTTTTATGTCCATCATCATGACCATAAACATTAGATATTTTTGGCAAACTCACTTGGGCATTGCCCGCAATGAAGGATTGGTAGAAATATACCTCATGACATATTATACCCACCATTAATTGACAACGTTTCCCCAGTGATAAAACCAGCTTGCTCATCTGCTAGATACTCTACGGATCTAGCAATTTCTTCTGGTCTACCCAACCTTTTCATTGGCACAGCTGCTATTATTTGCTCTAGTATATTAGCTGGTATCTTTTCAACCATTGATGTTTTAATATACCCAGGAGCTATACAATTTACCGTTATATTTTTAGAAGCTGATTCCCTAGCTAATGCCTTAGTAAATCCTATAATTCCAGCTTTAGCAGCAGAATAATTAGTTTGCCCTATTTGTTCTGCCTGAGCATTAATTGAACTAATATTAATAATTCGTCCGTAATTTTGATTTCGCATTTGGTTAATTACTGCACGGCACATATTAAAGCATGAGCTAAGATTAACGTTAATCACTTCTTGCCACTCTTCTTCAGTCATTTTATGCATCATCGCATCCCTAGTAATACCAGCATTATTCACTAGGACACTTACTGGACGACCAAATTCATTTTCAAGTTCCTTTATTGACCTAAAACATTCAGCATAATTTGCTGTATTCCATTGCTTAGTTTTAATAGAATAATTTTCATTAAAATCTTTAGCAGCTTGGTAATCACTATAAAAATTTGCTACAACGGTAAAGCCTCTATCCCTTAATGCTATAGTAATAGCCTTGCCTATCCCCCTTGTTCCCCCTGTAACTACTGCTAACTTTGACATAATATCTATAACTCGTCTACAGCTTCAACAGATTCTACCTCGGGGATAAAATGTTTAAGCATTGATTCAATACCATTTTTTAAAGTAATAGCCGAACTAGGACAACCTTGGCAAGCTCCACGAAGTTCTAATTTTACCACTCCATTTTCAAATCCTCGATATATTATATCACCTCCATCCATGGCAACCGAAGGACGTACACGTGTTTCAATAATTTCTACAATCTGTTGTTCGATTTCAGACATCTTGTCAGAATTATTTATGGCAGATTGACCATTTTCCCCATCAAAAACAGTAAAACCAGCAGTAAAATGATCCATAATAATCATCAAAATTTCAGGTTTTAAAACTAGCCAATCACTTTTTTCTTCTTTAGTAATAGTAATAAAATCACTACCAAAAAATACAGATTTTACGCTATTTATACTAAATAATTGAACTACTAGCCTGCTTTTACCTTTTGCCTCATCAAGATTACTAAAATGAACCGGCTCATTAGGGCTAACAGGTATGTTAGGGAAAAATTTTATCGCATTAGGATTAGGAGTAATTTCAGTTTGAATAAACATATACTTTTTCCTCGATAAAAAGAATGACCTTGATAAAAATGAATGGTACCCGCGGCCAGACTTGAACTGGCAAGGGTTTGCACCCCACGGATTTTAAGTCCGTTATGTCTACCATTCCATCACGCGGGCAAGGTCAGGTTATTTTAGACTCTATGAAGATTGCACAGACTAATAAAAAAAACGTTAAAAAGCAAGTATTTTTACTATAAAAACTTCATTTCTTCTTGATTTTTATCGAGTATACTCGGTGAACTTCAAGAATTGGCGTCGTCGTGTCTAAAGATCGAAGCTGCTCACGTACTAATGTACGCTCCGCTGCTCGACTTTGACACTCCTAGCTCTTCTTGAAGTTGACCCTCGTCTACCAACTCTTCATTTACGAGCAGTATATACATTGAATTAAGGTGAATATTAAACCTTAACTGGCATAATCACAAAAACATCTTTAGGATTCTGAAGGGTTTTCAATAACATTGGTGATGATGCATTTAAAAAGTATAGCTCAACTTGGTTTGCTTTAGTAGCACTTAACACAGCACTTAGTGCATCAGTAAGATATTTAGGATTAAAACCTATAGACAGAGTATCTTCATGATCAAAAATGCATAAATTACTTTCATCTAGAGAACATGGTATGCATTCTTTAGCCACGCCTCTTGCTTCTCCAGAAGCGGTAATTTCAAGCAAGTCTTTTGATAAAATCAATTTTATTGCTTGAAATTTGTCTATAGTTATTGTCGCTACTCTATCTATAGCATCAGCTAGCAACTTGGTATTAATAGTAAGTTTATAGTTGTTCTCTACTGGGATAAAAGCTTGATAATCCGGAAAAGTTCCATCAATTAGTTTTGATACCATTATAATATCATTACAAACAAATTTAATCCTATTAACACTTAGAAAAATTTCAGCCTCCAGTTGAATATTCTTAGGGTCTTTCAATATCTTAACAATTTCCTCGAGAGTCTTTTTAGGTAAAATAACTCCAAATTCGCTAGCATTATTGGCTATTTTTACTACTGACACTGATAATCTATGCCCATCGGTGCTAGCCATACAACATTCTTCATCTTTTACGTAGAAATAAACACCATTAAGATTATAACGAGTTTCATCAACGGATACCGAAAACAAAGTACCGTCGATCATTTTAACAAAATCACTACAAGATATTTTTAAAGTAGCTTCAACATTAATATCATCTAACGCAGGGAACTGGTTAGCATGTAGGGTTAGTAGGTTAAAAGCACAATTCTTTCCTAGAATTTCAAGTTGATCTGTTTCATTTGAGACACTAAGTGTTACATCATTATCAGATATCTTTCTTATTATGTCATTTAATGTTTTAGTAGATACCATTATTTCGCCTTCACTTATTACTTGAGCTGCTACTTTTTGGCTTAAATATATTTCCATGTTAGTAGTTATTAGCTCTAGCTTACCATCCTTAGATGATAATTTAACATGACTAAGCTCAGCAATTACGTTACGTTTTTCTACCACAGAATTGGCAAAAGCCAAAGCATGAGTTAATGTTTTTGTTTCAACTATTGTTTTTAAGTTATTATTATTCATAGTATTTATCCATAATTAACCTCAGTGCAAACTTACTCTTGAAGTAGGAGAAGTATACATATTATATACTATCTAACAAATAAATACAAATATGTTTCCCATGTAGTTGATTTTCATCTAGCGTTATTTATCCTTTAATTACAATGGTGGATAATATGGTACGGTTATATAATTCTCCAGTATGACAGGAACGTCGATAACTTGGATATTTCTCAGGGGTAGTATATGTATCTTCTAGCATCCTTGTTATATCTTTAATACCAGCTTCTTGCAGTTGAAGTTCTACATAAGCTGGTAAATCAAACATATAATGCTTTGTTCTCAAAGAGCTACTAAAAAACTTTGAGTTCTTAGCCCGTTGCTTTATAAAATTATCGTAAAATTCTTGGTCTACCTCATAAGAATATTGTTGAATACTAGGGCAAATAATAGCTCTAATATTTTTTGCTCCTTTCTCATGCATTAGTTTTACCAAATTATTAGTGATACCAGCTTTAGCTCCACGCCAACCACAATGAGCTGCCCCTATAACCTTACCATCTTCGCTACTAAGTAGAATAGGAACGCAATCAGCAGTTTGTACTGTTAGCACTAGATTTTTTTTGGTAGTAACTGCCCCATCAGCTTCGGGATCAGTCTCAATATCACTATCAGCATCAATAACTTTGTTACCATGAACTTGCTGTAGGATAACAATGTTCTTGGCATCATAATGCTTAACTACTGTTAGCCGATTATTCTCGACACTTTCTAAGATCCTAGAATCACCCAACTTATTTTTTTTACTATAAATATGACTAGATTGCTTGAAGCTTCCATCAAAAATTTTATAATAAACTTTATTCTTTATAAACTCATCCACATGACCACCCTACAGCAATTTATCCATACACTATCAGATCATTTGCAAAAGAACAATGCTTTACAAAAAATCATTAAGAAATTTCGAACAGACTACTCGCTAATAGCTTGCATCGGAGTGGAAATAGAATTTTATTTAAGCAAAAATATTGATCCACTCGAATTTCAGACTCTACTTGGAATAGCAGTTAAGAAAGAAAAAGGAGCTAATCAATTTGAGGTAGATTTGCCGCCTTCCACTAACATAATTGAGTATATAGAAAAAATTAGTAGCACTAAGTCTAAAATACAAATTATTGCAGAAAAATTACGGGGTAATGTAAATTTTTCTGCCAAACCATTTGCAAGCGATTATGGTAGTAGTATGCATTTTCATGTAAATTTTATATTCCCAAATGATTTGGAGAATTGTATACTTAATATTGATCTAATGGCTCAAAGTATCTGTCATTATATGCTTGACACTTTCTTGATATTCATGCCAAATGAAGATGATTATCTTCGTTTGGATAAGAATTTTATGGCACCAACTAATGTATCTTTTGGTAATAATAATAGAACTGTTGCACTGCGCATCCCTGACCTCTCTCCTAAAAGACTAGAACATAGAATAGCAAATCCACTCACTGATCCTTATTTGGCAATTTTTACTATTTTAAACTCTATATTTCTAGGTCTAAAATTTCCTGATAAAATAAATAATATCAACAAAATATATGGCAATGCTTTTGATCAACAATATAATTTAGTGTCATTCCCCAAATCATTAACAGAAGCATTAGAGCTATTTAATTTGGAGTTTTTTATATTACTCAATAGACAAAGAGAACTAGCTACTCTAGAATCACTACTAGAAATAATGAAGAAATTATAGTGTTACAAACTTTAAAAAAAAATACTTTAAAAATCGGTAAGTGCCAAGTTCAATTATTACCTTTATTACTTACTATATTAGCATTTGTAATTCTCTTATCACTTGGGTTTTGGCAAATTGCTAGATTACAGGAAAAAGAACTGTTTTTAAGTTCAATGAAAAATAATCTTAATAATCCGTCAATTAATATAAAAACACTTAGTGGAAATAAATTATATGCTAAAATAAGGGCGAACGGCTATTTTCTAGTGGGTAAGAATTTACATCTTTATGGGCGCAGATCAATGTCCACTGAAAAAGATGGTTATTATTTAGTTACCCCATTTCAAACTGATGATAACAAGATAATCTTGGTTGTACTAGGGTGGTTTGCTGGGAGGCATAAAAAAAATATTGATAATATAATAGATAACTCTATGGAAGTCACAGGTGTAATTCTTCCCGGTGAAAAAACAAAGCTGTTTGTACTGGATAATGATGTTAAAAATAATGTTTGGTTTACCTTGGATTTAACTCAAGCCTCTAATGTTCTTGGCTTAAAATTAGAAGATTTTTATTTAGTTATGGAGGGTAATAACAATCGATCTGATATTCTTAAAAGTTTGTCGATTGAAAATTTGCTGAATGTCAGAAATGATCATTTAGAATATGCCATAACTTGGTTTGCATTAGCGATCTCGTTAGCAGTAATTTTTGTAATTTATAATTTGTCTAAAAAAGAAATAAAATAAATATAAAGGAGTAGTTATGACATTAAAAATAGGTGATATTGCACCAAATTTTACTATGCCAATAGATAATAATAGTACAGTTAATTTGTCAGATTTAGCAGGAAAGGTTGTTGTATTATATTTTTATCCTAAAGATGATACACCAGGTTGTACTATCGAAGCCGGTGACTTTAATAAATTAAAACTAGAATTTGAAAAAATGAATGCTGTCATTATTGGTGTATCAAAGGACGACTTAAATTCTCACGATAAATTCAAGAAAAAATATTGTTTGGATTTTGATCTTGCATCAGATTCTAATTCCGATACTTGTGAAAAATATGGAGTTTGGGTAGAAAAATCAATGTTTGGTAAAAAATATATGGGAGTTGATAGAGCTACTTTCTTAATAGACAAAAAAGGCAAGATAGTTTACATTTGGTCAAAAGTACAAGTGGCTGGACATGCTGAAGACGTATTAAATCAGGTACGGAAAATAATATAAACATATCTATATTTTAACAGTCTATCTTCCAAGAACATATACAAAAGTGAACAAAAACAACCATACTACATCGACAAAATGCCAGTACCAAGCTGCAAATTCAAAACCCAAATGACCATTACCTTTCACAAAGTCACCTCGCCGCACTCTATAATAACAAACACTTAGAAATATAGTGCCAATTATTACGTGAACTCCGTGAAAACCTGTTGCTAAGTAAAAATTAGAAGGATAGATTCCATCTTTAAAACCAAAAGCTGCATGATGATATTCATAAGCTTGCATTAAACTAAAAAATACACCAAGTATTATGGTAAAGCTAAGAGCAGTCATACAATCCTTTTGGTTATTTTCCTCAAGAGCATAATGTGCCCAAGTTACTGTTGTACCGGACAACAAAAGAATCAATGTGTTAATAAAAGGAATGTCAAAAGGATCAAATGTTTGAATACCAGCAGGAGGCCATACACCAGGTTTTACCACCCATATACCATCTAGCACTCCTACAGGGAAAAGGTTTGCTTTAAAAAATGACCCAAAAAATACAGCAAAAAACATTATTTCTGACAAAATAAATAGTGCCATACCTATCCTTAAGCCGATTCTTACTGGCTGCGTATGATGTTTTCCAATTAATCCCTCTTTAATTACATCACTCCACCATGAATATAAACAAAAAATCACTGAAAGAATACCAGCTCCAAAAACATATTCACCAAATCTATATGCATGCATAAACATTATGCTACCGCTAGCTAAAAGCAATAAGGCAAATGAAGTCAGGATTGGCCAAGGACTCGGATCAACGAGATGAAATAGATGTTGTTTTTCTTCTAAAGAAACAACATTATTGTTTTTAATAGATATATGTAACATAACAAACTCATAAGCAATTCACTGCTTGGTTATTTTATGCTATCTTCTGTAAATATCAAGAATATACTCAACAGACGCGAATTCGGGATAAGAATTAGTTAATTCCCGAATGGGGTAATTACAATTAATACACTTCAGGAGGAGCGTGTGAAAAATCTGAGCCTCTTCCATCACACGGTACTTCTTGAGCTAAAGCTTCTTGACCACAAGTATTATAATCATTATCAGGTATAAACATCTTACTAAAAGAGTTAAGAAGCATATTTTGAGAATTAGTTAACTCAGGTATTTCATCCATATGATTACCGTTGATGATTGAGCTAATCCGACCGGATAAAGCTTCAATTTGTGTATTATCTAATACTTGTAAGAACATTTCTAGAAGCTGAGATTCCCTAGGAGTTAAAGTACTCAAGCCTTTTTGTAAAGTTTCATATTGACTATCATCTAAATCTTTAATCAATAATTGTTGTTTATCACATTCATTCGATATTACACGATTACTAGCAGTACTGGAAGCATTATTATCTTGCTCTTCATTAGTATTATCACTCGCTACTAACGCACTAGAAACATTAGATTCGTCAATGTTTGCTGCTTTTAAACTCTCTTCTCTATTTACACTCTCAACCAATGTTTTACAAAGATTCTCAAGTAATTCTTTGTTATTTTCTACATATTGCCTACCAATTTCTTTTAATTTAGCTATATTATCCGGCTTAACATTATCCAATTTTTTACATTCTTTTGGTATAGGAATTGATATCTCTGTAAATTGACCAGCTTCTGGTAAATCTTTTTTAACTTCAGTTATAGCACTATGTTCGGTAGCTTTCATAATTTTGTTTATTATGTTTCCTTTAGTTACCCAACCTATCGAACCATCCAATTTTTTTGATGGTATCGCCGTTTCTTTATGAGTTTGTTCAAAATTGATAGAACAAAGCATCGTATGTTTTAACATTTCTACTTGTTCTTCAAGAGTCATCCCTTCTTTCAGCACTCCTATAGCTGATCCTGCTGGAATATTAGCACTTAAGCCTCCATCGACAAGAGCATAAGGTACTCCAGCATCATAGCCAAAACCACCTACACCCTCTTTATTAACAACAACTTTAAAATAAGTAGGAGCTGCCGTAGTAGCAAGAACTACCTCTTTTTTTAGTACGTCGTTATGGGTATGACTATCAAAGACTTTATTAGGATCATTTTTGCCACTTACGTCAAAAACAGGTATAATAACACGAGTTATAGCCTCATCTAATGTACTATTACCCAAATATTTTTCTAACATTGCTTTAAGAGGTTTTTGACTATATTTATGGCTGAATATGTTACCGATTGGACCATTAAAATACCACTTTTGTGGGAAAATATCAGCAGCAGTATTTTCAAATAGCTCTAAAGCTTGTTTTGCTGAAAAAAGTGGTTCTGTTGATCCCTTTTCTTTAGGGATGGTCAATAAAGTTGCAATTAATCCCCCAACACTAGTGCCAGTAATAACACTAAATAATTCAGATATAGACTTGCCTGTCATTTCCTCAATCGCTGCAAGTACAACCAACTCAGCAATCCCCTTAATTCCACCACCTGAAATAGAGAGAATCCTATTTTCTTTTATTTTATCTATTTTATTCAATTTTGCTTCACCTATGTCGCCCATAATTATAACTCACTAAATAAAAAACATTTTATATACTCGATGAGAATCAAGAATTGCGTTGTCGTCTTCAGGGATCATAGGTAACCACGTACTAAATGTACGCCTAGCACCTCGACCCTTTGACTCCTGCTACTAATCATGATTTTAATTCTATCGTCTATACAACTCTTTCAGATACGAGTAGTATACAACATACATAGTGGAAGAGATTGTCAAAAAAATCAAGCTATAGAATGATATAAACTACTAATTATTATCTACCTGTATTGTATAATAATCACTATATACTAAATAGTAATTAACTTTCCTGTAATATATATAGCTTGTCGCAAAAAATAAAATTATTTTACACTTTATAAGTTGGTTAAGTAGTCTATAATCCGATTTAATTAAATTTGATTGATAAGATATAGATGAGCAAACCTAAATCCGTTTTTTTATCAGCAATTTCAGGAAATATACTAGAATATTATGATTTCACAGTATATTCAGTATTTGCATTAGTAATTGGTCACACATTTTTTCCTTCAAGCTCAAAATTTTTACAAATATTATTGGCTCTCGGGGTATTTGCAGTAGGATTCATTACTAGACCAATTGGTGGTATATTTTTTGGTTATGTTGGCGATAAATATGGAAGGCGTATAGCCTTAATTATTTCCATGCTTGGTATGACTATACCAACATTTACTATGGGACTAATTCCTTCTTATCATGACATAGGAGTTTATGCACCGATAATATTAATCATAATGCGTCTTTTTCAAGGCTTATGTATTAGTGGTGAAGGGGCTGGAGCTGCTATTTTTATTCTAGAACATCATCAAAATTTACGACCAGGTTTTACTGCTGGTTTAGTACATGGCTCAAATATGGCTGGTACGTTAATAGCCACCCTTGTAGGAATTATTATTGAACAATATTTTTATCATTTTGATTTTGCTTGGCGTTTTGCATTTTTACTAGGCGGGGCTATGGGGCTTGTCGGTTTCTATTTGCGTCTTCGTGTATCAGAGACTCCAATTTTCAAAATGTTAGCTGAACAAAAGAAAACTTTAAAAGCACCTTTTATCAACGTAGTTAAGACAGCTTGGAAAGCGATGTTTTTAACCTTTTGTACAGGTGCAGTTGCTAGTAGCGTCGTCTATTTAGTAAAAACCTATATCATTGTGTATTACCATGATGTTATGCACCTTGATAATACAATTGCTCTTACTTATATGTTATATGCAAATTTTATATCGATGGTATCTATGCCATTATTTGGTGGATTAACTGATATTATTGGAAAATTTAAGACTTTAGCTTTAATAAGCTTAGCAATCTTGATATTAGCTTTACCTATTTTGTTATCTATGTCATTACCGTTCATGTGGCAACAAATTCTAGCACTAACTATCTTAGGTATTCTTAGTGGGGCAATAGCTGGGGCAGCCTATAGCTTTATTATATCTTTATTTACTCCTGAACAAAAATTTTCAGGGGTATCCTTTAGTTATAATTTGGGTATTGCTATATTTGGTGGTACTTCTCCTCTTATTTCTCGTTGGCTTGTTGAAAAAACAGGCTTGTTTTATGCCCCTGCCTTTTATATTATGACTACTTCTAGTATATTTTTAGTTATCATTTATTTTATGAGAAATGAAATAAGACGTTTACTTAGCAGGAATTCTTTCAAAACTAGAAAGAGATATAATAAGTTGTTTTAACATTCCCACTATAGTGATGGTATAAATTATTATGATTAGCAACAAAGAGAAAGTAGTAACATGGTTTACAAATTTACGTGATCAAGTATGTACTGAATTCGAGAAAATTGAACTTGAATATAGTAAGGTGCAAGGTTTAGCTGCTGCGAGATTCATACGAACACCATGGGACAGAAAAAACGGCGGTGGTGGCGTAATGTCTGTAATGCGTGGTAACTTATTCGAGAAAGTTGGGGTGAATATTTCTACAGTTTTTGGAGAATTATCTCCAGAGTTTAGTAAAAATATACCGGGTACGGAAAATAGTAGGCAATTCTTTGCTACTGGTATTTCTATCGTGGCTCATCTTACTTCTCCATTGGTACCAGCGGTACATTTCAACACCCGCTATATTGAAACTGCTAATCATTGGTTTGGCGGTGGTGGAGACCTAACGCCATTTTACCCTAATGAAAATGAGACGACAAAATTTCATAATGCTTTTAAACATGCTTGTGATAAACATGATCCAAATTATTATCCTAAATTTACAAAACAATGTGATGAGTATTTTTACTTAAAACATAGAAATGAGCCAAGGGGAGTAGGCGGTATATTTTATGATTATTTAAATACTGGAAATTTTAATAATGATTTTTCTTTTACTAAGGACGTAGGACAAACATTTTTAACAGTATATCCTGAAATTGTTAGAACAAAGATGTTACTGCCTTGGACTAGTGAACAAAAGGATTATCAATTAGTGCGTCGTGGTAGATATGTTGAATTTAACTTATTATATGATCGTGGGACAATGTTTGGCTTAATGACAGATGGCAACGTTGAAGCAATATTAATGTCTTTACCCCCAGAAGTACGTTGGTAACCTTTATAATAAATATCAAATTTGTGCAAAAGGTAAAAGCCACTATTATAGAACCTTTTTCACTCATTATTAAATCCTTAGACTCTCAAGTAATTGGTGCATTCGATTGGATTCGAACCAACGACCTCTGCCTTCGGAGGGCAACGCTCTATCCAGCTGAGCTACGAATGCTTAATTTATTGCTGCTTCTCAAACATGAAAATACAATAGATATTTTTCGCTAATAGCAACTACTGATCGTGACTTTTAAATTACCCTATGGCTTTATCTGAGAGAAGAATTTTTAACCTAACAAATATGGGGCGAATGACGGGACTTGAACCCGCGACCCTCAGATCCACAATCTGATGCTCTAACCAACTGAGCTACATCCGCCATGTAACCTGCGTTAAAGTAAATTATTATCACCCATAAGTCAAGTATATTCAAACCAAGTTACCATGACTTAATACTTTTATTCTTAGAATTTTTGCTGTCATAATTATATGATATTATTTTACTAATTCATCTAACTTACCTTCTTCTTCAAGTTTATGAAGAGCATCACATCCACCAATATGCTTACCATCAATGAATATTTGTGGTAATGTACGTTGTCCATTAGCTTTAGCTTGCAACTCTAATCTTTGCTTGTCACTATAATTGTCTACGATTATTTCTTTGTAAGATATATTTTTTCGATTAAGTAGTTTTTTTGCCTTAGTGCAATAGGGGCAATATGTTAATGTATAAATTATGACAGTGTATAGAATTATTTTGTGCATAATTGTTATCCTATTTTTATAGTTATAAAACTATTATCCACATATAATAAACTTTTAGCAAGTTACAAGTTAATGATAAATAAGTTTTCAATAGTATCTAAATATAGTCCAGCTGGCGATCAGCCAAAAGCAATTAATGAAATCGTTAAAGGTCTTGAATCTAGAATGCGTTCACAAATACTCTTTGGTATTACTGGTTCTGGTAAGACCTTTACTATGGCAAATATTATTAAGAGAACCGGTAGACCATCGCTTATTATGGTACATAATAAGACATTAGCTGCCCAAATTTATTCAGAAATGAAGGCAATTTTTCCCAATAATGCCGTTGAATATTTTGTATCATATTATGATTATTTCCAACCTGAAGCATATATTGCAAAAACCGATACTTATATAGAAAAAGATTCTTCGATAAATGAACAAATAGATTTATTAAGACACTCTGCTACTAGGTCACTGCTGGAACGTCGGGATGTAATTGTTGTATCCTCAGTTTCTTGTATTTATGGTCTTGGTTCACCAAATCTTTATTATCAGATGACAATAAGCCTTAAGTCTGGGGAAATTTATGCTAGAGATAAATTGCTTAATGACTTAGTAAATTTACAATATGAGCGTAATGATGTGGGGTTTGAACGCGGTACGTTTAGGGTAAAAGGTGATAATATTGATATATTTCCAGTACATTATAACGATAAAGCTTGGCGATTGTCATTTTTTGGCAATGAAATTGAATATATAAGCGAATTTGATCCGCTTACAGGTGAAAAATTAGCTAAATTGGATCAAGCTGTGATTTATGCTAAGTCCCACTTTGTAACACCTAAAGAAGTAGTACAAAATGCTATATCGCAAATTGAAGAGGAATTACAACGACGCTTAGAATTTCTTAAAGCACATGATAAATTAGTAGAGGCTCAAAGATTAAATCAGCGTACCCAATATGATATGGAAATGATGATGGAAACTGGCAGTTGCAAAGGCATTGAGAATTACTCTCGATTCCTAACTGGTAAAGCAAATGGGCAACCCCCGCCAACCTTATTTGAATATTTGCCTAAAGATGCTTTACTATTTGTCGATGAAAGTCACGTATCTGTCCCGCAAATTAGAGCAATGTATAATGGTGATAGGGCAAGAAAAGAAGTATTAGTGGAACACGGGTTTCGCCTTCCATCAGCCTTAGATAACAGACCATTAAAATTTGAAGAATGGCAAGATTTTAGACCTCAGACGATTTTTGTCTCGGCAACACCTGGGTCTTTTGAATTGGAAGAAACAGCAGGGATTATGGTCGAACAAATTATCAGACCAACGGGACTACTAGACCCAGAATGTATTATAAAACCAGCGACTAACCAAGTTGAAGATTTGATAAGTGAGATCCAATATACGATAAATAAAGGATTTCGTGTTTTAGTGACAACATTAACTAAAAAAATGTCAGAAGATTTAACAAATTATCTACAAGAATTAGGGTATAAAGTATCATATTTGCACTCTAATGTTCATACTCTTGAACGTATGGAAATCATAAGAGATTTACGCCAAGGTACTATAGATATTATTGTTGGTATTAATTTATTGCGAGAAGGTTTAGATATTCCAGAATGTGGACTTGTTGCGATACTTGATGCTGATAAAGAAGGTTTTTTGCGTTCTGAAGTCTCATTAATTCAAACTATCGGCAGGGCTGCAAGGAATAGTCAAGGAAGAGTAATACTCTACGCAGATCGCAACACCAAGTCTATTGATAAGGCTGTAGGTGAGACATATAGAAGAAGAAAAATTCAGGAGGAATATAATAGGCAACATGGTATAGTACCGCAGACAATTAATCACCATATCCATGCACTAATCGAATTAGAAAAATTGGATAGTAAGTTAGATAATAAAAAACAAACTCATATATTATTGGACAATCCAATGAAATTGAAAGCTCATATCGATAGATTAAAGAAGGAAATGTATGAAAAGGCTAGTAATTTAGAATTTGAACAGGCGGCAAAAATACGAGATCAAATTAATGTACTAGAAGAAGCAGCCTTAGAGCTAACTTAATTTAAAGTACTTTCTGTTCCAATTAACCATTAGTTTGGGATAAGAATAAGCCTTTTAAAGAATGAGTAATAGTAGAGTAATAGTAATGTACTGGTTAGGGGATAAACAAAATAAGCAATACCGCAAAAATAATGAAAACAGCTATTAGTGGATCATAAAAATCTGTTATATTTATAGATATAACCGAATTTGGAATAACTTGTTATATTAAATTCAGGTTATTTATTACCGTGTATCATCACAACACTCGCAAAAATACGTTGATGAGTTCTGTAGATATAATAACAGAGATAATTACGATATGTTTAATTTGTTGATAAAACAAGCTGTTTTGTGAAATTGGAATATTCTATCAAAACTTACGCTATGAGAAAAAAAATGGTACATTATGTTGAGTATAATTTACAAATGCCAAGAGGATAAAATTGCAAGCAATACCAGTTAATAGGATAGATTACTGTCAATTTCTAATAGTGAGTCAAAAGAATTATAGTTTGACCTACTATGCTGAACATGCCAAAAAATGTAGCCATGATGTTATTAATAGATTTTTAAAAAATGAAAAATATACACCTTCTTTGTTATGGGAACATATTAAGGATGATGTTATTTTATCGCCTAACGGATATACAATATTTGATGATACGGTGTTAAATAAAAGAAATACCAAGAAAATAGAAATTGCTAGATCACAGTACAGTGGGGCTACAGGTGGTATTACTACTGGTATAGGAGTAGTAAGTTTGGTATATTATAATCCGGATATTAATAAGTTTTGGGTAATAGATTACCGAATTTTTTCGCCCGAACATGATGGAGCGACAAAAGTAGAACACCTATTAAATATGTTAAATAATGCTGTGTATAGCAAAAAGATTCCTTTTCAAACTGTGCTTTTTGACACATGGTATGCTACGCATAAAATTATGCAACATGTTGATTCCTTGGGTAAATATTATTATGCTCCTATTAAAGCAAATAGAAACGTTACTAAAACTTCCTCTTCTAAGCCTTATAAAGCTGTTAGCAAGTTAACGTTTTCAGATGAGGAAATTAAGAGCGGAGTGGAGATTCATATAAAGGGCTTTGCAAAAGATAAGCATGTTAATTTGTTTAAACTTACTGTTTCTACCAACAGAGTTGATTATATTGTTACCAATAACAAAACTCAAAAATCTTCTAAAGCCGTACAAGATGAGTGTGGCTTTCGTTGGGTAATTGAGAGCATGCATAGAGAAATCAAGCAACTTACCGGTATAGAACGATGCCAATGCAGAAAACAACGCATCCAGCGTAATCACATTAGTTGTGCATTTTTAGTGTGGGCTTTTCTAAAAAGAACTGCACACAAAATAGGTAAGACGGTTTATCAAATAAAGTTAGGGCTTTTAGATCATTATATGCAACAGCAGTTACGTTCACCCTCTTTACGCTATTTAGAACCTTACATAGCGTAAGTTTTGCTATATGTATACTAAAAGATTAGAAGCGTCTATAACGCATGATATTTTAGTCCAACTTGATAATCTTGGTTGGATTGTCGATGAAAAAGACCCAAAATGTAACGTATTTCAACAAAGAGTGAAACTTACAAAGCAAAAAGAATTACTTAATGGTAAAATGCCTGACTTTGTGCTATACAAGGAAGGAAGTAATGAACCAATAATAATAATTGAGGCAAAAAAACCGAATGAAAGTATACAATTAGCAATAAACCAAGCATTGAATTTGTATGCTAAACCACTAAATACGCCACTTATATTTGCTTATAATGGAAGTTATATTGAAACCCAATATTTGTATAATGGGCGTAATCTTAAAATTGATGGAGAAGATGTAAGGCAATTTGTAAATCATCATACGGCACTCAGATTTGTTAACGAAGGATCTGAAATACTATCTGCAGTAAATTTTATTCAGCATTCAAGAGACGAGCTTATTAAGATATTTAAAAGGGCAGCTAATTTACTAAGAGAGGATGGTCTACAAGCAGGTATTGATAGATTTGGAGCATTTTCTGATATTTTGTTTTTAAAAATTCTTGATGAGATTTCTGTTCTAAAGATGTTGGGGGGTGAGGAGAATACATTAGATGAGTACCTTAGATGGAGTTCATTTTCTCAGAGAAAAGGAAACGAATTGTATCAATATGTGAAAGATGTTGTTTGGATTAAGATTAACAAGAAATATGGTGATATTTTTAGCGAAGCATTCCCTATTAATTCACCTGATATTTTTGAAGAGATTATTTATGAGATTTCAAAACTTAACCTTACAGCTTCAGATAGTGATGTGAATGGTGATGCTTTTGAGTATTTTTTAAAAAATGCTTACCAAGGCATCAAAATTAAAGATTTAGGCGAATATTTTACACCTAGAAACATTGTAAGAACAATGATAAGTATGGTTAATCCTAAAATTGGCGAAACCATTTATGACCCTTTTTGTGGTACAGGAGGGTTTTTAATTGAAGCGTTTAGATATTTAAAAATCAGAACTTCGTTTAACGATGAGGTGCAAAATATTCTAAGAAAAAAAACAATTCACGGTTCTGAGATTACTGTAAATGCAAGAATTGCAAAAATGAATATGATTTTGTTCGGAGACGGACATAGTAATATCAAAAAACAAGACACCATTTCTGATTATGTAAATCAAAAATATGATATTGTAATTACAAATCCACCATATTCGCAACAAACAAGGTTTGGGTATTTGTATCCAATTCAATCAAATAATGGTGACGCTATTTGTGCTTTACATTGCTTTGAAGCTTTAAAACTAGGTGGTAGAGGTTGTTTGCTTGTAAAAGAAAACTTTCTTTCAGATGGGGGCGATGTTGGAAAGGTAAGAGAGTATATTTTTAATAACTCATCAAATGTTTCTATTGTTTCATTGCCAAGAAAGCTTTTTGAACCTTACACACCAACAAAAACAAGTATTGTGTATTTCGAGAAAAACAGAAAGATATCAAACACATTCTTTTTTGTAGTTAATGCGGTTGGTCATGAACTTGGTTCAAGAAAGAAGCCAATTAAGGACAATGATTTGCCAGCTGCACTTGATGCTTTCAACAATAAAAAGACTGTTTTAGAAATTGAATCTGCTATAATAGAATCAACTGAAATCGCCAAGAATGGTTATAGTTTGTGGATTTATGATTATTTTGATATTTTTGCTAATTTAAAAGGTGATATTATAAAACTTGGTAATTATATTGAGGAGATAACAGAAAAAACAGAGCCCTCTTTACAGCCAATTACAGATTTTAGAATTTTAGGTGTAAGTAATAGTATTGGTGTTTTTGACAATGAAATTTTAAAAGGTGAGGACATAAACCAAAAATACAAGCAGGTTCAAGCTGGAGATTTGGTATATAATCCGCATAGGATTAATGTGGGTTCTTTAGGTTTAGTCTTTGAGGATTTAAGCGGTGGTTATGTAAGTGGTATTTATACCGTCTTTAGAGTTTTAAAAAAATTCCAAGATATTCTACCATCCGAATATTTATTACATATTTTAAAGTCAAAATATTATTTAGCCATTATTGGCAAATACGATACAAAATATGGAGCTGTTAGAGCGAATTTAACTTATGAACAGCTTTGTAATATACACATACCATTACTTAAAAAAAATGAAATGAAAGAATTTTTAGAAAAAATAAGTAAACTAAATAATATCACGGAAAAATTTCAGAAAATTAAAAATAATCTATACATAAAATTTTACCTTAATTTTTACAACCTTATTAACCTAAAAGTTTCAGCATTATAAAAACTAACACAAAAATTTGTCCTGCAATAAGCCAATTGTTATGACTTAGAAAAAAGTTGATTATCGAGTAACAAATTACATACTACAACTAAATATGTCTCTAGAGAAAGCATGCCATCAAATCAATTATATTTATTTCGAGATATGCGTTTTTTGCCTATCTTCATAGTACAATTTTGTGGTTGTATGAATGATAGTATACTAAAAAATGCTCTAATTATATTAATTACTTATAAACTATCTAGTCAATTGGTAGAATCAACCCAATTGCTTGTACTTGCTGCTAATACTATTTTTGTATTGCCTTTTGTTATATTTGCAAGTATTGCAGGGCAAGTGGCTGATAGATACGAGCGATCAACTTTAGTTAAAATCATTAAATTATTTGAACTATCCATAGTGCTTTTCGCTACTTATGGATTTTTCAATAATAATTTAGTAATACTTTTTTTGTCTATATTTTTTATGGGTATACATTCAACATTTTTTGGACCAATCAAATACAGTGTTCTGCCAGACCATTTATACAAAAATGAACTATTGGGAGCTAATGGATTTGTTGAGGCAGGAACATTTATCTCTATTTTAGTTGGTACTATTATTGGAGGATACTACACTATAAGTGGCAATTTAATCATCACTATTCTGATAATAATTGCTATGGTTGGTGTTGTTGCTAGTTATTTTATGCCAAGATCGAATAATTCTAACTGTGAAATTAAAATAAATTTAAATTTATTTCGTGAAAGTATAGAAATGATTAAATATGCTAAAGCTAAAAAGCAAGTATATCTAGCAATTCTTGGTATATCTTGGTTTTGGTTTATCAGTGCAGCAATACTTGCCCAAATTCCATCTCTTGCTAAAGATACTTTTGGAGCGGATGAAAATGTTGCTAATTTGTTCCTTGCAACATTTTCAATTGGAGTAGGGGTTGGTTCTTTTTGGTGTAGTAAGATTTTTGGAAATGAAATTACCACGAAATATGTTTTTGTCTCGGCACTTGGTATCAGTATATTTGGTATTGATTTATTTTTTGCCAGTCGCATTAGTGCAGTTCATTATGAACCGGAACAGTTAAAGAGTATATTTGTCTTTTTATCTAAAAAGCATAATTGGCGGATCATTATCGATTTATTTTTTATAGCTGCTATTGCGGGGCTATATATTGTTCCACTTTTTGCAGTATTACAATATTTGAGTTCTTCAGCTCATCGTAGTAGAATAATTGCTATAAATAATTTTGTTAATGCTATATTTATGGCTGGCTCCACTGCAATATTGTCGTTGTTGTTCTATTGGGAATATTCGATACCATCCGTTATATTATTTATTAGTCTGCTCAACATAGTGGTAGCTTATTATATTTATCAATTAATTCCCGAAGTAAAAATAGTACCTTTTGCTGTTAACCGAGCTATTTTAAAATTTCTTTTTGATTGCATGTACAGAGTGGAAGTAAAAGGTATTGAAAATTTTTATAAAGCTGGTAAAAGATCAGTAGTTATCGCCAATCATATTTCATATCTTGATCCTGCCTTACTTGCAACTTATCTACCTGAAGAAATGACTTTTGCCATTAATACAACTATGGCTAAAGTGTGGTGGGTAAAACCATTCTTAACGATGGCAAAAACTTTACCAATTGATCCTTCTAATTCAATGGCTATAAAGAGCTTGATTAGGGAAGTACAAAAAGATAAAAAAGTTGCTATATTCCCTGAAGGAAGAATAAGTATTACTGGTTCCTTAATGAAGATATATGAAGGACCTGGCATGATTGCTGAGAAATCTGATGCGACAATTCTACCTGTAAGAATAGATGGTACACAATTTACTCATTTTTCTAAACTTAAGAATATATTAAAAACACGGATATTTCCTAAGGTTACTATTACTATTTTGCCACCAGTAAAATTTCCTTCTAAGCTGAATATAGATAATAGGGAAAAGCGTAAATATATAGGTCAGGCTCTTTATGATATCATGGCTGATATGATGTTTGAAAGCTCTGATTATCAAAATACTATATTTCAGTCTCTAATTGAGACAGCAAAATCTTACGGTTTTAACAAAAAAATAATACAAGATATTGATGATAAATCTGTTACCTATCGCCAATTAATATTGGGATCTTTTACTTTAGCAAATTTAATAAAACAGGATACGGAAGTAGCTGACTATGTAGGTCTTATGCTACCTAATATGGTTGAAACTATGGTTACTTTTTATGCTATGCAAGCCTGCTGCCGTCGACCAGTTATGATTGACTATATGAGTGAGGTGAGCAATATAGTGGCTTCATGTAAAACAACGTCAGTTAAAATGGTATATACTTCAAAACAGTTTGTTGAAAAAGCTGGATTACAGGAAGTGGTAGCAAAAATCTTAGCAGCCAATATAAAAATTATTTACCTTGAAGATTTAACACAAAGAATTGATTTATATTTAAAAATTAAGGCTATTATAGCCAGCTTCTTCCCACAAAGTTATTACAACAATATATGTAGCAGTTATGATGATAATGATCCGTCAGTTGTAGTATTTACTTCTGGTATTTCAGCAACAGCTAAAGCTGTAGTATTATCACATAGGAACTTGCAGGCTAATCGATGCCAACTTCTAGCTAAGGTACATTTTAGTCCTGATGATTCTGCCTTTATGGCTTTACCGCTTTTTCACTGTTTTGGTTTATCTGGAATAATAATGATGACACTCAATGCTATACCAGTGTTTCTTTACCCGTCTTCTCTGCATTATAGGAGTATTCCTGAGGTAATATACGATATCGGAGCGACAATTATGTTTGGTACGGATATATTTTTGCATGGTTATGCTGTCTATGCTCATCCTTATGATTTTTATTCTATAAGATACGTATTTGCCAGTAGTGAGAAACTGAGAAAAGACACAAGGGAATTATGGCTTGATAAGTTTGGTATAAGAATTTTTGAAGGATATGGTACGTCAGAAACATCTCCAATAATATCTTGTAATACCCCAATGCATTATCGTGCTGGAAGTGTAGGGCGTTTGATGCCTAAAATAGAATATTATATTAGACCAATTCACAATAGACCTCTTGCAGAATTTGCTTCTGCTGAGGAATTTAAAGAAACCACGGAGCTTCGAACCGTAGCGTACTCAAATGTAGGTGAAGAGCAGAGTACCGGTAGTACGAATAAATTACCAGCAGAAATAGAATTATGCGAGAGGTCTATTGGAATAGAGGGGGTAGGACAACTATTCATCAAAGGACCAAATATTATGCTTGGCTATATGCACTCTAATAATCCCGGAATTATCCACCCTACATCATCAGAAGAATTGGGTTTGGGATGGTATGATACTGGAGATATAGTAAAAATTGATGAAGATGGATATCTTACCTTATTAGATCGTATTCAGCAATTTGTTACAATAGAAGAAGTAATTACGCTGATATTAATAGAGGATTTAGCTAATATGATCGATGTTGATAGTAAGCATGTTGCTATTTGTCCTGATAATGATAATAAAGACAAACAGATTTTTCTATTGACCACAAGTCAGACCATAAATAGTGAAAAATTCATAGAAATAATGCATAAAAATTCAATAGACTCAAACCAAAAGAATATACCAGTTATTATCCATGTTAAAGAAATACCAATTCTACCAATAGGTAAAGTAAATTATCGGCAAATAACTAAAATGCTTGAAAATTATAGAAAAGTAACTAAAATGCTGAAATAAGGTACATGAGTGTCATATATGGACGCCAATATACTATATAACTTGGACTAATAAACCATTTATAACAAACTAATCTATTTAATAGAAAAATATTATGCATAATGTTGTTGGTAAAGTATTATTAATTATTGTTGTTGTTCTTCTAGCATTATTTGCTTATAAAACTATGAAGACTCCTAGTGCTTCTACTACGGTTTCGATTAACACTCTCGATCAGCAAGTGTTAGACAGAAAAGAAGAAGTGGAAAAAACTGAACAAATTATAAAAGAATATTTATTAAATAATCCCGAAATAATCATTCAGGCAATAGAAGGTCTTCAGCAGCGTAAAATGCAAGAAATGGAAATAAAAACTGGCGAATATATAAAAGATAATAAATCTGAAATAGAAGATTCTCTTACATCTCCTGTACTTGGTAACCCGAATGGAGATGTAGTCATCGCTACTTTTTATGATTATAATTGTAGTTATTGTAGAAAAGGTCATAACTTTATTAACCAGTTAATCAAATTAGATACGGGGGTTAAAGTCGTTTTAAAACCGTTCCCGATTCTTGGTGATGCATCTAATTATGCTGCAACTATTGCTTTAGCTGTTTATAAAACCACTCCGAGTAAGTTTCAAGATATTCATAATGGTTTAATGGACTTAAAATCTATTACCAAAGAATCTGTAGAAAAATTGTTACTAGTAAATGATCTAAATCCTGAAGTAATTGCGGAAGAAATCAATAAAGATGAAATAAAAAATCTCATCGACAAAAATGTTAAGTTAGCAAAGGGTTTAAAAATACAGGGAGTACCTGCTTATATTATTAATGGTAAATTAATAGCAGGAATGGTAGATCTAGACCAATTGCAGACGATAGTTGCTGATATACGAAGTCAAAATAAGTAGTTTCGCTGTTATCCGAGCTACGGTGCATGGAGACTTTGCCTAAAAATACCAATGTAAGTAATGGTACTACAAGACCAAAAACGATATCGACAACGCAATTCTTCAAAGTAGCACCACTACGCATTATGTAAAAACAAACTATTAGAAGCAGTTTGTTAGGAGCTAACACTTGATAAGTGCTATCAAGTTCATAATGGAAGAAGCAAAAATGCTCGAAAATCAATATGTTAGATAGTTGTTTCCTAGAAGAGTATACACCTAATAACTCAAAATCAACATATCTCGATCTATTCTGAAACCTTTAAAACGCTCTAATAACGACATGCCTAGTAACGATACGTCAAGACCGCCAGTACCTATGTGAGCTTCAACATTTCTAAAAAAAGCTCCTCTACCAATCTCAACACTATTTAATCTCACGGGAGCAGCCCTACTCGTACCATTAGCTGTAGAGTAAGTTTTAGTGTAATTTAGTTTTGATAAGTCAAATCCTAGCATTTTAGCATCACTAATAGTAAGAGCAACATCACTTGCTCCGGTATCAATCATAAATTTAATTTTTATTCCGTTTGCCACGGCGTTAACGTAGAAATGCCCATCGTTACTACGACTAATTACTAATTCTCCTTGTTTATTGACCCAATTATATGATGGTATTAGTACGGATATGACTCTTTGAGCGGCGTAATTTAACTCAAACTTGAAAGCATAACTAGTAATTATAATTAAGAAAATTCCGCCCCAAGTTAATAATTGAATAGAGAGTATCCTTATACCTTTTTGGCTAAAGGAATTATAAACTATACTGATAATCACCAAAATCATTATAAAACAAGTTATACTTTTTTGGTTATCCCAAGAAAAAGCAGCAAATTGTGCAGCTACTAGTTTACGTGCACAGAAAGTAATGACAATACTAATGCATAGAATAATTATTAACTTTATAAGACTTTTATTACTCACATTAAATCACCTATATTCTCTAAAAATAATCTTGCTCTATGAGATTTGGGTTTTTCAAAAAACTCTACTGCCGGCTGATCAGCTAAAACTTGTCCGTGATCCATAAAAATTATCCTATCGGCTATGGCTTTGGCAAATTTAATATGATGAGTAACTACAATCATGGTTATTTGACTTTTAAATAAAGATATAATTTCAATAATATCTTTAATATTTTCAGGATCTAAAGCTGAAGTAGGCTCGTCAAATAACATTATTTCTGGATTCATCATCAAGGCTCGGCAAATCGCCACTCTTTGTTTCTGTCCCCCAGATAAATTGACAGGAAAGGCGGTAATTCTTTGTCTTAAACCAAATTGTTCTAATAATTTCTCTGCCTTAGCAATGGCAGCCATTTGCTTCATTCCTAAAATATTAACAGGAGCATATATTAAATTATCTTGGACATTTAAGTGCGGAAAAAGATTAAACGCTTGAAAAACCATGCCAATTTTAAGACAAAGTTTCCTTTTATTTTTTTGCGTCAATTTTTTGTCATCGATTAACACATGCCCACTGGTGGGAACTTCTAAAGCATTGATAATTCGCAATAAAGTAGATTTACCACTACCAGAAGATCCTATAATCGCTATAGTTTCTTTTTTCTTGAACTCAAGACTAATATCTTTAACAGCATAGGTTTTGCCATAGTTTCTTGAAACCTTATCGAGTATTATCATATACTCCTAATAATTTGAAAAGTTGATAGACCTACGTGAATTCGGGATGAGAATTAACTAATTTTTATCCCGAATTGGGGTAACTCAGGTTTGTTAAACTATAAATTTGTAACCATCATATAGAGGTTTTATATTACTTGGCAATATTTTTGATATCTCATGGTAATCAATAAAATGATTCATATTCGTTAATAATATTTGTTGAGGTTTATATTCATCGTTCCACTGTAAAATTTTATCTAATCCTGCATGGCAATCATTAGATTCATACGCCATACAGTCTAATATCCAAACATTGATATTTTTCAAGAATGGTTTAGATTCTGCCGGAAAAGCTAGCACATCACTAGAATATACAAAATCATCCATTCTAATACCTAAACTATCTATAGGACCATGATGTTGTCTGAAGAATTGTACATTTATGGTATTAATTTTAAATTTTGCAAAAAAATCTACCGGTCTTGCAATCAGTTTGTCCGGAGCAAATAAATGTTGGTGACGATTCTCAGTTTTCAATGCTGTGCTACTGTCAGAAAAAATTTCTAGTGGTGTCTTTTGGAAAAATGGAAATATACGTAAATCATCAATACCGTTCACATGATCTGCATGATAATGGGTTAATATAGCACCGTCCAATTTTTTAATCTTTTCTCGCATTAATTGATTTTTGATGTCAAAACCAAAATCAACAAGAATTTGACTATTACCATCATCGATGTATATTGATGATCTAGTTCTTTTATTGTAACTTGAAGTAGAAGTGCATATATTGCAATCACAATTAATTATCGGCATACCAAGTGATGAGCCACATCCTAGCACTGTTATTTGTAGCATATACTTAAACCAAACAAAATTGAAATTGAAAATGTTTGAACTTTTATATAATTTCCATGGTCTTAATCAAGAGATATTCTTGTGGATCAATAGAATTACTAACCATTTTAGCATAATAGCTTATATTCTACAAATTATCTCTTATTGTTTTAATATTACCAACTTTGCTATCGTTTATTTTATATATTGTGGATATTTCTATATCCAGTTAAAAAAGATTCAAGATTTTAATCAGCGTCAGATCAAATTTTGGTCTATATATAATAAAATGGTAATGATTGGTATAATTTATGCTATATTCGGTTGTACTTATGCTCTATTTAAGTTTTCGGTTAATATACCTAGACCATTTTGCTCATTACCTCTTAATAGTTTTGTAACAATTGCTCATGTTGAAGTTGAAAGATGTTTATCCAGTTTTCCAAGCAGTCACTCCGGATTAGCATTAATGGTATCTTACTGTATTTGGCCATATATAACAATGTGGCAAAAAATTATAGCCTTTTTGATTGTTTTATTAGTAGCAGTCTCACGTATTACTCTTGCTATGCATTACCCAGCTGATATTATTTATAGTTTCCTTATCACCATAATGATTATAGTGGTTAGTAAAATGATTTTTAAAATTTTTACCAACAATTTAATAAAATGGTTTGGTGAAAGGATTCTTTCTCTATTATATCATTATTTTCTAGACCACTAATATAATTAGTGATTTTTATTTTGAATAAATTTCACTTATGTTTTATAGTAGTAAGATACTAAAAAACTCTTATATAGCTTCAAATTTATGCAAAATATGGAAATTATTGAGACTATCTCTACATCCGTATCATGTTTTGGCAAAGAACCACCTTTTGATCATCCAAGAATTTATTTGGAGATTGATTCAACCAAAGGCTCTATTGTGTGTCCTTATTGTAGTAAAACATTTGTGTTAGTAAGTAATGAAGATAAAACTCCTGTCAGATAGTACTATAAACCGCATCGCTGCTGGGGAAGTAATTGAACGACCAGCTTCGGTGGTAAAAGAACTAGTTGAGAATGCTATTGATGCAGCTAGCACTAAGATAGATATAAGCTTACAGCAAGCAGGGAAAAATCTTATTATTATTTCTGATGACGGAATAGGCATGTCTGAAGAAGATCTAAAAATTGCCGTAGAACGTCATACTACTTCTAAACTTGATGAATCAGATTTACAAAATATTCACACTTTTGGCTTTCGTGGAGAGGCATTACCTTCAATAGGTTCTGTAAGTAAGATGTTGATTACTTCAAAGGCACGTGGGGCTGATAGGGCTTATCATATACAATCTAGCGGTGGGCATAATAAAGAGATTAAACCTACCATTCATAACGAGGGTACTAAGATTGAAATACGTGATTTATTCTTTGCTACCCCTGCAAGACTAAAATTTTTAAGATCTGATAAAACTGAATTAGCAGCTTCAGTTGATGTAATCAAGAAAATTGCATTAGCTCATCCTAAAATCAGCATTAATTTATCTCATGATGGCAAAAATATCATAAAAGTAAAAGGTCAAGATGGAAATTTTGATGATCTGTTAAAGCAAAGAATAATTGATATATTGGGTTATGATTTTATTGAAAATTCTGTCCATATTAATCTACAAAGACCGGAAATATCAGTATATGGCTTTACCAGCATTCCTACCTTTAATAGAGCTTCTGCTGAGGATCAGTTTTTATTTGTTAATAATAGACCCGTTAAGGATAAATTACTACAAATCGCTCTAAGACTAGCTTATCAGGATTATTTAGCTCGGGATAGACATCCAGTTTCAGTTTTGTTTCTACAGATAGATCCCCACATGGTTGACGTTAATGTACATCCTGCCAAAACAGAAGTAAGGTTTCATGATCCGGGTACTATACGGGGATTACTGATAAGCTCTATCAAAGATGCCCTTGCCACTAGAAGTCATATGGTGTCAACGAATATTGCCACAACTGCCTTAGGTCTTTTTCGAAATACTACTACTAACTTTGTTAAAACAAATAAGGCATTTCAAAAGAACCATACCTCTTCTAATAAAGTATATCCAGATGGTTTGAGTATATCTGATAATATCAGTACTTATAAGGCTCAAAATTTAACCATTCCTAGGCACAATGATAGTTCTAATGTTCAGCAACAATTAATAAAGACAGACCCACATGCTAAAGTAGAAGTGCTAGAGGATGATATCCTAGACCTAGATTGTAATAATAAACCTCTTGCAAAATTCACTTCTACTAGGGAATCTGCAGGAGGATTGAAACCTCACCCTTCAAGCAGTACGGCAAATTCCGTTACGGATTCAAGTCTAGTACCATTGCCTAAATTACCAGCAGAAGTAGAGTTATGCAAAAAGTCTAATGTTGCACTCGGAGCAGCAAGAGCCCAACTGCACGGCACTTATATAATATCACAAACAGCAGATAGTATTATTATCGTAGATCAACATGCAGCACATGAGCGTTTGGGATACGAGAAAATTAAGCAAATGATAAGTAACAATGGCTTAATTAAGCAACGATTACTCATGCCTGAGATAGTAGAATTACCGGATGTCAAAAGAGCTGATTTATTGTATAATAAAAAGGATGATCTTTCTAAATTAGGTTTAAGCCTAGAAAAATTTGGCGAGCGATCTATCATTGTATCAGAGACTCCAAGCTTATTTGGAAATACCGATATAAACCAACTTACCCAAGACTTGGCAGATAATTTATCTGATCTTGGTGAAAATATTTCCTTGATTCAATTGATTGAACATGTTACAGAAACCTATGCATGTCATTATGCTATCAGAGCAGGTCGTAAATTATCTTCTGAAGAAATGAATGAATTATTAAGACAAATGGAAAAAACCCCATTTTCTGGTCAGTGTAATCATGGTAGACCAACTTACATCGAACTCAAACTCAAAGATATTGAGCGATTATTTGGACGTAGGTAACCTGAGGTTACGCGAATTAGGGATAAGAATTTGTCAATTCTTATCCCTAATTCGCGTAGGTTAGGTAACTTGAATTCGATGTAACAAGTTACATCGAATTCAGTATTATATATAGAAACAATCAGGTTTGAAGCGGCTGCCCACCTGATTGTTAAAATATAATACTCCATTCAATATGTGATTTTAATAATTAAAATCACATATTGAATGATGAAAAAAGTTAAAATGCACTCGCGTCAGCCGCTTCAAGAGTGCATTTTTCCTTATAACAAAGCAAGTATCGATATAAGAATTATTAATTCTTATATCGAACTGAGGTTAGGTAGGTTTTAAACTGTATAAAAAAATAATGTAATGTCTAACTATAATAATATATTCGATCACCATATAACTAGAATTAAACAAGAAGGAAGATATCGTGAATTTGTTCCTGTTCAAAGACAGGCAAATAACTTTCCATCTGCTTGGTATGGTAATAAAGAAATTGTAATGTGGTGTATTAATGATTATCTTGGTATGAGTAAGCATCCAGATGTTACCAAAGCTGCGTTAGATGCTATATCCAAATATGGAATTGGTTCTGGTGGTACAAGAAATATAGGTGGTAATAATAGCAGCATAATAGAATTAGAGAAGGAACTAGCAATCCTACATAATAAAGAATTAGCTCTAGTTTTCACTTCCGGTTATGTTGCCAATGATACTAGCCTTGCAACACTGGCAAAAATAATGCCTAATATAGTTTTTTTCTCAGATGAGTTAAATCACGCTTCTATTATTTCCGGTATCTGTAATTCAAAAGCTGAAAAACATATTTATCGGCACATTGATACTTGCCATCTTGAAGAATTACTCAAAAAGGTGGATATTAATAGACCGAAGATTATTGTTTTTGAATCAGCTTATTCTATGGACGGATTATTTTCACCAATAGAAAAAATAGTGAATTTAGCTAAAAAATATAATGCTTTAACCTTTATTGATGAAGTACATACAGTTGGTCTGTACGGCAAGCATGGTGCTGGCATTGCCGATCTTCAGGGTTGTGCTGATAAAATTGATATGATCCAAGGAACGCTTGGTAAGGCTTATGGCACTATTGGTGGTTATGTTGCAGCCAATCGTCAAATTATCGATTCTATAAGGCTTACTGCACCAGGTTTTATATTCACCACCTCTCTACCCCCAGTTATTGCTTCAGCAGCAACTGCCAGTATTCGTCATTTAAAAAATTCTAATATAGAGAGGGAAACTTACCAAAAGGTAATAGCCAAGGTAAAAGAATCTTTTGATAAAGCTAAAGTGAATTATTTAAAAAATGATAGTCATATTATACCAATAATTATTGGTGATCCAATTAAAGCCAAACAAGCTTCTAAAATGTTGTTGGATAAATATAATATTTATGTTCAGCATATTAACTTCCCAACAGTACCACGTGGCACAGAACGTTTAAGAATCATCCCAACACCTAACCATACCGACCAAATGATTTATGACCTCACCACAGCCCTTGTTGAAATTTTTAGTACTCTCGATATATCACCATCAATCAATTCTTACTCTATAATAAAATTACCTTTACACCCTGCAGCGTAGTATAATTGTAATCAGTAGTTAATGTACATAGTAGCATTAACTACCAAAGATGCCATTCCTACTTGCCACTATGTCATCAACCATGATTTTAATAGCAGGTGTAGCAATAATAATTCTTCTTACTAATACATTTTCTTCGATCGATTTCTAAAGAAAATAATGTATAATGAAAATTATTAAGAAATGAACTAACATGACCACAATATAACACTGAATTCGATGTAACTTGTTACATCGAATTCAGGTTAGCGGTAGATATAGCGGATATAGACATACAGGTCATGGTCGAAATTTTGTTAGACCTATGTTGTTTGTAGCTGCTATGGCTGCTAGAAATTCTAACTCTGAACTGAAGGTATTTTATGAAAAATTGATCAATAGAGGAAAAAAGAAAATGGTGGCGATGGTAGCATTAATGCGTAAAATCATTGTGATTGCAAACGCTAAGTTACGTTGAAGAATTTTGTGTGTATTACCTGCCCATTAACTTAGCAATAGTTTTATTAGCTTCTTCTAGCTCCTGTTTAGTATTTACTCCAAGCACTATGTCGTGGTCTGAAGATAGCAAATATGATACTTTTTCTCCGCTATCCTTAGCTATTTTTACAAGGGCGGTTAAATATAACTCTTTTGATCTATCAACCTTACCTAAAAAAATAGTAGGTAGATATTTTTTTAATATACCAGCTTCAAAAGCCATAATACCAGAATTACAAATTGTTATAGCTTGTTCTTCACTCGTTGCCTCTTTAAATTCCACAATTTTTAAGAAATGTCCTAGTTCATCAGTAACTATTCGTCCATATTGCCCCGGGTTATCACGTCTAAAGCATAACGTTGTAATGGCTGAATTTGTAGAAATTAGGTGGTCTAATAAATCGTTAATAATATTTGCGGTGATTAAAGGATTATCTCCGTAAAGTACTGCTACAATTTTATTGTCATCAACTAAGTCTAAAGCAGTATATACTGCATGAGCAGTACCAAGAGGTTCTGGCTGTAATATAAATTTACAAATATCTTTATAACAAACAATATGTTCTTCTAATTGCCATGAGTGAACTAAAATAACTTCATTGCTCACTTGCCGAGCATTGGTTATCACCCTATCAAGCATCGATCTACCACCAACTTTATGCATTACTTTTGGTAAGGTAGAATCCATTCTTCGACCATTACCTGCAGCTAAAACAATAACTTGGCAGTCCATATTAAGCATCTTTCATAGTTTCATAAATTGCGTCAGATAATTCATAATTACCAAAAACTTTTTGCACATCATCACTTTCTTCTAAAATATCCACTAATTTTAATAGCTTCTCTGCTTTATCATTATCTTCTATAATTATGGTATTTTTAGGCACCCAACCTACGTAAGATTCTTCAGGATGTCCATATTTATTGGTCAGAAAATCAACAGCTTGCATAAAGTTCTCAATATCCGTGTAGATTAAATATGTATCTTCTTCAGAAATCATATCTTTTGCTCCAGCCTCTAGGCTACTGTCAAACATAGCTTCTGTTGTTGCTAAATTTGCCGGATATTGTATTACTCCAAGATGATCAAACATATAACTGCTACTTCCAGTTTCACCTAAATTACCACCAAATTTGCTAAAAGCTGCTCTAATTTCAGTAGCCGTACGATTTTTATTATCAGTTAAAGCCTCTACTATTATTGCAATACCACCTAGAGCAAAACCTTCATATCTAATCTCTATATAATTTTCGTTATTATTAGAATCACTTGCTGCACTTATTGCCTTATCTATTCGATCCTTTGACAAATTCTGACTGCGTGCTGCAGCTATGCTACTCCGCAGGCGTGGATTATTGCTTACATCAGTTCCCATTTTAGCAGCAGTGATAATTTCTCTAATTAGCTTAGTAAAAATTTTTGCCCTTTTCTTATCTTGTGCACCTTTTCGGTGTTGAATGTTTTTAAATTTTGAATGACCGACCATAATGCTCCCATAAAACCTAAAGCTATCAAAGCCGGATCGTATCAGAAGGTAATTTAAAGTCAAGAATAAATTCTTCCAGCTTTTCCAACATTAGAGTCATTTTTTACTTTAATAAAACTGCATATCATTTTATATTAGCTAAGTATAACACATAGAATCAAACCCACTAATACCAAATATGAAAAAATTTATAATTTTATATCTGTTATTTGCTCACGATTGCTTAGCCTCAGAACCTCAGGCGTGGCAAATGTTGTTACAAACTCCAGCAAGCCCTCTTATGGAAGAGCTTCACGGGTTTCACAATTTCCTACTGTTAATATCAGGAGGAATAGTTGTCTTTATTACCATTCTACTAGTCTATGTTTGTATTAGATTTAATGCAAAAGCCAACCCTATTCCAGCAAAATTCTCTCATAATATCTTAATTGAAGTTATTTGGACGATAATCCCTATAATAATTTTAGTTATTATTGCCATACCATCATTTCGTATTTTACGTTTTGCAGAAAAAATCCCTGAAATAGATATGACTGTTAAAGTTGTGGGTTATCAGTGGTATTGGCATTATATATATCCTGATCACGATAATATCGAATTTGATAGTTATTTAATTACCGATGAAAAATTAAAACTTGGTCAAAAACGCTTATTAGATGTCGATAACCGTGTTATCATACCAGAAAATACTACGGTAAAATTTCTAATTACGGCAGGAGACGTCATACATAGTTTTGCAGTACCAGCACTGGGCATAAAGATGGATGCCGTTCCTGGAAGAATCAATGAAACTTGGACTAAAATTAGCAAAAAAGGCGTGTATTATGGTCAGTGTTCAGAACTTTGCGGTGTTAATCACGGTTTTATGCCGATTGCCATTGAAGTGGTAAGCAAGGAAGAATTTCAAAACTGGTTGATTATGGCAAAGTCAAAATTCTCTATGAATATGAAGACTAACAAAAAATTAGCCTTCAAATAAATTAAATAAAAGAGTTACTATGGTACATTTCAACAAGCATTATCCCCATCTTTACGCAAAACAGGTTAAAGAAACTATATTTTTAAAACATTTTATTCATAATCCTAACATAATGGTAGGTGATTATAGTTACTATCATGATAGCCACTATCCATAACAGTTTGAACGTAATAATGTTATAGGTTGTCATCAGTGTAAATTAATTATCGGTAAGTTTTGTGCTATTGCCAAAGGAACTACCTTCATCATGGATGATGTAAACCATCTCATGGATGGTTTTTCTACTTATCCATTTTTTATTTTTGAAGGTTGGAATAATTATACTCCAACTTGCAACAAAGCTAGAAGTACAATAGTTGGTAATGATGTGTGGTTTGGTACGAATTCAGTCATTATGCCAGGAGTAACAATAGGAGACGGAGCAATTATCGGAGCATATGCAGTGGTCACCAAGGATGTACCACCCTATTCTATAGCTGTAGGTAATCCTAGTAGAATTATTAGAAAAAGATTCTCAGAAGACATAGTAGACAAATTAGCACAAATAAAATGGTGGGACTGGGATTATGATAAAATTACTAGAAATATCGAAGTCATAGTAGGTGCAGATATTGATCAACTTAAAGAATGTAAATAGTAACCATTATGACACTTAAAGATAAAGCCTCTATTAGACCTCTTGCAGAAGTAATATCTGATCATCACGAAACCCCTAAGGGGTTACAAAGATGGATTTTTTCTACTAATCACAAAGATATTGGCGTAATGTATATTATATTCGCCATATTTGCTGGGCTTGTTGGTGGATTATTTTCTGTTATTTTTAGGTTAGAACTAGCAGTACCCGGCGGGCATCTACTAGGTGGTAATTATCAGCTATACAATGTATTAATTACCGCTCATGCTATAATTATGGTATTTTTCATGATTATGCCAGCTTTATTTGGCGGATTTGGTAATTACTTCATACCAATTTTAATAGGTGCCCCGGATGTGGCTTTTCCTAGGCTAAATAATATAAGTTTTTGGCTACTTGTCCCTGCTTTTATATTATTAATGCTGTCAGGTTTGGTTGATGGAGGAGCTGGTACTGGTTGGACACTGTATCCTCCTCTAAGTAGTCTAGTAGGGCATCCTGGGGCTGCTGTGGATATGGCTATTTTAAGCTTACATCTTACAGGGCTTTCCTCCATTCTTGGTTCAATTAATATGATTGTCACTATCTTTAATATGAGAACTGATGGTATGGGGTTATTTGAAATGCCCTTATTTGTTTGGTCAATTTTGGTTACTGCCTTCTTGCTGATACTAGCAATTCCTGTGTTAGGGGGTGCAATAACCATGTTACTGACTGATCGAAATTTTGGTACTACTTTTTTCAAGCCTGATGGTGGCGGAGATCCAGTGTTATTTCAGCATTTATTTTGGTTTTTTGGTCATCCAGAAGTATATATCGTAGTATTACCGGGATTTGGTATAGTCAGTCAGGTCATCTCTACTTTCTCCCGTAAGCCAATATTCGGTTATTTTGGTATGGTGGTAGCTATGGTAATTATAGGATTTGTTGGCTTTATAGTTTGGGCTCACCATATGTTTACTGTTGGTCTTTCGTACAATGCATTAATATATTTTACTGCTGGTACTATGATTATAGCTGTACCTACTGGTATCAAAATCTTTAGCTGGATTGCCACAATGTGGGGAGGATCAATTACTTTTGAAACCCCTATGTTGTTTTCCATAGGGTTTATCTTGCTATTTACTATTGGCGGAGTTACCGGCATAATATTATCAAATTCAGCAATCGACAGAATTTTACATGATACATATTATGTTGTAGCACATTTCCATTACACTATGTCGCTTGGGGCGTTATTTACTGCATTTGCTGGGTTCTATTATTGGTTTGGTAAAATGTCCGGGCGGCAGTATCCTGAGATGATGGGCAAAATTCATTTTTGGATTACCTTTATCGGCGTTAATTTGACATTTTTCCCTCAACATTTTCTAGGATTAGCTGGTATGCCAAGAAGAATACCGGATTATCCGGATGCGTTTGCCGGCTGGAATATGGTTTCATCTATCGGAGCTAGTATTTCATTTATTGCAGCTCTTTATTTTGTATTTATTGTTATTTATACTCTGAAATATGGGAAAAAATGCCCATATAATCCTTGGGGTGATGGGGCTGATACCCTTGAATGGTCAGTATCATCTCCACCACCATTTCATACTTTTGAAACATCACATAAAGGAAACTAATTTTATGAATGAATATATCTATTGTGGCTTTTGGCGAAGATCTATTGCTGTAGTTTTGGATCGAATTTTCTTAATTATTTTTCTTCTAATTTGTATTATTATGATACTACTAAGTAACCTTCCACTAGCCGACCGATACACTATCCGATTCTTTCATTTCGACATCAATAATACTATCATTAACAATATTATATGATCCAATATTTGAGTCATCTTCAATGCAAGCAACTCTTGGTTGCTATATTTTAGGTATGAAGATCATAAACGAGGATGGTACTCGAATAAGCTTTTTAAAATCGTTGATTAGATTTATTATATTAGCACTAATAAGTAGTACTGTAATATTGGGGATTATAAGTATTATCTGCATGATATGTACTAATGAGAAAAAGTTTCTACATGACATGATTTGTGGTACTCGCATGGTAAAGCGATAAGATTAGTATGATACAGAAAAAACCAGTAATAGGAATCACTCTAGATTTGGCTAATAATTCTGAAAAGTATGCCTATGCTCCTTTTCCTTGGTATGCAATTAGACAAAATTATGCAGATAGCGTGATAAAAGTTGGGGGAATCCCCTTAATGCTACCCTATCAATATGATACAATTGAAGTGATGCTGTCAATTATCGATGGGCTAATTATTCCCGGTGGCGATGAGGATATTCACCCTAAATTTTATAGCCAAGAATTCACTTGTGATAGAACAGCTACCAACGACCAACGTGATAATTTTGAGTTACTACTTACCCAAAAAGCTCTAGAAAAGAATATGCCATTCCTTGGAATATGTCGTGGTATGCAGATGTTAAATGTAGTATGTGGTGGCAACCTTATCCAGCATATACCTGATTACATAAAGTCACAAGCAGGAGTAGCTACGGTTATTAACCACGAGCAACCTGCCCCCAAACATACATTATCGCATTCTATAACGATAGAACCAAACACTATTCTTGCAAACTTATCGGGAAATAAGCAAACTTGTATGGTTAACTCGAGCCATCATCAAGCAGTAGGAAAAATAGGCAAGGGACTCCGAGTTGCAGCAACAGCACCGGACGGAATAATTGAAGCAATTGAGTCAATAAATCACAAATTTGTTATAGGAGTAGAATGGCATCCTGAATATTTAAACCCTAATGATTTAGATTTAAATTTATTTAAAGGATTAATCGAAGCTATAGCTAAACTGGAAAGGTTTTAGCCAAAGAACCGTCTATTAGCGAGGGAGACGATGAAATTGCCGATGTGGCGATCTCATGAAGTAATATCTGCCTTTGTTAGGTGACCTCTAGGTGATTTGAAGTACTACTTCACAAGATTGCCACGTTGCCGCTTCTTGCAGCTGCTTCTCGCAATGACGGTTTAAGCCTTACAATAGCACTTCGCTAATAGACGATTTTTTAACTTTCAACAGTTATGGGATGACATCGAGATTGTTAAAACGATCTCTTACATCGAATTCAGGTTAACTAGAACCTAGCATAAACCGATTTAAAAATTCAAAATCTTCAGTTTCTAGACATAAAATTTCTGGTAAATGGACTCGAGCAGTAAAGTTATTATTTATATACCCTTTGCCTTTCAAGTGTTGGCGTTGTGGCACGATGGGACTTCGCGTAGGAACAACGGTTTGACTACGCCTAGTCCGCTCACCACTCTTACACCTAGCCAACTCTTGAAATTCATCTTGTATACTTACCTTAAGCAGTAAAATTATTCTTGTATTACTACGTTCAGGGCTAATACGGTTTTTAAGCAAATCAACGATTTGACATAATTCATAATGATTTTGTGGATAGAGTTTTATCTCTAGTCGTTCTTCATTCATTATATCGTCAATAGTTGTGAAGCTTTTAGCGATTAACCTTGTTCCCCCAGCATCCTTAAACAAATCACAGTGTGCCACAACTAGACGTTGAATGTCAAGTAAGTGAACAAAAATTTTAAGTATTTCTTCACTATAAATAGTTAATTCGAAAATACCAAATTGATCGGATAGTTGTAAGGTTACAAACCTTCCACGAGATGACATACGTGAATCTTTTTTTTGTATTACCCCAGCTATCCTTATCTGCCTACTAGAAGTAGAACCACTATCATTTTGTAAGTCAAGTGATGTTGCAATATTAAGCCTAGCTAGCAAATCTTGATATCTTGATAATGGATGTAGCGTAATGAATAGTCCTAATACTTCAAATTCATAAGAAGAGACAGTATTATTATCAAGTGGTTCTGCTTCAATTAACACTTGTTGACTTGCAGAATTTACCTTAATCAGGCTAAATTGATCAGAAACTTTTTCTGCATGATAGGAAGAGGCGTAAGCTAAAAGTTTAGCGATGCTTAACAGTAACTGATTACGATTAGAATGTAACGTATCAAAACACCCGGCTTTAATAAGATTCTCTAATAATTTTCGATTAATAGATTTAAGCGATAGCCTTTCAATAAAATCTATAATATTTTTAAACTTACCATTTTTAATTCTTTCTTCTGCTAATATTTTGCCAAAAGTAGCTGTGACACTTTTGATAGCACCTAGGGCATAGATGATAAATGTCTTTCCTTCTTCATGAGTAGTACTAAAATAACCAGTGGAAAGATTGATATTAGGAGGAATAATAGTAATGTTGTTATTTCTAGCTTCTTGCATGAATAGATTGATTTTATCATGATTATTTAATTCAAGATTTAAACAAGCTACCAAAAATTCGGCTGGAAAATTTGCTTTCAGATAGGCGGTTTGATAAGATATTACACCATAAGCTGATGCGTGTGCTTTATTAAAACCATAGCTAGCAAATTTAGCCACTGTTATAAAAATAGACTCTGCTTGCTGGCGTGAAATATTGTTAGCTATCGCACCTTTAATAAAAGTTTCTTCTTGCTCTGCCATTTCAGATTTTATTTTTTTGCCCATGGCTTTACGAAGTAAATCTGCTCCACCTAAGCTATAGCCGGCAATTACTTTGGCAATTTCTAAGACCTGTTCCTGATATATAACAACTCCATAAGTTTCTTCTAAAATTGGTTTAAGCATCTCATGCAAGTAATCTGGTAGCTGCAAACCGTGCTTACAAGCAATATAAGTTGGGATATTATCCATAGGACCAGGGCGGTATAATGCTCCTAACGCTATTATATCTTGGATGGAGTCAGGTTTAAGACGTCTTAAAGTATCCTGCATTCCACTACTTTCAAACTGGAAAACACCGGTAGCTCTGCCACTACACAGCAGTTCATAAGTTTTTTGATCATCAAATAGCATATTAGTAAAATCAATATTTATGTCTTGCTGTTTTAATAATTCTAGACATTTAGTAATAACAGTCAGAGTTTGCAGACCTAAAAAATCAAATTTAATTAAACCAGCAATCTCAGCATATTTCATGGAATATTGTACTACCAACATATCCGAATTTAGGTCTTTATAAACTGGTAATATTTCTACTAAATCTTTGCCAGCTATAACGATTCCCGCTGCATGTGTAGAAGCATGCCTGTTAAGTCCCTCAAGCACTAAGGATGTATCCAATACTTGTTTTATTAGCTCCTCTTGACCATCTAAATTATATAGACCGCTGCCATGGGCGGCGTTGTTCAGCTCCTTTACTTCCTTTATAGCCTGATTTAATGTAACGGGAGTAACAGCATTAAATGGCACAAGCTCAGTTAGATATTCGGCATATTTATAAGGCAAGCCAAGAACTCGTGATACATCTTTGATAACAGCTTTTGCCTGCATCTTACCAAAAGTGATGATTTGACCAACTTTATTATCCCCGTATTTAGAACGTACATAATTAATAACTTCTTCTCGCCGTTCTTGACAAAAATCAATATCAAAATCTGGCATTGATATACGTTCAGGGTTTAAAAAACGCTCAAATAGTAGACCAAATTTAATAGGATCGAGATCAGTGATAAGAAGACTCCAAGCAACTATTGAACCCGCCCCAGAGCCTCTACCAGGTCCTACCATAATACCTTGCTCTTTACTCCATTTTATGAAGTCAGAGACTATAAGAAAATAGCCAGCAAAATCCATCCGACAAATAATATCTAGTTCGTAATTAAGACGAGTTAGATATTGTTGTTTAATATCTTGCTGTTTATCTATGGCAATATTTTCCCATTTAAATTTTGTATCAAGTCTTGATAGTAATCCTGCTGTGGAGTTTTGCTTAATTAGATCTATTTCATTAATATCTAGACTAGAGAAATTTGGTAACATTGGTGGATTAGCATGTGCCATAAAATGGCATCTTTGGGCTAAATGGACGGTATTTTGTACAGCATCAGGTAAATCACTAAAAAGTTCTAGCATTTCTTTTGGTGATTTAAAATAACAACCAGTACTAACCTTTTTACGACTCTCCTCTTCTTTACTAACACCAGCAGATATACATAATAATACATCATGTGCATCATGCATGTTAACATCGCTAAACAATACTTTGTTGGTAGCAATTAGTGGAATACCAAGGTCATCGGCTATTTTTATATAATTTGCTTCTATAGATTGTTCTATTGCTAAATTATGCCGCATAATCTCAAAATAGAAACGATTACCAAAAATGCTTTGTAGCTTAGTGGTCCAAAAAATGGCTAATTCTTCGTTCCCATCAATCAGGCTTTTACCAATTATCCCATCAGTATAAGCGGATAAGATAATAAGTCCTTCATGGTACTTAACCAAATCATCAAAAGTAATATGATTACAAATTTTGCGATCATTTTCAGTGAAACTAGCACTAACTGCTTTTAGTAAATTTTTGTAACCTACCTCATCTTTAGCAATCAGCACCATTTCACCAAAATTATCTTTAGTAAAAGCAACGTTTACAATTGCCCCATTTATAGGTTGTACCCCTGCCCTGCAGCTACTTAAATCGAACTCTAGTGAGCCAAATAAGTTACCCTTATCTGCTAAACAAATCGCTGGCATTTTGTGTAATTGTGCCAGCTCTACTATACGATCAATTGTTAAGGCACTCTCAAGAAATGAATATGAGCTTTGTACTCTTAAGTGAATAAAATCAAACTTCATATTGTGTACCAATAAGATAATATTTAAACCCAAGAGATTTTAGCATATCTCCGTCAAGAATGTGCCTGAAATCAATAATTATAGGAGATCTAACTTGATGGCGAATAAGCGACCAATCTAAATCTTTAAACTCCGACCATTCGGTTGCCACTACAATTATATCACTATTTTGACAAGCACTAAGTGCTGAATCGGCAAAAAATATATTTTTTAGCTCTTTTTTAGCATTATCCATACCTATTGGATCGAAGGCTATAATATTAGCTCCTTTATCAACTAGAATTTTGATGATTTTAATAGCAGGGCTGCTTCTAATATCATCTGTACCAGCCTTAAAAGTAAGACCCAATACGGTAATATTTTTATTAGTCAAATTATCATTTATGATATAATCAATCCTATCCGCCATATCATAGCCCCTCTGATCATTACTACTTATAACAGAATTAACTATTTGTAAGTTACATTGATAATGCCCAGCTATTTGTGAAAGTGCTAAGAGATCCTTAGGAAAACATGAACCACCAAATCCAGGTCCAGCATTTAAACATTCTTTACCTATTCTCTTGTCGAGTCCCATAGCAATCGATAGTTCTTTGATATTTGCCCCAGTTCTCTCACATAAATTTGCCATTTCATTAATAAAAGCAATCTTTGTTGCTAAGAAAGCGTTTGAGGCATATTTGGTAAGTTCTGCCGTAACCAAATCAGTACATATAAGAGATATATTCTTTGTAGTCAAAGGCAGGTAGATCTTTTTTAATAAATCTTCTGCGTGTTTATTATTTGTGCCAATTAATATTCTATCAGGGTTTAAAAAGTCATCTACAGCAGTACCTTCTCTAAGAAATTCAGGATTTGAGGCAACAGGAAATTTAAGATTTCTTTTTTTTAAATAATCAATAATTTGGTTACATGTTGTTGGAGGTACAGTTGATTTAATAACAATCAAACAATCATCGTTGATCCATTCACATAAATTATCGATAGCAGTAAAAATATATTGTAAATCTGCCTCCCCTGAAGGTAGTGGTGGTGTTCCTACTGTAATAAATACCGCTTGGGCATTTCTTAATTCAGCCGAGTAGTTGGCTGTAAACTTCAACTTACTAGACTTTACTAATGGCGGTAGGTACTGAGCTAATTTTGGTTCATAAATTGGTAAAATATTTTTTTTAAGCTGATCGATTTTAGAAATATCGGTATCTAAGCAAGTAACGTCGTGTCCTAAGTAACTCATCATTACGCCAGATACTAATCCAACGTAACCAGTGCCTATAAAATGAAGTCTAATATTCATAAATAATTTTCAAATTTTTTTCAGTATATACTTAGTGCAACAAGTTTGTTGTGCTATATTGTTGCAAAGTATATATTAACTGATCAAGTACTAAATAACAAGATGATGCTCATTAAAAGATTTTTTATTAACCTAAGCATAATAGTTTGCACAATTGTAGTAATTTTAACTTTATTAATATTAAGTAGTAGTAAAGGATATTTAGATAAGCCAATTAAGAAGATAATAGAATTTTACCTTGATAAAAAAGCTATGAAAATACGGATAGGTAACTTACAAGTAAGAAATAATATTCTATCAATCGATAAAATCTTTATGGATTTAGCAAATAACGCCCAAGGTGAAATTACTAATTTCAAAATCAGTTTTATTATTGATGATATAATAACCAAGCCTTTAATTCTTAGTACTATTGACATAGATAGTTTTTCCTTAATCTCTAAAGATGATCAATTAGTAATAAATGCCAAAATATCTGCTATATCCATTGTGGATTTTTTTAAAAATAAGATTGAAACACAGTTAAACTTAGGTCCTATAAAAAATATTTCTTTGCTTGATAGTTATGGTGAAAAATTACCTGATGGTGAAGGATTTTGTTCCTATAGCAGTAAAATTTCTAGAGCTTCTAAGAAATCGATCAATTGCAAACTAGAGTTTGGTGATAAAGCCTATCTATTATTCAATAGTGTATTGGATGGTAGCATAATTCAAGCAAGTGGTAATGCTCAGAATATTCCTATAATGATTTATCAAATTGTTGAGAAAATTATTCCTGAAAATAAAGTAATTTTATTTCTACAGGAATATATGAAAGGTGGTTATATTAGAAATGGAGAATTTGATTTTAATTTTGATAAAAATTCTTTAGAAAAGAATATTTCCTTAGAAACTGCATTGAAGGCTAAGCTGCATGTTGTAGATCTTGAATATCAATATGATAAAGACTATCCCCCTTTACGAAAAATTGATACTGATGTTACTATATCTGGGCTATCTGTTAAGTTCATATTAAATCAAGCATATAGTAGTAATAGTCTTATTTCAGGTGGGGTAATAACTTTTGATTGGCAAGGGATGGATAAATCAAATTTTATTGTTAATGCTGATGCTAAGGGGAGTGTTAACGATTTAATTGATTTTATGTCAAATGACGATTGTAATAAAGTAAAACAACAAGGAATTGACCTTAGAAAGATCACAGGAATCGCTGATTCAAAAATTGGCATAATAATACCGATCAGTCCAACTATAAAAAATACTTATGACATCTCTACGATAATAACTGGAGTGAATGGTAAAGCATTTAGTGACAATATTATATTAAAAAATGCCAAAATAACTGGAACATTTAATGGCGATAAGGTAAATTTGATCGGTATAGGTAAAATTAATGGCTATGACAGTAATTTACTTATCGATGTTAATGTCACTGATAATAACCAAGATGATTATCAGAATTTATTAAAAGTAAAAACTACCATTATGGGTAATAACCAAAAGGTTGGTATATTAAAGTTAATCTCAGGTAGTAGTGTCCTAGATTTTGAATATAAAGAGCAAAAAGATGGGAAAAGCTTAATTAAAGCCAATACTAACCTCAAAAACTTAGAATTTTATATTGATAAAATATCTATACATAAAAAACTTGGTAGTGAAGCTAACTTTACTTTAACTGGCAAGTTATATAATAACCTAAATGGTGATATTGATTTTAATCTTTCGGGAGAAAATAACTTAAAAATAGTTGGTAAGGTTAAAGTAGCAGAAGATAAGTATGATGTTACTTTACCTGTGATGAAGTATAATACGACTGATCTAGTAGGAAAATTGCTTTTAGGTAAAGATAGCTTGAATGCTCAGATTCATGGGAAACAACTAGATTTGTCTGAATCTAATATGATGCAATTCTTAGAGAAAGAAGGAGATCCAAAAAATATTCATTTAACAGTTGATGTAGATAGGGTAAGGTTAAAAAATAATATAATGCTTGATAAGCTTAATTTACAAATTGATTGTAATAAAATCAAATGTTTTTCTGGTTCTTTAAATTCAAAAATTGGTACTAAATCTTTTAAAATGCTACTTACAGATAAAAAAGATCTAGAACAATGGATAGTTACCTGTGATAATGCTGGAGCTTTATTTAGAGGTATTGGTATGTATAATAAAATGAAATCTGGTATTATAAATCTGACACTTGATACAAAAAGATATGATGCTAGAAAGGGAGAAGTGATACCAATCGTAGATGGAACATTTGATATCAAGCACTTTGTTACTACCGATGTGCCTTTTCTTACTAGAATGGTATCGGTTGTTTCTTTCCCAGGTTTTATGAGTTTTATATTAAATAATAAGGATATCATGTTTAGGAACATGACAGGTAGATTTAGTTATATAGGTAATACCATAAATATTGCTGATACATCAGCTACCGGACCATTTTTTGATTTTACAATGCAAGGTACAATTGATACTAATAAACATCAAATGAAGCTTAAAGGTAATGTAATACCTTCTTTCTTTTTTGCAAGTAACGTTATCACTAAAGTACCAATAATTGGTAAAATATTTTCAAAGGTTGTGCCTTACTCTATGGAGATGAAGTATAAGGAGTAATAGTCCCTATGTCATCAACCCGAGCAGAGATGATACTGATAACTTGTTATATCAAACCTAGGTTACTTAAGTCAAACTTAAAGTAACTTTAATAGCTTTTTCAATATTAATAATCTCAGTTTTATTCAACTGTTCTATAAACTCTCCCAATCTAGATTTATCTATGGTTCTAATTTGATCAGTTAACGCTTTTGCAGTTTTGTTGTTAACTGTAACTCTTACTTCAAAAGGAAAAATATTATTAATATTTGAGGTAATGGGGATAATTATTACTCTACTAGATATTTTATTCTGAATATTATTAGATATAACTATTGCAGGTCTTGTTTTTTGAATTTCAGTTCCAATTGTTGGATCAAGATTTACCCAATAAATATTGCCTCGTATTATTTCTTTATTTTTTACTAATGTCATCTATTGCATCCCACTCTTTTAGCAAATTTTGACGTTCATTATCTTGCTCTGCATCTTTATATGCCAAAGTAAGTTCCAGTTCCTTTTTTTCTAATTCTTTAGCAATAGCATTGCTTACAAAGTTACTAATTTTTTTAGAAGGAATCATATATTTTAATTTATCATATAAGGTCTCGTTTAAACTAATACTCATCGTTCTCATAAAATTAACTTCATTATTGTATAATACAAAACTTACGCTATGTAAGGTTCTAAATAGCGTAAAGAGGGTGAACGTAACTGCTGTTGCATATAATGATCTAAAAGCCCTAACTTTATTTGATAAACCGTCTTACCTATTTTGTGTGCAGTTCTTTTTAGAAAAGCCCACACTAAAAATGCACAACTAATGTGATTACGCTGGATGCGTTGTTTTCTGCATTGGCATCGTTCTATACCGGTAAGTTGCTTGATTTCTCTATGCATGCTCTCAATTACCCAACGAAAGCCACACTCATCTTGTACGGCTTTAGAAGATTTTTGAGTTTTGTTATTGGTAACAATATAATCAACTCTGTTGGTAGAAACAGTAAGTTTAAACAAATTAACATGCTTATCTTTTGCAAAGCCCTTTATATGAATCTCCACTCCGCTCTTAATTTCCTCATCTGAAAACGTTAACTTGCTAACAGCTTTATAAGGCTTAGAAGAGGAAGTTTTAGTAACGTTTCTATTTGCTTTAATAGGAGCATAATAATATTTACCCAAGGAATCAACATGTTGCATAATTTTATGCGTAGCATACCATGTGTCAAAAAGCACAGTTTGAAAAGGAATCTTTTTGCTATACACAGCATTATTTAACATATTTAATAGGTGTTCTACTTTTGTCGCTCCATCATGTTCGGGCGAAAAAATTCGGTAATCTATTACCCAAAACTTATTAATATCCGGATTATAATATACCAAACTTACTACTCCTATACCAGTAGTAATACCACCTGTAGCCCCACTGTACTGTGATCTAGCAATTTCTATTTTCTTGGTATTTCTTTTATTTAACACCGTATCATCAAATATTGTATATCCGTTAGGCGATAAAATAACATCATCCTTAATATGTTCCCATAACAAAGAAGGTGTATATTTTTCATTTTTTAAAAATCTATTAATAACATCATGGCTACATTTTTTGGCATGTTCAGCATAGTAGGTCAAACTATAATTCTTTTGACTCACTATTAGAAATTGACAGTAATCTGTCCTATTAACTGGTATTGCTTGCAATTTTATCCTCTTGGCATTTGTAAATTATACTCAACATAATGTACCATTTTTTTTCTCATAGCGTAAGTTTTGAATAGTTATTGTACAATACAATACAATACAATACAATATGAAAACTTGAGTATTTTCTAACTAGCGTTTATACTGTTGCTATTTAGAGTTATAGGGGCTTCATCCTGAATTTGTTTTAGGATATAGATTACACCTATAGATAATTTATGACAGAAACTTATGACAAAAACAAAGCAGGAAATTTATAATAGTAGACCTACTTCTCCTCATTTGACGATATATAAAAAGCAGATAAGCTCCGTTTTGTCTATTTTGCATCGTATAACGGGGATAGGCTTATTTTTTGGACTATCAATATTGTCGTGGTGCTTTATTTTATTAGCTTTTAGTAAATTTGATCCTGAATATTTACAGTGCTTTAAATGTAATTTACTTAGAATACCTCTAATATTCATAAGTTTTGCATGGTTTTATCATTTATGTAATGGGGTGCGTCACTTAATTTGGGATAGTGGGCATTGTTTTTCAATAAGGGCTATTAACTTCACAGGTTGGTTTGTGGTAGTAGCTTCGATATTGATGATGTTAGTTTTTTGGTTGTTATAGCTAACCAGAACAGGTTGTTAATATTGTTTATAAATTTCTAAATGTCTATTAGTGATTCACCTTACGTATAGCATTTAAAAATTGCAGAAAAGTACAAGACGTCATTGCGAAACCACGTAGTGGTTGAAGCAATCCATAAAGTAATTAGAAATGGATTGCTTCGTCGTGCTTACGCACTCCTCGCAATGACGCTAGGTTGTTTTTCCTATGACTTTTAAATTGCCATGGGTGTTATACGTAAGGTGAAATAATAATTTAACTTAAGGCCTCTATATGAATAATAATTTAAGGACAGAGTTGGCAAAAGCTAAAGGGGTTGGTTCGGCAAAAAGTGGTTCGAGTCACTGGTTGCATCAAAGAATAACAGCTATTATTTTAGCAATTTGTTCTATTTGGCTAATATTTTTTATTAAATATGCTACTAGAGAGGGTTTTACTCATTTTGTTAGTACTTTACAAAGACCTTACAATATTGTCCCTTTAGGAATACTGCTTATTACCGCTTTCTATCATTCAATGCTTGGTATGCGTGTGGTAATTGAAGATTATATTAGTTGTATTAAGCTCCGCACAGGGTTAATTATATTACTTAAAATATTTTGCATTATAACGATTGCCTTCTTAGTGGTAGCATTATTTTATGTTATAGTAACCTCAACCTCAGCTCGATATAAGAATTAATAATTCTTATATCGATACTTGCTTTGTTATAAGGAAAAATGCACTCTTGAAGCGGTTCTACGAGTGCATTTTAACAATCAGGTGGGCAGCCGCTTCAAACCTGATTGTTTCTATATATAACACTGAATTCGATGTAACAAGTTACATCGAATTCAGGTTATAGTAATCTGATGAGTCAACAAAAATAATCTTATGCAAACCACATTACCTGAACGTTCATTAGTTATTAAAGAAAGATTAGACACGATTGTCCAAGAAATTTTAGCTGCTGGCAAATCAAAAATAGCAATGATAGTTTTATTTGGCTCATATGCTAGAGGGGATTGGGTACAAGACGTGTACACAGAGAATCATATTACCTATGTTTATCAGAGCGATATAGATCTGTTACTGGTCTTAAAGAAAGGAAAATATGCTGGATATAAAGCTACAAAACTTACGCTATGTAAGGTTCTAAATAGCGTAAAGAGGGTGAACGTAACTGCTGTTGCATATAATGATCTAAAAGCCCTAACTTTATTTGATAAACCGTCTTACCTATTTTGTGTGCAGTTCTTTTTAGAAAAGCCCACACTAAAAATGCACAACTAATGTGATTACGCTGGATGCGTTGTTTTCTGCATTGGCATCGTTCTATACCGGTAAGTTGCTTGATTTCTCTATGCATGCTCTCAATTACCCAACGAAAGCCACACTCATCTTGTACGGCTTTAGAAGATTTTTGAGTTTTGTTATTGGTAACAATATAATCAACTCTGTTGGTAGAAACAGTAAGTTTAAACAAATTAACATGCTTATCTTTTGCAAAGCCCTTTATATGAATCTCCACTCCGCTCTTAATTTCCTCATCTGAAAACGTTAACTTGCTAACAGCTTTATAAGGCTTAGAAGAGGAAGTTTTAGTAACGTTTCTATTTGCTTTAATAGGAGCATAATAATATTTACCCAAGGAATCAACATGTTGCATAATTTTATGCGTAGCATACCATGTGTCAAAAAGCACAGTTTGAAAAGGAATCTTTTTGCTATACACAGCATTATTTAACATATTTAATAGGTGTTCTACTTTTGTCGCTCCATCATGTTCGGGCGAAAAAATTCGGTAATCTATTACCCAAAACTTATTAATATCCGGATTATAATATACCAAACTTACTACTCCTATACCAGTAGTAATACCACCTGTAGCCCCACTGTACTGTGATCTAGCAATTTCTATTTTCTTGGTATTTCTTTTATTTAACACCGTATCATCAAATATTGTATATCCGTTAGGCGATAAAATAACATCATCCTTAATATGTTCCCATAACAAAGAAGGTGTATATTTTTCATTTTTTAAAAATCTATTAATAACATCATGGCTACATTTTTTGGCATGTTCAGCATAGTAGGTCAAACTATAATTCTTTTGACTCACTATTAGAAATTGACAGTAATCTGTCCTATTAACTGGTATTGCTTGCAATTTTATCCTCTTGGCATTTGTAAATTATACTCAACATAATGTACCATTTTTTTTCTCATAGCGTAAGTTTTGATTGGTAACAATATAATCAACTTTGTTGGTAGAAACAGTAAGTTTAAACAAATTAACATGCTTATCTTTTGCAAAGCCCTTTATATGAATCTCCACTCCGCTCTTAATTTCCTCATCTGAAAACGTTAACTTGCTAACAGCTTTATAAGGCTTAGAAGAGGAAGTTTTAGTAACGTTTCTATTTGCTTTAATAGGAGCATAATAATACAAAACTTACGCTATGAGAAAAAAAATGGTACATTATGTTGAGTATAATTTACAAATGCCAAGAGGATAAAATTGCAAGCAATACCAGTTAATAGGACAGATTACTGTCAATTTCTAATAGTGAGTCAAAAGAATTATAGTTTGACCTACTATGCTGAACATGCCAAAAAATGTAGCCATGATGTTATTAATAGATTTTTAAAAAATGAAAAATATACACCTTCTTTGTTATGGGAACATATTAAGGATGATGTTATTTTATCGCCTAACGGATATACAATATTTGATGATACGGTGTTAAATAAAAGAAATACCAAGAAAATAGAAGTTGCTAGATCACAGTACAGTGGGGCTACAGGTGGTATTACTACTGGTATAGGAGTAGTAAGTTTGGTATATTATAATCCGGATATTAATAAGTTTTGGGTAATAGATTACCGAATTTTTTCGCCCGAACATGATGGAGCGACAAAAGTAGAACACCTATTAAATATGTTAAATAATGCTGTGTATAGCAAAAAGATTCCTTTTCAAACTGTGCTTTTTGACACATGGTATGCTACGCATAAAATTATGCAACATGTTGATTCCTTGGGTAAATATTATTATGCTCCTATTAAAGCAAATAGAAACGTTACTAAAACTTCCTCTTCTAAGCCTTATAAAGCTGTTAGCAAGTTAACGTTTTCAGATGAGGAAATTAAGAGCGGAGTGGAGATTCATATAAAGGGCTTTGCAAAAGATAAGCATGTTAATTTGTTTAAACTTACTGTTTCTACCAACAGAGTTGATTATATTGTTACCAATAACAAAACTCAAAAATCTTCTAAAGCCGTACAAGATGAGTGTGGCTTTCGTTGGGTAATTGAGAGCATGCATAGAGAAATCAAGCAACTTACCGGTATAGAACGATGCCAATGCAGAAAACAACGCATCCAGCGTAATCACATTAGTTGTGCATTTTTAGTGTGGGCTTTTCTAAAAAGAACTGCACACAAAATAGGTAAGACGGTTTATCAAATAAAGTTAGGGCTTTTAGATCATTATATGCAACAGCAGTTACGTTCACCCTCTTTACGCTATTTAGAACCTTACATAGCGTAAGTTTTGTAATATAAATGAAACCAAAAGAAGTAATAACGTACATCAAAGCACGAGATACAGAAAATATCACGCTAACACAGGTAAAACGTTTAAATACAGGAAAGCTTTTATAAAAAATTGGAGCAGCAGAGGTATGACAGTACTTAAATAAAATAATGACTATCTGAATGAGAAATAGCTCAAACGGAAAATTAAGATTATTTAGCCAATATGGACAAAATAAAATAACAATAGAATATATAATAAGTATAATTTTTGCGGTTAATAATGGATATACTCTGTAACTTACATAAGATAATATTGATAAGATTAAGAACTCTAATACAAAGACAATAAAATTATGATGAATAACCTCAGTTGATGTATAACCAAAATCAGTCTTGAGAATAGTACCACAATGCAGATAGATAAAATAAAAACATACCGGTGTAGAACACTCTAATAAAAGGAACGCTATTATTGTTTTTTTATTAACGACTGGATCATTATATAATGCTTTTATATCAATATTAGCTTTCTCATATTTATTTTTTAGTATAAGTTTTGCATTAGCAAATTCAGGTGTTTCCCGCAATGTTGTTTTAGCAGCAAAACCAATCAATGCCACTATTGCACCTATCCAAAATGCTAGACGCCAGTTAAAACCATAGGAAGTAACAAGTGAGGCAATTCCTAAAGCACCCATACTTCCTAAGGCAGCAGATAGCCCTACCAATGTCACACTTACATACTGGATTGGTGGGTTAATTGTTTCGGTTAAATAAAGTCCTGCCCCTACTATCTCCCCCATAGATGTCATGCCTTGAACAAATACGGCAAATTGTTATTATCCAAGTAGCAGCTACTCCTATTTGAGCATAGGTAGGAAGATTAGCCATGACAAAACATGATACAGCCATCATAAAAGTTGTAATTATAACAGTAGATTTGCGTCCTATATTATCACCCAACCAAATATTAAGGCACCAACCGGCCGAAAAACAAAGGTAGTACAAAAGGCAAAAGACATCATTAAAGAAGTGAAGTGAGAATCAGCAGGTTCAAAAAACAACTCATTAAGAAACGCTGCCATATGAACATATAACATCAAGTCAAAATATTCTAAAAATGTACCAATTGAAAGTAAGCCCACTGCTTCTTTCTGTTCTCTAGTTAAACTTCTCTGTTCATGCGGATACTTTATCATTTATTTTTCTCCTTTAATGTTAAAATGAGCTTATATATTCTGCTACTTTAAAGAATTGGAGTTTATAGTTATTATGCAAATTCAGGATAAGAATTAACTAATTCTTATCCTGAATTGGGTTTATTGTATAAATTTTTCAGATACTGGATTTTCCATGAGTCTCTTAGCTATCTCACTATCTGATATGGAATCGTTTTTTGTAGATCGCATATAGATAGTTACTAATTCTACCATTTTATCACAAAACTCAGATTGTAGCATTTGAGAAGCTTCTAGCTTTTGTCTATTCATTAAATCTATAGTCTCAAGTTTTTTGCTTTCTAGAAACTTATCAATTTCTTCGTTTTGCTGCTTAATTATATTATTGGCAGTTTCTTTGCCATCTTTGATCATTTTTTCTCTTAAAACTTCAATCTGTTGTATTTGGGCTGTAGCATCTTCAAATAACAACGTCATATCTTCGTTAAGTTTTTGGGCTTCTAAAACTTGGTCTTTGATGACCATAATTTTGTCATCTAACGATTTTAAAATTATATTTTTTATTGGTCTATAGACTAAATACACAAAAATTAGGAAACAGACGGCTAGCCAAAATTTTTCGTCAAACAATTGCATTATTTTATCTTTTTGTAAGATTCTTTTAATAACTCTAAATCAACTTCTTGATTAGTAATTTTTTGAATTAACAATTTTGCTAAATCGATGCATGAGTCATTTTCATTAATCCAAAATAATTTATTAGTTGTTTCTATATCATGACGATTATTGGCAATTTGTGCTTTCAACTCATTATGGAGTTGAATTTTTTTTGATAGAAGAGATGCTTCCATTGCATCCCTAGCTTCTTTTTTAATATTTTCCACTATATTTGATATCTCTGCTAGTGTATTTGCATATTGCTTATGCAAGTCATCAGCTTTTTCCCCAAGACTTTCTGCACTAGCAATATTGCTATCTATATAAGCTTGCCTATTCTCAAGAATCTTTTCAGTTAGCGGTGCAATGAACTTATGAACTAGAAGGTATAAGATACTAAAAACAACTACCAGCCAAAAGATTTGCGAACAATAAAAGGTAACATCAAATTGAGGCATAGTTACTTAGGAAAATATCAACAAAATTGCAATTACGAACGAGAATAAGCCCATAGCTTCCGTAAGTCCAGCTCCAATGAATGCCATTCTTTGTAATTGATCAGTAGCTGAAGGATTACGGGCAATTGAAGATAGCAATGCACTGAATATACTACCTACACCAATGGCCGCACCTGACATACCAATAGCCATTAATCCTACACCAATAAATTTTAGAGACGTTCCGTCCATATGTAAACTCCTAAATATAAAAAATTCTAGGTTCTTGCATATTACTGCATTTTTATCTATAAGACCATAAAAATGAAGTCATACGCAGAACCTAATGTGAATTTACAGCATCATTCAAGTATACACAAGAAAGAATTGTAAATATATAAGCTTGAAGTATTGCTATAAAAATTTCAAATCCAATAAGGATCACAATTAGTGGAATTGGCAAAAATTTAAAGAAAATCATTAATGAAACTATAAATCCTGCCATCACCTTTAGTAATATATGTCCTGCTACCATATTAGCAGCTAACCTTAAAGATAAACTTATAGGTCTTGCTAGATAGGCAAATAATTCTATCAAAATCATAAGCGGAGCTAGCCAAGATGGCGTACCTTTAGGCAAAAATATTGATAAAAAATGTATACCGTGATTAATAAAACCGATAATTGTAACCATAAAAAATATCATAATTGCTAAGGCAAATGTTACTATAATATGGCTAGTAACAGTGAATCCGTAAGGAAGCATGCCGAGCAAGTTACATAACAAAATAAACATAAACAAAGTAAAAATGAACGGTATAAACTTACGTCCCTTTTCTCCAACATTTTGATTGAGCATCACTGTAATTATATCATAAATTATTTCAGCACTAAGCTGTAATCTAGATGGTATAATTTTTTCGCCTTTTAAGGCTAAATAAAAATAGGAAAGACCTACAACTTCAGCAAGCAACATAAACAAACTAGAGTTAGTAAAACTAATATCGAAACCAAATAAATTAATTTCTACTAGTTTCTTTATTGCAAATTGATCTAAGGGACTATGGGACATTATTTATTTTTTGCCAAATTATTTTAAAACCTGCAAGCATACCTATCAACAAAAATATTATAATACAAAATGGTTTAGAATTAAACAATTTATCTAATGTAAAACCAACAATAAACCCCAGCATCACACTAGAAAACAAATCTAACGCTATAGCCAACGCATCAATTTCTTTTTTTGGATTAAGTTTAGGGTGAAAATGATTATTTGTTCGATTATTTGTTTTAAGTTTCTTAATCCTTTTTTGTATCTTATCTAACTCTTTTTGTTCCAACATATACATTAATACAAAGAAGTCTATTTAAACCTCAATTTCGGATTAATGAAATTAACCCGAAATTGGAATGAGAATGTAAACAATCAGGCTTAAAGCGGTTTGACACCTGACTGTTAAATATTTCATTTACTAATAATAGATTAAAATGCATTCGTAGAATCGCTTCAAGAATGTATTTTTCTGATATTCTAGCCAGTTTTGGATTAAAATTTTTAATCCAAAACTGAGGTTTTAAATAACCTTGGCACTATATAGCTATGTAACATTAGACCTTTGTTTGTAAGATTAATATGATCTTTATCACCTAATCCCTCATCCCACCTAAGTAAACCTAGCTTTTTATAGTATGTTGCCTTTTCCATATCTAAAATCTCAAATAATTGTTTACCAATTCTTTTCTGTATACTATCAATAGTTAAACCCTTTTCAAGACGTAGTCCCATCATCAACATTTCTGCAATTATTTCTTGCATAGAAAGTTTATTAATCTGCTGAATACCACATCCTAAACTGTCAACAGCTTGTAACCATTTTTCTGGTTTATGCCACATCATAATACTATATAGATTAGATGTAAAATTACTATCACACATGTTAACCCTGCTGTGGCTACCCGGACCTACACCTAAATAGTTGTCATATTGCCAATATGTTAAGTTATGTTTACATTCATGACCTAATATAGCATAATTTGATATTTCATATCTAAGATATCCTTGGGACTTTAAATAGCAGTTAGTCCACTCATAATGGTCAGCTGCTTGATCTGAGTTTGGTATAGTCAGATTTCCCTCGTTAAACAATTTATAAAATAACGTACCCTTTTCGATTACTAGTTGATACAGTGAGATATGACCTGAGGCAAGTTTCATGGCATTGGTAAGTTCATCTTGCCAACTTTCTAGAGTTTGGTTACTTCTTGCATAAATTAAGTCAAAAGATATTCTAGGGAAAAGATGGCGAGCTGTCTCAATAGCTTTGATTGCTTGCCCTACATCATGTTGTCGTCCTAAACTCTTTAAGTCATCTTCCACTAGAGACTGGACGCCAATTGACACACGGTTTATTCCAGCTGATCTAAAGTCCCTAAATTTTTCAGTCTCAAATGAAGTGGGATTTGCTTCTAAAGTAATTTCTGTCTGCTCATCTATTGTTGCTAGATTTGCTATTTTTTTAATTATTCCTTCAACAACAAATGGCTTCATTAAAGATGGAGTTCCACCTCCAAAGAAAATAGATTTTATATATTTATGACCTATAATATCCTTGAAATGATCAAGCTCTAGTTCATAACATTTCAACCATGTATCATGATCTACTTTATCTACAACATGAGAATTAAAATCACAATACGGACATTTTGACAAACAAAATGGCCAGTGTATATATATTGATAAAGGATTTTTCATGTTTATGCTTAGTTGAAAATTACTTCAGCTCATCTTTTACTATCACTACTTCCAAACCCTTTATTTAGATATATTACCATACGTAAACAATAGTAGCATGTTAGCATCGATATGTTCTTTGAGAGGTGGATAGGTGATCAGATCATAAGATTGTACATCTACTTTAACCGGTAAGTTACTGTCATTACTTCACCATTCTTAATCAAATTAGCGGCAATAGCTACCTTAAGTACGGTATCTAGGGTAATGGTTGATAGTATCACCCCCTTATATTCTAGGTAGTCTTTAAGTAACCTGAATTCAATGTAACAAGTTACATCGAATTCAGTGTTATATATAGAAACAATCAGGTTTGAAGCGGCTGCCCACCTGATTGTTTCTATATATAACACTCCATTCAATATGTGATTTTAATTATTATCATCATTGGATTCAAAACAAAATAGCAGAAATTGGTAAATTATCTGAGGCCATTTCCATGTTCTTTGTCACCTAATTCAATTTGATGTACCATATTTCATAACTATTTTATTAAACGATCGACATATTCGATATTATGGTAGATATTCATCAAATAGATCTTGTATTCCTGATAGACTTACTTCAAAAATATCAGGCAGAGGTGGAACAAATCCAACATTATCACGAGTTTGAAATTGTAAAATTTTAATAGGCCGTTTTGGTGATATGCCTTCTTCTCTTTGGTATTCAACCGCGTCTTTCCATTTTTCTGCTACTAATGCCGCAAACTCTGAATGTATTGTTGCAACATCTTGTTTACATTCAAAGCCTACACCTTCGACTTTTATGCTGTATCCCTTGTTGCTCAATTTATAGTCTTTTAATACTTTATTGACCTCTCGTTGTGTTGCAATAGTTTGTCGCTCAATATATGGATTATTAGTTTCAAATAGAATGACAAACTCTTTTTTATCTCCATACTGACCATTAATAATATTCTCAACTAACTTTCTTGCAGCGTCACGGGCTGTACTAGTAGTGTTAGGCCTTTGGTATTGTTCTGCTAATGTATCGACTATAGTAATGGTTTTACTATCATTTAATAGATAAGTAGTAAGTAAATCTTGGGACATTAAAGTTTCTGTTAATTTTCGACTTTCTCCTTCTGCATAATTAGGATACACTCTACCAGGAAAATATCCTGGGGGACATTCCTCTTTTGTCTTATATTGGATAAATGGAGATGATTCGTTCAATCTGATACCATGTCGTGCAGCTAAGCCTTTTATATATTCCTTACCTTCTGTCACACGAGCTAGATCCTCTCCTATAGGCAGAGAAACATCCAATGTATCTAAGTCAGTTTTTGCTTTATAAGCTTCAATCAACTTATCACGTACTGTAGGCGTAATTCCATCAATATTAGCCCATAATTCTCGTGCTCCTGTTAATATTGCTGTTTCTCCGTTCACTTTAATATTACATTTTGATAATATATTATGGTAATCTATTATCCGAGCCATTACGCCTATACGAGATGCCCCGGCAATCCAAGCACTGTCATATTCCTGATGTTCTGGAGTTTCGCGATCAATTAGACGTAGTACTTTAGCACCAGCTAAATATTCTTTCTCATACTTTTTCATCCAGTCTTGGGAAGATAGCTCATTACGTTCCTGGCCAGGTTTACGACCAAAAGCATTCTGAGAAATATAGAAAAGGAAATCCATGATATCTTGTTCATCTAATCCTGTTCCTTTTCCAAGGTTTTTACGTAATATTTTAGCATTAAATCTGCTAGGATCACTTTGATCAGCTTTAGATTTTTTTATTGCAGGATATATCTGTTTAAAAGTTATTACAGGATCCTTTACTCCTAGACGATTAATATCCTGCCATAGCTTTTCCGGATGAAAATATCCTACGATTTGAAGTTGCTTTAATAAGGTTGCTTTAATAAGGCTTCTTGATGTTCTGTTGCACTTATATCTTGACCTGCTTTTTTATAACCTGTAAAACCCAATTTAGTTGCAGCTAATTCGAAATGAGATGGTTTTGTAGACTTTGTATATCCATCATAAGTAAAATAAGTAGTAGGAAACAAAACCCCGACAACAGCAGGTATTAGCTTGTAAAAAGTATGTTTTGCCATATTTACCCTTTTGGTTAGAATTTATATTAATTTCTTAAGTTAAAGTATCTCACTTGTCAAACGTATTTTTAGGGCAGTTTAAAAAACCCAACTTTAACCTATGTCTATAATTGTTAAAATTTTCTCTAGTTTCAGTAATTTTGAAGGAAAAATGCATTATTAAAGTGGCTAACGCGAATGCATTTTAAACCTTTCTAAAGCTAAAAACATGATTTTGAAAGATTAAAATCATGTTTTTAGCAAAATATTAATTTAACAATCAGATGCAGAGCCGTCTCAAATCTGATTGTTTCGATAATTTCACCGAATTTGGGATAAGAATTGACAAATTCTTATCCTGAATTCGCGTAAGTTCTATTAAATAAACGGATTAGTGATTAATAATTTATTTTGACTAATAACAGCTGATGTACCTAATGGCAGTGGTAAATTTCGTGCTATATGTCCTATATCTTTTATAAAGAAGGCGGGTACTTGTGAATTTTCTACTGCAATTTGAATTGCCGTTTGTGTAAGATCTCTACCATCTTGTTCCTCTCCGTTTGTAAATTCACCGAAAAGAATTGCTTGGCTTTTTTCTAGAATTCCCACTTGTTTTAATTGTTCTAATCTTGCAAATATTCTATAACCTCTTTCTCCTACATCTTCAAAAATTAATATTTTATTGGTAGAATTAAGTTGCCAGTTTGTACCAAGAGAATATTGCACCATAGATAAATTACCACCAAGGATTTGTCCTAAAATTGAATCTCTATTCGTTAAATTTTTTGCTATTGCATTTATAGGATAAAGATCATAAGTAAAATTTTTAGTATTACCTAAAAGAGCATTGATTATATCAATGTGGTCTTGAGCATTTACGCCTCGCACTATTCTGTCTAAAACTGTAGCGTGTAAAGATGACCACCCTATTATTTGGTTAAAATATAAGTGTAACGCAGTAATATCGCTAAAGCCTACTAATATTTTATATTTATTGAACATATGAGGTTTCAAAAAAGGAATTAATTCCATAGAACCATATCCTCCTCTATAAGCCCATATAACATTTGAATCTAGATTTTGTAGAGCTGAAATAAAGCTTTGTAGTCTTACTTCTAATGTTGAGGCACTAAATAACCCGAGTTGCCAATTAATTTATAAGAGCAGAGCTAGGTTTTATGAACATTTGAAGTTAATTTGTAACATTAAAACACTTAATAAAAACTATATTTTTTAGAAATATGTTTGTATTAAAAATGTTTTAGTATCGAGCCTCACATGAAACCAGCGTTAAATATAGCTTTTGCCAGTATAATTAATTGGCAACTCGGGTTATATAATAGCATAATACCTCGAAGACTTTTAATGTTTACGATTGTAAGCGGGAGTGCAAAGGCATCCCAATCAACTATTCAAATGTCTCGGGGATTTGGGCTAGAGTACCAGGATCTATACGATCTTAAAACCAATTGCTTCACGGTCGCTCACGCCTGCACAGCGATAGTCATTATAAATCATTATTTACATTGACTTTAATATCTATTATATCATACTTTTTACTTACAATTGCTTCGTCGTTGCAAAGCAGCTCTTCGCTAATAGGTGCTAGGCTGTTTTTCCTATGACTTTTAAATTGCCATGGGGGTTATGTGTAAGGTAAGTTAACCATAAAATTATCGAAACAATCAGATGCAGAGCTGTCTCAAATCTGATTGTTTCGATAATTTCACTGAATTTGGGATAAGAATTTGTCAATTCTTATCCCAAATTCGCGTTACTTGGATATTATTTTGATAAAATTACTTGCTCTTATAGAGATAAAATGAGAACATAGATGTGTAATAAAGAATAATAAATTAATAATTATAGAAAAGTTAATGGGAGAAATATCATGAGGGTACTGTTAGTAGAAGATAATAGTGATATAGCTAGTTCTATTGAATTAACGTTAGCTTCAGAAGGAATTATTTGTGAGGTGGTGGAGTTTGGTACAGAAGGAATAGAAATAGCTAAAATTTATAATTATGATTTAATTATTTTAGACCTGATGCTGCCAGATATTAGTGGGTTCGAAGTCCTACTGAGATTACGTTCTGCTAAAGTAAAAACACCTATACTGATTTTATCAGGTATTACTACAGTTGATCAAAAAATTAAAGGACTTACGTGTGGGGCAGATGATTATATCACAAAACCATTTAACCGCGAAGAGTTAATTGCTCGTATTTATGCAATTGTTCGTCGTTCTAAAGGACATTCTGAGTCAGTTGTTAGGTTTGACAAGGTAAGTATTCATCTTGATACTAGAATTGTAGAAGTTGATGGAACAAGGGTTCATTTAACGAATAAGGAATATGCTATTTTAGAATTATTAGTCTTACGTAAGGGAACAGTACTGAATAAGGAGATGTTCTTAGACCATCTTTATAGTAGTGTTGATGAGCCGGAAATTAAAATTATAGACGTATTTGTATGCAAATTACGTAAGAAATTAGCTGATGCTGCTGGTGGTACAAATTATATTGATACAGTATGGGGGCGTGGCTATATGTTGAAAGAATATGATGAACAAGAATCACTATTGCATCATTTTCAAGGAGAAGTTATTGAACCATCTCTAGAATCAGAGGTAGAAGATAACAAAGAGTCGTGATATAAATAAAGGATTATGATTTTGATTCTATCGTCTATCAACTCTTCATTTACGAGCAGTATAACAGAAGCTTAATTTAATATAGATAGAGAATTATGATACCTAGCAAGATAGAATTAACTGGTAAAGTCTATATTAAATATGTTGATCCTATACCAGTCCCAAATGTTGGGGATGTTAAGCTTTTATTAAATGATGATGCATTGAGTCTTAACAAAGGAGATTATGATAACTTAAAGTCAAGTGGTTATATTAAAGCAAAAATTTTTGATGGACTTGTTTGGCAAAATATTAATATAAGTGAGTTATATCTTGAAAAAGAACATAAATTTACTAAAAAACAAAAATCTATTGACTCAGCCTTACTGTGCCGAAGTATAATTGAAAAACATCGGGGAGTCACGTTGCACCGAACTTATAGAGGACATTTTACTACTCAAGAATAGACTTCGTAAACAGAGGACTAATAAATGGAAACAGATGACAAAAAACCAAGGGACTCTAGAAAATTGGCAGACCAAATTAAAGATGCATTAGTAGGCATCACTGATAATGAACTTGGATCTGATGAGGCGATGGAAATTTTCAATGAGTTAAGTAAAAACGATGCTTTCGAACAGGAAATAGAACAAATATTGGCTTGTCTTAACGAGCAAACAATGGATCTAACAAAATTACAGACACAGATCATCCTATTAATAAAAAAATATTTAGGTAAAATTGCACACAAGAAATTAGGAAAATTAGGTGTTAAAATTGATGAGAACCTTGTTAGTAAGAATGTTGCTGAAGTAAGTAGTTACTTAATGCAACAACATTCACAATTGGTAAAAGAAGCTAACCGAGGTTTGATAAAATCAAAAGATAAGCTACAAGGCATAAGTAATCAATCTAGATTGGAAGCAAAACGTTTAGTGAAAAATTTTGCTTTATACCAAGTTTATAAGTTCATGAACCCTAAAAGAATAGCTGGAGAAACAAAGGAAGAAAATTTTGCTTATAATATGATTAGAGGGGGGATAGATCTAGCTAAAAAATATGAGGGTGGATCGAAAAATGATCTTAAATCTTATTCTCCAGAATTTATCAAAAAATTAGATAAGGCTCATCAGAATTTTAAAGGTAGTGGCAGGACAATTTATTGATTAAGTTATTGATTAATGCGAGTTACCCATTATGGATTGTTTTATGTTCCAATTGAAGTAGGATTATTTGTATAACCCCAGTTGTCAATTAAATAGGAGTGATGAAGTAGAACCACTATGAAAGCAACATTATATATCTTAAGTTCATTTGGACTTGGAGCAATGAAAGCTAGTATAGTAAAATCTCTTAATAGTAGTATACCTATTTCTCTAGTTGTATTTTTACAATTCTTTCTTTGTGCTATCTTTTTTTTACCAAAAGTTATTAGGTCTCGTGGTCAATTAATAGTATCACAGCGATATTGTGCATTAATTACAAGGGGATTATTGGGGGCAGCATATTGGTATTGCATGTTTTCAGCAGTAAATTACTTGTCTCTTTTCAATGTTAGTACACTTACGAATCTGTCTCCAATTTGGGTACTGCTAATAACGGGTATTTTTACTAATAAATCTATCAAAAATGATCTATTATTTTTAGCAATAATTGGCTTTATTGGCTGTTTATTAATACTGAAGCCATCAGTAGAAATTATAACTTCAGGAATCATTTTTGGATTACTTAGCGGAATATTTATGGCATTAACTATTATATCATTACACAACTTACTAAAAACAGAGACCTCAGATAGAGTATTAGTGTATTATTTTTGGATTTCCTCTCTTATTATGTTACCATTTTTAGTGGATTTTAATATAACACAAGTTTCTTCAAAGGATTGGATATTGCTATTAGTCAACGCTCTGTTGATGCTTTTACACCAAATATTATTAAATAAGGGATTAGAAATTGGTTTAGCTACTGAAATGAGTATACTAGCTTATAGCAGCGTTGTATTTTCTTTAATTTTAAGTGTAGTTATATGGCAGGAAATACCAGATAGTTTTTCAATTATTGGAGCAATAATAATCTCAAGTGGAGTATATATATCTAGGAGACAAAAATCGTAAGCAAAAAGTAGAGTAAGATGAATATATCTATTAGTTTATGCTTTTGCAGGGATAACATTGGTGAATTTTAGATATCCTCAAGACTACTAACGTCTAACAAGTAATAAATGAAGCTTTACAAATTGGCAACATTTGTAGTATAAGAGCCTAGGATTAAATTATTTAAAGAATTATAAAAATGAATATTCATGAATACCAAGCAAAGATGATTTTGAGGCAATATGGTATACCTACTTCTACAGGGGTTGTAATATTGCAAAAAGAAGATATCGATAGGCTAATTGATGGTTTAGAAGCAGAAATATATGTGATTAAAGCCCAAATCCACGCAGGTGGTAGGGGGAAAGCTGGGGGTGTAAAAGTTGTAAGAACTAAAGAAGAGGCAAAGAAAGCAGCACACGCAATGTTTGGCATTAACTTAGTAACTCATCAGACGTCAGCTATTGGGCAAAAGGTTCGCTATCTCTATGTTGAATCTGGGTGTGATATTTTAAAAGAATATTATTTTAGTGCCGTTTTTGATCGTAGTAATAGCAAGGTAACTTTTATAGCTTCTACTGAAGGTGGGGTAGATATAGAAGAAGTTGCTCATAATACTCCAGAGAAAATTATTAAAGTATCAGTTGATCCTGCAACAGGCATACAGTCATTTCATTGTCGTAGAATGGCATACAAGCTTGGTTTTAAGAATGAGCAGGCAAAACAAATGATGAAAATTGTTGAATCAACCTATCGAGCTTTTATAGCAACTGATGCTAACCAAATTGAAATTAATCCATTAATAACAAAAGCTGATGGTAGTTTATTGGCACTTGATGCCAAGATTAACTTTGATGATAATGGATTATTTAAACATCCTGATATTTTAAATATGCGGGATGATGATGAAGAAGATGCTCTTGAAATAAAAGCAGCTAGCCTTGGTCTTAGTTATGTTAAGATGGATGGTACTATTGGTTGTATGGTGAATGGGGCTGGGCTAGCTATGGCTACAATGGATATTATCAAGCTTTATGGTGCTGAACCGGCAAACTTTTTAGATGTTGGTGGTGGGGCTGATCGTGAGAAAGTAACGGAAGCACTAAAAATAATTTTATCAGATTCACATGTACAAGGGGTTTTAGTTAATATTTTTGGTGGTATAATGCGTTGTGATATAATAGCCGAAGGCATTATTGCTGCAGTGAAAGAGATTGGCATTACAGTTCCACTGGTTGTACGTTTAGCTGGGACCAATTTTGAATTAGGTAAAAATATTTTAGCAAATTCTGGTTTAAAAATAATTGCTGCAAATGATTTAGGTGATGCTGCTGTTAAGATCGTCGATGCAGTAAAATAATTCATATAAAAATACGGAAAATGCATATATGTCAATATTAGTTGATAAAAATACAAAAGTAATTTGCCAAGGTTTTACTGGCTCTCAAGGGACTTTTCATTCTGAGCAGGCAATCAGTTATGGTACTAAAATGGTAGGAGGGGTAACTCCTGGAAAAGGTGGAAATACTCATCTAGATCTACCTGTATATAATACAGTACATGAGGCAGTTGCGAAAACTAAGGCTACTGCCAGCGTTATTTATGTTCCACCACCTTTTGCTGCTGATTCAATTTTGGAAGCTATAGATGCAGGAATTAGTTTGGTAGTGTGTATTACAGAGGGAATACCGATACTTGATATGATAAAGGTCAAAAGGGCATTAATCGGATCAAAAACTAGATTAATTGGACCAAATTGTCCTGGCATTATTACTCCTGATGAATGCAAAATCGGCATAATGCCTGGTTATATTCATAAGAGAGGCAGGGTAGGAATTATATCCCGGTCCGGTACTTTGACTTATGAAGCAGTAGCACAGACTACAGCTGTTGGTCTTGGTCAATCTACCTGTATTGGTATTGGTGGAGATCCAGTTAATGGCACCGATTTTGTTGATTGTATTGAAATGTTTTTACAAGATAATGAAACAGAATCGATTATTATGATTGGTGAAATAGGTGGGGATGCTGAGGAAAAGGCTGCTGAATTAATAAAAAGCTCAAAGATTAAAAAACCAATAGTTACTTTCATTACTGGTGTTACTGCTCCTGAAGGTAAAAGAATGGGGCATGCTGGTGCAATTATTTCTAATGGACAGGGTTCAGCTGAAGATAAGTTGGAGGCATTGCAAAGTGCAGGTGTTACTATCACTAGATCGCCAGCTGATATTGGTAAAACTATGTTTGAACTATTAAAGAAGCTCTAAACCTTAGAGGTAATAACTGCAAAAGCTACAGAAATTGGGTAATCGTCTGAAATGGACAAGTGAATTTTGATTTGTCCAAATTTGTTTGGATTTTCAGGATGACAAATTTGGACAAAGGGCTTTCCTAAGGCATCATTTAGTATAGAGATGTCTTTAAATCGTAAACCCCGCCCAATTCCGATACCAAGGGCTTTGCTAACTGCCTCTTTCGCAGCAAACCTTTTTGCCAAAAAACAACCATATTGGTCTTTGTTTAGAGAAGTTAGCTTTTGTATTTCCGTTTTAGAAAGAATTATGTTTACAAAACGCTGGTCATATAGGTTTAATATCCTTTCTATTCTTGGAATTTGTACTATATCTGTACCAACACCAATAATCATTTTTGTTCATCATCACTAACATTATCATCAAATATTTGATCATCTAAATCAGAGTAGTCTTCAGTAACACAAAGATCTGAGCCGCTTGGTAAATAATCAAACTCTTCTACAGCAGTATCAAGGGAAGCATCAGTATTTTCTTCATCAATAGGATCGATTCTGCTTTTTGTTCGAAGACGTTTTAATAATTGTGCCTTTAGGGCTGGAATCGTTATATGGCCAGCAGCTATTTCACGTAATGCCAGTACAGTTGCCTTATCGCCTTTCACGTTATTAATAGTCATTTTACTACCAGAATTTATATCATTTGCTCTTTGAGCAGCTAAAGCTACAAGCTTAAATCTATCGTGAATTTTTCCAACACAATCTTCAATCGTTATCCTAGCCATAATACTCTCTTTTTAATTTTATAAGATATATATACAATAACGGATCAGTATAAAGTATAATTAGTAGATTTCAAGAATAGAATTTTCATTGCCTCTCTAGGGTAGTTTAAAAATCATAGATACAGGTGGAAAGATGTAAGGACACTCAAAGAACTGGGGAAAATATTATGTTTTTTTGAGCATTTCTTTATATAGATCTAAGGTTTTACTAAGCATTAAATCAAGGGAAAAATTATCGATTACTGCTTTTCTTGCTGCTTGTTGTATTTTGTTACCTTCATTGGTTTTGAGTATAGATAAGCAATGTTCGATTTTTTCTGCTAAATCAACAGCATCGTTTGGTTTGACATGAAATCCAGTTTTTTTATCTAATATTGTTTCAATAGCTCCACCTATATTTGTAGCAATTACTAGCTTTTCCATTGATTGTCCTTCAGTTATAGTGCGACCAAATGCTTCTGGCTCAATTGAAGTAGATATTACTATATCTGAAACACCGTAAAGGCTGAGCATATCAGCTTCATTACCAAAAATTTGAATTTTACTTTGTAGCTTCAATAAGTTTATAAGAGATTTTACTCGATTGGTAAAATTGGGATGTTTGGATAAATCTCCAACCATTAGACAGTAGAAATCTAGATGTTTTAATTTGCCAAGTGCTTCAACAAGGGTAAGATGCCCCTTCCAACTGGTCATTCTTGATGGTAACAATATTATAGGAGTATTGTTAGATATACCGTATTTCTTTTTATGTTTTAGTAACTTTTCTTCTGTAACATTTTTTGGATCAAAATAACTATAATCTACCCCTCGATATATTACAACAATTTGATCTTCTAGGATTTGATAATTAATTAATATATGGTGTTTTACAAAATTAGACACAGCTATGATCTTTTCGCCTTTGACCATGACGCTATTATAAAAATGTTTGAAAGGATTCGAGATGTTGTAAATTCCGTGGAATGTTGTTAAGAATTTAGTGCCTGTAGCCTTTGCCGCCATATAACAACTCCAAGCTGGAGCTCTCGATCTTGCATGTACTATATCTACGTTATATTCCTTAATTATTTCTGACAGAATTCTTGCGTTTTTCCATATTGTCAAAGGATTTTTAGTAGCACTATTCATAGAAATATGTGGCACTCCTGCCGCCACTAATTCTTCAACCAATGAACCACCAGATGAGACTACAATAACATTATAATCAACTTTTTTTAACATTTTAGCCACTTCAATTGTTCCTCGCTCTACTCCACCAGAGAATAAAGCTGGAACTACTTGCAAAATAGTGGGTTTATGATATCGTTTGGGTGAATCTGATGAAATCATTAATCTTTTTCATAATTAATTTAAATGCGTAAAATATATAATACAGAAAAGAAAAGATTTATCACTTACAATCATCATGAAAGTAGCAAAAAAAATATGCCATCGGTAATTTTTTTGCATAGCTTGATGTCAGGTATGAATGGAAAAAAGGCTATATTTCTTGAGAATTACTGTAAAAAACGTGATTATAATTTTATCACATTTGATAATTTTGGTCATGGAGAATCATCAGGTAGATTTCTAGATAAAACGATTGGATCTTGGCTTACAGGGGTTGAATTAGTTTTAAATAAACTTGTAGTGCAACCAGCTATTATCATAGGCTCCAGTATGGGTGGTTGGTTAGCCATTCTTGCTGCTATAAAATTTCCTAGTAAAGTTTGTGGTCTTGTTTGTATTGCTCCTGCCCTAGATTTTACAGAAACTATTTGGCAAAACTTAACTGAAATGCAAAAAACACAAATGCAACAACAAAAATACCTTGAGATTAGTGGGCGTAATTGCAACGATAAATATCCAATAAGTTATCAATTAATACTCGAAGCTAGAAATCACTTGTTACTAAATTCAAATAGTATTAATCTTAAGGGAGCTATACATTTAATTCACGGGATGCTAGATGAGGACGTACCTTATACCATCTCAAATAACCTTGCAGAAAAAATTACTAGTGACATGGTAGTGATAAAATTGATAAAAGATGGAGTTCATACTCTTGTACGAGAATCAGATTTAGCTATAATAGCTAATTCTTTGGAAGAAATAATAAACTTATCATTAGAACGATGAATAAACATATATTTGCTAAAATAACTAAAGTTTCCGATTTTTTAAAGATATCGGAAGTAATAGATAAATTAGATCAAGATAGCTTGGTGCTTTTTGATGTAGATGACGTACTTATCATGGATCAAGATGAATATCGCTTAACTCATCCTTATAGGCGGCAGTGGCGTGCTGAAAGCAAAAACCGTCTTACGAGAGAAGAAAGGCATCTTTTATACAGTATTATTTTAAAAAATCGTACTATTCGCTTAGTGGACTATAATATAACTGATATACTAGGTAGATTATGGGAGATGCAAATCCCAACTGCTGCTCTGACCAAATTATATACAGGGAAATTTGGTGTTATTGAGGATTTTACCAATTGGCGTCTTACAGAGCTTAAAGGGATAAATATAGATTTTATGAAATCTACTCCGATAAAGGAGGAAATATTAGTTGATGAATTACATATTGGGGGTGGTGTACCAATGATGAAAGAAGGGGTGATTCTTACAGCCGATGTTGATAAAGGTGCAGTATTAGAGAATATTTTACACAAAAAAAACTACTATCCTAAAACAATAATATTTGTGGACGATATTTTAGAAAATATTGAGTCAGTGGCAAAAATATGTAGCAAATTACAGATTAATTTTTATGGTTTTGAATTTGACGGAGCTTCTTTGATCCCGGAAACAGAACTAGATGAAAAAAGTGAAAAAATTCGTTTTGAGATTTTAGAGAAGGAACATCGTTGGATAACAGATTTAAAACTATAATTATTTTTTTGTGTATATGCATTACTTCTTGCTATGCTATAGCTGAAGAACAAGAGAGTATTGGGGTAAAAGCTACTAAAGTACAAATGGCTGATTTATATAATGTTTTCAGTGTTATAGGACAATGTAAGAGTGGTATGAGTCGTGATTATTATGCAAATGTTTCTGGTAGACTTGATTTAGTATCTACTTCCCAAGGAGGTAAGATCCATCAAGGTGATGTTTTGCTTATTATTGACCAAGGTTTAGCTATGTCAATTAAGTCACAAGCGGAAGTCTCTTTAAGAAAAGCTATGGCTTCTTATAGCCGTGACAAGGAATTATTTGCCAAAAAATATATTAGTAGTGATGTGCTAGAAAAATCTAATAGCGAGTTAGAAGAAGCTAGGCTTGCTTTTGCTAAAGCAATGAATAGTTACAACGATATGGTTCTTATAGCTCCATTTGATGGATATATTGGTATAATAAAATCCAAAATAGGGGATAAGATAAAACAAGGAGATTATCTTTTTAGCATTATTGCTCAAAACTCTACTACTGATAATATTTTAATGGAGCTACCTGAGGGGCTTTATAATCAGGTGTCAGAATCCACTAATTTAGTGATAACCGATAATAAGGGTGGATTAATTAATGGAAAAATTGCTGAAATCTCACAATATGTTTCAGATAATGGTACTATAAGTGCTAAAGTTATCATTGATTCTAATAGTAATATTGTGCATGGAAGCTATGTAAATATAGATCTAATTCTTAACAAACATAGGAATTTAGCTGTGCCTAATCAATCGGTACAGAGTAATAATAAAGGTGAGTATTTTGTATATAAACTCAATGACAATAAGGTACAACAACTTTATGTTAAACTTGGCACTAGTTTAAATGGTTTAACAGAGATTATCTCAAGTGAAATTAAGGAAGGAGATATGGTGGTATTGGAAGGGATTACTAAGATTTATGATGGTAGCGTCGTCAAATTGTTAGATTAACCTGAATTCATATAACAGGTTACATTGTTAAGCATCAACCGCGAACGATGTCACCGAACTAAGATTAAATTAACAGAGGATTAAAATGGAATATATATTATTAGTTTGTAGTATCGTGGCAATTCTTATTATTGTACAGATGGTTAAGGTTGTACCACAACAACAAGCATGGGTTGTAGAAAAGTTTGGAAAATTTGATAGGGTTCTGCAGCCAGGATTGAATATTTTGATTCCAGTGATTCAGAGAGTAGCCTATAAACACACCCTGAAGGAAGAAGCTATTGATGTTACTGCTCAAACAGCCATTTCAAATGATAATGTTACGTTATTAATAGATGGTGTTTTATATGTAAAAATTGTTGATCCAGTCGCTGCATCTTATGGTGTTAATAGTCCATATTATGCTATCACACAGCTTGCACAGACCACCATGCGTTCAGAAATAGGAAAATTACCATTAGATAGGACTTTTGAAGAACGGGAAACATTAAACATCGCTATTGTGTCTGCTATTAACCAAGCTGCAATGAATTGGGGGATACAATGTATGCGTTATGAAATTAAAGATATTCAGCCACCACAAACAATACTTAAAGCAATGGAATTACAAGTTGCAGCAGAACGTCAGAAACGAGCTCAAATTTTGGATTCAGAAGGCAATAGACAAGCAAAAATAAACCATGCAGAAGGTGAGAAGGCTCAAGTTGTATTAAATTCTGAAGCTTCCTATACTGACCAAGTAAATAGAGCTAAAGGTGAAGCTGAGGCAATAGGATTAGTAGCAATGGCTACTGCTAAAAGTATTGAAGTTATTGCCGCATCTATTCAAAAGTCTGGGGGTAATGACGCAGTATCTTTAAAAATTGCTGAACAATATATAAATGCTTTTGGTGAGTTAGCCAAAGATAGCAATACAGTAATTCTTCCGGCAAATCTTTCTGAACCAGGAAGTTTTATAACTCAAGCTTTAAGCATTTTTGATCAGCTAAAATCAGTGAGCAATAAGAAATTGTCTAAGGAATCTTCTATGAAGAAACAAACTAGTGCTAGTGAGTAATTACTTATTTAACTTGAATTCGACATAAAAATAATTATTATTCTAAGCATTTTCGAATGTCAACCCTAACAGGGACTATATTGATAACAAGTTATATCGAACTCAGGTTACAATAATCAGGTTACAATAAATTTAGGAGAAAATTTAATGACGTACGTGCCTATAGTAGTTGAACAAACCCCTAGAGGGGAAAGAGCCTATGATATCTATTCTAGGTTGTTAAAAGAACGTATCGTTTTTGTTTGTGGTCAAATTGAAGATTATATGGCAAATGTAGTGGTTGCACAATTACTGTTCTTAGAGGCAGAAAATCCAGAAAAAGATATTTTCATGTATATTAATTCTCCTGGTGGTGTTGTAACTTCTGGTTTGGCAATTTACGATACTATGCAATATATTAAGCCTAAGATTTCTACTCTTTGTATAGGACAGGCTTGTTCAATGGGTTCTATGTTACTCACTGCTGGAGAGAAAGGTATGCGTTATGCTCTGCCGCATAGTCGTATAATGATCCATCAACCGTCAGGTGGTTACCAAGGGCAAGCTACAGATATAGAAATTCATGCTAAAGAAACCATGAAATTAAAAAGAATGCTCAATAACTTGTATGTCAAGCATACAGGACAAGAACTAGATTCTATTGAAAAAAGTATGGAACGTGATAATTTCATGGATCCCGAAGTAGCTAAATCTTTTGGTCTTGTTGATGAAATCATTACCGATAGAGCAAAAATCTTAGTAAGAAAATAGTTTAAAAGGCTGTTAGATGTTATGGATTCCGCACCGAAATGCAGGGGCAGGGGGCAGGATTATTTTTGTTTCTTGGTTTGTGACGTAGTATTAGATCTAGCAAATACTTTAAACTCATCAAGTAGTATTTTAAGATGCAGATTTATATCTTCTAACTGAAAGGTAGCATACAATATGTGATGTTCTTTCTTAACTGTACTATTAGCTAGCTCTGTGGTTCTTTTGATGTAGAGCTGCTATTTCATTTTGTGCTTTGATGTAGACGTTAGAGAAATCCTTGCAAATAACCTCGATCTCGCTATAGGTTAATCTGATGTTATTAAGCCATTTGATCGAGAGGAGGATTAAGAGTATCTGTCCGATGATTATGCTGAATGCTAAAATAGCCAAGGTCAATATTTGGTAATTCATATGTTACTTCCTTTGTTGCCTAGGATTGTGCTTGTTCGCTTAGCCTTTCGCTAGATAAGCTTGGCTGATTGATTGCTGCTATAGGACTGTGAAAATAATAAGGGTTGATTTGGCTAAGAAATTTGTATATAATCATAGTATACTTCAATAAAAGGGTTGTTATTTAAATAGTATTTGATGCTATTTGATTAATTCTACTAGTAAGTACTTTTGAGCCTGTGAAACTTTTCGGTACTTACCAGTTGACTGTAATATTCAATATAATACTTGAGCTTTATTTAAGGATAGAGCTGAAGTATTATATTGGCTTTTTTAGTTTGAGATTTATAGCTAACCCGATTAGCATTACTCCGTCATTGCGAGACCACGTAGTGGTCGTGGCAATCTAGAAAAATTAAATTGGATTGCTTCGTCGCTACTAAAGTAGCTTCTCGCAATGACGCCAATTTATATGGCTAAATACTAATCGGATAGCTAAACCAAAATGTGTATTTTGGTTTTAAAAAAATAGTCAGTAGTTACTAACCTCTTTTTTTTTGGTCCCATCCTATTTTTGGGAGTTTATTATAGTTATTTGGGGTTGTCAAGAAGAATGTGTCAACAGTTGATATATTTTTTATTTTTACTTAATCCATGAATTCTTAGATATGACTCTTGTTAAAGAAATACAAAAATTTTTAGGATTAAAATTTGAAATACTCAAATTGAAAAGAAGAGATTTCTCTGAGGGTAGTGGGATTCCTTATAATAATATTACTAGTATTATGAATGGATTAAGGTCTAATCCCCAAATGCATACTATACTGAAAATAGCTAACTACTTTGACTGTTCTATAGATGAAGTTGTTGGCAGAAGTGAATATATTCCATTATTACAAGTAAAAGGAAGATTTAAGGATTTATCACTAGATGATATTAATAATAACTTAAAAAAATTCTTAAAAGATAAAGTTGTTAAGCAAGATATAAATTTTTATATTTTAGGAAAAGAAATTGGATTTAATTATTCAATTCATAATTTTATTAACGGAAGCCGAGAACAAAAAAATTTAAATAGTCAAATTATAGTAGCCCTAGCCGATTATTTCCAAGTATCCCTAGATGAAATGGTTGGTAGAATTGCTCCTACTAAAGATACTGACAATACTAAATTTTCTGAACAAAACTTTAATAGTGATCCTGATCTGAATAATTTATAGCTAACCTGTGATTTTTAAATTACCATGTCATTTTTGGCAACAAAACCTAATTCAATTTTGACAACTATATATAAAATCCTTAATTATCGGTACAATAAACTGTTTGAATTTGCTACCACTAAATAAGCCGTAATGCCCAACTCCCTTTTGTAAATGATATTTTTTCATTGTCATAGGAATACCGGAACACAAATCTAATGCAGCTTTAGTTTGTCCAACCGCAGCTATATCGTCATTCTCGCCTTCGATACCTAGTAAAGCACAATTTGTTATATTTTTTAAATGAACTTTACGATTTTTTGAGACAAATTCATCTTTGGCAAGAGCAAAATCTTTAAATACTTCTTGTATTGTTTGGAGATAGAATTCCGATGTTATATCCATAGTGGCTAAATATTCATCATAAAATTTTATGGTATGATTAGCTTTTTCAAGGTTGCCATCTAGCAAATTTTGTAGTAAATCCAAATGCGAATTAATATGCCGAGGAATATTTAAACTGATAAAACCCATAAGTTGTAAAAACCCTAGATAGACATTTCTTCCGTAACCAGGATAGTTAAAGGGGACGGATGTAATCATCATTTGGCAAAACCATTGCATGCTTTTATGGATTGCAAACAAGTCAACATCTGTAGGATTAAGCCTTGCATCAATAGGTCCACCTATCAGAATCATTGACCGCGGCACATTTATATCATTATTTGTAGACATTATACTAATGGCAGCTAGAAGGGGGACTGTTGGTTGGCATACTGCCATAGTGTGCAGATTTGGTCCTAGAAACGTTATAAACTCAATTAAGTAGTCTATAAAATCATCTAAGTTAAATTTACCAAGTTGATTAGGTATAGTGCTTGCATCAAGCCAATCTGTAATATATACATCTGCATAGGGGAGCATTTCAGTTACAGTGTCCCTAAGTAAAGTAGCATGGTGTCCTGACATTGGAGCAATTATTAATAACTTTGGCATTTCTTGCTTAATACCAATTTTGCTAAAATGCTTTAATTGACAAAATGTTTTAGTAGCAACTGTTTTTTCTTTAACAACATAAGACGTACCATCAATAATACATTCATTAATGTTAAATTCTTGCTTCTTGTATGTTCTAGTCATCCTTTCAGCAAGTGTCAAATATGCTAACATAACGTGAGTATAGCCGCTATCTTTTACAGGATTATTACTATTTTTAAACCACTGCTCTAAAATTTCTATGTTTGCTCGCATTGGAATAAGCATAGTTTTAAAGGCTTCTAGTGCATAATAAAGATTATTAGAACTGCCATTATGCATAATATTTGTCCTTTAGAAGTCTGTTTATGCTTTAATTTTATATAATTAAGTGTTAATAATATACTCAAATACTGCAATATTCAAATGATTTACCCCAATTTGGGATAAGAATTTATCAATTCTTATCCCGAATTTGCGTATTTGAGTATTAGTGCTAATGAATTATTATGATAATATAAAGGTGATGCATAAAAAAATTGTGGCGATTATTGGTAGACCCAATGTAGGGAAGTCTACGCTCTTTAATCGTTTGGCTATCAGGAAAAAGGCTATCGTACATGATCTCCCGGGGGTAACACGTGATCGAAAATATGCTGATGCTCAAATTGGACCATTCGATTTTACGGTAATTGATACTCCTGGTTTAGAAGAAGCGGAAGGTGCGAAATTAGAATATAGAATGATGCAGCAGACTGTAGAAGCCATTCTAGAAGCAGATTTACTATGCCTTATGGTGGATGGCAAAAATGGTGTATTACCGGAAGATAAGTTTTTTGCTAATTTTATCAGAAAATATGATAAAAAATCTGTGTTGATTGTCAATAAATGTGAAGGACGGTTTGATTTTGCTAAAGAATACTACAAGCTTGGTTTTGATAATGTAGTGCCAATTTCTGCAGAACATGGTGTTGGTATGGCAGATTTACACGATGCAATAACTGAAAAATTAGGAGATGAGGAACTAGAGGAAGAATTAATCGACCCAATAAAGGCTGACTATATACAAATAGTGGTGAGTGGTAGACCAAATGCAGGAAAATCTACTTTTATTAATAGTATTATTAATAATGAAAGATTGTTAACAGGACCTGAAGCCGGTATAACAAGGGAATCTATAGAAATTGATTGGCTATATAATGATAATAAATTTAAATTAATTGATACGGCTGGTCTAAGAAAAAAGGGAGCTATTAACAAGTCCTTAGAAAAATTATCAGCTTCTGATACTATTAATAGTATTAAGTTTGCTAATACTGTTATTCTGATGGTTGATGCACAAATGAATTTGGAGCAACAAGATCTAAATATTGCTAGTTATGTTATAGAGCAAGGCAGAAGCCTGCTTATAGTAGTTAATAAGTGGGATTTAATTGAAGGGAAAAATAGAGATAAATTTAAGGAAGAATTTCTTTATAAGATGGAAACCAATCTACCACAAGTTAAGGGAGTATCGATAATATTCATATCAGCCTTAAAAAAGCAGAATATTAATATGGTACTAGATGAGGCTATAAAAGTTTATACTTTATGGAATAAAAAAATTGCTACTAGTAAACTGAATAATTGGTTAGGTTTTGCACTCGAGCAACATCCGCTGCCCTTACAAAAAGGTGGTAGACGTGTTAGAATTAAATATATGACCCAAACAAAAACTCGCCCACCAACTTTTAAACTATTCTCTAATAATCCTGAGAAAATCACGGATAGTTATACTAGATACCTTGTAAACAACTTGCGGGAAGCTTTTAATTTACCCGGTGTGCCAATAAGATTTACTTATACTAAAACTGAGAATCCATATGTAAAGTCATAGGTCTAATATGAGTAGAGTTAATTAATTTCCATTCAGAAGGTAACCAATTATTTTGAAAAAGAGTTTATCGTGAATAAGGGATAGTACTACTTCTATGGTAATTAATATTATAATGATCCATTCAAGTCTAGTTGAGTGTTTATAGTTTAAGTCATTTGACAAAATGTTATAGAGTTCATGGATCATGTTCAGTCGATGGTTAAGAATATTCTGACGAATTTGAATATCTTGAAACTCTGCAGTCATTAAGTATAAAGGTTCATAACTAGGACGACGCCAAAAAAATTCAGGAGTATCTAGTATATCGCTGTGTAAATTAATAGAATATCGTTCGTTAAATAATATGCCAATTTGTTGAGATATTTCCTTTTTTGAAAGTGATACACTGCCAGTGCTGGCTAGCTCTTGTTGAATCGGTGTTGTTTTTACAATTAAATTACTTACTGATTTTTCTAGTACACTAAGTTTAACTGACTGAGCTAAAGCATGCGATATAGATAATTTTATAAAAGTTGATTTATCTGCTAGAATGATTTGGTTTTTTTCTTCATCTATAAAGGTTTTACCTGTAGTTTCATCATAATCAAAATAGATAAAGTCAGACATTATCTCATCAGTTTGATTAGCTTGCAGAGCTACTATATCGTCTAGAATCATTTTCTCTTGGCTTTCTTCAGCTCCCCATATAGTAACACAGCCAAATGGGAAAAAGAAAACATCTATAGGGTTTAAGTTTTTTACTTGTTCTTTTTGAATATATAGTACATCATCAAAGTGTTTAGGTTCAAGACCAATCTTATTGAGATTTATTACTAAGTCATTCATCTTATATTCAGAAGTCGTACAGTAGGAAGCACATCTCATATAATAAATAATTTATAGCAAACAACTATTGCATCAGTATAATATAGTATTATAAAACTTATTAAAGTCAATTAAAATATCATAGTTGGTAATTATGCATGAAATATTAACAAATAGAGCAATTATTGAAGTTGTGGGTGATGATGCGATGAATTTTTTGCATAATTTGACAACTAATGATATAAAAAATAATGATTATTGTTACAGTTATGCTCTAAATAATCAAGGAAGGTATTTATTTGATTTTTTTGTATTAAAACTATCAGCAACAAGACTTTTTATTGATATAAATGTTAATCAGTCTGATTTATTTAAAAATCACTTAGTGCAGTATAAATTACGTGCTAAAATTGAAGTGAACGACTTAACTAACATCTATCAGGTTATTTACTCAAAACAACAGTTGGAATTTAATGGATACAAAGACCCTCGTTATGAGCAACTCGGTTTCCGTTCCATTGTTAGTAAAGATGTACCAATAACTGCAGGAACAGCAGGACTATACCTGCAAGATAAATATAATTTTGCCATAGTTGATGGGTATGAGGATCTAATTTTCAACAGATCCATTCCGGTCGAATATGGCTGTGAGGAATTAAACGCTGTAAGTTACACTAAGGGTTGCTATATTGGACAGGAAGTTATTTCAAGAACAAAATACCAAGGAGTAGTAAGGAAAAAAATATTTAAATTATACTCTCCTTCCCCTTCGAATTGGCTCCGTAAAACTGTGGGGGATTCGCGTGCTCACGTACTAGATGTACGCTCCGCTCACTCACCCCTTGTTTTACGTTCCAATTCGAAGGAGAAGGAGAGTATATCTGCTACTACAGACAGTTTAGATATCTCAAAAGATGATGAAATTATGGCAAATAATACAAAAATTGGAGTAGTATGTTCAAGCTATAAGAATAGTGCAATAGCTTTAATTAGAGTAGACGACTATCATGTATCGCAAAATACAGCTATTACTGTAAAAAACTTACCTGTTTCTTTGGTTGTTCCACCTTGGAGGAGCTGTACATATGAGTAAAATTATATTTTTAAATGGATGTGGCTCTGCTGGTAAAACATCTATCGCAAGAGCAATACAGTATTTAAGTAAGGATTCTTGGCTTACTTTTGGCATAGATACTTTTATTAGTATGACACCATTACCATGCTCATCTGATGATAAACCGGATGTTAGATACTTTTCCTTCGTTCCGGGGATAAATGACCGTGGACCAACCATGCGTGTTGAAACTAATCCAAAGGGTGAGCAGCTCTTTGGTATCATGCCAGATTTTGCCAATCTACTTGCAAGTCGTAACAATAACCTTATCATTGATGAAGTCTTATTTGAAGATGCTTGCCTCAAATCTTATATAAAAAGCTTGAATGGCTATATTGTCTACAAAACTTACGCTATGTAAGGTTCTAAATAGCGTAAAGAGGGTGAACGTAACTGCTGTTGCATATAATGATCTAAAAGCCCTAACTTTATTTGATAAACCGTCTTACCTATTTTGTGTGCAGTTCTTTTTAGAAAAGCCCACACTAAAAATGCACAACTAATGTGATTACGCTGGATGCGTTGTTTTCTGCATTGGCATCGTTCTATACCGGGTAAGTTGCTTGATTTCTCTATGCATGCTCTCAATTACCCAACGAAAGCCACACTCATCTTGTACGGCTTTAGAAGATTTTTGAGTTTTGTTATTGGTAACAATATAATCAACTCTGTTGGTAGAAACAGTAAGTTTAAACAAATTAACATGCTTATCTTTTGCAAAGCCCTTTATATGAATCTCCACTCCGCTCTTAATTTCCTCATCTGAAAACGTTAACTTGCTAACAGCTTTATAAGGCTTAGAAGAGGAAGTTTTAGTAACGTTTCTATTTGCTTTAATAGGAGCATAATAATATTTACCCAAGGAATCAACATGTTGCATAATTTTATGCGTAGCATACCATGTGTCAAAAAGCACAGTTTGAAAAGGAATCTTTTTGCTATACACAGCATTATTTAACATATTTAATAGGTGTTCTACTTTTGTCGCTCCATCATGTTCGGGCGAAAAAATTCGGTAATCTATTACCCAAAACTTATTAATATCCGGATTATAATATACCAAACTTACTACTCCTATACCAGTAGTAATACCACCTGTAGCCCCACTGTACTGTGATCTAGCAATTTCTATTTTCTTGGTATTTCTTTTATTTAACACCGTATCATCAAATATTGTATATCCGTTAGGCGATAAAATAACATCATCCTTAATATGTTCCCATAACAAAGAAGGTGTATATTTTTCATTTTTTAAAAATCTATTAATAACATCATGGCTACATTTTTTGGCATGTTCAGCATAGTAGGTCAAACTATAATTCTTTTGACTCACTATTAGAAATTGACAGTAATCTGTCCTATTAACTGGTATTGCTTGCAATTTTATCCTCTTGGCATTTGTAAATTATACTCAACATAATGTACCATTTTTTTTCTCATAGCGTAAGTTTTGCAATAACAAAACTCAAAAATCTTCTAAAGCCGTACAAGATGAGTGTGGCTTTCGTTGGGTAATTGAGAGCATGCATAGAGAAATCAAGCAACTTACCGGTATAGAACGATGCCAATGCAGAAAACAACGCATCCAGCGTAATCACATTAGTTGTGCATTTTTAGTGTGGGCTTTTCTAAAAAGAACTGCACACAAAATAGGTAAGACGGTTTATCAAATAAAGTTAGGGCTTTTAGATCATTATATGCAACAGCAGTTACGTTCACCCTCTTTACGCTATTTAGAACCTTACATAGCGTAAGTTTTGTATATATAGATGCTTAAGTAAATTAGAAATATTTATCAAAAATTGTTATGAATGCTTAAAACAAGGAGGAAAAGTTGTAATATGTACTTTAGATATTATAAGTGCATATTCTTATCCAGAGGTTTTTGATATATTAAAATTTCCCACGAAGTTTTTGAAAGATGAGTACACGGATGGTTGCCCCATAGAAATTAGTATTACAAATGATTGTGTTGTAACGTGCTATCATATGGATTTTGATACTATAAAGAGATTAATGGAAAAATTGGGCTTCAAGAATGTAAGGAAACATAACTTGTTTTTAAAAGAAAATGCTTTACAGAGCTTTACAGAACAAGAATTTAACCTTATAAAAGAATCTAATATACTCTTATTAATAGAGGCAGAGAAATAAATATAATAGACTCACCAATTTTAATCACTTTAAGTTTATTTAATTATACGAGAATTTGGTATGGAAGAAGATTTGAATTTTAGTATTGAAGAAGTCAAATGGTCTGAAGTTAAGGATGAAGTGTATAAGGTTAATCCTGAATTGACAGAAAAATGTGATAATGTTAATCAATGTGGAGGATATTCTTTATTCAAAATAAAATATCCTTATGGAGCATATATTGTTAATAGGGGGAGTTTCATCTACCAACTAAAGACGGCAAACTAATTTCTATAAATGACTCAAGAATTCCAGAATTTCTAAAAAAGAAGTTGAGATATAGCCATATTCCCTTATCCTTAATTCTTAATAGTTTGAGCGAAGTATTTGTTCAGATACAAAATAGAATTGTTTCCCTTAATGTTCTTTTGACTGGTGAACTTTTTGGTCTATTTGAATTAATGCATATGTTAAACCAAACATCTTCATTAGATATGCCTATTTGGAATGTGTTAGCTGGAGCTCGCTCTACTGTTATGATTCCAAGTATTTCTGATACAGTGGGTCATAATAGGATTAAAAAGAAATTAGGGGCTGATATCTATGCTCCCTATGGTTTGTCAGATCATTGGCGGACATTTGTAGATATTAATAAGTATTTTCATAATTCAAATTGGAATAATAGCATTCTAGTATTTTCTAATGATTGGTTTCTTCAACCAAATGATCCTGGATATAGTGGTTTTTATAATTATCTAGTTACTCAATGTTGGAAACAGTTTCAATTGTTAGAAGATTTTACAGATTTTAGTTTATTATGGTCATTTTTTACTCATGCAATTAATCTACGTAATTTAAAACCACGATCATATCTAATAGACACTGTTAGACATTTAATTTTGATTTCTAAAGGTTCTGCTATAGCATTTAAGCCATCTACGGATGATACAGGTTTGCCAATGAGTTTAATACAGCAAATATATGTAAATGATTATAATCTAAAAGATTATATACCAAATATTATGCAACCAGCAAAATTTACTAAAAATAGTAAAGTCTATTATTCTCTTAGCTTTCCTACTCTATTTAATAGCTCTCCTTATTGTAGAAATCCTCCGAGTATAATTGAAGATCAAAGAGAGATTAAAAGATTATTAGATATTTTAATAAATACTATTCACCAAATTGAGAATCATAGTGCCAACTCCCTTAAAAACATAAAATTTGAGTTATTTCATTCTGGAAACGATCCATTTGGTCAGATATTATCTAGTAAAATTATATCTGAAGATGATGCTAGGTTTTTAGAGTATAATAGTAATGGTAAGGAAGCAAGAGTATTTTGCTCCTCATCTAGTTTTTTTAATGGTTGTATTGCTATCTGTAATAATGAGTAATTTAAATACACCCATATTAGAAACTCTACAAAGTATAATAGATAAATTAAAAGGATGTAAGTATCTTAATTTAAAAAATGTTACCTTTGTTTGTGTACAACATTTGTTATTTACAACAATAGATTTAATAAAATCTCTTATCAGATTAGGTGCTAAGCCGAATAATATTCATATAATGGGTAAAATATACTCAAATTGCCCTATAGTAATTGCCCAACTTATAGAAATGGGAGTAAATTACTATCCTAGTTCCCAACCGCAACAATTTGGCTATTTTAACTATTATTTTAATACAGATATAGCTAATATGTGGGCTAATGTTGCTACTACCATAATAAATGTAAAATCTGACACTATTATCATACTAGATGATGGTAGTAAATGTACAACAACTATTCCAAAGTTACTAAGTGATAATTACAAGGTCTTTACTGTAGAGCAGACATCATCAGGGGTTGTTCATATTATTAAAAACAATTATACCACGTTACCTTTTATTAACGTTGCTTATTCTGCTGCAAAGCAAATATTAGAGTCTCCAATGATTGCTCAGACCGTCATACGAAAACTTGATAAAATTTTGCCTTTACAATTTCGTACCCTTGTATGTGGAGTAGTAGGTTTTGGAGCTATAGGAAGAGCTGTCGCCCGGAAACTATTATCTTTAAATCATAAAGTAATAATATATGATAGATCTGACAGTAAGTATAATCTTATGAAGAAGATTAAAACTGCAAATAATATTCTATCTTTATTTCAAAAATCTGAGTATATTTTTGGTTGTACAGGAGAAGATATTACTTTATCTCTTGACATCAATAAAATACGAGGAACAAAGAATCTAATTAGTTGCTCATCACAAGATATAGAATTTCAGTCATTACTGCATATTATTCAAGATAATTCTTCTATTAATACCTCTAACGTATTGGATAATATCGAATATTCTACAGATAGTGCAACGTTCAATATTTTTAGAGGAGGATACCCTGTAAATTTGGATAATTCTGGAGAATCTGTGCCAGCCAATGATATACAACTTACTCGAGGATTATTACTTGGTGGAATCGTGCAAGCACTATTTCATTTAGTTCAAGAGGTTAATCAAAAGCCACAACAATATATGTTACATCCTAAAATACAAAAATTAATAGTGAAAGAATTAGTATATAATCAAAAGTACAAATTTTCTAATGATTTAGTAGTTATGAATTTTTTAGATGAAGAGTGGATTAAAAATAATTCTAGCGGAGAATATGTAAGTAATGATATTATCTCACGATATTTTCTGTAAACCTAAATTTCCGATTAAGAGTAGATAAAAAGTTGATGGAAATGAGGTTTAGTTTTCCCACACGCCGCATGATAATCCACTTCTATAGCATAATTTTTGCTCATATTTATCTCGAAGATGAGGAGCGAAGCCTATAGATAATAGGCGAGCGACGAGTGACGACGTCACCAAATTCTCCTGAATTGACTATACCAATGTCAATCTTGGCTTTGTGGTTAGTAAAGTTAAGATAAGTACTGTCTTGTATCACTAGCAATAAATTATCATTATTGTTGTTAATTCTATCAGTAGTTTGCCTAAAATGCGACTCTATTAAATGATCATTGTTAACTTTGCTATTAACAAAAAAATCATAAGATTGTCTTTGATCTTGTGGATTATCAAAAAGATTCTTAATACAGATTGTAAATTTTGCCATTAGGGCTGTAAAAATCTTTAAAGCTCTTGATTTAAGACGTTGATCTTTTAAACTAAACTTTCAAATTCTGATTCAAAAAATAACTTATTACTTCCTTCTCCTAGTCCCAAACTATCCAATTGCTTACCTCAAATCTTAAAAAATAAAATTTAATATTATCTTATTTCTTTTTAATCCTTGCAATTAAAACTTAAGGCTAACTGTTAGATTTGGTTTCGGCTCGGATGTTTGGCTGTCTACGCTTTACTACTGTCGTTACCTTCAGCTGCACAAGACTCGCTATATGGTGGAGCTAGCTACTCCTTCCATAATAGGACTTTCACCCGTAAGATTAATGCACCTTATCTTGACGCACACACAATCAGTTGGACAGAGCCCAGAGCCTTAATAATTCACATTTTTCCAGTCGGAGCGTTTAGTTTCTCCGGTTTTATAAAAAGAAGTTACTTCTTTTATAAAATGTTCAAAATCCGGATTTTCTTTAACGAGCCTATTAGCCATATCCCAATCAATCTCTAATCTTTCTTTAGCAGGAATTAGTATTCGACCTTTTTCTGATTCGTTTATGTTTAATAAAATAAATCCTATACCGTGCCTAGCAGAAAGAATTTCCAGTTCACGAAAAGTGTTACTATCCTTGCTTTCTACTAGAGAGAAAGCTACTAAATATCCATAGTGAGCCCATGAGGAATTTGATAGTGCTTGAAAAAAAGATTCTCGTACATTGGAGTGATTAATTGTTACTTTCACCTCAAAAGACCAAAGTTTAGCTTTTATATTCGCATATTGTTTGACGCAATCTTTGATCGGCTCTGCCCAACCTTTCGTCATAGCCTCCATTCCCACTAGGTCGGGATATAACCATTTATTAGCATTAGTACCACTACGATTTGAAGAACGTTTATCATTAATAGTCATGTTATAAATACTAAGCTCATCCCAAAGAAATTCTGAAAGCTTTAGATACACCTCTTTTTCTTTTATGTTTGACCATTTTTCAGCTTCTTCTATCTCCGCTTGATCAGTTTTTTTAGTAAAATAATATTTGCGCGGACACTCTTGTGTTATTTTAATACCAGGCTCTTGTTTTTGTATGGCTTCATTACGTTCTTTAGTCATTTCTCCACTAAAGAGTACTATAATAATTTGAGCTATTTTTGCTGGATCAGTTACATTGAGTATTGATTTGCATTTACTGTTCTCCGCTTTTCTCTTGACTTCCTCAGGATAAGTTTTTACTAGCCATGCAGCTATTTCTCTAGAAGTAAATTTCCGACCTTCATTGGCTTTAAGGAAACCAATAATTGCTCTGTTACGGTTAAATTGCATAGATACTACTATTTTATAAACTACTAATAAATAATAATCAGAATAGTAAAGAATTTAAATATAACTAATATATAATTCCAAGTTATTATCTTTAAATTTAAATGTAGTTGTAATATTACAACTTATTCATTTTTAACAAATACCCAATCTTTATCGGAAGACTCAGTTTCACTATAATAATAGTTTTGTTTAGAGAACTGTTTTAATTTTTCAGGTACGTCTATAAGATTTTCTGCAATAAAGTTAAGCATGCTGCCCCTAGCTTTTTTGGAGTTTATAGCTATTATTTGTAATTTGTTATTTCTTTTTTCTTTAAAATATATATTAATTATTGGATATTTAAGATCATTTTGATTTATGGCGGAGGAATATTCATTAGAGGCTAGGTTGATTAGATATTTATTTTGGTGAGTTGCTAATATTTGATTTAGATAATTGGTAATATCAATTTGCCAAAAACTGGATAATTTTTCTAAATTTGGCAATTTTGTTGACATTTCTAGCCTATAGGGTTTTATTTTATCTAAAACTCTTAGTGGTCCATATAAACCTGATATAATTAACGTGTGTCCTTGCAAGAAATCCCATTGCTCTTTAGAGAAACTGCGTCTATCAATATTATCATAAACATCCCCATCATAGGCAAATATTGCTTGCTTTTGGGGATGGTTATTGAAATCTTGAAATCTATGATAATTAAGCTCAGCCAGTTTGCTACTTATATTCATTACCTGCTTGATCTGATTTTGTGATAGGCTTTTACATATCTGTAAGAGATACTGCATTTTAGTAAGGAAATGCGGCTGCGTACATGGTAAATCCGGTATTTCCGAGATAAAATCTTGAGTCTTAGCTGGTGAAATTATACTTAGCATATCTGTAGTCTAGACAAGAAATTTACAATTTAACTGATTCAATTAATTTTCTAACTCCATCTACTGATTTATTAAATAGAGCTTGTTCTTCATCATTTAGTTTTATTTCCACTATTTTTTCTACACCATTTTTACCAATAATAACTGGCACTCCGACATACATACCTTTTACTCCATATTCCCCTTGAAGATAAGCAGCACAACTTAATATTTTACGTTTATCTTTTAGATAACTCTCTAACATTTCAATAGCAGAAGTTGCTGGAGCGTAATAGGCAGAACCATTTTTAAGTAGTGAAACAATTTCTCCACCACCATTTTTTGTGCGATCTATTATCGCATTAATACGTTCTTTCGTCGACCACCCCATTTCTACTAAATCTAAAACTGGTATGCCGTTAATTGTTGAATATCTAACCAAAGGAACCATTGAGTCACCATGACCTCCAAGTACAAAACTACTAACATTTTCTACAGAAACATTAAATTCATTGGCTAAGAAAAAGTTAAATCTTGATGAGTCAAGCACCCCAGCCATACCAACCACCATATTGCTAGCTAGTCCACTTTCCTTTAACATTACGTAAACCATAGCGTCAAGTGGATTGGTTATAACAATGACAAAAGCGTTCGGTGCATATTGCTTAATGTTGCTAGCCACAGTTTTTATAACAGTAGTATTAACATTAATTAAATCATCCCGACTCATTCCAGGTGAACGTGGTACTCCAGCTGTAACAATTATAGCATCTGAACCTTCTATGTCTTTATAATTGTTAGTACCTTTAGCAATTATATCTGATCCAGTAATTGCTCCAGCTTGTGATATATCTAAAGTCTTACCCTGCGAAGGACCTTCAGATAAATCAAACATAACTATATCAGCAAGTTCTCTAAGACTGATCAAATGTGCAAGTGTTCCGCCAATCTTTCCCCCACCAATTAAAGCAATTTTTGTTCTTTTAGCCATACTTCCTCCTGAAAAGCATTTTATGAATTCATTGAATCAAAAAATTCTGTATTAGTTTTAGTGTTTTTAAGTTTATCAATTAAAAATTCTGCTGCATCGATAGTTCCCATTGGGTTAATGATTCTACGAAGAATCCACATTTTGGTTAAAATGGCTTTATCAACCAATAGCTCCTCTTTACGTGTACCAGATTTAGTAATATCAATCGCAGGGTAAACGCGCTTATCAGCTATTTTGCGATCGAGGACTATTTCAGAATTACCAGTACCTTTAAATTCTTCAAAGATTACCTCGTCCATACGAGAACCGGTTTCAATTAAAGCAGTTCCTATTATAGTCAATGAACCACCACTCTCAATATTTCTTGCCGCTCCAAAGAATCTTTTTGGACGTTGCAGAGCATTTGCATCAACTCCCCCAGTAAGAACCTTACCAGACGAGGGTACAACAGTGTTATAAGCTCTTGCAAGTCTTGTTATTGCGTCAACCAATATTACTACATCTCTTTTATGCTCGACCAACCTTTTAGCTTTCTCAATAACCATTTCAGCAAGCTGAACGTGTCTAATAGCGGGTTCATCAAAAGTTGAGCTAACTACTTCACCACGCACTGAACGTTGCATATCAGTAACTTCTTCTGGGCGTTCATCAATTAACAAAACAATTAAAAATACTTCGGGGTTATTGGTGGTAATAGCATGAGCTATATTTTGCAATAGAACAGTTTTTCCCGTTCTTGGTGGAGCAACAATCAACGCACGTTGTCCTTTACCCATAGGAGCAACCAATTCAATTATTCTTGTACTAAAATCCTTACTATTATCTTCTAGCTCTAGGGATAATTTTTCTTCAGGATAAAGTGGTGTTAAATTATCGAAATGTACTCTATGATATGCCTTAGAAGGGTCTTCAAAATTAACTTTGTTTACTTTTAACAAGGCAAAATAACGTTCTCCTGGTTTTGGAGCTCTAATTTGCCCTTCTACCGTGTCCCCTGTACGTAGTCCAAAACGACGAATCTGACTTGGGGAAATATAAATATCATCAGGACCGGCTAAGTAATTTACTTCTAGAGATCTAAGGAAGCCAAACCCATCAGGTAAAATTTCAAGTACGCCTTCTCCTGAAATCAAATCACCCTGCTCAACAGATTTCTTGAGTATAGCAAAGACTAGCTCTTGTTTTAGCAAAGCACTAGAATTTTCAATATTAAGATTTTCTGCTTGTATTTGCAATTCTTCAGGTGACTTACGTTTTAATTGTTTAAGATTGATGATAACAATACCATCTTTATTAGGATTATCATACTTAGTATTATTATAATAAATATCAGGTGATTCCTTATTGTTAGTAACTGTATTTTGGGTCATACCTATTTTTTTTAGATTAGTTAAGATCAAACTTTTCTAGAAACTTTATTCTTTCTAAGTCATTTTGTTGTTAGAATTAATCGAAGGAATTCTCATGTACACCAGTACTACTTACGATTTTTTGATTAATTTTTTAGTAAAAATTCCTTTCATAGCTAGTTTTGAAATAGGTCTATTGCTTTAAAAACTGGGAGAATCACGAAACCTACGAAAGTCAAGTTACTTAAAGATTAAGGTTAGACTACTACTCGAATGATTAGACTTCTTGCATAATTCTACTTTTGTTGGTAATTTATTCATCGTGCCTAGGCTCGAATCCGTAACGGAATTTGAGTGTGCTGCAAGTCGAGATTTCGTGGCTTCCTTAAATCCTTGCACATAAGTGAACTCTGCAAGAAATTTATTGAAATTAGCATCACAAAATTTTGACAGCTCAGTTAGACTATGTGGACCTAGAGAGCATTCGTATTTCCGAGTAACTAACTTAATTTGGGAATTGGTATTAATACTAACTTAATTATTTATATTTATCAAATTATTTTGCGGTTGTCAAACAAATTACACATGGTAGGATAATTTAAAAGTATAACCAATAGTTGATGCACATGTGTATATACTCGGTCAACTTCAAGAATTAAGGTCGTCGTGTCTAAAGCACCATAGTACCCTACATTTTTCTATAATCGTCATAGCAAGACTCTTTAGATGCCGTGGAGATCTAGGTAAACAGCGAAGCTGTTTTTTTAGAGTAACGCTTCGCGTATCTTAGATTGCCGCGTCGCCGCTTTCAGTGACTCCTCGCTAATAGACGATCAACAACTATTTTAATAGTGGTTATATAAAAAATGTAGGGTACTATGAGTGACCCACGCAACAAAGTCAGTCAATTTACCATAACCTTCCTTTATTTACTGCTTTAAGAGCAGGTTTAGTAGGTGTTGCTAGTTCTCTTTTAATTGTTTCGACATGCCTTAACGTTTTTTTTACTTGTTGAATTTCTATTTTAACATTATTACTAATAATCCTAGACATGCTTGGATTATTTTGCGGCGTTTGAGTTTCCTGAACTATTGGGGTTTTTGTAGGTATTTCTTGCTCTGATTTTATTGCTATCATTGAAGTATTTATGGTATCTTGCCTAGCATGCACTTCTTCTACCTTTGGGTTGGGCAGGTCAGTAGCATCTTCAGCTAGCTCTTGATATCTAGGTTTGTCCATCTGTGCTATCGAATTGCTCTGTAACTTATCCACCAAGACTCTGTTATCTAGTTGGTCCGTAGTTAACTCATTTAACCTGTGTGCTTCTATATTTTCTAACTTAGCTTCTGTTGGTGTTGATACCACAAAATCAGAACTACTAGGTTCGGGTATTTGTTTTGTTTCTATGCTAGAATGTTGAGTAAGAGGAGGTGGTGGTGTGGACACTGAAGTTGACATGGTTGGTGCAGTTTGATTGCTATATTTGTCTGTAAGATGTGTAGCAATATCCTGTAAATTATTTGTAGAAATAGGTAATTTTTTAATCACAGAAGAATACCAAGATTTATCTGATGCAATTTTATTTGTTATGTCAGATATTATCTCGTCTTTGTGATTTCTTAGTTGCTCAGAACCAAGTTCTATTAAAGTCGGAGATAATTGTTCCGAGATTTTATTATTTTGTTGTTCTGTAATCTTTATATCTGTTTTATTTTGAATTCTGTTAATAGATTCTTTAAGGATTGGTTTTGAAACTAATTCTGCATCTTTATCTTTAATAATTGGATTAATAGAATCAGCAAATCGTTTGATATTTTCTTCTGTAATTTTTGTTGCATCTAAGGTTAGAAACGAAGAATTTTTTGGAGCATTATCTACACTAAAAAATTTCTGAGCTTCCTTGCCAATTAAGCTATGTAGCTCTGTTAGTTTCCACTCTTCAAATAACTCAGTTGCTAATTCACTGGGTATATGGACATAAGGTAGAAGCTGTTTACAAAAAGCCTCTTGTCTGATCTTTTTTTCTTCCATAGAACCAGTATCTTGTATATTTATACTAAGAGTCAATAAAAGTTTTTTAGTTTCATTTTCTCTATAATTAACAAACTCTGGACTTAACCCATTATTCCTACTATCTACTAATTCTTTTATAAAAGAATTAGCAGATTCATTAACTGCATTAGAAAGAACTGTACGTTCTGTCTTATTAAGTTTTGTGAATTCTTTAGCAAATTTAACAGTTTTATTTCCTTGGCTAATAGTTTTATTAAAAATATTAAGTTGCTCGGTACTAAAATGTCTTGTATCTGCTTGTAAACTTTCCATAGTTTTGTTAATTACTGTACTGGCATAATCTGATTTAGGAATTGCTTGACCTTTTAGCTCTAATATTACTTTTTTAATAGTTTCAAGAGCGATCTTATCCTGATCATTGTTACTTTTAATATCATTTAATACAAACCCCTTTAAACTAGCTTCTAAATTTGCAAACTGTCTGTCTGCTTTTGCCTTGTCATTATCGTTCATAAGTCTTTTAGAACGTTCTATATTTAAACTAAAATTATCAAGCAGTTCTTCTGTCTTTTTATCAGATAAATTACAGTAAAAACTTTCTACTGCTAATCCAGTCATTGCACTCATAAATGATTCGTTAGTACCAATGAGTAATCCGTTATCTATGGATTCTTTTGATAATTGTGGAATTGGTTGTTTTAGAAATTTAAGTTTATATGTGTATGCCCTTCCTATTAATTTATTTATATTTTCAATCTCGTTTTTAGTGTTAACTCTAATAATATCATCTTTTTTGTCTGCTAAATTGCTATCACTTTCGTACCCGGAATCAACAGATCTTACCGATATAGTATCATCTTGATTAGTACTATATTCAGAATGAATAGAATCCTTATCACTCTTAAAATTAGATATATTTAAATTACTGGATTCTATAGTTGCTCTATCGTCTGACATAAAAACCTTTCATTATATTAATCATAAAATTAGAAGACATATAATCCCTATTACATAAAGAATCTCTATTGAATTGATGATTCTGGCAAGCATTTTAATATAGAACAAATGTACTTAACGCATTTCAGAGTTGGTGTTGTTGTATTTTTGTGCAAAACCCTGCTAATATTTATTCTTCACAATTGTTTGCCTTCAGCTATAATATCATATGTAGATATTCTAAGAGTTAATTATGTTACAAATTAGCGATAAAATTTTTTCTAATCTTAGTGGGCAGGAAAAATATGATATAATAAGCAGTAAGCAACGTGGAGATTGGGATAATACAAAAGATTTTATTATTAAAGGTAAAGAATGGATAATTGATGAAGTAAAAAAATCAGGTCTGCGAGGGCGGGGTGGTGCTGGATTTTCGACTGGCACCAAATGGTCGTTCATGCCTAAAGACCATCCAAAGCCTAGTTACCTAGTGGTTAATGCTGATGAATCAGAACCTGGTACGTGCAAGGATCGTGATATTTTAAGGTATGAGCCACATAAATTAATTGAAGGTTGTTTGCTCGCCAGCTTTGCTATTAACGCACATACTTGTTACATATATATTCGTGGTGAATTTTATAACGAATCCTCCAATGTACAGCGTGCTATAGATGAGGCTTATGATGCCGGTTTTATAGGCAGTAATGCTTGTGGTACAGGGTATCATCTTGACATTCATTTGCATAGAGGGGCTGGGGCGTATATTTGCGGTGAGGAAACAGCTCTGCTCGAAAGCTTAGAGGGCAACAAGGGCTTCCCTAGATTAAAGCCACCATTCCCGGCTAATTTCGGCTTATATGGTTGTCCAACAACTATTAATAATGTTGAATCAATTGCCGTTGTGCCTACTATACTCCGGCGTGGAGCTGATTGGTTTGCTGGAATCGGTAAGCCTAATAATACCGGAACAAAGATTTTCTGTATTTCTGGTCATGTAAATAAGCCATGTAATGTTGAAGAAGCCATGGGCGTACCTTTAAAGGAGTTGATTGAGAGATATGCCGGGGGTGTACGGGGTGGATGGAGTAATCTGAAAGCTATTATCCCAGGTGGTTCATCAGTACCGTTGCTACCAAAGTCATTATGTCAGGATGTTGCAATGGATTTTGATAGTTTAAGGTCAGCTGGTTCAGCACTCGGGACTGGTGGAGTCATTGTTATGGATAATTCTACGGATATTATTTACGCTATTGCTAGGCTTAGTAAATTCTACATGCATGAGTCTTGCGGTCAGTGTAGCCCCTGTCGAGAAGGTACAGGTTGGATGTGGCGAGTTATGATGCGACTGGTACGCGGTCAGGCAAAAATAGATGAAATAGATCAGTTACTGGACGTTACAAAAATGATCGAAGGTCGTACTATTTGTGCCCTTGGAGATGCTGCTGCTTGGCCTATTCAAGGGTTAATTCGTCATTTCCGTCATGAGATTGAAGAAAGGCTAGCCAAGCAAGGGGTTTAGTTTAGATTGCTCTGTTACTGTTAGCAAATTAGTATCATATAAATGAAGAAAATAATAAGTCTGAACATAAGTAGAAAATCTCAATTTATTATTGCATTTGCTATAATGGGGTTATTATTGCTTATACCATGCTGTAGTCGTTTATCTTGTATTACTTACATGTTACCATCAGAATATTTAAATAATGGAAATTTAGCATATTTCCAATTTAATAATTATAATAAACTACAAGAATTACTTCCTAAAAATATTAGATATATCGAACAATATAATATAATTGCCAGTGGACAATTTAGTGTTAACCAATTTAAAAATGCTATTGGGTGTAAAACAGATATTATTGATGTTGATTTAAGGAGTGAGTATCATGGATTCAATGATCTAAACCCAGTGTCCTTTATCAGTTTACCATATAATGACGTTAACGCTAATAAATCTCAAGAGGAAATTATACTACAGGAGCAATATCTTTTTGATTCAATATTACCAACTTACAAGCAACTTAGTATATATGTAAATAATTTGAAGACTACGCCAACAAAGAAGGACCTAACAATCTGTATACCTATTTCTACTAAGACTGAAGCTGATATAATGGCAGGTTTGAATATTGATTATTGTAGAATTACCACATTAGATCATCGAGAGCCAAATCGTGATAATTTAGATAGAATGGTAGCACTTTTTGATCAAAAATTAAAATTAAATCCAAGTCGATGGGTTTATTTACATTGCTTAGGTGGAGGTGGTCGTACCACGGCAGTTACAGCTGAGCTTATGATGTTAAAACAACAAGAAGCTGGCGAGTTACAACCATTCGATGATTTGCTAACATATGTAGAATCTGTGAGTAATGGTTATAAGTTAGTCCCAAGTTGTAAGCCTAGTGATCAAAATTATCGCTGTCAATGGAAGTGGGATCGTTATAATACCTTAAAAATATTCTATAATTTTGTACAAACAAGAACTGAGAATCAAACTTTTAGTGATTGGCATAATGTAATGTTCCAAAAGAAAAAGACATTGTAATTAACTTGATTATATTAATAATTTATGTTTTAATTAATCATATTAATTAAAATAATTATTATCATGGAAGAATTAAATGCAACTGAAGCAAAACGTGAGTTTGGTGAATTACTTATCAAAGTGCAAACAGAACCTATCAGCATTAGTAGACATGGCAAGCCTATAGCTGTAATAGTTTCTGATAAAGAGTTTCATGAATTAGAATCTTTTAAAGAACAAGTATTAAAACTTGCAATTTCTGAAGGATTAGATGACTTAGCAAAAAATAAAATACACTCTCATAAGGTTGTTTTTGATAACTTAAAAATAAAGCTTAATGGTTCAGTGTAAATTTACAAATAGTGCGAAACGTGATCTTGAAGATATTACAGATTACACACTAAAACATTGGGGAAGGCAGCAAACTATAAAATATTTTAGATGAGATACATAACAAAGCTATTGCTTTAAGTCTTAATCCTAATATAGGTACTTTACGAAATGATATATATCCTACCTTATTGAGCTTCCCTACAAAAAAACATATATTGTATTATCTAAAACAAGAGTATGGTATTATCATAGTTAGAGTACATATGTACTATAAGCTTCATAACTTTCCAAACCTCAATAACCTCAAATAAAATCATTCCAAAAAAATATGTCATATTTTTTACAGTATTATATATAATGCAACCTAATTTATTTTTGTTAAGTAAAAAACGTGAAAAAAAAGCTTTTTATTAAAACTTATGGATGTCAAATGAATGTATATGACTCCATCAAGATGCAGGACTTGCTAGAGCCATTCGGTTATCAGCCAATTGATTCTATGCACCAAGCTGATATGATTATTTTAAATACTTGTCATATTAGGGAAAAAGCTGCAGAGAAAATGTATTCCGAGCTTGGTCGCATCAAACAAATTAAAGATGATAGAAAGTCAAAGGGAGAAGGTAATGTAATCGTTACTGTTGCTGGATGTGTTGCACAAGCTGAAGGTGATGAAATTTTTAGAAGAGCTAGTTATGTAGATATAGTAGTAGGACCACAATCTTACTACGATTTACCAGAGTTGATAGCAAAAATTGCTAGACATGAAAAACATGTAATTAAATTGGATTTTGTTGAAGAAGCTAAATTTGATAAGCTACCTGAACAGTCTAATATACAAGGAGTAAGTAGCCTTATTTCAGTTCAAGAAGGTTGTGACAAATTTTGTACTTTTTGTGTTGTACCTTATACTCGGGGTGCAGAATTCTCAAGGAGTCTAGAACAAATATACAGAGAAATTATAAAATCCGTTTCAAACGGAGTAAAGGAAGTAATCTTGCTAGGTCAGAATGTTAATGCTTATCATGGAAAAACTATTGAAGGCAAAGAGTATAGTTTAGCAGATCTAATCAGCTACATAGCAGAAATACCAAGTCTTGAGCGTATTAGATACGTTACTTCTCATCCTATTGATATGACAGAAGATTTAATTCTGTTACATGGGTCTGAGCCAAAATTAATGCCGTTTTTATACTTGCCAGTACAGTCAGGTTCTAACAAAATTTTAAAATCAATGAATCGTAGACATAACAGAGATTATTATTTTGATATTATTAATCGTTTAAGAAATGCGAGAAGAGATATAGTCTTTTCATCTGACTTTATTGTAGGATTTCCCGGAGAAACGGATGAAGACTTTGCTGACACTTTATATCTAGTAAAGAAGGTTGGTTATGGTCAGTGTTATTCTTTTAAATATAGTCCAAGACCTGGTACACCTGCTGAGGTTAAAGAGCAAGTGCCTGAACATATAAAATCTAGGCGTTTAGCAATTTTACAGCAAGAAATATCTCGCCAACAATTATTGTTTAATGAAAGTTGTATTGGCAAAATAATGCCAGTATTATTTGATCGTGACGGTAAATTGGACAATCAACTGATAGGAAAAACATGTTATATGCAGTCGGTGCATGTAATAAACCCTGCAAAAGATTTGTTCGGTCAGATTATCGACGTAAAAATTACCGAGGCTGGGGGGCAAGTAGTTTGAGCGGAGAAATGGTGCTGTAATCCAATTTACGCGAATTCGGGATAAGAATAGTTATTTCTTATCCCGAATGGGGGTAGTCATCACAACGTAAACTGGGAGCTAAAAAATAAACAGGAAGGATGTTTTAGATGATGATATTATATAAAATAAAACTTTTACTTGAATAAATGTAAGAAACACACTATCAAAAATGCTCAAACTTTTTTATATATTTTTTAAATTATTTACAATATTAGGGCTAATAGCACTTAGTGTGTGTGTGTATTTGTTGTATCATTACTCTAAGGATTTACCGGACTATTCTCAACTTGCCGATTATCATCCACCATCGGTAACAAGAGTATATGCCCAAAATGGAAAATTAATGGAGGAATATGCTTTGGAACGTAGAGTTTTTGTACCTATTAGTAGTGTACCACACTCTCTTATAGAGGCGTTTATTTCAGCAGAAGATAAGAATTTTTTTGAACATCCAGGAGTTGATGTTATAAGTATAATCAGAGCAGCCATATTCAATATCTCTAATATTTTGCATCATCGTAGAGTAGAAGGAGGGTCAACTATTACTCAACAAGTAGTTAAGAATTTTTTATTAACCTCTGAAGTATCAATAGAACGTAAGATCAAAGAAGCAATTTTATCCTATAGGGTCTCAAAAACCTTTACTAAAGATCAAATTTTGGAGTTATATCTTAATCAAACATTTTTTGGTAGGGGAGCTTATGGAGTTGCCATGGCTGCTCAGAATTATTTTAATAAGTCTATTGAAGATTTAACTGTTGCCGAATCAGCTTTTATCGCTGGTCTACCAAAAGCACCATCAAATTTTAATCCGGAGAGAAATTATGCTAGGGTGAAAGATCGTAGAGATTATGTTATTATGAGAATGTTGGAAGATGGTTATATAACGCAAGAGACAGCAAAAGAAGCAGTAGATAGTCCTATTACTTTGCAAAAGCGGGATCGTAATGAAACCGTTACAGCCGGTTATTATGCTGAGCAAGTACGGGAAGAAGTCATTAGTAAAATTGGCAGTAAAGAATATTTCTATACTGGAGGGTTAACGGTCATTACTTCACTTGATGCTGGTTATCAGCAAGCTGCAGAAAATGCTCTTAGGCAAGGCATAAGAGCATATGATAGGAAGCATGGTTTTAGAGGAGTCATAACTAATATTGATCTAAATAACTGGCAAGATAATTTAAATAAAGTAGCAAAGCCTCCAGCTATTTTAGAATATCAATTAGCTGTTGTGTTAAATGTTTCGGATAATCAAGCAGAAATTGGTCTTTGTGACTCTAGTAAGTCAAAAATAGTTTTATCAGAAATGAAGTGGGCAAAAAATGATCTTAAATCAGTAAAAACTCTTTTAAAGAAAGGTGACGTTGTAGTAGTCGAAAAAGTAAATGCTAATTACTATTTGCGGCAAATTCCTACTGTTAATGGTGCGATTATAGTGATGAATCCTACAACAGGTCAGGTACTTGCCAGCGTTGGTGGATATGATTTCACAGTTAGTAAATTTGATCGTGCTACTCAGGCACTGCGACAACCAGGGTCACTCAGTAAAACTTTTGTTTATCTTGCTGCTTTAGAAAACGCAATCCAGCCAAATAGAATTTTTGAAGATGGTCCAGTAGAGATTCCGCAAGGTCCTGGCATGCCAGTTTGGCGACCAAAAAATTATAAAGGGAATTTTCTAGGTTCAATTACTATGCGTATAGGGCTTGAGAAATCACGAAACCTTGTTACTGTTAGGGTAGCACAAGCTATAGGGCTAAGCAAAGTTGCTGAGATAATCAAGCGATTTGGTATTAATAATGAGCCGAAGAGATTTTACTCTATGGTGCTTGGTTCGCTCGAAACCACACTAGAAAAAATGACCAATGCTTATGCAATAATTGCTAATTCAGGAAAAAAAGTTACGCCGCATTTCGTAGAGCTAATTAAAGATCGTAATGGTAAAATAATTTATCGTAGAGATAATAGGGAATGTAAAAATTGTAATGTATCTGACTCCCAGCTTACTGATAACTTATCACTCCCTATCCTACCTCAACCCGACTATCGGATGATTACCGATGAAGCAAGTGATTATCAGATTATCTCATTTCTCACTGGAGCAGTTGAAAGAGGTACGGCAACCGCTGCAAAAAAACTTGGTAAGGTTATAGCTGGTAAAAGTGGTACTACCAACGATAGTATGGATACTTGGTTTATTGGTTTTACTCCAAAAATAGTTGTCGGAACATATATTGGTTATGATACGCCAAAAACACTAGGAAGAACTGCAACAGGGTCAAGTGTTGCCTTGCCTATATTTATTGATTTTATGGAGAAGGCTTATTCTGATATTCCATCACTGGCATTTAAAGTACCAGAATCAATTAAATTGTTACCAATAGATCCAACAACTGGTAAAATTACTTCTGCTAGTAGTATTATGGAAGCATTCAAAATTCATGATATACCAGTATTAGATTATCAAGAAGAAAACCAAGGTCAAGATAATGATGCTTTCCATAATATCTCTCCCGAAAAAGATCCTTCTCAGGAGATATATTAATCTCAAATATCATGAAAAGGTAATAGTTCAGGTTCATTTTTAAGATTTTTAATCTTTTCCGGTAAGCCTAAATAAGCGGCTATAGCTAAAAATAGCCCTAAATATTGTTTAGGGTTTACTAACATTGCTAGATCTTCATAAATTCTTAAAGGTGGTACAGAAGAAAAGTGCTTATATAATTCTACAATCTCAAAAGAAGGGTTATTTGCGAAGGCAGCTTTTAATATTTCAATGTTTTTATTATTCCAGCTAGAAGAGTTCATAGGTAGATAAAGATTTAATGCGGAGATATGTGAAGGTATAAGTTTAATAGCTGATTCTAAATAATGGATAGCATCTTTTGTCTCATTAGCTTCTAGCATATTTTTAGCAGCGTCAACATAATAATCAGCTATTTTGTTCTTTATAGACTCTAGTTTTTGTGTGTCAACTCTGTTAAGTTTGGATACCACAAAGATAAATTTTGTCCACAGAGAAAGTTTAGCATAACAATCAAGTAAAATTTCTAAAGTTTCACTATCAAATTCATTTAGGTTAAATGATCTAACAGCATAATTCTCAGCTGTTTCATACATATTATTTTGATAAAATATTTGTGCAAGTCTTTTGGTAACAAAGGCACTATAATGTTTAGATTGCTCTAATTCCTGAAAATATTTTATTCTTATTGAAGGATCTAATTCTGCTTCTGCTAAAAGTAAAGTATGAAATACCTTGTTTTCTTCGCTTAAACGGTAAGCTATTTTCTGACTAGTTGCTACTGACTTTGATTTTTCACCAGCAATATATTCTGCCATAGCCTTCATCAGTAGGTAATTATCAGTAGTGGCTCTTTTGGAAAAGAAAAGATCTTTTAAATTAGCAGGTAGGTCAATAATTAGAAATATTATTTTTAAAAAAATAGCACTAAAAAGTGTAAATAATATATATAAAATAATGAAAGTAAAAAAGGAGGTTTCTATATAATAATCATATAAATTTAAGGTTAATGTTGAGTCAAGCTGATTTAAGACAGAAAAGCCTAAATATAATAACAAAAATGTAATACAAATTATTAATAATCTTATCATTATTTTACTCTACGAATTCTTGTTATAATTTTCTTGTTGTATAGTTACCATCTAGCATTTACCATAACAAATTGGTGTCATTGCGAGGAGCTGCTTTAGTAGCAACGAAGCAATCCAAAAAAGTAATTATAAATGGATTGCTTCGTCGGTCTTATGACCTCCTCGCAATGACGAAGTAATGCTAATCAGGTTAGTTGTAATTCTTCTGAATAAAAGAAATTAATAAAAAAATCTAGATTGCCTATTATTCTCAACTTTAGTTTTTCTTTATCTTTGGTAAAACTAGATTTCCTTTCAATCTTAATAAATTTCTCGATCCAACAATTTGCTTTTGGAAATATCTTGACTAAACCTAGACTATTATTAAGTAAATAATTTTCATTATAATTGTGTAGGTCTAGCAAAATATTTTTTATTTTTGTAGGTAACTCTACAGTTTCAATTTGACGAATTTGCTGTGTATAATCTTTATCTTGTAAAAAATTTATCACTAAAAGATTAACGCTAAGTAAATAAATGCTATAATTAGGGGGGGGCTTAGATGATTTGGGTTGGTGGTTTAATAAGACTTCTTCTTGATTCAAACTACTATCTTTTTGAAGTACAACATTTTCTGATATAGTAGCTGGTTTAGAAGTAGTTGGGTTGTCAGGTAGTTCAGTATCTACTTTTTTATTATTTAAAAAAGTCATGTAACCTATTGATATGGCAAATAACACAATTAGAATAATTGTGAGAATAATAGGATTATTACTACGAACTTTTATTATATTAGTTTCTGATTTTTGCATTATAAATTAATAACTCTAACATTTGTTGCGGCTGTCCATTATCACAATAAACCACATTTTTGGCAAAATATCTAATAATATTTGCTACTTTTTCACTTATAGTAATCACTAAACTATTATCTAGTAGTTTTAGCAAATTATTTTTTATTAATAATTCAATGAAAGTCTTAGTGCTGTTCTGTGAATATAGTAAAATAAAATTGATGCCCTTTTCAATCTCTGCTATTTGGTACAGCTGGGTCGCGTATTTTACCCGATAAATAATGTGTCTTTTTATTTTTTGAGGCAAATCTTGAGTAATTTCATTTGACGATAAATATATGGTTTGCTCATATATTTCTTGAGGGATGTTTTCTAGTAGGTCTTGAATATTTGTAGCAACATATCGTACTACAAAATTTCTTTGTTCTAGAATTAACTTTGATGAATTGCCAACTATCCATACGTTCTTTTGTTCTACCTCTTGATGCCCAGCAAGGATTCTAGCAGCAAATTTACTGGTGACAATTATATTAACATAATTATGCAAAATGGTGCTATTTAATGGCAAAGCTTGATATTCCACTAAAGGAGAACAGATATATTTAAAACTACAATTTTTCTCCAATTCTCTAATGGTTTCATTATTATCCTCTAAACTTCTAGTTAATAGCACCGATTTCATAAAGCTAGCTTATGGCATAATTCTTGATAATCTATGGCAAGTGGTTTAGGACCAATAATAGATAAAGTAGGTTTTGTAACAAATATTTTGTTAGCAATATTTATTATATCTTGTTTTGTTATATTCATAATATGTTCAATAGTTTGTTCAGTAGGTATATATTTGCCAAAAACAGCAAAATTTTTACCAATTTCTTCTGATTTATAAGAAGATTCTTCTTGAGCCATATAGATACTAGTTTTTAGTTGTACTTTAGCCCTATCAATTTCTGAGTCTTTGATGTCTGTAGAAACTTTTTTTATTTCATTAACTAATTGTTCTGTAAGGAATGGTAGTTTATCATGATTAGTGGAGGCATATATGCCAAAAATCCCACTATCATAGTAGGAGCTATTATAGCTACCAATTGAATAAACTAGTCCAAGTTTTTCCCTGATTTGTTGAAATAATCTCGATGACATACCATTGCCAAGTATTAGTGAAAGAACTTGCGTATGATATAATTGTTGTATGTTAAAATACGGCACACTCTCGAAACCTAGAACTAGAGTAGTTTGCTCAAGATCTTTGGTGATAAAGCTATGTCCCCCTGTATATCTAACTTTCTCAAAATGACTATTTTATTTATTTTTTAATGAACAAAATAATTTTTTGGCAAATTCTACAACTTGCTCATGGGAAATATTTCCTGCTACTGATAAGTAAATATTTTCGGCATTATAATGTTTGTCAACATAATTACTAAAATGTTCTCTATCAAATTTAGCCAAACTGTCGTGAGTTCCTAGAATTGACCTGCCAAGTGCTTGATTCTCATAAGCACTACTGTAAAATTTCTCGTGGATAAGTTCATCAGGGTTATCTTGAACATGAGCAATTTCTTGTAGAATCACCTGATATTCTTTGGCTATTTCTTCCTTTGAAAAAACTGAATTTGATATCTGCCAGTATTTCTAAAGCTTTATAGCAGTTTTCATTCAATATTTTTGAATAATAAACAGTTTGTTCATGCGAGGTATATGCATTAAAATGTCCTCCTATAGAGTCAAATTCTTCAGCAATTTGTTTAGCAGACCTAGTTGTTGTGCCTTTAAATGCCATATGTTCAAGAAAATGGGATATGCCTATTTCTGAAGATTGTTCATAGCGGCTACCTACATTAACAATGACATTAATAGCTACAGAATTTATATTAGACATATTATAGGTAAGAATAGTTAGACCATTTTTAAGTTTGCTTGAATTAAAGTCCATTTTATCACTTATTTAGATTCCAATGACCTTAAAATAACTCTTTACAACTAGTTATGCAAGGAGTCATTTCCTATCAAAACAAAGTATACTCGGTGAACTTCAAGAATTAAGGTCGTCGTGTCTAAAGCACAATTGTTGAAATCATAGAAGTATATATGACCTTAATTTAATATTATAACTATTTATTTGAGTTGCTGATAACCATTGATTATACTTAACTTCTTTTTTATGCCAGTATATTCAAGTGCAATATGGTAATTATCAACTTCAGTAATTCTAATACATTCATCTATATCATAGATATTGTCAGTATGTAACATTTCTGTACCCTTCTTAGATACTTCTCTTCTTGCTTGTTCAATGGCTTGGCTTCTCGATTGTGCAACAACAAAAGTGATAAAATGATTTTCTCCCAAAAAGTTTCTCTTATAAGAACCAAGGTTAACAAAATATAAATGATTGGTACTAGATTGAGGTTTTATTTCCGTAATTTTAACATCAAAACCATTAAGACTAGCTAGTATGAACCAAGAATCAACATGTAGAGATGTTTTTATACCACACCATTTGCTTTTAATTTTTTGAGAAATTTCAATATCAGATTTCCCAACTGCAAATACAACATCATGCATTTCTATATTACAACCTTCAACTTTTCCTCCTAAATAGAAAACACATAACATAGGTGAGTCAAATACAAATTTTTGCAAATAAGGCATATAAAGCTCTTTTAATTTTCTAATTCAATGATATATTTTTAATAGTTATTAGTTAGTTGTTAATATCATTATAGGTATGATACTAACAAGGAGTCTATTATTTTCTACATAAATTTCATATATTTGGTATAATAGCTAAGTTGCTTTGTAGCAACCTAAACTCAAAAAACTAAAGATATTCTCGTGTTAAAAAAAATCAATTTTGCTAAAATGCATGGATTAGGTAATGATTTTGTGATTATCAATCAGCGTGATTTACCTAAAAATTGTGATTTGCAACAATTATCTCTAAAGATTGCCAATCGCCATACTGGTATTGGTTATGATCAGTTTATTATTTATGATAAAAAACCAAATTACTATGAGATGATTATATATAACCAAGATGGATCAAGTGCCAAATTATGTGGTAATGCTTCAAGGTGTCTTACCAAGCTGATATATCTTGATTTAGGTATAAAGGAAATCACTTTGAGTGTATATGGAAAAGAATTATCTTGCAAGATACTGAATGAGAACGAGATTGAAGTAGATAGTGGGATAGTTAGTTTCGAGGAAGATTGGATGCCTTCATCCGAAAAAATCTGGCCGGTTGTAGAACGTTATATGATCGACATCAAGGAAGTTATCTGTGCCGATATTGGTAATCCACATTTTGTTATTTTTAGTGATCTCGCTATTGAAGATAAAGAAATAATAGGAGAAAAATTACAGGAAAAAGAATTATTTGCTGATGGTGTTAACGTTAATTTTGCTTCAATCAAGAATAATAAAATTTATTTATCGGTTTGGGAAAGAGGTACAGGCTTAACTCTTGCTTGTGGTAGTGGAGCATGTGCTAGTTTTGCTTCTGGGGTCAAGCTAGGATTTATTAGCTCTCCTTGTCAAGTAGTATTTCAATTGGGTAGTCTACAAATGTCAAAGCAAGGTGAGAATATAATAATGACTGGTCCTGCTACTTTAGTTTCGCGCGGGGAGTTTTTTTATGACTAAATTACAAGAAGTTGTAACCCAAGAAATTATAACTTTTGGTTGCAAATTAAATATTTATGAGAGTGAAGTGATCAAAAATAACTTAGCTCTTTCCGGTCTTGAAAATGTTATAGTATTTAATACTTGTGCTGTTACTAAGGAAGCTGAAAAACAATCACGTCAAGCAATTCGTAAGGCTAAAAGAAATAATCCTGATGTAAGAATTATTGTTACTGGTTGTGCTGCTCAGAATAACCCAGCTATTTTTGCTAATATGGTTGAGGTTGATAAAGTACTTGGTAATGAGGAAAAATTGATTGCTAGCAATTATCAATTTACCGAAGAAAAAGTGGTAGTAAATGATATAATGTCGGTTACTGAAACTGCTAATCATATGGTGAGTAGTTTTGATGGTAGATCTCGTGCCTTCATTCAGGTGCAAAATGGTTGTAATCATCGTTGTACGTTCTGTATGATACCTTATGGTAGAGGTAATAGTAGGTCAGTACCGATGGGTGCTATAGTACGACAGTTAAGGGCATTAGTAGAAAATGGTTACAATGAAGTAGTATTTACAGGTGTTGATGTGACTGCTTATGGACCAGATTTGCCAGGAACTCCAACTTTTGCTCAGATGATTAGACGAATTATTGGCTTGGTTCCAGAACTAAAGAGGCTTAGATTATCTTCAATTGATGTAGCTGAGATCGATGATGATTTGTTCGATCTTATGGTCTATATACCAAAGATTATGCCGCATTTTCATATTAGTTTACAAGCTGGTGATGATATGATACTTAAGCGTATGAAACGTCGCCATAATCGTCAAAATATTATTGATTTTTGTCATAAATTGCGTAATTTAAGACCAAATGTATCATTCGGTGCAGATATTATAGCTGGTTTTCCGACGGAAACTGATGTAATGTTTGACAATACCAAAAGACTTATCTCTGAGGCGGATTTACAGTATTTACACGTTTTTCCATATTCTGAACGCGATGAAACTCCGGCTGCAAGAATGCCGCAAATAGCAAAATCGATTAGAAAAGCAAGAGCAGAAATTTTAAGAACTGCCGGAGAACAACAATTACAAAAATTTTTCCAAAGGAATATAGGGCAAGAAGTAGAGCTACTTGTAGAACAAAATAACATGGCTCATACAGAAAATTTTATTCCGGTAAAGCTTGAAGGTAATTTTGACGTAGGACAAATTGTTAAGGCTCGGCTAGTTGCTATAGAAGATAATCATATGATTTCAGAAATTTTGGTATGAACAAGTTTAAAAATATTGCTGTTTATGGTGGCGGTAGTTGGGGAACTGCACTAGCCTGTCAAGTGGCAAGATGTTACGATAATGCTCCCATATTTTTACGTGATAATAATATTGTTGAAGAAATAAAAAATAGTAAAACCAATAGCAAATATTTGGGTAGCGATGTTACATTACCAAGTAATATAGTGCCTTATAGTGAGTTGGCAGCTATTTTAGATCAAGAAGTAATAATTATTGCTGTACCATCTTTTGCTTTTCATGATACTCTGAATATATTAAAAGATACTGGGATATCTAAGGATGTGGCGTTATTAGTTGCAACTAAGGGCTTTTCTAGAGATCCTACAGAACTACTATCCGATAAAGTAAAAAAGATATTACCAAATAATCCATTGGCGTTTATCGCTGGACCTAACCTAGCTAAAGAAGTTGCCCAAAATTTATTAAGTTCGGTAACTATTGCTTCTGTAGACATTGACCTTGCAAGAAGATTGGCAATTAGTTTAATATCACAACAATTTAAGGTTACTATAACTGACTATGTGGTAGCAATTCAAGTGGCATCTGCTGTTAAAAATATTGTAGCGATAAAAAGTGGTTGGTATGAGGCAAAAGGTTATGGACAGAATGCTAAAGCAGGTCTGATAACGGGGGGGCTTCAAGAAATAAAAATTTTATCTGAGGCCATTGACGGAGAATTAGAGGATAGCTCTATTTTATATGCTCCAGGCGTATTAGGGGATTTGGTGCTAACTTGTTACTCTAAAGAATCACGAAATAGTAGATTTGGTTATGAATTAGGGAAGCACTTAGATGTTAATAAATTTTTAAATGAAAATTTATACTTAGTGGAGGGTCGAGAATCTGCTAAACTGGTATTGGATCTCATAAGAAAATATGATCTAACATTACCGATTATTTCATCAGTAATTAAAGAACTGAAATTAGTATGAAGTTTTTTGGCAATTTATCACAAATGTTATCACCAATATTTGGTAAAATAATATTATTAGAATTCTGTTTGTTATTATTAATTTTTCCGTTAGAAAATTTTAGAATTAATGGAGAATCTATTATTTTCCCAGCTTTTGAAGTTAGTTTACTCTACTATTTTTCCACATTTTATCATATTGGTTTTTGGCTAATATTTTTAGCAGGAATAACTTTTGACCAGTTATATTCCATGCCAATTGGTACAAATTCTTTGGTTCTGATAATTGCTCACATAATTTTAGAATTCACAGGAAAATTTTTTGTACTTAGAAGTTATTTAACAAATTTTATCGTCTTTTGTTTCTATTATTTCTTTATATTACATTTTAGATATTTGCTGATTTTAAGCAAAGGCTTATCTTCGGAGGGGTATTTTATGATGTTAATGCAGTATCTAACTACTATATTCTCATATAATTTGCTACGAATTCCACTTGATAAAGCATTAGAATATTTTAGAAAACATGCTAAATAGTAAAATATTATATAGCCAGTTAATATCAAGAAGGGCTTTTCTCATAGGTTCAGGAAAACTGACATTGCTTTCGTTATTGGCTGGAAGAATGTTTTTTATGGAGTTGCTTGAAAATGATAAATATCGTACTTTATCTGATAAAAATCGTATAAGTTTTATTCTAATTCCACCTTTTAGAGGGCAAATTTATGATATCAACGGTAACATTATGGCTACAAACCAAACTTGTTTTAGGTTGTTACTTGACATACATAATGGCAATGATTACAAAAACGAATTAGCTCTAGTTGCCAATATCCTAGAATTATCCGAAGAAGAACAAAATTACATTAAGCAAAAAATAAAAAAAGCCAATAAACATATTCCTTTGGTTATACTAGATAATCTTAGCTGGCAACAAATGTCACTTATTGAAGAACAAAAGTTAAATTTAAGTTCTATTTTTGTAGATGCTAGTTATTCAAGATTTTACCATTTTTCAGAAGCGACTTGTCATGTGATAGGGTACACTGGACAGATTAATGAGCAAGAAAAACAAGATTTACAAATTAACAATTTAGGAGATTTTAATATTGGAAAATTTGGTGTAGAAAAATATTATGAAGACAAGTTACGTGGAAAATTTGGTTATAAGCAGATAGAAGTAAATGCCTTGGGTAAACAAGTAAGAGAAATCACCAATATTCAAAGCCAGCAAGGTGAGGACTTACATCTAAATATTGACGTGGAACTACAACAAAGAGTGCAGCCATACTTAAATAAACAAGGTTGCTCTGCAATAGTTATTGATACCAATAATGGTAATGTGCTAGTGCTGGCTATGTCACCAGTATTTGAGACTAATAATTTTATAAAATTATCCCAAGATTACTGGCAAAGTTTAGTCAATGATCCCTATAAGCCGTTGATTAATAAGACCATACAAAGTACTTACCCACCTGGATCTATTTTTAAAATTATTACAATTTTAGCTGGATTAGAGAATGGCATTAAACCGACTAAAACTGTTAATTGTACTGGTGCTTCAGTATTAGGTAATAATAGTGCTAGATGTTGGAATCGTCATGGTCATGGCATCGTTGATATGTATAATGCTATCAAATATTCTTGTAATTCTTATATGTATGAAATAGCTTGCTTGATAGGTCATAAAAGAATATTAGATATGGCAAGAAATTTTGGTTTTGGTACAAAAACTGGCATTGATTTAACCGGAGAAGCATCAGGTTTTGTTCCTTCAGAAGAGTGGAAAATGAAAAAATTTAACTCTAAATGGACGATTGGTGATACTCTTAATTTATCGATAGGGCAAGGGTTCTTATCAGCTACTCCAATCCAGCTAGCTAGATTTGTAACAGCAATTGCCAGTAATGGGAAATTGTATAATCCTAAAATTGCTAAAGATATATCAGTAAAAGATGGGTCAGTATTCGATCAGATTAATATAAATCAACAATATCTAGATATTTTAAAAGAAGGCATGTATAGAGCAGTTAATACGCAAGGTGGGACTGCCTATTATAGTAGAATTTTGACAGAAGGGCATCAATTAGCTGGTAAAACAGGTACGGCACAAGTGCAATCAAAGGTTAATATCAATGATGATTTAAATAGAGAGTCAATTGCTTGGGAAAGGCGTAACCACGCTATATTCGCTGGGTTTGCTCCTTACCTACAACCTCGTTACTCTGTTTTAGTGTTTGTAGATCATGGTGGAGGTGGAGGTAGGGCAGCAGCCCCTATAGCTAGTAAGATTATGGCTATGGTACTTGATAAATATAATTGAATATTTTTTACTATTCGTACTTAGTGCTAGCGATTTTATAGTATATATTAGCATTTATATAAAAACTTAGAAACTTGCAATATGACAGACCCAATTTTTAAACAATTTGTAATTATTTTACCTGAGATAATGCTGACCTTACTAGCTTTGTTTACTCAGACATATGCAGTGTTATTTAGTACAAAAACTAAAACCATTAGCAATATACCTGATGAATTTCAAGAGTTGGCTAGGTCTGCGAGTGGTGAGCAGACTAGGCGTAGTCAAACCGTTGTTCCTACGCGAAGTCCCATCGTGCCACAACGCCAACACTTGAAAGGCGAAGGGTATACTCAGATATTACTATCGGCAATATTACTTATTGTCGCTTTTCAACAGTTGCAGTATCTTGCTTTACAAGGTTCAGGTAATGGTATAATAGCTTTTCGTAATTCTTTTGTCGTTAATCATTTTACTGTTGGTTTTAAATTCTTTGTTTTATTATTTTCAATAATGACTATGATGATTTATCAGGCATATTGTAAAATCACTAAGGAGGAGTTTAAAACAGAATTTATAACCTTAGTGCTACTTTCTACTGTTGGTGTTTTTATTACTATATCAGCCCGTAATTTTTTACTTTTATTTGTTGCTATGGAGTTACAGGCACTGGTAGCCTATGTATTAGCTGGCTTTAATCTGAATAATATTAAAGCATCAGAAGGAGCGTTAAAATATTTTATTCTTGGGTCTTTGATTAGCTGCCTAACGTTATTTGGCATTTCCTTTATTTATGGATTTGGCGGTAGTTTAGATTATAGTAATATTTTTCAGAAATTGAATCATTCACCGCAGCCAAATATTGGTTTAATAGTGGGCTTAGTGCTTTTTTTAAGTGGTATCTTATTTAAATTATCAGCTGCTCCTTTGCATAGTTGGACGTTAGATGTATATGAAGGGTCTCCCATTCCTTCAATTACCTATTTCTCTGCTACCACAAAAATTGGTAATGTGGTGGTATTATTAAATATAATGACTATGGTAATTGGAGATTATAAGCAAATTTCAGTTGATCTAATAAAAATCACTGCGATTTTGTCCATGCTTATTGGGGCAGCTGGTGCTATTAGACAAACCTCCCTCAAAAGGCTAATGGGTTACAGCACTATTCTAAATATAGGCTATGTTTTAATGGCTATTTCTTTTCATACTCCTTACGGTGATAGAGTAGCATTACTATATATGGTTATTTATGCTGCTTCTGTCACTGGCTTTTTTGCCTGCCTAATTACTCTGCTGGGTGCAAAATCAGATTCGGCAACTTTTGATGATATTAAAGGTCTTGCTTCTACCCGTAAGGCGTTAGCTGCTGGGATTGCGATTATCATGTTCTCTATGATAGGCATTCCACCACTGGCAGGATTTCTTGCGAAATACAGCGTTTTCTATCAGGCTATTATAGAGAAACAATTTACTCTAGCATTTATAGCTATTGGCACAAGTGTTGTAGCGGCTTATTATTACCTGAAAATAGTTAAGTTTATGTATTTTTTTGAAGCGGATAAAAGTTTGAAACTAGTTTTAGTACCAACACCTAAGAGCTTAAAATTTATATGCTATTTGATTATTGGAGTTTTATTGCTTCTGTGTGTTTTTATTCAGCCATTTGCTGATATACTCAAATGATTTGAAGAATTGGATTTGAAAATGAATGGTGAGCAAGCGGAGCGTACATTAGTATAGTTACGCATGCGAATCCATGATATTTTCAAATCCAATTCTTCAAATCATTTGAGTATACTATGGATGGTTTATAGCTATGTCGTGGCAGGAAAAATATAATCTACTAATTTTTGATGAGATAGATAGTACCAGTTCTGAAGCTATTAGGATGGTTAAGGATTGTCCTGATAAAAATTATGTAATATTGGCAAAAAATCAGACAAAATCGCGTGGAAGAAATAGTAGAATCTGGCATTCTAGTCTAGGGAATTTGCATGTTAGTATATTATTAAATCATAAGATTAATCTTAGCTATATTCCACAATTATCTTTTGTTATGGCTATTGTTGTTTATAAAACTATAAGATCTTTGAAGGAGGAATCAGAGAATTCTATCAAATTAAAATGGTCCAATGATGTTTTGATAAATGACAAGAAAGTATCAGGTATATTGCTTGAGTCTATTAGTATAAATGATAATAATTATCTCATTATAGGTGTTGGCATCAACGTTAAGGGAAGCCCTTTAAATATTGATCAATTGGTAACCAATTTATCCGATGAGAATATAGAAGTAAAAGATCTAGAATATTTATTAGAGCTTCTCATGATTAACTTTGAAAAATATTTTAGTAGATGGAAACAAGAAGGGTTTAGTAAAATAAGACAATATTGGCTTAAAAGAGCTTATAAGTTAGGTAAGACGGTTACTGTAAATGATGGAAACACAAAAATTTCAGGAATTTTTAAAGACATAGATGAGAACGGGAGCATAAGGATTCAGCTTGCCTCAGGGCAGGTTTGTTGCGTTAATTATGCTACGGAAATAATTTATTAACTGATATTTTTTTGATAAAACTCTATAGCCTTGTTTAAATCTTCTACTGTATCAACAGAAATGGGGATATTGTTAACATAACATACCCCTATGGACATGTTATTTTGTAATGCTCTTAGTTGTTCAAGTTTTTCGCTTAATTCTAAAGTTGAAACAGGTAAGTTTATGAATTTAGTTAATGCTTCTTTGCGAAACCCATACATTCCTACATGATATAGAAATTCTTCTGCACCGTGTGGAATGAGATTACGAGAAAAATACAAAGCCCTATCATTATGGTCAGTAACAACCTTGACATTACTATGACCATTTACGGCATCTATACCAACTTTTACTACTGGGGTCATAATATCATGGCTACTGGACTTTAGGCTTTCAATAACTTTGATAATTGATTCCGGTTCAACAAAAGGCATATCACCCTGTACATTCAGGATATAATTAATATGGTGATTGTTAGGGATTAGCTGAAATGCTTCGTATACACGTTCGGTACCAGTTTGACATTCTTGGTTTGTCATAATAAATTGTCCACCGCAATCAGTAACTTTTTTAGCTATAGTTTCTGAATCAGTTGTCACATAAATATTTTTTAGTTTGGTTAAATATACTTGCCTAAGAACACGCTCAATTATTGAGATTCCCCCTACAAGTTGTAGAGGTTTTTTGGGAAGTCTTACTGAATCAAGTCTTGAAGGAATAATAATTGCAACATCAGAGTGCATAAACTACCATATGACTATATTTACTAAAATTTAAGTGTTGACAACACAAAATAATTGTTGACAACATAACCTTTTTAAACGATAAAGTAAAGCTTATTATATATGGCTTTTAAGTATGGATTCCCGCTTTTAGCTGGAATGACATCGAGAGCGTATTTAGGGCTCGTAGCTCAGCTGGTAGAGCACTTGACTTTTAATCAGGTTGTCCCGGGTTCGAATCCCGGCGAGCCCACCACTTTAGGGTACTTAAAACCATAAACATATCTGCGTATGTTGGGTTTATAATCCTAAGTGAAGCCAGCTAAAAAAGTATATCTGATGCATGACACTGCTAACACTTGAAATGCTAAGGGTATTAATGGGTTTGTAGCTCAGCTGGTTAGAGCACACGCCTGATAAGCGTGAGGTCGGAAGTTCAAGTCTTCTCAAACCCACCATTCGTAAGTATTCTTTATGAATCTTGAGAATATAATTCCACAATTAAGCCGTAATAAGTTAGCTATTTACTGGCTTGGAAATGGTATATTTTCGCTTGCTCTTGCTGGGGTGTATTCAATAATATTGGTAATGCTCCGCACTCCAATGTTAGTTAACTTATTTTCAAATACAGAAATTTTTCGATCAGCTTTGGTTATTCATGTTAATTTATCAATCCTAGTTTGGTTGATGTCAGTTACAGCATGTGTTTGGAGCTATAATTTAGAGGCGACTACTTTCAGCATAACATGTGTAATAATAGCATTTATTTCTACTGCACTAATAGCTTTATCACCATTTTGTGGCCAAAATTTTCCTGTAATGAACAATTACATACCAATGCTGGAGAATATAATATTTATTTTCGGAATTAGTTTGTTTGGTGTATCTGTATTGTTATTTGCCTTATATACATTATGGAACTGTTGCAAAATATCTTACTTTAACTCCCTCATTAATTTTACTATCCTTTCTACCGTAATAATGTGGGTGTTAGTATGGGTATGTTTTATTTGGTCTTATTGCCAATTACAAGAAATTATTAAACTTGTACCAGTCGATATAGAATTTTACTATGAATTGCTTTTTTGGAGTGGCGGGCATTTATTACAGTTTATTTACACGCAAATTTTGATATTAGTAATGACAGTGTTATTCCATGCTTGGATAGGTAAGGAATTAAGATTTAAAAAGCTGTACCTTGCACTATTATATTTAAATTTTGTTATAAGTGTTGCAGCTATTAGTGGACATTTATTATATGATATTATAGATGCTGAATTCAAAGAATACTACACTAAACAAATGAAATATGGTGGCGGGATAGCAGCAACTTTGTCTTTGATAATAATGTTTTATGAGCTAGTTACAGCTAATTTGAATAACATTACTTCGTCATTGCGAGGAAGCGTAAGCCAACGAAGCAATCCATTTCTAATCACTTTTATAGATTGCTTCGTTGCTACTAAAGTAGCTCCTCGCAATGACACTAGTTTGCTACGAGTAAATAGTAATCAGGTTAGCTATATAAAGATGAGCATAATTTGTTCTAGCATATTATTTCTGTTTGGAGGATTTATTGGTATATTAATTACAGGTATGAATGTTACTATTCCTGCACACTATCATGGTTCAATTGTTGGGATTAGTGTAGCTTGTATGGGTTTCTGCTTTCTTCTATGTGACGATAAACAGCAGAAGAACTCATATTTTACAACAGCAATTATAACGATAACTACAGGGCAGATGTTACATATTATAGCTCTGCTCTTTGCTGGTGGGTACGGGGTGATGCGAAAAACACCAGGGGTAGAAATGACTATTGGCAGTAAATTATTAATGGGTATAATGGGTGGTGGTGGGCTGATTGCTATTGTTGGTGGCTTGATGTTTGTTATTATTTGTGGTAGAAGAATCTTGTTTAAGTAATTGGAATAAAAATAATGGACTTGAAAAAACCTACTACAGAAGAAGCCAAAGAGGCAGTTAAAACTTTATTACGATTTATTGGTGAAGATCCAAATAGGGAAGGGCTACTAAAAACTCCTGATAGAGTAATAAAAACTTACCAAGAAGTGTTTTCTGGGTATGATAGAGATGTGGAAGAAATATTAACGACTAAATTTTACGATACTTGTAATTTTCAGGATTTCATAGTGTTAAAAGACATACATTTTAATTCATTTTGTGAACATCATATGTTACCGATAACTGGTACGGTAAATATAGCTTATATACCTGATAATTGTATAATAGGTATCAGCAAGCTCGCTAGGATAGTTGATGTTTTTGCTAGGAGACTACAGATTCAAGAAAAGATGACTGTACAAATTGCTGAAACATTACAGAAATATATTAAGCCCCTAGGTGTTGCGGTTAAGATTTCTGCATTACATAGCTGTATGACTCTTAGAGGAGTTATGCAAAATGATAGTATTATGAATACTATGCATTATACAGGTATATATATAGAGCAGCAGAAATATCGCCACGAGTTTCTAAATATTATTGCCAAGAAATGATCATTTGAATAGGTTCTTGATATTGATAAGTTCCTAAATGTCATTGCGAGGAGGCGTGAAGCCCGAACGAAGCAATCCATAAAAGTAACCAAAAATGGATTGCTTCGTCGCCACTAAAGTGGCTCCTCGCAATGACGAAGAAATTATTCAGAACTCATTCGGGTTAGTTATATAGCTAACAATTTTTCAAATAATTTGCATATATCTATTAGTATAGTTAATTTTTATGATATATTGCGTATATATTCGGATATACCAACTCTTTAATTCATTTGAGTCTATTCATGTTACTATCAAAATATTTTTTACCTGTGCTGAAGGAAGAACCAGTGGAGGCACAAGTGGTTTCTCATCGGTTGATGCTTAGAAGCGGTATGATAAGACAGCAATCTGCTGGGATTTATAGCTGGTTGCCGATAGGCTTAAAAGCCCTTAAAAATGTTGAAAATATCGTTCGACTTAATATGAACAAGGTAGGGGCTATTGAAATATTAATGCCTTGTATTCAACCAGCATCTTTATGGGTGGAATCTGGAAGATTTGAGAATTATGGCAAAGAAATGCTAAAATTCCAAGATCGCCATGATAATACGTTATTGTTTGGACCTACTAATGAAGACATGGTGACTGATATTTTTAGAAATAATATTCAGTCCTATAAGGATTTGCCAAAAAACTTATATCATATTCAATGGAAATTTAGGGATGAAATTAGACCTCGCTTTGGGGTTATGCGTGGTAGAGAATTCTTAATGAAAGATGCATATACTTTTGATATAGATCAAATAAGTGCTGTAAAAACCTATAATCAGATGTATCTAGCCTATATGCAAACATTTCGTGATATGGGTTTAACTGTAATCCCAGTACTTGCTGATAATGGTCCAATTGGTGGCAATTTAAGCCACGAGTTCCATATTCTTGCTGATAATGGTGAGAGTACAATTTTTTATGATAAAAAATTTCTATCTTTAACAGACCAGGAAAGTTTAGATATTGAAAAATTACAAACCTTATATGCGGCAGCAGAAGAAAAACATGATCCTGATAAATGCCTGTTATCAGAACATGACCTTGCCAGTAGTAAGGGTATTGAAGTTGGGCATATTTTTTATATTGGCACAAAATATGCCGAAGCCATGAATGCTTTAGTAAATAGTAATAAGGGTAATCTTGTGCCAGTGGAAATGAGTTCTTACGGTATTGGTATTTCAAGACTTTTAGCTGCCATAATCGAATCAAGTCACGATGATAAAGGGATTATATGGCCTACAAATATTGCTCCTTTTATGGTATCAATATTAAATTTGAACATAAATGATAATTACTGTAATAGATTATCTAGAACCATATATGATAAACTAACAGCAAATAATATAGAAGTGTTATACGACGATACTAGTGAACGAGCCGGTAGCAAATTTGCCACCCATGATCTTATAGGATCACCATACCAAATAATCATTGGTCCTAAAAAAGCTGAAAATAATGTGGCGGAACTGAAAAATCGTAAAACTGGGAAAATAGGAGATTTGTTTATAGATGCAATTTGTGATAAAATAATATCGCCTAATTAAAAGTAGGAATTAGGTTGTGTGAAGTTTTTAAAAAATAATGAGTATCAGTATTAGTGGGCTAAAAAAATCTGCTATACTAATAAATTATCAATAGACATATTGCGAAATTCGCTTCTACGAAAGGATTTGTAGGAGACACGGAATCTCGACCCGCAGTGTACTCAAACTTCGTTACGGATTCGAGTCTAGTCCCGACGCCCAAATTACCAGTAGAAGTAGAATTTCGCAACATGTCTAATATATAAAATATCATTAGTTTTAGACTCTAATCTAAAACTAATGATATTAAAAGGAATTGCTCTCTTACATTATTAATTTAATAAGGTACAATATGACAGTCCAAAATTCACACAATAATCTAATGAATTTTACAAAAGAACATCAGGTTAAAGATTTTACTCTAGAACAATATACATTCCGTTTTACAAACAAATTTGAATCCTATGTTATTTACTGGTATGGTATTCCAGTAGGGAATGCAAAAAATGGCTTATGTGGTGGTATGTCTTTAGCATCAATCTTATACTATAAGTATAAAATTGTAACACCTAAAAACAACATTACTCCAAGTATAAAAACTGATCCTCAAATGTTTACCTTTATAATAAATTGCCAAGTGGCTAGTCTCACCGTAAAAGCTTTGTTTAATTATTTTAGATTTATGTTTACTGCCAAAAGTACTGATGCAAAAGAATTAAGTAATCAGTATCCTATTATTATGCAAACAATTGATACAGATACTCCTGTCTTAGTTGGGTTAATTAGAGCAAAAGCAAGTTTTTTTAATCCTAAAACATGGTTAAATATAATCCAACACCATCAAGTAGTAGCATATAAATATATATTACAAGAAAAAACGATAACTTTTCATATATATGACCCAGATAGTCCTGGAGCTGATATGGCAATTACCATAGATAGAGATAACTTAGACATTACAGCTACTGGTTGGCTTAACCCAATTTACACCTTATTTGCGATTAGTTTTAATTATAATAAAAAACCGCCTGTTGTATAATAGTCTTCAAAATTATACAGAGCATTGAGTTTAGGTTTTATGTCACACATATTAGTAAAGCGTTGGTTGGCGGTATGCTGCTGCATGGTAATATTTATGATTTTTTTAGGAGGTCTCACTAGGCTTACTGATGCTGGTTTATCAATTGTTGAATGGAAACCGGTTTCAGGTGTCGTTCCCCCGCTGGGTAATGCTGATTGGCAGGATGAATTTGCTAAATATCAACAATCTGTCGAATATAAGCAAAAAAATACTAATATGACTCTTTCAGAGTTTAAATTTATTTTTTGGCTTGAATTTATTCACCGTTTTGCTGGCAGAGTAGCAGGTTTGTTGTATCTAGTACCATTACTGTATTTTTTTGTACGTGGACGGATTGATACAAGGTTACTGCCTGTATATTTGGCGATATCGTTATTATTTGCAGTCCAAGGATTTATGGGCTGGTATATGGTGAAAAGTGGTCTAATTTTGCAGCCATATGTCAGTCATTTCCGTTTAGCTTGTCATTTGGTTATTGCAGTTATTATCTATAATTTACTGTTCTATCAGCTGATGAAAAATAGTTTTGATATTTTACTAGTTGAACGGACAATAAGTTTAAATTTAGCAAAATTCTTTTGTATATTCACTATTATTATAGTTTATATACAGATTTTTTTAGGTGGTCTAGTTGCAGGTCTTGATGCAGGGCTTGTATATAATAGCTTTCCGTTAATGGGGAATAGTTTTATACCTCAAGAAATAGCTTTTAAACTATTGAGTAGAGATAGTTTAAGTGATGCTGTTTTTGTTCAGTTTATCCATAGAATTGGAGCGTATATTGTTTGTACTAGTGTTGGTTTGTTAGTGTTGAGTCTAATAAAAACCAAGCATCCTAAATTAAACAAAGTTGCTTATTATATTGTTGGTGTGCTGATATTACAAATGTTAGCTGGCATAATTACTATTTTATATTCAGTACCTATATTAATGACCTTAGTGCATCAGATTTTTGCTATTATACTATTATCATGTATATTATGGGGGTATTTTTTGTTAAAGAGTAGCTAGTGGCAATATTAAATGTAGATATAGAACTACCTTGTAGGTTGGATCGTTACTTGAAGAAGTTATATCCTAGCTTTACCCAAGGGATGGTTGAGCGTGCCTTAAGGTTTAAACAGATAATGGTTAATTCTTGTAAGGTAGCGGCAAATTTGCGAATAAAGGCTGGGGATCAAATTTTTATAGAGGATAGTTTAAATTTAGAACCTCAAAAAGTGTCTGATAGGGTTTTTTCGAGTTCGACAGTTATACTAGCTGGTAAGTTAATGAAGGATTACCTAGTTTATCAGGATGAGTGGCTTATAGCAATTAATAAGCCATCAGGTCTTGCAACCCAAGGCGGTAGTAAAATAAGCCTATCTATAGATGATGCACTACAATATTTAAATAGCCAAGGGGCAGATTTAAAACTAGTACATAGGTTAGATAAAGATACTTCAGGTATATTACTAATCGCTAAAAATTATGCGAGTAGTATAAAATTAGTGAAAGCCTTTAAGGAAAAGAATATTCAGAAAACCTATATTGCAGTAGTTTTAGGTAACCTTCCGCAACATGAAGGAGAAATTAGTGGTATGATAGGGAAGAATAGGGGAGGGGCGTATGAGACTGTACAAAATGATGAAGAACATGGCAAATTAGCCATAACTCGCTATAAATTGCTGAAAAACTTAAATAATGGTTTGACTCTAGTTGAGTTCACTCCTCTTACTGGCAGAATGCATCAACTTCGATTTCATGCGAAAATGCTGGGTTGTCCCATAATAGGTGACACAAAATATGGTACTCAAGAGGCAATGGCTTTATCCAAGGAAATGTTATTACATGCCAAAAGAATAATCTTACCGGAGAAAATATTTGCTAAAGAAATAATAATTAATATAGATTTACCGGGATATTTTTACCCACATCTCTTTATTTCCGCTTGAGCTGCAGCAATCCTTGCGATAGGAATACGGTATGGTGAACAGGATATATAATGCAAACCAATTTTATGAAAAAACTCTATAGAATCAGGATTTCCCGCATGTTCTCCGCATACGCCAAGTTTTAATGTAGGGTTGTTTTTTAGCCCACGTTGTATAGCAGTTTCTATTAACTCACCAACCCCTTCCTCATCCAATTTACTAAAAGGATCAAATGCAAAGATTTTTTTTTCCAAATAGTCTGGAAAAAATGACGCTACATCATCTCTAGAAATGCCGTAAGTTGTTTGTGTTAAATCGTTGGTACCAAAGCTAAAGTAATCTACCTGCTTGGCAATTTCTCCAGCTTTTAAAGCAGCTCTTGGTAGCTCGATCATAGTACCAAGAGTAAAATCAAACTTACATTGGTTAGTATTTTCCATGTCAATGATCACATCTTGTATATGTATCTTTAAAGCTTTTAGCTCATTAACGTCACTGATTAAAGGAATCATTAACTCTAGAACAATATTTATATTTTCTTCAATTTGCAATTCTCTGATAGCAGTAAAAATTGCCATTATTTGCATTTGATAAATCTCAGGATAAGAAATACCTAGGCGACATCCTCTATGTCCAAGCATGGGGTTCACTTCATATAATGCGTGCAAACGTTGTTCCACAACAGCTAAAGGTAGATTCATAACATCTGCTAAGTTTCTTTTATCAATCTCTGTTGTTGGCAAAAATTCATGTAAAGGAGGGTCAAGCAGTCTTATATTTACGACTTTACCATGCATAATTCGAAATAATGCCTTAAAATCTCGAATTTGCAAGGGCAATAATTTATTTATCGCATGTTTTCTCCGTTCTATATCAGGAGCAATTATCATTTCTCGTACTAATGGAATTTTATCAGGGTCAAAAAACATATGTTCTGTTCTACATAGTCCAATTCCACACGCCCCAAATTTCATGGAAACACCAGCGTCTAAAATAGTTTCAGCATTGGCTCTAACTTTTAAAGTAGCAAATTCATCTGCCCAATCTAGAATTGTTTGCAATTCCTTAGTAAAACTAGGCTGAATAAGTGGTACTTCCCCTAAAAAAATTTTTCCTGTTCCACCATCTATAGTTATTAAGTCACCATAATTAATGATAGTTTCCCCTATTTTAAAGAGCTGTTTTTTTTCATCTATTACCACATCACTTGCCCCGCAAACACATGGTTTTCCTAATCCTCTAGCGACTACAGCCGCATGTGATGTCATTCCTCCTCTAGCTGTAAGAATACCGGCTGAAACATACATACCATTTATATCTTCAGGACTAGTATCATGGCGTACCAAAATTACTTTATGGTGATGCGACATTTTCTCGGCATCATATGGAGAAAAAACTACTATACCAGTGGCAGCCCCAGGAGATGCTGGCAGTCCTTTAGCAATGAGGCTTAGAGTATTGCTATAATCAATAGCCGTGTGCAAAAGCTGAGTTAGAGATTCCGGATCTACACGCATTATTGCTTGTTGTTTAGTAATCAATCCTTCTTGTACCATATCCGTGGCAATTTTAATACTGGCTAAAGCTGTTCTTTTAGCAGTACGTGTTTGCAAGACATAGAACTTACCGTTTTCCACGGTGAATTCTATATCTTGTATATCCAAGTAATGTAGTTCTAACTTCTTACAAATTTTCTGTAATTGATCAAATATTTGTGGCATAACTGTTTGCATTGAGCAATCAGGAATATGATCGTTTGACATAATAGGGCTTGGGGTTCTTGTCCCTGACACTACATCTTCACCTTGGGCGTTTACTAGATATTCACCAAAAAGCTTATTTTCACCAGTTGCAGGGCAACGTGAAAATACTACTCCTGTTGCAGAATTATTGTTTTGATTACCAAAAACCATTGACTGTACATTAATCGCTGTACCCCAATCATTGGGTATATTATGTAGCTTTCTATAAGTTATTGCTCTATCACTTGTCCAAGATTTTAATACGGCTTTTATTGATTCTTCTAGTTGTGTATATGGATCAAAAAACGATTCACCACAATGATTAAAGATTATCTTTTTAAACTCTTCAACTATTATTCTTAGGAAATCCCCAGTAATTTCATTCTCTTGATAAATATTACATTTGCTCTTATGCATTTCAAATGCATTCTTAAATAATCCGTTTGAAACGGATAATACTATTGATCCGTACATTTCTAAGAATCTTCGGTAGCTGTCAAGAGCAAAAATTTCATTTCCAGTACTGGATAGCACATCGCAAACTTGATCATTATACCCAAGATTAAGTATAGTATCCATCATGCCGGGCATAGAGGCTCTTGAACCTGAACGGACGGATAGTAGTAGTGGATTTTTATGATCCCCAAAAATCTTACCAGTAGCATTTTCTAAATTTTTAACAGCTACCGCTAAATCCTTATTAAAATTTTCAGGCAAATTGTAATTATTTTTATAAAAATAATTACAAAGTTCTGTAGTAATAGTAAAACCATCGGGAATAGGTAAATTTAAGTTAGACATTTCAGCAAGACCAGCTCCTTTACTACCGAGTATGTCTTTCATTTGAGCATTGCCTTCCCCACCGTTAGTACCAAAATAATAGATCCATTTGTTCATAAATACCGAAACAATTTTTAAGATAATTATTATATAATATGGCTAGATAAGCTGCAATGTTTAAATGCCCTGTACTAGAAGATATCTTATCACTCAAGTCTTTTCCCTCACTCTCTTGATTTCTAGTTGATCAAATTTTGTACCGCTCAATAATAATTCATTAAAATCAAGTTTCTGTTTTTTAGCTTTTGATAATCCTGTCTACTTATAAATACTGGTATATTCAGGAATTTTTATTAATCTTCCATTAATTAGTTCAATGGTTATTTCCGCTACAGCTTCTTGATTTTTTTGTGAAATATGAATTTTCTTGAATTTATCATTATTACGTAGCCCAGCTTTATATGCTGTACTATCCTTTTTTAAGTTGCTAACTATCTTTTGAAAATTTGTAATATCAAACCCATAATCATTTATGGCAATTTTTTTATAATGTAATTTTGAGTTATTTAAGAAATTACTTAAATCAAAATTACCATATTTTACAAATTTATTAACTGTACGTTTCAAGTTATTTTTGGTAATATTGTTAATATATTGCCTCATAATTGAGGTAGTGAATTTCTCTTTTTTATTATGAATATGATTTGCCACTATTGTTTTTATAAGATTATCTAAACTAAACTGAGTATTAGTTAGATTTTGTATTTTTATATCTAGTACAGATGCTATTATATAGCCTCTGTCATATGGTAACTCGCTAGCTAGAGCATTATCCCAATATAATTTTGATATAGTTTCATTATCAAATAATAAGTAAGGAGAGGTATAATATTTTTGTAAAATCTTGTTATAGTTCCCTAAATATTCTTCAAATGTTACAATTCCATTAGTTAAATTAATCTTGTCAGTAAAATACTGTGTAAATCCTTCTGTAAACCACTTATATAGCGTTTCCTCTTTTTCCTTTATCAGAGTATTGCCTATCCACTTATGCAAATTTTCATGTGCCAGTAGGTGCTTAATATTAAAATCATTTACATTAAACTTCTCAGGTAATAGATACAGAACAGTATTACCGCCAATTAAAGTACCATAGAAACTATTATGTTTTCTATGGTTATTTATGAATACAAACAAATTATCATTATTCTTTGTTTCAAAGAATCTCTCTTGAGCATTTATTATTTCATACAAAAGTTTTGTTAATCTTTCCTGTGATTTGGTATCTATACTAAAAAATATTATGTTGTTACCCTTATAATTTACATTTTGTAAGATACTATGGTTTCCAGATATAGCAAATCCCTTTGAAATTAAGTTATCTGCAGTAAGATTAAGCTTTTGTATTTTATTAGCAGCAATATTGCCAAAATTAGTAAATACATCATTATGACTAGCAAATTTAATATCTACATCTATACTTTCGCCGTTTGTATATAATTTGGGGCATATTAAGGCAAACTTATATAAAAAATAAAATCCCTGGTCGATTATGTAAGTATAATAGCTTGATCCAAGTTTTTCTTGAGTATTCAATATATCATACCATACAATAATCTTTTGATTGGGTTTATGCGTTATTTTATTAGCATTTTTTATAAAAACACCATTTTCTACATGAATATTTTTTATTTGATTAGACAAATCATGTCCCCAAACTTGATGAGGAATATATAATTCTGTTTGATTTGAATTAGGAGAAGTAAATTCCAACTTAATTCTAAGCTTCTTATCCTTAGGAAAATGATAAACCTCATATGATAAGCTACCAAAAGCTTTGCTAATAAAAAAACAAAGATACATATTGCAAATATCTTTAAGTTTACGTTTAATATATAGTTAGCCTATCATTTCTATTTTATCATAACATTCTATATATACAATATATATTTTGATATACAAAGTGCTTTTTTGTAAGAAAAACAGTGTTTTTTTCATAGGATAGGATTATGCTAAGATTTAAACTACTCTTATGCTAACAATATTCGTAAATAACCGAACAAATGACGTTTTACCTTAATAATTGCTGGCTTAATATTTATAAACCTAAAGGCATAAGCTCAGCAAAGCTTGTTTCTATCATTAAGAAAAACCTTTTAGGGGCTAAAGTTGGTCATTGTGGGACTTTGGATGTTGAAGCTGAAGGTGTATTACCTTTGGCAATTGGTGAAGCAACAAAACTAGTACGAGTTCTAGTAGATGCAAAGAAAACTTACATTTTTACGGTACAGTTTGGTAGGCAAACTGATACAGCAGATGCTTCAGGAAAAATAATAAAGGTTACTGATAATATTCCTACTTCAATTGATTGCCATAATATATGTAAAAAATTCATAGGTACAATAAAACAACGTCCTCCTGCCTTTTCTGCTATAAAAGTTAACGGTATTAGATCTTATAAGTTAGCACGAGAAGATTTGGTAGTAGAATTAACTCCTCGAAATATTGAAATATATAATTTAGAATGTCTTAATTTCAATCACCAAAATAATCAAGCTACCTATAAGGTTGAATGCTCTAAAGGGACTTATGTAAGGACTCTAGCAGAAGATATTACTTTATCCTTGCAAAGTTTAGGATTTGTGGTAGAATTACAGCGTACTAAAGTTGGAATATTTGCAGCATGCAATGCTATTAAATTAACAGAACTTGATATACAAAAGCAAGAAATGAAACAGTTTCTCGCAGAAAAAGCTATAAAGATTGAAGCAGTACTGGACGACATCCTGGTGCTTGATGCTACTACTGACCAAGCTAAGAAAATCATTCATGGTCAGAAATGCTATTTTGATTATCCTGAAAATATTGAATTAATTTGGATTCGGTATCATGACTCTCTCTTAGCAATTGGTAGCTTGAGTGAAAATTGCTTTAATTCTTTCCGAGTATTTAACCTAATAAAAATAAACGTGGAGATTAATGATGTCGATTACAGCACAGCGTAAGCAGCAATTAATTACAGAATATGCTACTAAAGAAAACGATACTGGTTCTAGTGAAGTGCAATGTGCAATTCTAACTGAAAGAATCAATAACTTAACAGGGCATTTTAAAACTAATCACAAAGATTATTCTTCGAGAAGAGGATTATTGATGTTAGTTGGTCGTAGGCGTCGATTGTTGGATTATATCAAGAAGCAAAGTCTAAGCAGATATTTGTCGTTGATTAATAAACTAGGAATAAGAAAGTAAAATAAAGCCCGGTTAAAAAATCAAAATTTTAGCCGGGTTTTTTGTTCATTAAATAAGGAATAAGAATGTTTGAAGAAATAACAAAAACGATAGAATTAGGTGGGAAACGACTAGAATTAACTACTGGTAAAATTGCTCGTCAAGCTGATGGAGCAGTTATGGTAAAAATGGGAGGAAGTGTTTTATTATGTACTGCCGTGAGTAGCAAAGAAGTAAAAGAAGGGATAGGATTCTTTCCTCTTACTGTACACTACAAAGAAATGGCATTTGCTGCTGGTAAAATACCTGGAGGATTTTTTAAAAGAGAAGGTAAAGGGTCAGAAAAAGAAGTATTAGTCTCACGCTTGATCGACAGACCGATTAGACCATTATTCCACCCAGCCTTTCTTAATGAAACACAAGTAATATGTACTGTTCTTTCATACGATCCTGAATGTAATACGGATATATTAGCAATTATTGGAGCATCGGCTGCATTGGCTTTGTCTAATGCACCCTATCAAGATATAGTAGCAGCTAGCAGAGTTGGTTTGATAAATGATCAATTCATATTAAACCCTTCATTTAGTCAATTAAAGGATAGTAAATTAGACTTAGTAGTGGCAGGCACTAAGACGTCAGTTATGATGGTTGAGTCTGAAGCTGATCTATTGTCCGAAGAAAAAATGTTGGAAGCTATTGAGTTTGGTCACAAGGCATTACAGCCTGTAATTGAATTGATTAATGACTTAGTAAATATTGCTGGGAAACCTAAATTACAGCTTACCGATTTATTCCCTACTAGCTTAAAGGAACAAATTAGAAGCATCGCATCAGAAGATATTCAGCATGCTTTTTCTATCAAATCAAAACAAGAAAGGGTCTTAGCGGTAAAGCATGTTTCTGATATAATTAAGCGACATTTTGCCGAAGATATTGCTAATAATAATCTTACTAATGCTCAGATTGAGTTCGCTCTTAAAGAAGTAGAATCAGATGTACTACGTCATGACGTATTAAAGAGAAATATTCGTATAGATGGTAGAAAACCAACAGATATAAGAAACATTGCTTGTGAGGTTGCGATACTGCCAAAAACACATGGTTCAAGCTTATTTACTAGAGGAGAAACACAAAGTTTAGTAGTCACTACACTAGGTACTGGTCAAGATGAACAAATTGTTGATAGTTTAGACGGGGAATATAAAGAGCGTTTTATGCTTAACTATATTTTCCCTCCTTATTCAGTAGGCGAAGCAACCCCAGTAAGAGCTCCTGGTCGCAGAGAGATAGGTCATGGCAAACTAGCATGGAGAGCCATTAACCGTATGTTGCCAACTAAAGAACAGTTCCCTTATTCTATTAGAGTAGTGTCAGAAATTACCTCCTGTAATGGTTCGTCATCTATGGCTACTATTTGTGGTAGCTCAATGGCTCTGATGGATGCTGGAGTACCCATCACAACTCCTATAGCAGGTATTGCTATGGGTTTGATAAAAGAAGGTGATAAGTTTGTAGTATTATCCGATATTATGGGGGATGAAGATCATCTTGGAGATATGGATTTTAAAGTAGCTGGTGGCACACACGGCATAACCGCATTACAAATGGATATAAAAATATCTGGAGTAACGTTTGAAATAATGAAGCATGTTTTAGTTCAAGCAAAGCTTGGTCTTGTTCATATTTTACAAGAAATGGATAAGACTATTAATAAAACCAATAACCATATTAGCCAGTATGCACCTTGTATTCAAAGTTTTAAAATTGATAAAGATAAAATTAGAGACGTCATAGGGTCGGGTGGCAAAGTAATACGCGAAATTTGTGATATGACATCGGCTAAAATTGACATAAGCGACGATGGCAATGTAACTGTTTCGGCTATAGGCAAAGAGAAGCTAGATATGGCTGTCGAAAAAATTAAGTCAATTGCTTTTGATCCTGAAATAGGCGGCATATTCAATGGAACTGTTGTTAAAATATTAGACTCTGGAGCGTTTATCAATTATTTAGGTAATCGTGATGGATTCATACATATTAGTGAGATTTCAAAAGAACGTATCGAATCTGTATCTAGTGTTTTAAAACATGGAGATATAGTAAAAGTTAAACTTATTGGTTTTGACAATAAAGGCAAAGCAAAATTAACCATAAAAAATATCGATGCTAAAGTTACTCAGGACGTTACAAGTAATCAAAAATCTGAGTCTTATAAAGATAACAGCGATAATAATGGTAATAAACGCGAATCTGCAAAGAAATGGCAAAATAACAAAACAGCCTCCTCTAATGAAGATGAAGTTGTAACTAAGGAGCGTAAGTATTTTAATTAAAACCAAACTAACTCAACTAGCCTCTGTGATATTTATAGAGGCTAGTTAGTTGTTTTGTGTGGTTTATTACAAAAATTTGAAGCGATTAATTTTCCGAGTACTGATTTAACACATCTCCAAGTACCATTGAGTCATTTTCGTCCCATATACCACCAAGAGCCTCTTTATTTTCTTTGGTATTATTATGCCACAAGTTTTCCCACAAAATCTTTTGATTTGGATCATTTACAATATCCTGTCCTCGATAATGCAGTTTCATCGATAACATAGCATTAATAGTTTGATCATCTAGCTTTCCTAGATTCGTACCTTCATTATTTAGTACTTTATATCCTAACTCCTCAAGTTGCTTTTGTATATTTTCAATTGTATCTTTATCTTGCTTACTCTCGTCTTTATAAGAAACTATTACTTCCGGATTTTCTTTCCTTTCCTTAAAGCAATATACACCAAAATTATGAGAAAACCCTTTTTCTTCTGCCTTGGCGAATGTTTGCCATGGAAAATACGGTCCAGGTCCTATTTTCCTTCCAGAAGTCCAATCACTATGAGCCAATAACATTTTTGGATTAGAATGTGTGTTAGTTGTTAACCATTCTTGCAACTCAATTCCAGCCCTTATCTGTGGCTCGGGATAATCTTCTAATCCAGTATTTACATAATTAATTCCTACCGAAAAACTATTCATATCATTCTTTAAAATGTTCTCCGGCAAGTGAGGATTCCACTTACTTAGATAGTGTAACCCACCAACTCCTGCATGGTAAGCCCTACAGGTCACAGGCACCAATTTAAATGTTACCCCCTCTTTATCTATAAGAAAATGAGTAGAGGTGCCATTTGTCTCATAAGCATTAAAAGCTGCCTCAACAGTTGGTGATACTGTGTAATTATGAACAGTATAGGGAATAGACTGATCTTTTTTAAATGTTGCATCTGGTATTTCTGGATTTCTTACATTATTACGTAAATTGTAATTATTACATTTCCCTTTTTCAAGAGATTGTTCTGGGTACTGAGTATCCTGATTCTCACGTAGATATCTAAGATTGAATGTTAATTTTTCTTTCATGATATACCTATTTTTAATGGTTTTGATACTGTTAAATAGCAGGGTAGTTTAAAAATCGCACCTTGAAGCTGAAGTAAGTAATTATTAAGACATCCAACGTCATGAGCTACGAAGATATGAAGTACCGCCGAAGCAATTTCCTCGCAATGACGTTTGAAGCACATATCCACCTAAAACTACTTCGGTTTTTTCAACTTTAAACTGCCATGATTAAATAGTACTATTTAATTCTATCCAAGGCATTAATATTTGTCTAGATTAAATTTATTGCTTCACAAAGTTTGTTCAAATAATATTTGCTTTTCAGTATTGATTACCTGTTCTATCTTACTTGTCAATTCTCGAACATCAGATTGCTCCATTTCTTCTACAGGAATAACATCAATAATCTTTACTTGGATTACCCCTGGTTTCTTAATCCAAAAACCCTTTGGCCAGTATACCCCTGCGTTGTGAGCCATCATCACGATCGGTACTTTTGCTAGTAATGCTAATTTTGCTGCACTGGGTTTAAATTTGACATTTTGTTCTGGTCTAAGTCTAGTAGATTCAGGAAAAATAACCAACCATAAACCACTTTTTATCTTTTCTTGTCCTTCTCTTAAAATTTGACCAACTGAGATATTGGCATTACGGTCTACGGCAATTGGCTTAACCATTTCCAATCCCCAACCAAATAATGGGATATTAAATAACTCTTTTTTTAATACCCAAGAATGTTCAGGTATAATTAATTGTACAAATATTTGTTCCCAGCATGATTGGTGATTAGACAATACTATAGAAGGAAATGAAGGCAATTTATCTAGACCAGAAACTTGGTATTTTAAACCACAAAAGATTCTAGCCAGCCAAATAAATACATAGGAGAAAATAACTCCAATCCTGTAACGTATATAATAGTTGACATTAAAATATGTTACAGGTATGTAACATATAAGGAAGAATGTAATGGTAAATATAGCAAGTAATGCATAAAATGTTAATACTCTTAAACGCCAAAACATAGTTGGTTAATCTTAGTTGTTAATAATTAATGGGTACAATAGCATAAAATTACGTCTACATATAGATATAATTAGTAATTATTCGGGGAAATTAAATGAAAAAAACAGCTCTATCCGGATGTCAAGTGACCGGGACTCTGCATTTAGGAAACTATCTCGGGGCAATTGTTAATTGGTCTAAGCTCCAAGATGAGTATAACTGCTTGTTCTTTTTAGCCGATTTGCATGCTATTACTATAGATCGTTCACCTATAGAGCTAAATTCTTCTATATTGCAAACTGTTGCTATATATATAGCAACAGGACTTTTGCCGGAGAAAACCACTATATTTGCCCAAAGTATGGTGAAGGAGCATACTGAACTTGCTTGGATATTAAATTGCGTTACTCCGCTTGGTTGGCTTAAACGAATGACTCAGTTTAAAGACAAAGCAGGAAAAGACCAGGAGAGTGCTGGTTTAGGATTATTGTCTTACCCAGTATTGATGGCAGCTGATATATTATTATATAATGCTGATATAGTACCTGTTGGCGATGATCAAAAACAACATTTAGAACTTACCAGAGATATTGCGGCTATCATCAACAGGAAATTCAATCAAGACATCCTAAAATTACCAGAACCATTAATTCAAGGCTCATCAAGAATAATGAGCTTAAAAGATGGTCGTAAAAAAATGAGTAAATCTGATCCATCTGATTTATCTCGTATTAATTTAAATGATAGTCGAGATCAAATTTACCAAAAAATTAAAAAAGCTAAAACCGATCATTTAGCTGAGATTAGTTATGATCCTCAGAATAGACCAGAAATCAGCAATTTAATTAACATTTATTGCAGTTTATCTGGTAGTAATGTTGACACAATAGTTAATCAATACCAAAATACCGGTTTTGCTAAATTTAAGGATGATCTAGCTGATATTATCATCACAACTCTAACTCCCATTAATACCAAATATGCAGAGTTAATGAAAAACCAAGATTATCTAGTAAGCACACTACATAACGGAGCAGATAAAGCTAGAGTTATCGCTACTAGAACTCTGACTGAAATCAAAAAATTAATGGGCTTTGTTGTATAAAACTAATTACTATTTAAACAGCTTCCTAAAAATTAATACTCCTCCTATCCATAGCCAAAGCCGCTTCCTTTATGCCTTCACTCAAGGTAGGATGGGCGTGGCAAGTTCTTGCTATATCTTCTGAAGAAGCCCCAAATTCCATAAATGCTACAAGCTCTGCAATCATAGTACCAGCGCAAGAACCTATAATATGTGCTCCAAGTACTTTATCAGTTATGCTATCAGCTAATATTTTTACCATCCCATCAGTAGAGCCTGTGCTTCTCGCTCGACTATTTGCCAAAAATGGAAATTTACCAACTTTGTAATCAATCTTAGCTTCTTTCAATTGTTCTTCTGTTAAACCAACACTTGCCACTTCTGGATAAGTGTAGATGACACTTGGAATAAGATTATAATTAACATGACCTGCTAAGCCTGCCATAATTTCAGCGGCAGCAACAGCTTCCTCTTCTGCTTTATGAGCAAGCATAGGACCAGCAATTACATCACCGACAGCATAAATATTCGGAATTATTGTTTGAAACTGCCTATTTACCGTAATTCTATTTTGTTTGTCCGTTTCAATAGCTAATTTATCTAAACCTAAATCTGTTGTATGGGCTTTTCTACCAACAGCCAATAACACTATATCAGCAGTTATTTGTTGCACTGAGTTATCGGCTGTTTGTTGTATATTCAAAACAACTTTTCCTGCTTTTTTCTCAGCAGACAGCACCTTAGTATTTAATCGCAATTCAATAGATTGCTTTTGCAGGATTTTGGTAAATTGACCGATAATCTCTTTATCTAAAGCTGGCACAATACTTCCAGCATATTCAATAACCGTTACTTTAGAACCAAGCCTATTCCATACCGAACCAAGCTCTAAACCGATATAACCACCACCAATCACTACCATAGTTTCTGGGACTTTAGCAAGATTCAAAGCTCCCGTTGATGAAACTATATATTCCTCATCAACAACAATATTGGGCATTTCAATAATATCAGAGCCAGTAGCAATTAAAATATTTTTAGCCGATATCTGTTCAATTGATGTACCGTTAGTAATTTCCACAAGATTGGCTGAAATAAATTTGGCACTTCCTGTAAATTTAGTGATTTTATTTTTTGCAAACAAGCTTTCTATGCCTTTGCATAAGTCTGATACTATCTGACTTTTTTTAGTCATCATTTTTTGTAAATCAAGTTTGGCTGAGGTCATAATGCCAATATCGGCACAATGGTTCAATACTTCATGATATTTCTCAGAGAAATTTAGCAATACCTTGGAAGGAATACAGCCAACATTTAGGCAAGTACCACCAAGCGTCATCCTTTTCTCTATACAGGCAACCTTCATACCTAACTGAGCTGCTCTTATTGCTCCTGTATAACCAGCTGGACCACTACCAATTACTATTAAATCAAATTCTTGCATATATTTTCCCTTACTTATAATAATTAATGGCATTATAAACCATAAATATACGAACACTAATAGCTAATTTGAATTTAATTCAATTATTTTTTGATTATTTTATTGTAGTAAATATTGGCAGAGTTGATGCTTTATGGTCAAAAGTGAAACTAGTACTACAACCATTTAGTTCATTTAGTTTACCTATTAAAATATCAGCAAAATCTGTATTACAGTTCTCATATTCTCTAACAGTTAGCGATAAAGTTTTGTGATCCTCAAACCGGAATTCTATAGTAGCAAATATTTCTTTTAGTACATTTATTATTTGGTTTTTTGAATATTTATAACCTCGTCCTAAAACCCAAATTATTTCACAAACTACTATGTTATTAATCAAAACTTACGCTATGAGAAAAAAAATGGTACATTATGTTGAGTATAATTTACAAATGCCAAGAGGATAAAATTGCAAGCAATACCAGTTAATAGGACAGATTACTGTCAATTTCTAATAGTGAGTCAAAAGAATTATAGTTTGACCTACTATGCTGAACATGCCAAAAAATGTAGCCATGATGTTATTAATAGATTTTTAAAAAATGAAAAATATACACCTTCTTTGTTATGGGAACATATTAAGGATGATGTTATTTTATCGCCTAACGGATATACAATATTTGATGATACGGTGTTAAATAAAAGAAATACCAAGAAAATAGAAATTGCTAGATCACAGTACAGTGGGGCTACAGGTGGTATTACTACTGGTATAGGAGTAGTAAGTTTGGTATATTATAATCCGGATATTAATAAGTTTTGGGTAATAGATTACCGAATTTTTTCGCCCGAACATGATGGAGCGACAAAAGTAGAACACCTATTAAATATGTTAAATAATGCTGTGTATAGCAAAAAGATTCCTTTTCAAACTGTGCTTTTTGACACATGGTATGCTACGCATAAAATTATGCAACATGTTGATTCCTTGGGTAAATATTATTATGCTCCTATTAAAGCAAATAGAAACGTTACTAAAACTTCCTCTTCTAAGCCTTATAAAGCTGTTAGCAAGTTAACGTTTTCAGATGAGGAAATTAAGAGCGGAGTGGAGATTCATATAAAGGGCTTTGCAAAAGATAAGCATGTTAATTTGTTTAAACTTACTGTTTCTACCAACAGAGTTGATTATATTGTTACCAATAACAAAACTCAAAAATCTTCTAAAGCCGTACAAGATGAGTGTGGCTTTCGTTGGGTAATTGAGAGCATGCATAGAGAAATCAAGCAACTTACCGGTATAGAACGATGCCAATGCAGAAAACAACGCATCCAGCGTAATCACATTAGTTGTGCATTTTTAGTGTGGGCTTTTCTAAAAAGAACTGCACACAAAATAGGTAAGACGGTTTATCAAATAAAGTTAGGGCTTTTAGATCATTATATGCAACAGCAGTTACGTTCACCCTCTTTACGCTATTTAGAACCTTACATAGCGTAAGTTTTGTAATAAATATAGAACCACTAATACCTGAATATTGCTCAATTAATTTTGTAGCTTTGCTACTCTGTACTTCGTCATCTTGAATCAAATAACGAATTAAAACATTAGTATCAATTCCGATCATATCCACTCTTAATGGATTCATTCATATCTTCGATACTTAATGGTGTTTTCGGTTTGGGAAGTATTCCTTTTAAATTTTTAACTGGCTTATTAATGGCACTACTATAAAAGAGCCATCTTGTATAATGAACTCTAATTTACTGCCAGAAGATAAGTGTAGCTTGTTTCTAATATATGATGGGATAGTAACTTGTCCCTTACTTGTAACTGTTGAGCACTGTGCTTTCATAAGATACCATATTATGTATATTAGCTATGATTATTATAATAATGTAAGGAGAAAGTAAGAGCAAGCTATAAATGCTTATTTTTTCCTACTATTTTAAATACTGGTTATTTTTATACTATTTTTACTCGGAGAGGCAATGAAGCTAATTATATTAATTTGTTCGGTAAAAGTGTTAGTATCATTGCTTAGAATAGAAAGCATTTGCTTCGATATCATGTTATGAGAGTTTTTTAATAACGCTCCGGATTCTCCAATATTCTTTAATTCTCTAATGAAATCTAAAGGGCTTTTATAGCTCAGTTGAATATTTTCATAATCAACGATAATTTCTGTGAATCCTGCCTGTCCTAGTAAAGGTGTTACGTGATCAAAATGGATAAAAGGGGAAACATGTTGAAAGTGAGGACGACTTAATGCTATTTCAGTTTCAATGAATTTCATTCGTAGTTCTTTTAGGCTGTTACCACCGATAAAATTACCAATAAATAGACCATTTGGTTTTAAAATACGTTTTATCTGTAACAGAAAATTTTGTACATCATTGATCCAGTGTAGACCCAAGGAAAAAGTTATTAGGTCAAAACTAGCTGCTTTAAATGGTAAGTTTTCTTCATCAACTAGTAATTTGGGAGTATGGTCAAACGATTGTAACATAACATTTGATGCACTAGCCGCTACAATTATAGCATAGTTATAGTTCTGCACTAATAGTTTAGTTAGTATACCAGTACGACATTCTAAATCTAAAATATCAGGAAATTCTTTATCAATAATATTTAGACGTTCAATAATATCGAATGCTGCATATTTAAAAAACGAACACTCAGCGATATTATCCACCACTTTGTCACGATTAGATTTTAACTTCTCACGATCAAATATAATTGTTACCTCTAGCTAGCTCTTGGTAATACTACCATAATATTACTCTTATATTTCCTAATATTACTTTCAAATGAAGCTCTCTGTTTATTCCTCAAAAGCATGTTTGTTGGCAGAGGAGGTGTATTATTATAATAATTGTATCCACTATACATGTTAATAGAGTTTTTATACAAGTCCATATTGTTAGCAATTTTGATAACATCTTGTTTATATTTAGAGCCAAACTCATGGGTGGCTGAATGGTAATGAGCAATTGCTTTGTGCCAACTACCTAACTGATCATATTTAGCTTTTAGGAATTTAGCAGCATAGGCGACGTTTTTCTTAGGATCAAAAGCTTGATTTAAAGAGTTAAATGCATTTAAATGATGTTTTAAGTTGATTTGCATACATCCTACATCAATATTTTCTTTGCCTTGAATAATTTGTTTTTTTACAAATGATGTTGCCTCTTTTTTAGTATTAAAATAATATCCTTTACCTTCAACATTGACAGTCCAAGGCCAAACCACTTTAATTTTATATTCAGTATGTTTTTTGCCCGATTCTTTTAAAGCTATCGAGTGTAACGTATTAGGAGGAATTTTATGTACCTTTTCAAAGTAAGGAAACATCCTTGAGCATTTATGTGATTCAGCAATTTCTACGTCTATATTAGCATATGCTACATTAACATATAAATATAATGGAAAAAGAAACAATAAATATATGGCTAATATTGACCTAATGGACATAATTATTATCATTTTACTTTATCTTTTGTAGCATATTAAAAATTTTCCTACAAGGCAAGTTATGTCTCGTTGTCCTATAATTTTGTCACATAAATATTTTGTTAATAGAAAAATATGCTTATTTTCATTGACTTTATTAACATAGAGCTTTAAAAGGTTTAGTTTGGCTTCATTACATTATCTATGTTAAATAACCCGAGTTGCCAATTAATTATACTGGCAAAAGCTATATTTAACGCTGGTTTCATGTGAGGCTCGATACTAAAACATTTTTAATACAAACATATTTCTAAAAAATATAGTTTTTATTAAGTGTTTTAATGTTACAAATTAACTTCAAATGTTCATAAAACCTAGCTCTGCTCTTATAAATTAATTGGCAACTCAGGTTAAATAGTGTTAGTCTTTAGGTAATTTTTTGTATAAAATAATGTTACCATTCAAAAGTATTTTTACTAAAATTCAGGAAATCATTTGGCCTATAGAAAGAGAGGAATTGAAACTTTTTTTGCCTATGGCATTAATGATGCTGTGTATTCTTTTTAATTTTGGAACACTTAGATCCGTTAAGGACGGATTGGTCATACCATCAATAGGAGCAGAAGTCATTAGTTTCCTAAAACTTTGGTTTGTTCTTCCTTCCTCTATATTATTTACTATAATATATGTAAAACTTAGTAATCACGTACGTTTTGAATATATTTTTTATATAGTAATTTTGAGTTTTTTGCTTTTTTTCCTGATATTTGCTTATATCATTTACCCTAATCAGGAGTTTTATCATCCAAATGCTGAGCAGGTAGAACATTTAGTATCATTGTATCCTAATTTTCGATGGTTTATCAAGATAATGGGTAAATGGAGTTATGCTCTCATGTATATCTGTTCAGAATTATGGAGTGCAGTAATTATTAATCTAATGTTTTGGCAATTTGCTAATAATATTTTTGATACCAGTAAAGCGAAACGTTTCTATCCAATTTTAGGAATGGTAGGTAATGTTGGTCTGATTTTAGCTGGCAATATATTAGTAGCTTTCTCAAATGTACGAGGGGTAGTCGATGCTCAAGTTATAATAAATGAAGATTTGCAATATAAATCAGAACTAATGCTACAACCTGTTATTTCTATAATAGTGTTTGTTGGTATAATTTCCATGCTGTTATTTAGGTTAATTAATTATCTTATTTTGAATGACGAGGTGCTAAAGGCTGATTTCCAAATAGTTCAAATACAGGCAAAAACTTCCTTATCACTTATGGATAGTATAAGGTTGGTTATTAACTCAAAATATATTGGACGCATTGCTTTATTGATAATTTGTTATGCACTACTAATTAATATAGTGGAAGGTCCGTGGAAAGCTAAGGTAAGGGAGCTTAATTCCAATATGTTAGATTATATACATTTTATGGGTAGGTTTAATATTTGGATGGGAATTTCCAGCGTTACTTTTATGATAGTTGGTAGTAATGTGATTAGGAAATTTACTTGGTTAATTTCAGCATTATTAACACCCTTAATGCTTTTGATAACTGGCTTAATGTTTTTTATCTTTGTTATTTTTTCAGAATATATAAGTTTTGGTATAAAAGACTTTAATCCAATTTATGTGGCTGTAATTATCGGAGGAGTACAAAATATTTTAAGTAAATCAACTAAATATTCGTTATTTGATTCAACAAAGGAAATGGCATATATTCCTTTATCATTAGAACTTCGAACAAAAGGTAAAGCTGCTGTTGAGGTTATTGGTATTAAATTTGGTAAGTCCTTAGGAGCTTTTATCCAGTCTTTTATATTTATTATAGTGCCTACTGCCACATGTGATTCAATAGTAGTTTATTTACTAACAATTTTTATTATTATAGTTATTTTGTGGTTTTGGAATATAGTACAACTAAACCGGGAATATGTGAAGTTATGTAATTGACCCCAATTCGGGATAAGAATTAGTTAATTCTTATCCCGAATTGGCTTTAATATAAGGGAAAATGTATTCTTAAAACGATTTTGCGAATGCATTTTAAACCTTTCTAAAGCTAAAAACATAATTTTAATCTTTTAAAATCATGTTTTTAGCAAAATGGATTGCCACGCTCACGTACGTTCGCTCGCTAATAGACATATACGCTTATAAAACGTCATTGCGAGGAGACCATAGGTCGACGAAGCAATCTATAATTTCACTGAATTTGGGATAAGAATTGACAAATTCTTATCCCAAATTCGCGTAAATTGAAGTTAATGAGCATGCGAAAAAAGTTAATATATATATCAGTTATAATTGCTGTAATCCTATTGATTTATACCATTTCATGGTTGGTAATTGTTACTTCTGTAGCTAGTAAGATTAATGGGCAATATAGTAACCGCTATATCGCTGCTAATTCGATAGATAGTGAACAAAAATATTTCATTAAATTTAATAAAGTTGTTAGCTATGGTTTTCCGTTTAAAATTGCCTTGCAAGTAATTGGTTGGCATGAAGAGGGAGAGAATAGTATAATTGAATTTAATTCCCCGATTTATATAGGTTATGATTTACTGAAACAGGCTTGCTTTGTTAGTTATTTTGGTGACGCAACAGGTCGCTATAAACCTATTGAGTTGGGATTTGGTACAAAATTCGAAAGTGGTAATTATTCTTTTATAGCCAAAATGCCTTTAAGCTTTAAATTATTTAAGATTTTTATACAAAAAAAAGATCCGTTTGAAATTATAAATTTTATAAAAAAGTTGGAATTAACATCTGAGAAAACAAAAATTTTTGATTTAGTTGACGGGCAGAAATTATATGATGAAGATCATACAATTATTTCATTTTCACTAGAAAGGAATAAATATTATACTGATCTAGAAGATTTTAAAAATAATGTGCCACAAAAATTAAATGTTACTTATTCAACAAACATCTTAGAAAGTAATATTATAAACAGAAGAATACCAGCTGGTCTTTTATTATATAGATTTGCTTGGCCGATACCTTTTAGTTTTGAAGGTAAGTTTTATATAAAAACTAATAAATCTTTATATAGTGAATTTGCTAAAGATTTGGAAATAAAAATGATATCCAGCAAGTTTTCAAGTAGTATCCAAGAATCCTTGACTACTTTATTGTATCAAAGTAAAGTAGAAGAAGGTAGCAATGATAGTCATCTTAAGGTTAAATCAAAAATTGATTTGAAGCCAGGATTTTCCGATAATATATTGAATTCTATACAGTATTTATTGTCATATATATCGCTACTCCCTAATAGTTCATCTTTAATAGAAGAATTACAGTATATTAACAGTAATAAAGATAAATTCAACTTGACTGAATTAGAGAACCATCAATATATTTTTGATTTAGATATAAATTTTCTTGCTAGAAAAAAAGATATAATGAGAGCTCAAATAAATAATCTTAGTTTGTTTTCTAATAATACCGGATTTCGATTATCAAGTGAATGCAGGCTAGATGCATTTAGAAAATTTGATATTAAGGGACTTATTGTCTTCAATAATTATTTAAAGGCAACGGATATTATAACCAATTATTTCTTTAACTTGGGTAGGTTTAAAACATTCTCAGAAGATAGTCGTATTGTATACAAAGAAGGTACGAAGTATTTTTTAAGAACCATATCAGATCATCCTGATTCTAACTCAGGTGACATAAGTTTTGAGTATAATTTAGATTCAAGTAATATAGAAAAAGGCAAAATAGGTTCCGTAGACTTTAATAAATTTTTGCCATTATATTATCTAGCATTATACAAAAAAGCCTCGGAAAAAATACATATTGGTGATAATGTAACAAAAAGGATACAAGAACTAGTACCTGATTTTAATGAGCATCATTCATTGTTAAAACAATTAATGATCCAGCCTTTTTTGGAGGTTGATAGTGATGTTTGGCAGGAAGTCATAAAATAACCTGAATTCGATGTAACAAGTTACATCGAATTCAGTATTATATATAGAAACAATCAGGTTTGAAGCGGCTGCCCACCTGATTGTTAAAATATAATACTCCATTCAATATGTGATTTTAATTATTAAAATTACATATTGAATGATGAAAAAAGTTAAAATGCACCCGCGTCAGCCGCTTCAAGAGTGCATTTTTCCTTATAACAAAGCAAGTATCGATATAAGAATTAATAATTCTTATATCGAACTGAGGTTAAAATAGCATTAGAGATGTAAATTGGATACTATAAAAATAATACATAAAGATTTAGCAGTAGAACTGTCTAGCTTAAATAAACTTATTCTGACCCACTTAGCTGCCAAAGAACAACTAGTTGGCGTAATAGGTAAATATTTACTAGAATTTGGTGGAAAGAGAATCCGGCCATTACTAACAATTCTAACTAGTAAAATGTTTGGTTATGTCGGTGAAGATAATATCAAACTTGCTGGAGCTGTAGAATTTATTCATGCAGCAACTTTACTTCATGACGATGTAGTAGATGAAAGTACAATGAGAAGATCCAAACCTACTGCTAATGTTGTTTGGGGGAGTAAGGCTAGTATTCTAGTTGGAGATTTTTTATTTAGTCAATCATTTCAGTTAATGGTAGATACCAAATCTGTTAAAGCTATGAAATCTTTATCAAGAGCTTCAGCAATTATATCAGAAGGTGAAGTTTCTCAGCTTGTGAAATTGAATCAGCGGAGAATTATTGACGAAACAGAATATAATGAAATAATTATGGCGAAAACTGCAGAGTTATTTGGAGTATCTTGTGAAGTAGGAGCAATTATTTCTAGTCAATCTAACGAGATCTGTGAAAGTTTACAAAATTTTGGTAGATATTTAGGAAATATTTTCCAAATTATTGATGATTTATTTGATTATTTAGGAAATAGTCATGATATTGGCAAGAATATAGGTGATGATTTTTTAGAAGGAAAAATAACTCTACCCCTAATCTTTTTATATAAGAAGCTTGATGATACCGGGCAATTAACAGTTCAGAAAATGATTAAGGCGGATAATAGATCTGAGAGTGAATTTGAGATAATACGAAGTTTGATGATACAACATGGTATTAAGCAACAAATTATCGACCATCTAGCAAACATTAAGAATGAGGCTAGTAATTTATTAGAGCAAATCCCTATACAGAATATTTATAAAGATCATTTAGCTTCTTTACTTGAGTTTACGTTAAATAGGTCTTATTAGGTTATGTTGCCAAGGTTTATGCGATAATAATAATTTAACCTGAGTTCAATACAACATTACCGTACCTCATACATCATACCTAGTTACAATTAAATCTGGTCTTCAAACTTTTACGATTAATATGCAAAATATTCCAACCAATATTGAACATCTTTCTGAATCAGAGGTAGAAAACTTACTAAAACAACTGGCAAGTGAGATAGAAAAATATAATAAAGCATATCACCAAGAAGATACTCCTCTGATTTCTGATGCTGAATATGATCAATTATTTAATTTAAATCTTGAACTTGAAAAAAAATTTCCTCATCTTGTGCTGGCAAATAGTCCAACTAAACAAATCGGTAGTCTAGCTGCAGAGAAATTTTCTAAAGTAAAACATATAAATCCAATGTTTTCTCTTAGTAATGCATTTGATAATGAGGATGTATCAGAATTTATAAATAGAATAAAGAATTTCTTACGTCTTGATAGTTTTCAACCTATCTTTTGCGAACCTAAAATAGACGGTTTATCTTTTTCTGCTACCTATAAGAATGGCATACTCACCACTGCTGCGACAAGAGGTGATGGTTTTATTGGAGAAGATATAACTGAAAATATTAAGACTATCAAGCATTTCCCTCATTCAATAGTCTTGGATACAGCAATTTTGGAAGTAAGAGGTGAGGTTTATATCAATAAACAAGATTTTCTATTATTAAATCAAGCACAAGAATTATCAAAAAAAGATAAATTTGCAAACCCGCGTAACGCGGCTGCTGGGTCGTTAAGGCAGTTAGATCCAAACGTTACAGCAAGTAGACCTCTAAGGTATTTTGTTTATGCTGTGGGAAGTAGTAGTAACAAAATAGCTGATTCTCAGGATGCTTTATTAGATAAGTTAAAAGAGCTAGGGTTTATCGTTAATAATATAGGAAAATTAGCATATTCTGAAAATGATATGAAATATTTCTATGAATATTTGAATTCATCTAGAGATCAATTGCCTTATGAAATTGATGGTATTGTCTATAAGCTAAATGATTTTGCTTTGCAGCAAAGGATGGGTTTTATCGCAAGAAGCCCAAGATTTGCTATTGCTCATAAATTCCCTGCAATAGTTGGTCAAACTAAACTAATTAATATTACTCTACAAGTAGGTAGGACAGGTGTGTTAACGCCTGTTGCTGAGTTAGAGCCGCTTTCTATTGGGGGAGTTAGGGTATCAAGAGCTACATTACATAATTATCAGGAAATCATAAGGAAAGATATAAGGATTAATGATTATGTGTTTTTGCAGAGGGCAGGGGACGTCATACCGCAAATTACTGCGGTAGATTTTACTAAACGTTCTAGTGAATCACAAAAAATCGATATACCAAAACTTTGTCCGTCTTGTGATTCTAATTTACATTATAATCAAGAGACAATAATAATTCGTTGTGATAATGGGTTGAATTGTCCTGCTCAAAATTATGAACGAATTTGTCATTTCACATCTAAAAATGCTTTAGATATAGATGGTTTGGGGGAAAAACAAATAGAATTTTTGCTGGAAAAATCTTTAATAGAAAATCCTGTGGATATTTTTTATTTACAAAATAATAATGAAAAAAGCTTAGTCAAGCTTGAAAATATGGTAGGATGGGGGCGAATTTCTGTAGAAAACCTATTTGCAAACATTGAAAAATCCAAAACCGTCCCCCTAAATAAATTCATTTATTCCCTAGGAATTAGGCATATTGGCGAACAAAATGCCAAATTACTTGCTCGAGAATTTCAGAATTATGGTAATTTTATAGAAGCTATGGAATCTTTATTAAAGGGTGATCAGCCTATGTACCAAAGGTTAAATGATCTAGAAGGAATAGGAGATAAAATTTTGGTGGATATTATCGATTTCTTTGATATTAAAGAAAATCTACAAATTATTCATCAGTTAAGTAAAATTTTAGAAATTCAAGACTATAGTGATCAAACCACCAAAACTGCATTAACTGGTAAAGTTGTAGTATTTACTGGTTCTTTACTTACTCTTTCAAGAGCAGAAGCAAAATCTCAGGCAGAGAAATTAGGAGCTAAGGTAAGTAGTAGTGTTTCGTCTGCTACTGCTGTAGTGGTGGCGGGTAGCGATGCTGGTAGTAAACTCAAAAAAGCTAAGGAACTTGGAATTAAAATTATTGATGAAGATGAGTGGCTGGAGTTAGTATATACTAATTCTCCCACATCAATTCAATAAAGTACCTAGGGGAATTTGTACCCCACGTATAAATTCTTCAACGTTTAAAGCTTTTCTTCCTTCTTGCTGTAATTTTCTGATGATCAAAGTACCCTTACCACAAGCTATTTCTAAGATATTATTATTAACCACAGTACCAGGCTGTAATTTAACATCCAAATCATTATAATACGCTTCTAGGATCTTTATAACTTTACCTCTATATTCAAAATATATTCCAGGCCATGGATTCATACCTCGAATTCTACAATCTATTTTGTAAGCAGTCTCATACCAATTTATCTTCCCTTCTTCTTTCTTGAGTTTATGAGCATAAATTACTCCATCTTTATCTTGGACAATCCTTGGTAGGTTATCAATATTATCTAAAGTTTTAACCAATAAATCAGCCCCTATTTCTGCACATTGGTCATGCAAAACTGGTAAAGTTATTCTAGGAGAGAGTGAAAACAAATGCTGCAATATAATATCACCAGTATCCCACCCCTCATCCATCTGCATTATGCATACAGAAGTTTCAGAGTCTCCCTCTATAATAGTACTCTGCAATGGAGCAGCTCCCCTATGACGTGGTAAACTTGAGGGATGGATATTAAGACATCCATATTTCTTGGCTTGTAGGATAACTTGTGGTATCAAGAATCCATAAGCAACTACTACTATTATATCCGCATTAATTGAATTAATTAAATTGGTTATTTCTTCGGTTTTCAAGGTTTTAGGGGTATAAGTTGGAATATCATATTTTGATGCCAAACTATGGATAGGTGATGCTACCTCATTTAGCCCCCTTCCTTTAGATTTTGGAGATTGAGTGAATACAGCAACCACTTGGTGATCTTTACTGTTAATTAAACTCTTAAGAGTAGGTACAGCAAATTCAGGCGTACCCATGAAAATTACTTGCACAAAATATTATTTTTCAGTTTTTTTAATTTACGTAATGCTATGTCCTTTTTTATATCACTTAAATAATCAATTAGTAGTCTACCATCTAAATGATCCATTTCATGCTGAATAACCCTAGCAAGCCAACCATCAGCTTTTAATTCTTGCTGGTTATTATGATAATCTAAGAATCTTATAGTTATAGACTCAGACCTTGCTACTTCAACCCGTTGTTCCGGTAGAGATAAACACCCTTCTATTGCCACAACTAATTCTTTAGATTTGTCTATTATCTTCGGGTCAGCGATAAATAATGGATAAAACCCAGCGGGTCTTTCTGTATCATCATTATTCTGCAAATCAACTACCAATATACGCTGAGCTATTCCAATCTGAATGGCAGCTAACCCCACACCATGATCATGATACATAGTTTCAACCATGTCATCCATCAACTTTCTTATATTATCATCGATTATGCTTACTGGCAAAGATTTTTGTTTTAATTTTGAATCTGGAGCAGTCACAATAGGTAACACAGGCATAGTACTTTAAAACCATAAATTATTTATACTTTTCTGCTTTGAAATTCGTAGGATTATTCGAGTATGCAAAAACATTTACATTGTACCACAAAATAACCAATGAGTCTAGTGTGAGCTATTTGCTAGCGAACGAAAAAAAGATGTGGTCAATAGTAAGCTACGCAGGGCTGATATCCTCCTAATGGGGATTATTACTTGAGCCTAGTATTAACTTGTTACATCGAATACAGGTTAAATTATTAAGAAAGTTTAAAATATTTACACTTTTTTACCCTGAAACTATTAGTACACGCATAAAAATCATTATACTTCTTAGGTTCTGCACGCAGAACTTAATTAAAATCAATATATGGTAATAAATTTATGGTTAACAAAGTAAATATATATAATGTTATTAAATTCCAATCCCCATTTGAACGTCTTAAATCATACACTAATTCACCTGATGTTATCTTACGTAAAGCTATTATTACTCAGGCAATTATTGACGCAACCAATATATCAAAATTCCGCACAGCAAAAAAGCTAGAACAAGAAGCAAAATTATGGATTTTTGGTGGTAGTGAATCTTTTAAAGAAACTTGTCTAGAAGGTGGGATTGAGCCATCTTTTGTAGTAAGAGTAACCAAAGCAATTATAAAGCTACATAAGAATAAATCTAGGCTTAGAAAGTCATCACAACAAAACTCAGTAGATAGTAAAAACAAAAAAAACATTATTTAGAACAAAATTATAACCTTATTTAAGTTAGCTATAAAATGTTACAATTTAGGTAAAATTACGGTCAAAGAATCGCTTTTTAACTGAAAAATACTTTAAAAAAACAATTTGGAGTAAAGCGTCAAAACTTACGCTATGTAAGGTTCTAAATAGCGTAAAGAGGGTGAACGTAACTGCTGTTGCATATAATGATCTAAAAGCCCTAACTTTATTTGATAAACCGTCTTACCTATTTTGTGTGCAGTTCTTTTTAGAAAAGCCCACACTAAAAATGCACAACTAATGTGATTACGCTGGATGCGTTGTTTTCTGCATTGGCATCGTTCTATACCGGTAAGTTGCTTGATTTCTCTATGCATGCTCTCAATTACCCAACGAAAGCCACACTCATCTTGTACGGCTTTAGAAGATTTTTGAGTTTTGTTATTGGTAACAATATAATCAACTCTGTTGGTAGAAACAGTAAGTTTAAACAAATTAACATGCTTATCTTTTGCAAAGCCCTTTATATGAATCTCCACTCCGCTCTTAATTTCCTCATCTGAAAACGTTAACTTGCTAACAGCTTTATAAGGCTTAGAAGAGGAAGTTTTAGTAACGTTTCTATTTGCTTTAATAGGAGCATAATAATATTTACCCAAGGAATCAACATGTTGCATAATTTTATGCGTAGCATACCATGTGTCAAAAAGCACAGTTTGAAAAGGAATCTTTTTGCTATACACAGCATTATTTAACATATTTAATAGGTGTTCTACTTTTGTCGCTCCATCATGTTCGGGCGAAAAAATTCGGTAATCTATTACCCAAAACTTATTAATATCCGGATTATAATATACCAAACTTACTACTCCTATACCAGTAGTAATACCACCTGTAGCCCCACTGTACTGTGATCTAGCAACTTCTATTTTCTTGGTATTTCTTTTATTTAACACCGTATCATCAAATATTGTATATCCGTTAGGCGATAAAATAACATCATCCTTAATATGTTCCCATAACAAAGAAGGTGTATATTTTTCATTTTTTAAAAATCTATTAATAACATCATGGCTACATTTTTTGGCATGTTCAGCATAGTAGGTCAAACTATAATTCTTTTGACTCACTATTAGAAATTGACAGTAATCTGTCCTATTAACTGGTATTGCTTGCAATTTTATCCTCTTGGCATTTGTAAATTATACTCAACATAATGTACCATTTTTTTTCTCATAGCGTAAGTTTTGTAATATATCTGAAGAAGTTGCTTTAGCAAAAAAAGAAGTAATATCATATTTAACTGCTACTAATAAATGGTTATTAGTGTTTGATAATTTAAAAGTTAATGAAAATAAGAAAGTACAAGATTTAATTGATTGGGAGCATAATGGTCAGGTCGTGTTTTGTTCGCAAGATAATGAAAAGTTATCTAATATTATAGCAATGCCCCTACTTGATGTGTCTACTATTGTAGCTTTAGCTAATAACTTATTAGACAATAAAAATAACAATAATATCGAATTTTTAATGCAATCTTTTAGTGGTTATCCAATATTGATAGTGCAAGGAGCTCAATTACTTAACAAAGTTAAAGGTTTAGATAAAGAGGAATATAAAAAGAAAATTTATCAATCGACTGATAAAATAGCAACAAATATTAGCATGGCTATTCAACAATTAAATCCTAGTGCAGTAAAATTACTTAATAAAATAGCTTTACTAAATAACCAAAGCTTCTCGAAACAGCTTCTTAGCACCATTACTGATCATAAAGATACTTTAGATGATGATATATATCAATTATCTAAATCTATGCTAATCAGTAATATTGATCCTAACAAAGATAACCCTATTTTTGAAATGCATGATATAGTTAGCAATAAAATAATGGAACTAAATGGTAATAATAATAAAATATATTTAAAAAATATTATTAGCAAATTACCTAAATTTAAAGGGTCTTATTCAGGATATTTGTGGAAAAGAGCCAAGACTATACTAGAAAACTTAGAAATTCTTTTAAAAAACTCTGAGAAATATAATGTTGACCTATACGCAATACTTACCTTAAGGGTAGAGTTATTCTCTCTGTATATCAACCTTCATAATGCCAGCAAAGCACAACAAATGTTTGATTGGTTTAGTCAAAAAGATAAAGAATTTAAATTGTGGCAGATGTCTGAAACTCAAAAATTTTATTATGCTAAGTACTTAGGAATAGTGGGAGCGTATTATAAAACAATATTAATGGATTTTAACACAGCAATTTCTTATTTTACTAAAGCATTAAATATTCTAGATAAGCTTGATAATGAAGCTGATTATTACGCTATTAAATTAAATCTTCTCTCTAATCTAGCTATGACTTATATATTCTTAGGTGAAATAAAAATATCTGAAGAACTTTTTAAAAAGATAGAAAAGCTAGTAAAATCAAGAGTAATGCAAGAAGATGAAATATATACACTATATATTATAAAATCTTCATTCTTTGAGATGCAAGGTCACTATCAAGAAGCTTTAGAGTGTGCAGATAAAGTTATTGAAATATTTATAAAAAATGGTCATAATATTAATGACTCATACGCTTTTACAATTTATATGTATAGAGCATATATGTTGAATTTTTTGGGTAGATATCAAGAATCTTATACTCAGGTTCAATCATTATATAACTCAATACACAATGAGTATGAAGATGGAGATATTTATGCAATAATGGCAAAAAGTGCATTAGGTTTAGGTAAAGTAGATCAAGCTTATGAATATATTAGTAATGCTATCCTCCTGTTCTTAGCAGAAGACAAGAAAAATGCAGAGAACACAAATTATTCTAAAAATCGTTATTTAGCAGATGCTTATGTAGTACAAGGTGATATTTTATTTGCTCAAGATAACCTGAATCAAGCTATAGAATCTTATAAAAAAGCTTTTGTTATATATCATTATTTATATGGAGATAGAAGTCAAAATGTTGCCCAAATGAGTTATTTGTATAATCATGGAGCAAAAGCTGCCTGTAAAAGCAAAGATTTATATAATTACAAATTTTTTGGCAAGCCACAAATTAAGGAATTTGGCATACACCATCCTAACACAGTTGATATGTTTGAATATTGCAAACAATATAACATGGATTTGTGGGTCAAGAACAATTAAACATTAAGGTTCAATCGTTGGAACTTTATATTAAGTGGCAGCTCATCGCAACTACCTTAACATTGGTTCTATCTATGCAATTGCTAATAGAGATTTCCAACGAGTATATACTCCACTGAATCGGTTGATGGAGTAATAGCTAATTTATAACCATATTCCGTAATTAAGTAGTAAGTGTAATATTCATGAACGTTTTCGATACTTACATCATCAATAGTTCTGTTTCCAAGCAAAATATCTGCTCTATCCTGATCAAGCTTGAGGTTTGGAGATGTTACTACAATTTTTATACCAATAAAATTGTCATTTTGTATCTCTAGTTCAATCTTAATAACAGCATCTCTGTATATATTGTTAGATGCTGCAACAATTAAACACATAATAATCTGAGCTATATTGTCATCGATATTTGTGCTGATTAACCTTGTGAACACTAGTTCAATATTATGATTTTTTGATTTTAAAAAATCAGTACTTAATCTATTAATTTCTGCAATAGCAATTTTGTTCCCCTCAGAAGGTAGAGAGTATACATAACGATGAAACTGTAAATAGCTCATGAGTCTATTTATACTATCCTGAACCAGTTTAGTAGCTTTCTCTTGATACTCTATAGTTTTTATTAACCCAATAGCATTATCTATAACACCTATTGATCCTGCAAAATCATGACATATTTTTTCATTTAAAGCTTGGCATAATTTTAGTGAATTTAGCATATTCTTAATAAACTCGTTTAGCTGGCGAAATGCTATCTACTTCATCTGTCAAAGTTGTAAGAGTTACAGGTTTGTAATCTAACTTCACCTTACCTTGCTCATCAATCCAAGCGAGTGTATGTTTCATCCATTCTTCATCATTACGCTCTGGGTAATCCTCCCTAGAATGAGCTCCCCTACTCTCTTTTCTAGCCGCTGCGCAGTGCACAGTAATTACCGCTTGATCTAATAAATTAGCTAGTTCTAATGCTTCAACCAAGTCGCTGTTCCATATTAATGATCTATCATTAACCTGAATATTTGCATATTCCTTTCTCGCTTGGTCAATCATTTCTATTCCTTCATCTAGAACCTCTTGAATTCTAAATACCGCTGCATGATTTTGCATGATTTTTTGCATTTTAAGTCTTAAGTCAGCTACTGGTAGGCCCCCTTTAGCATGACGTATACCATCAAATCTGCTAATTATTTTATCCAATATAGACTCCGGCAAGCTTTTATGCTTTTGCCCTACTTTAACAATTTCAGCAGCTTTTTGTGCTGCGGCTCTACCAAATACTACTAAATCAAGCAGAGAGTTTGATCCTAACCGATTGGCCCCATGTACTGAAACGCAAGCAGCTTCACCGATTGACATTAACCCAGGAATAATCTTATTATGATTATCCTGACCTTTATCAATCACTTGACCATGGTAATTTGTTGGTATTCCCCCCATATTATAATGCACTGTTGGTAATACAGGTATTGGCTGAAGAGTTACATCAATACCAGCAAAAATTTTAGCCGTCTCTGAAATACCGGGTAAACGTTCGTGAAGAATTTCCGGCGGTAAATGATCTAAATGTAAGAATACATGATCTTTATGCTCACCTACCCCTCTATTTTCTCTGATTTCCATGGTAATAGCTCTTGAGACCACATCTCTTGAAGCAAGGTCTTTAGCAGCTGGGGCATATCGTTCCATAAATCGCTCTCCATTAGAATTTACTAAATACCCACCTTCTCCTCTAGCACCTTCGGTAATTAAGCAACCAGCTCCATATATACCAGTTGGGTGGAATTGGACAAATTCCATATCTTGCAAGGCAATAGAACTTCTTGCCGCCATGCCACCTCCATCACCAGTACAAGTATGAGCACTTGTTGCAGAAAAATAAGCTCTACCATACCCGCCAGTAGCTAAGACCACTAAGTGAGCATGGAAACAGTGAATTGTTCCGTCATCAAGATTCCAAGCAACTATCCCTACACATTCTCCATTATTCATTAATAAATCAAGGGCAAAATATTCGATAAAAAACTGGGCTTTATTTTTTAAAGCCTGTTGATATAAAGTATGTAATATTGCATGACCAGTACGATCTGCTGCAGCACAAGTCCTTTGAGCTGCTTGTCCCTTACCATAATTTGTTGTCATGCCACCAAAGGGGCGTTGATAAATTTTGCCTTCTTCTGTTCGAGAAAAAGGTACTCCATAATGCTCAAGCTCTAGCACTGCTGCAGCTGCATGTTTACACATATACTCAATTGCGTCTTGATCACCCAACCAATCCGAGCCTTTTACTGTATCGTACATATGCCAACGCCAATCATCTTGCCCCATATTACCAAGAGAAGCACTAATGCCCCCTTGGGCAGCCACAGTATGACTCCTAGTTGGGAAAACCTTACTAATGCAAGCAGTATTTAAGCCCTCTTTCGCCATACCAAAAGTAGCCCTAAGACCAGCCCCACCTGCTCCAACTACCACTACATCAAATTCATGGTGGATAATATTATAAGATTTAAACATTTATATAAATTCCTTTTGTTTGTAATAATCCTTTTGTTCATAGTACCCTACATTTTTTATATAACCACTATTAAAATGGCTGCTGATTGTCATTGCGAGGAGTCGCTGAAAGCGGCGACGCGGCAATCTAGGATACGCGAAACGTTACTCTAAAAAAACAGCTTTGCTGTTTACCTAGATCGCCACGGCATCTAAAGATGCCTCGCGATGACGATTATAGAAAAATGTAGGGTACTATGCCTTTTGTTACAGAATATATCATATATTTATTCTTGACTAAGCTTTTCCAAACAAATTTTTTCAGTAATTTTTTGCAATTGTTCTACCCTGCCAATTAAATACAGCAACTGCTCCTTAGTAATCCTGTAGTTTTTGTCATATCTTGCTTTAACATAAGCATCTCGAAGTAATGTAAAACATGCTTTTTGCTCTTCACTTTCATAGGGAAATATTTTGCAAAGATCATGATAAAAAATCCGTGCTCTTTTGTTTAATTTTAATATATCATGTAATTTTGGTTTATAACCGGAAAAGACTAATAAAATAGCATTGTAAAAACTCTCGGTAGCTTAATGAAGTAAAAAGGCTGATTCAGAGTAATTGTCATCTTCAAAAAAAGCTTTTATTCCAATGAATAGTCCTTTTCCTCTACCAAACCAACATTCATATTCTTCTTGAGCTATTGGTTTGCGTTCTGACCATGGCAAGTCCTTAGCTTCCGATAGCACAAATTCCCCAGTATCATATAGCAAAATTCCTTCATTTCTAATATCACGAAAAAAATACTTACCTTTCTCGAGTTGGTTATTTACAAAGTGAATAGGCTCAAGTATCAGTGTCACTGATGGTTCTTTCATGGATACTAATGGATCTTTGGTAATATCTATAGGGAATTTTCTATCTAATCTTTTATGTCAAAACTTACGCTATGAGAAAAAAAATGGTACATTATGTTGAGTATAATTTACAAATGCCAAGAGGATAAAATTGCAAGCAATACCAGTTAATAGGACAGATTACTGTCAATTTCTAATAGTGAGTCAAAAGAATTATAGTTTGACCTACTATGCTGAACATGCCAAAAAATGTAGCCATGATGTTATTAATAGATTTTTAAAAAATGAAAAATATACACCTTCTTTGTTATGGGAACATATTAAGGATGATGTTATTTTATCGCCTAACGGATATACAATATTTGATGATACGGTGTTAAATAAAAGAAATACCAAGAAAATAGAAATTGCTAGATCACAGTACAGTGGGGCTACAGGTGGTATTACTACTGGTATAGGAGTAGTAAGTTTGGTATATTATAATCCGGATATTAATAAGTTTTGGGTAATAGATTACCGAATTTTTTCGCCCGAACATGATGGAGCGACAAAAGTAGAACACCTATTAAATATGTTAAATAATGCTGTGTATAGCAAAAAGATTCCTTTTCAAACTGTGCTTTTTGACACATGGTATGCTACGCATAAAATTATGCAACATGTTGATTCCTTGGGTAAATATTATTATGCTCCTATTAAAGCAAATAGAAACGTTACTAAAACTTCCTCTTCTAAGCCTTATAAAGCTGTTAGCAAGTTAACGTTTTCAGATGAGGAAATTAAGAGCGGAGTGGAGATTCATATAAAGGGCTTTGCAAAAGATAAGCATGTTAATTTGTTTAAACTTACTGTTTCTACCAACAGAGTTGATTATATTGTTACCAATAACAAAACTCAAAAATCTTCTAAAGCCGTACAAGATGAGTGTGGCTTTCGTTGGGTAATTGAGAGCATGCATAGAGAAATCAAGCAACTTACCGGTATAGAACGATGCCAATGCAGAAAACAACGCATCCAGCGTAATCACATTAGTTGTGCATTTTTAGTGTGGGCTTTTCTAAAAAGAACTGCACACAAAATAGGTAAGACGGTTTATCAAATAAAGTTAGGGCTTTTAGATCATTATATGCAACAGCAGTTACGTTCACCCTCTTTACGCTATTTAGAACCTTACATAGCGTAAGTTTTGACAATAATCTTAGTATTTTTTTAAGTTCTGGTATAATATCATTTACCTTTTTATCACTCATATTGTTATGTGATAGATCTAGTACTTTAACATTAGTCTCTTCAAGTGATTCTATAAGACCTTTTGCTCTTTTATTGCCTATTCTATTATCTGATAGATTTAGTTCTTGAACATTAGTCCCTTTAAGTGATTCAAGACCTATTGCTCCTTTATTGCCTATTCCATTATATGCTAGATTTAATGTAGTAACTTTAGTATCTGTAAGCATTGTTCCAAAGTTTATTCCTTCTATACTACCATGTAGTATACTTAATACTTTAACATTACTATCTTTAAGAAATTCTCCAATCTTTTGTACTTTTTGAGGATCAATCTTAAGAGCCCATAGACATAATTCAGTAATTTTACTATTTTTGAGTTGTTGTTCGAGCCTGTCTATGTCTAGATTATAGCTGAAAGTTAACTTACTAGCATCACTACCTAGTATAATATTACCATAAGCATCATGTAGTATAAGACCATCTTTTTCCCTAATAAGAGAAGGGGCATGGTTTTGGCTAGTTGAAGTAGTTGCAGGAGTAGTATCAAAAAGAACAGGCATCTTACTCACCCCAGTGGGACTTGTTACTCTACTCAATGAGCTATTTGGATTATCGATAGCTTTATTGGGTGGAGCAGTAGTATTAGGAAAAGCGGCAGAAGCGGCAGAAAGGAGGGTAGCAAGAGTCAAGAAACCTTGTGCAGTAAGAGTATGTGGTATAGCTCCATTAATAGGGTCTATACTATTCTGCTTTGGAAGATTAAGTGCATAATTCGGTATGGCAGGAATATTAGGTAAGGCATCTATGTTTGGTGTATTCTTTTCTTGTATGTTGTTCCCATTATTCATCTTTTTACTCAATAAGTATGATTCAGTATCTTGTTTTTTTAGGAACTCCCCCTGAATCTTCCGAACATGATTAACCCTATTTCCATTACTATACTTAATACGTCCCATATTTTTTCTCTCCAGTTATATTACAAATTATTAAAAATTTATTTACTATAGGATAGTATTAGAATAATATCTGTTAACTAATGTCAAGCAAATAATAACAATACTTTAAATATTTAGGAACTTTTTTGTAAAATAACTTAGTCTAGATAGCATTATATGTAACCTGAGTTCGATGTAAGACATCGGTTTAATAGCCCCGATGTCACCTCTAACAGAGATAATACTGATAACTTGTTACATCGAACTTAGGTTAAATTACCTTATATTCGACAACAAATTTTTGCTCTTGAATAAACTCATGATTAGCTATATCTTGAATATATCTACCAATAATATAACTCTTTTTATTATAGTTATTCAATAGCCTAGTCATGATTCTCTACTTTTTTTGATAATACTTCATCAAGTTCTTGCATAAGATCTTCAGGGAGTTGTTTTACTTTATTGGGAGATTCTTGAGATTGTGATTTTTCTAACACATTTGTAGTATCAATAATCTTTGATTTTTTAGGTAATTTAATGAATTCCAAACTATCTTGTGGTAGAGTTCTTATAAGATTTTTACTTAAATTATCTAGATACGATGTAGTCACAGATTCCTTAAGCCATCTTGGATATTTATCAATAGTAGTATTTTGCATAACGTCTTTTAGGGTTTCTGCTTGTAAGTAACTGTCAGAAAAGAAAATTGTTAGGACTAGGAAGATACATAAACAAATAATCATACCTCTAAACATGCCTGCGGCTAAGCCTAGAGATCTGTCAATGACCCCACCACTTATAACAGAGATCATCAAAAGAAATTTACGGGTTACAAAAGAGCATATGATTAGAGAGATAATATAGGAAATAATCCCAGAGGTAACTACCAATGCAATGTGGTTATTAAAATATCGAGTAATAATGGAAATAGTATATGGAGATAGGTAATAGGCAAAAAGAATTGAGACTATAAAGCCAAGTAAGCTAATAGTAAGCTTTATTATTCCTCCATATGCCCCGAGCATCGATGAAGTAGTAATAATTGCCAATATTATTATATCAAACCAAGTAAACATTAGACTTTTTAAAAAATTACTTTAAGTTTAGAACAGAAGTTGAGTATATTTACTATCATGTTCAAAATTTTTATTAAACCTCTCAGATGAAGTTTCAAAAGAGGTCTATTGAATAGCAGTAATTTAACATTATATGTATCTAAAAGCTAGTATGTTAATAAATTTTAAAATACAATAAACATTATGAGTGTAAACGATAAGATTTTTGATAATTTATCTGGTAAGGTTCTGATCGCTACTCCTTACATGCTTGATGGTATATTTAATAAATCACTTATTTATATGCTGTCTCATACAGCAGAAGGAGCAATGGGTTTAATTTTCAATAATTTGGTAAATCATATAGAGATAAAATCGTTTTTTAAAATATCTGATGATCAAGTAGATAGTAACATTATGATGCCTATATATCTAGGAGGACCAGTTGAGCATGAACGCGGATTCTTCCTACATTCTGATGATTATGATGAAAATCTACTATTGAAATTTCAGAATCATTTAGCAGTTAGCTCTAATCCTAAAATCCCTCATGATATTGCTTCTGGTCATGGTCCTAAAAATAGTTTATTTATTATTGGATACACTGCTTGGAAGGCAGGGCAGCTTGAAACAGAGATTAAGGAGAATTTGTGGATAATAACAAAATGTGATAAAGAATTTATTTTTTCTGATCATCCAGAGAATAAGTGGCACAATGCTTTACACAATCTCGGTATCAAAGAATCCCACTTTACTTCACGAATGGCTAATGCTTAACATCAGATCATAAACTTGAGAATTAATTCTTCAAGTTGTTATAGTAGTTTATGGAGGGAATCTTGACTTGGGTTGTTTTTTGTAACCCGAGTTGCCAATTAATTTATAAGAGCAGAGCTAGGTTTTATGAACATTTGAAGTTAATTTGTAACATTAAAACACTTAATAAAAACTATATTTTTTAGAAATATGTTTGTATTAAAAATGTTTTAGTATCGAGCCTCACATGAAACCAGCGTTAAATATAGCTTTTGCCAGTATAATTAATTGGCAACTCGGGTTTTTGTACAGTGATTGCAGGTTTACTAATCTACGATCTTGGTTTTGCAAACCAAGAAAATAAAGTGATGAGCTTCCGCCAAACTATTTATTTTAGCCTTTTTTATTTAATTATAGCATGCCTCTTCGGTATTTTCATTTTTTTTGATATGGGAGGAGAAAAAGCCCGGGAATACTACACTTGCTTTTTTATAGAGAAAGCTATGTCATTGGATAATATTTTTATTATATTGATGGTTTTTCAGTTTTTCTCTATTCCTTTAATATATCAGCATCGGATATTATTCTTGGGAATTCTAGGTGTCATTGTTTTTAGAGCCATAATTATATATCTAGGTGTCATTGTTATCTCGAAATTCTCTTGGTTATTATATATTTTTGCAGCTATTCTTATAGTTACAGGCATCAAAACTTTTTATATAGCAAAAAAAAGTTTTAAAGTAGAGGAATCGTATATTTATAGAATTCTACAAAAATACTTTAATCTTACTCCTAAAATTTCCGGTTATAAATTTTTTGTTAAAACTAATAATAGGTTAAGTATTACGTCTTCTTGCATCATTAATAATTATAGAAATCATGGATATTGTCTTTGCCATTGATAGTATACCAGCAATATTTGCTATCACTAAGGATCCTTACATAATTTATACTTCTAATATTTTTGCCATATTAGGTTTACGTGCCTTATTCTTATGTTTAGCTAATATTGTTGAGCAATTTAGTTATATAAAATATTCGCTAGCATTAATATTTATTGGTATAAAAATATTCGCTGAACATTTTATTGAGATTCCATCTTACGCTGCATTGGCTATGACTATTACTCTTCTGTTGTTTGGTATTATTGCTTCTATTATCAGGAAAAGGAGTGTATACTAAAATGTAAACCATTAGTAATATTTTAATTTAAGAACTAAAGAAATTTTACACTGGCATAAAATATTTTTTTATGCTAGAAGTTTGGAATTATTGTATCGTCTTATTCAAAGCTTACTTATGTATAGATTATGTTTATTCCATACAAGTCAATCATGAGTGGCTAAAGTTTGAATATTTTACTAAAATTAAATTAAGTTATGAGGTTCTAATTATGGATGCAAGTGTTGCTCAGAATATCATCGAACAAGATGTTATTGAAATCGTTGCTAATACATTAAAAGTAAAGAAAGATTCAATCACCCTTGAGTCTAGATTTGTTGAGGATCTTAAAGCCGATAGTTTAGATACAGTTGAATTAATGATGGCAATAGAAGCAAAGTATAAATGTGATATACCAGATGAAGATGCCAGTAAAATTTTAACTGTCTCTGATGTTGTACAGTACATAAATAAAAAAATAACTAATTAATGAATAATCATGTCGACTAGAAGAGTTGTTATAACCGGTATTGGGCTTATCACACCACTAGGAGTTGGTGTAAAGCCCTCTTGGGAAGGTATTATAAAGAACCGCAGTGGCATCAAGTCAATCACAAGATTTGATACTTCTAACCTTGCCTGTAAAATAGCGGGTACAGTGGATCACTCAACAGATAATGGTTTTAACCCAGAAAAATTTATTGACCCTCGCAATGTCCATAAGATGGATTTATTTATCCAATATGGTATAGGAGCAGCTACTGAGGCAATCGAGGATAGCGGGTGGAAAGTAAAAGATGAATTATCGGGAGATAGAACCGGCTTAATACTTGGTTCAGGAATAGGTGGACTTGGGATGATCGAAGAAACATCCGTAAAGTTTCATAAAGAAAATAATGGCAAAGTTAGTCCATTTTTTATCCCCTCCTCATTAATTAATCTCTTTGCAGGTCATGTTTCCATTAAATACGGATTCACCGGACCAAACCAAGCTGTCGTTACAGCTTGTTCCACTGGCTCTCATGCTATAGGGGATGCTATGCGTATGATTCAATATGGTAATGTAGATGTTATGGTTGCTGGTGGGGCCGAAGCACCGGTTACTCTGGTCGGGGTGGCTGGATTCGTTGCTGCAAGAGCATTATCTACTAAATATAATTCTACGCCTGAACTTGCATCAAGACCATGGGATCAAGATCGTGATGGATTTGTAATGGGAGAAGGGGCAGGTGTTGTAGTACTTGAAGAATATGAGCATGCTTATGCTAGAAACGCTAAGATTTATGCTGAAATTATTGGATATGGTTCTACTGGCGATGCTTATCATATGACCTCACCTCATCCCGATGGAAGAGGTGCTTATAGAGCTATGTCTGAGGCTCTTAAAGATGCAAAAATTGATGCAAGTCTTATTGATTATATCAATGCTCACGGCACTTCTACCCAAGTTGGTGATGCTATAGAGTTAACGGCTGTTCAAAAATTATTTTTGGATGCTAACCCGAATGTTCTTATGTCGTCAACCAAATCATCTATTGGTCATTTGCTTGGAGCAGCTGGTAGCGTAGAATTAATATATTCAATTCTTGCTATGCGAGACCAAGTTGCTCCACCAACTCTAAATTTGCATAAACCGATAGCAGAAGCAAAAATAGATTTAGTTGCTTTAGAAGCTAAAAATACAAAAATTAGTTATGTACTTTCTAATTCATTCGGATTTGGAGGAACTAATGCAAGCTTAATTATTAAGAAAGTATAGGATTTACTTTTGGTTTGTATCATTTTCAAAAGTTGGAGTAGGAAGCTGGTATTTATGTTGGATAATTGTTGTAAGCTCTAAGGGGGATTCAGTAATTGGTAAATGTTTGTAACATAAAGTAGTTAATATATTTTCTAGTTGTTTTGTTCCACAACACATGCTAATACTTATAAAATTTTTAAAAGTTTCTTCTATTATCTTCTGAATCTTTTCTAGAGATTTTATACTAACAGTTTCTAAATTGTTAATTCTGTCAAATATTTTAACCATTATGATATCATATATCTTGTGCTGCTATAATAATTCCATGATTTCTGCCGAGCTAATCTTTCTGTCGCACTTACCCCTAGTTAGTTTTTCTATCTGATCAGCAATTAGATCACTAAAGATATAGGCAATCTTGCTTTTGGTCAGTTTAGTATCCTCAATGGTATCATGCAGTATAGCGGTTACAGTTAAATCGGTTCTAATAGTGGTTGAAATTAATTAAAATAACCTGAATTCGATGTAACTTGTTACATCGAATTCAGTATTATATATAGAAACAATCAGGTTTGAAGCGGCTGCCCACCTGATTGTTAAAATATAATACTCCATTCAATATGTGATTTTAATTATTAAAATCACATATTGAATGATGAAAAAAGTTAAAATGCACTCGCGTCAGCCGCTTCAAGAGTGCATTTTTCCTTATAACAAAGCAAGTATCGATATAAGAATTATTAATTCTTATATCGAACTGAGGTTGAGGTTAAATACAGTGATTCACTTTCGTTCACCTCCATAGGTCATACCTGACTGTTTCCAGCCTTTTCCTTAACACTCACCACCATATTCCTTAGAATACAGCAGCTTAAGGTAGTTTGATATCTGCTCATACCAGCTGATTCCGGTGGACCTACCACCATGTTAAGTACAGCACCACTCCTCACTTCTACAGTGACTCGTACTCTTGGCACACCGAAGATAAGTCGCAAGCAGTATAACAAATATACGTGAGGATTTGAGTCTAATCCCAACGCCCAAATTACCAGCAAAAGTAGAATGATCCAAGAGGTTTAATAATAAGTCTATTGCAGATGAGTCTTTACCTGCACCACTATATCTGCAAAACCTTGTGGGTTGTTGACTGCCAATTCAGCTAGCACCTTGCGATCAATATCTATGGCAGCTTTTTTCAGTCCACCCATAAACTGCGAATATACTAAATCATGCTCACGTACTGCTGCATTAATTCTTTGTATCCAAAGCCCTCTAAAATCACGCTTACGATTTCTACGATCTCTATAAGCATATTGTAGAGCTTTTTCAACTTTTTCAATTGCTACCCTAAAGCAATTATTCGATCTCCCCCTATAACCTTTAGCAAGTTTGAGAATTTTTTTATGACGATTTTTTGAAACTTTTCCTGATTTTACTCGTGACATATCTCACCTATTTCCTTATTTAAATTATTAAATTCCATATGGAAGAAAGAATTTTTTCAAGTTCTTTGCATCTTGATCGCAGAGAATTGTTGTTCCTCTAAGGTTACGAAGCTGAGATTTTGTACGACGTCGCATGAAGTGCTTTTTTCCAGCTTGAGTGGCACAGACTTTGCCAGTAGCAGTAAGCTTAAAGCGCTTTTTTACCGCTGATTTTGTTTTTAATTTAGGCATTATAATTCCTTTATTTGGTATTTTAAGATCAGTCTAGCAAAAACTAGGCATACCAAAGCCACGTTGCTAATAGACGTAAGTATAATGTTTTTAAGTATTATTGCAAGTCAATTTTGCAAATATTTTGGCTAGGATCGTTTATATATGTTATTTTTTTCTTGCATTTTACAGGAGGTTCATACATGAGGTTAGCATATTAATTATATGAAATTATTAAAAAAGCTGTATTACTAAACAAAACTTACGCTATGAGAAAAAAAATGGTACATTATGTTGAGTATAATTTACAAATGCCAAGAGGATAAAATTGCAAGCAATACCAGTTAATAGGACAGATTACTGTCAATTTCTAATAGTGAGTCAAAAGAATTATAGTTTGACCTACTATGCTGAACATGCCAAAAAATGTAGCCATGATGTTATTAATAGATTTTTAAAAAATGAAAAATATACACCTTCTTTGTTATGGGAACATATTAAGGATGATGTTATTTTATCGCCTAACGGATATACAATATTTGATGATACGGTGTTAAATAAAAGAAATACCAAGAAAATAGAAATTGCTAGATCACAGTACAGTGGGGCTACAGGTGGTATTACTACTGGTATAGGAGTAGTAAGTTTGGTATATTATAATCCGGATATTAATAAGTTTTGGGTAATAGATTACCGAATTTTTTCGCCCGAACATGATGGAGCGACAAAAGTAGAACACCTATTAAATATGTTAAATAATGCTGTGTATAGCAAAAAGATTCCTTTTCAAACTGTGCTTTTTGACACATGGTATGCTACGCATAAAATTATGCAACATGTTGATTCCTTGGGTAAATATTATTATGCTCCTATTAAAGCAAATAGAAACGTTACTAAAACTTCCTCTTCTAAGCCTTATAAAGCTGTTAGCAAGTTAACGTTTTCAGATGAGGAAATTAAGAGCGGAGTGGAGATTCATATAAAGGGCTTTGCAAAAGATAAGCATGTTAATTTGTTTAAACTTACTGTTTCTACCAACAGAGTTGATTATATTGTTACCAATAACAAAACTCAAAAATCTTCTAAAGCCGTACAAGATGAGTGTGGCTTTCGTTGGGTAATTGAGAGCATGCATAGAGAAATCAAGCAACTTACCGGTATAGAACGATGCCAATGCAGAAAACAACGCATCCAGCGTAATCACATTAGTTGTGCATTTTTAGTGTGGGCTTTTCTAAAAAGAACTGCACACAAAATAGGTAAGACGGTTTATCAAATAAAGTTAGGGCTTTTAGATCATTATATGCAACAGCAGTTACGTTCACCCTCTTTACGCTATTTAGAACCTTACATAGCGTAAGTTTTGTAAATAAATATTTTGCTAAAAACATGATTTTAATCTTTTAAAATCATGTTTTTAGCTTTAGAAAGGTTTAAAATGCATTCGCGTTAGCCACTTTAAGAATGCATTTTTCCTTATATTAAAGCCAATTCGGGATAAGAATTAACTAATTATTATCCCGAATTGGGGTGTAATGTCTAGATAATTGTTTGAAAAGATGGATATCACTCCTGAATATGCTAACTAATCATACACGCTCTTATTTTATTTGTTTCTTCTTGCTTGGAATAGTTGCAGGGGTAAATTTTTCTTTAGTATCATTTACTATTCATTACCAATTATCACAGGCGGGATATTCAACTGATATTATTGGTGCAATGTTTCTAACATCTATTCCATATTGCTTAAAACCAATATGGGCACCGTTTATTGATAAATATTCTATACCTGTTATATGTCGGAAATTTGGCCAACGTCGTGGATGGACATTAGTTACCCAAGCATGTTTATTAGTCACTACTAGCGGGTTTTTAATTATAGACCCCCCTGTTAACATAATTATTACCGCAATTTTAATTTTTATTATTTCCTGTTGTGCAGCAACTCAAGATGTTGTTTTAGATGCATACCGTATAGAACGGACTATAAAAAAAGAAGATCTCTCAATTGCTACAACTTTTAGCTCAACTGGTTTTCGCATAGGAATACTTATTAATAGTACAGGGGCATTATATTTATCTTGCCTCTTTAATTGGTACTTTGTATATCTATATATCTTTCTTATAACAATGGCTGCACCTATAATAACCTTATATATGCAAGAACCTGTTACAAAAAAAACTCAACACATCTCTACTGATTTAATTTCACCTGCACAATATTTTCAAGTTATTGGTGATAGCTTACTATTGTTAAAACGAAATCATCCAAACTGGATGTTCATTATACTGTTTGTCTTTCTATATAAAGCAAGCGACTCAATTCCTATGGCAATGAGTTCGCCAGTGTTTATTGACTTGTCTTTTACCTCTCAAGAAATTGCTTCTATTTCAAAAGCATATGGATTCATGCTAATGATCTCTGGAGGAGTCATTAGCGGTATTTTAACTGCAAAAATAGGAATATCCCGAAGCATCCTAATATGTGGTAGTCTACAATTACTGTCACCCTTAATGTTTGTGTTTTTATCTATGCTAGGTCATGATATGCTTATATTTACTATAACAATTACTGTACAGAATTTTTGTTGCGGGCTTGGTAATACAGCGATTCTTATTTATTTTTCTAGTTTATGTAGTAGCGAATTGATAGCCACACAATACTCAATTATATCTTCTTTTGGCTCCTTCGTACGGATTATTTTATCCTTTTTATCTGGCATTTGTGCAAATTATATGGACTGGCCTCAACTTTTTTTATTGACTACGTTATTTAGCATGTTATTTGTACCAGCCTTTTTAAGGATACGTAAGATTTAATAGATTTGATACTTTACTATGCTATCTATATACGCGAATTCGGGATAAGAATTTGTCAATTCTTATCCCAAATTCGGTGAAATTATCGAAACAATCAGATTTGAGACGGCTCTGCATCTGATTGTTAAATTAATATTTTGCTAAAAACATGATTTTAATCTTTTAAAATCATGTTTTTAGCTTTAGAAAGGTTTAAAATGCATTCGTGCCAGCCGCTTCAAGAATGCATTTTTCTGATATTCTAGCCAGTTCTAGATTAAAATTAAAAATTTTAATCCAAAACTGAGGTTTCTAGTATATAATCACAGGGGCATGGTTTGATAATTGATCTACTAGAAGTGATTATGAGCAGTTATTTTGAGTTATTAGGCATAGAGAAAAAATATGATATTGACTTGCTTATCTTGGATAGTCAATATTTTGCTATGCAGTTAAAATATCATCCAGATAGAATTAATTCTAACAGCGAAAAGCAAAAAAATTTATCTGTCTCTATTGATATCAATAAGGCTTATGCAACGCTTAAAGACGATTTATCCCGAGCTGAGTATCTTCTCTTGTTAAACAATATAGTCTTGGATGGTATAACAGTTAGGCAGGGTATTTCAAAGGAAAAATTAAATGTTATATGGAATGAATTAGAGCTTGTTGAAACTACTCAACAATTAACTAAGTTACAATCTATGCTAAATAACAAAATTCTTGAAAAACAACAACTTACTAAATCGCTAACTACTGCGTTCCAAAATCACAATATGCAAGATGCTATTGATATTACTATAAGATTTAAATATCTTGAAAACTTAATTAATAATATTCAGCTAAAAATCAAGTCATGCAAATAATAGAAATTAGTGAGGCTGGTTCTTCCCAGCATAAAGAAAATGATAATGATATAGCAGTTGGCATAGATTTTGGTACAACAAACTCATTAATTGCTTGGTCAAATCAACAAATGGTACAAATCATTACAGATGATCAGAATCTAGAACTTATCCCCTCAGTTATAGCCTTTCAGGATAAAAACTTTATTGTCGGTGATAATGATATAGTCAATAATTTTCGTTCTATTAAAAGACTTTTTGGTAAAAAACTATCTGATATACGCAACAACCCTGTGTTTTTTAGTTTAGTGAAAGATTATATTGATTTAGATAGCGAAATTTTACGAATAAGGTTTGCTGGAAAATTACTGACGATTCCAGAAATTGCCGGACAAATCTTTTTGTACTTAAAGAAACAGGCTACTCAAAAATTGAATTCGGAAGTCAAAAAAGCTGTAATAACCGTGCCAGCACATTTTAACGATGCTGCTAGAGGAGAAGTAATGCTAGCTGCAAAAATTGCGGGGTTTAGGGTATTACGGTTAATTGCAGAACCAACAGCAGCAGCTTATGCATATGGTTTAAATAAAGAAAGTAGTGGATGTTATTTAGTGTATGACCTAGGAGGTGGTACTTTTGATATATCAATTCTAAATATGCAAACTGGTATATTTCAAGTCATCGCCACTGGCGGAGATAATATTTTAGGTGGTGATGATATTGATCACTTAGTGATGAAGTATTTTTGTGATAAATATAAGTTAGTAAAATCTAACGAATTAATAAAATTAGCAAAAAAAGCTAAAGAAACACTTAGTGTACAAAATAAATGTAGTATTATATATGAAGAGAAGATATTAGAATTAAATATAGAGGATTTTGAACGATTAATATCACCATTAGTAGAACGTACAATAGCTATTACTAAAGATACGCTAGAACAGGCAAATAACCCTGATATTTCAGGTATTATCTTGGTTGGGGGTTCAACTCGCATACCGTTAATTAGTAAGAGTTTAAGACAAATGTTTAATACTACTATTTTTTCAGATATTAACCCAGATAAGGCGGTAGTATGGGGGGCAGCTCTGCAAGCAGAGAACCTAACTTCGGCAAATATTAATTCCTTATTAATTGATGTAGTACCCTTGTCACTTGGTATCGAACTAAATGGTGGAATTACTGAAAAAATTATTCTGCGTAATAGTCCTATACCGATATCGGTTACTAAGGAGTTTACCAATTATGTAGATAACCAAACTTCTATGAAGTTGCATGTGGTACAGGGAGAAAGAGAAATGGTAGAAGATTGTCGGTCACTCGCAAGATTTGAACTAAAATTGCCACTAATGAAAGCAGGTGGAGTGAGGATAGAAGTAACATTTTCTATTGATGCAGATGGTATTTTATCAGTATCAGCTCTAGAAAAAAATAGTAATATATCACATAACCTTGAACTAAAACCAAGTTATGGTTTAAATGAAAGTGAAATTACCGAGATTTTAGAAAATGCTTATCAAAATGCGACTAGTGATCATAATAAGAAATTGTTGAAGGAAACAATTATTGATACAAAATCTTTGATTTATAATATAAAAAATGCTATTAGGGAGATGCCAAATCTTCTTGCAAAGAATGAAATGGAAAAAATTGATATGGCAATTAAAACTTTAGAAGAAGCAATAAACTCAAATGATCGTGATTACATTATAGAATGTAGCAAGAATTTTGAGAATATAACAGAGCATTTTCTTTCTGAAAGATTAAATAATGCTACTCTGAGCTTACTTAAAGGTAAGCATATTGATGAAATAAACTAAAAAGGAATGATAATTAATGCCTAAAGTAATTTTTGTGGTAGATAAAGATGGTACAGAAAGAATAGTGGATGCCCCTATAGGACTGTCTATTTTGGAAATTGCTCATCAAAATGACATTGATCTTGAAGGTGCATGTGAAGGTTCACTAGCATGTGCCACTTGCCATGTTATTGTAGATGAGGAATTTTATCACAAATTAAAAAATCCTTCTGAGGCAGAAGAAGATATGCTTGACTTAGCGTTTGGTCTTACCCATACTTCAAGACTTGGTTGTCAGATTATTGTTAGTGAAGAACTTGACGGTATAAGGGTTCGCTTGCCATCTGCTACCCGTAATATTAACTTATAATTGAGTATATAGAGTGATACGTAAAATTTTGTTTTTTATTTGTTTAATTTACACCATAATATGGTTTAGCATTGCTTATACTATCAAAAGCAATATAGTAAATACTATAAAAAATTCAGAGACAGATAATACTAAAATATCTTATAGCCAAATCAAAGTTTCTGGCTTTCCTATTCGCTTTCAAATTCATTTAGTCGAGCCAAAAATGAAATTTATCGATCATGTTAATTCCAAAGAAATATCTACTGAGGAAATGACATTTTTGTTTGATTTTAGTTTTAAAAAGGCTAGATTGATTTTAGGAAAACAAGGAATAAAACAACAAGAGAATTTTGATGGTAAATTAGTAGAGTATAGTGTTCAGTCCAAGGAATATATTACAGCACTAGTTAAATTTAATAAACCTATATATAAATTATCCCATGGAGATAGTTTAAAATCTATCGTAAAGTTTCTGCAAGTTAACAATAAATTACTATCCTTCATTCAGGAAGATAAGGAAATTTTTAATATTGCTGGTTTAGTTTTCCTAATCAATAAGGCAAAATCTCAGGACGGTGAAAATATAGCTCTACAATTACGTTTGTTGTACTCTGCGGGGGAAGATTTTCTTAATTTCAAAACAGCACAGCTTGATTTAGCCACACTGATCAATATTGCTACTAACCAGGGTAAAGATACAAATTCTATCAGAAATCTAAATATCGATCGTTTAGTTTTTTCTTGTGATGATAATGCCCAATTAGATTTGGTAGGGTTTTTACAATTTTTTGATAGTAAGTTACCAAAAGGTAAATTATCTTTTGAATTGACTAATTACCATGATATCATCGATAAATTGATTCCTAACAATTTGTTATTACCTAAAAAAATGGTCAAAACTATCATTGAGAAAGTTGTTAATTCTTCTTTACCTGGACTAGTTAAGACAGATGATAATGAATTAGCAACTTATGAAAAGGTGAAATTTGATATTGAGTTTTCTGATAATGGTATACATATAGGTTCAATTAATTTGCTTGAGTTTAAACTAGAGGATAGTAAAGTAGATGAGGCTATAGAAGAGAACAACACTGAAAGTTAACATGAGTTCAATATAACTTACCCCAGCATCGGGATAAGAATTAACTAACTCTTATCCTGAATTCATACTGCTAAAATTCGATTCTACTTCATGTAAATTATGGTAAGCTTTATCAACCAATTCTTTACTCATCAGTTTAATTTCAATCTGTGTTTCAATCGCATAACAACCATCAAGAGCAAATAACTCTTTTTTCTTATCTTGATCAATTTCAACCAATATTTGGTTGCCGTCTAATTTTAGGTTGATAAATTTATCTATCCGCCATTCTTCAGCAATTTTTTGAATATTATTTAAACCAGTTTTTGGCTTTGCTTTCTTATGCGTTGATACATATATATTATGTTCTTCCACCTTGCTAACTAGTTTTTTAACTCGGTTATTCCTATCAAACTCAACTTTTCGGGCTATAGAACCATTTTTTCTTAAAATATATCATTTATCGCAGAATTCTTGTAAACCTTACTCTCCTGCCTCTTCAAGCACTTCTCCCTCTCAAAGATAAGTTGCGGGTTAAGGTTTCGGCTCTCCTGCAAATTCTGCAGAAGAGGATTCTGTAAGAGGTCTATTGTTGCGTGCAATTTAGAAGTACAACTTAGAAGTAGTTTTGTCATCAAAATAATGATAGTGTTGCGAACGGATTCTTTGTGGTAATTTTGTCGTCAAAATTTGCTTCCGTTTCTCACATACATCTGCGTACTGCTTGCGGTATTCAGCTACATTTTTCCTAAAAATTCCTCAAAAATTATCCAGTTTAATTGGCAACTGGGGTTATATAAGGTGTAGGTCCAGATTGATCAATTAATTTTAATCTTTGCATTGCTTTACTATCAATTAGTGCCTCTATAAGTGGATCGTCAACTACTACACTATCCTGCCATATAGTATATAATTCTTTCTTAGCATAAGCAGGGAAATAAAATAAAATATAGAAAATAAGCTTTTTGCTTCATAAAAATACCTAGATTATTAAATAACCCGAGTTGCCAATTAATTTATAAGAGCAGAGCTAGGTTTTATGAACATTTGAAGTTAATTTGTAACATTAAAACACTTAATAAAAACTATATTTTTTAGAAATATGTTTGTATTAAAAATGTTTTAGTATCGAGCCTCACATGAAACCAGCGTTAAATCTACCTTTCATCTCTCCTATTTAATTGGCAACTGGGGTTAGCAATATAAAAATAATAATTTTATGATTAAAAAACTTTTATATACTTTTTTGATTCTTATAATTGCTTCTACTCTTTCTAGTTGCGGTCGGAATCTTGCGGCAAATACATATACTAGTGATTCAACATTAAATATTGTATTGGAAGGAAAGCTTCTTGCCAAAAGGGATGTCAAAATCACGGAGGATGAAAGACTTGGTGATAATACAATTGGTGGTCTAACTGGTGCTGTCGCTGGTGGGGCGGTTGCTGCTAGCGGAACTAATAACGCAGCTATAATTGTTGGTGGTGCTATTGTTGGAGGTGTTACTGGTGCAATAATGCAATCTGCTTTGGGAACATCAAAAGGTACAGAATATATCGTACAGGTTAATAGATCGAATTTGAAAGACGATTATTACGAAGGTAGCAGACTTTTAAGAAATGCTATAGCAGCTGTACGTGCGACAGGTATTATCACCATTGTGCAGGCTAAAGAAGATAAAACCAATCCTGTGATAAATGAGGGGCAAGATGTTCTAGTTATTCTTTCTGAGAAGAGATCTAGACTCATTCCAGCTACATATAAAAATTAATAAAAACACATAGTTAATGGTCAGAATTTTCTTTATAATTTTACTGTTTTTTTCTACATCGGCTTGTACTAAGACGACTTTTGTTAGATCTGCACCTGATTATTCGCAATCACTAACTAAGTCCAAAATTGTTTTACTTTTACCACCAATAGTTGAAGTAAATCAAATTGATGCTTTTAACAAAAAAACGAGAGTTTATAGTTATGAGGATCGCCTTGAAGAAAATATTGTAGATACATTCATAACCAAAATGCAGGACAAAGGGTATAATATTAAACTTTTCTCTAGAACAGAAATTGGTACTAATAAACTGTCAAAATACGTCGTTGACATTAAGGATAATTTTGATGAGACTCTAAATATACTCTATGCTAGTGGAGCTTGGAAAGAGGATGCGGCATATTCTATTGATGAAAAGATTCCTTCTGTAGTTGATCTTGGTGGGAAAGCCGGAGCTGATTTACTAGTTGTAATGAATTTCTATGCGGAGAGTAAAACATCTGGTGCAGTAACTAAGGATTTTTGTACAGAGATTTTGAAGGGATGTATAACTGGTAGAGTCAATTTAGACCCATCAGAATTTTCGCGAGTTAGATTAGCTATTCTTGATGTACCAACTGGTAGGGTACTATGGACACACTCGGTAGGACTGTCTAGTGATATGATTGACACCACTATTGCTAGTTTTTTTGATAGTGACAAAGTAGATAAGAAAAATCTTTCTAAGTTGTTTAATTCAGCACTTGCAGATCTCCCTGACGCGAAATAGGTCTATTATACCTTCTTATATTCATCCACAGATGGCTGGTTGAATGGGTCGATTTTTAGGTGATTTGCAATTAGTATAGTACTCAACATTACGTGAATAATTTGATCTACAATTACCTGTTCATCGATATATACAAAATTCTCTAGCTTCACTGGTCGTTTAACTTGATCTAATGCATTATATATATTATTAGCATGAGCAGTTAGAGCTATTTCAATATCTGAGCTTGCTTTGTTAGTAATAACTTGATAAAATTTATCATCCGGACCTTCTAAATAAAGCTGCAATTGACTGTGTTGATCAAATGTTCCTTTTGCTATTATAGGAGTTATACCAAAACCATTCTTACCAAGTGATTCAGCTATAATCTGTTGTTGCCATCTACATAGACCATCTAATTGATAACAATAATTAAACATAACTAATATATGTCTATTTAAAGAATATTGATTAAGGTAATACTCCGCTATCTCACAAATATTAAATCCATCAAAAATAATATCTGATATTTTTTTTGAAGCAGCTAGTACGACTTTATGTACATCAACTCCTGCAACTGCGGTTGGGAGCAAAGATGCATTAGAAATTACGCCAAATCTTCCACTACGAATGTTATCATGTTCTAGACAATTTGTACCAAAAGACTCTGCTAAATTACGTAATAAATTATTACTAAACGGTACTATTACATAAATATTTTGAGGGGGAACGTGTAAAACTTCTAAAACATACTTAGTTAATAAATAGGTTTCATTTGTGTTCCCAGACTTACTCAATGAGAAAAAGACTGCTTTACTTAAATCAACTAATGCCAGTTTTTCATCAATTTCCAACTGATCTAAACTATCAAGATATATTAGCCTTTTAGTAGCTACTGCCTTTATACTTAATAATGCTCTAACATTTAGAGAAGACGCACCAAAACCTATAACTACCACAATATCATATTTTAAAGCAAGCTGAGCTGCGAGATCCTTTATTGCATCTTGCTTAATCAGATCAAACCTTAAAAAATCATATTTATTGGCTTTAATCTGTAAAATAAGATCGTTATATACCTTGCTAAGCATTTAATCTCCAGTTACGCGAATTTAGGATAAGAATTAAGGTAATTCAGGTTATCATAATTTAAATAAGTTGCCTATACCACTACGCATTAGGCTTTTGGGATTCATATTGCTTGCCTTTTTCATGAAACCACTTATTTGTTTAAATTGTTTCAATAGACTATTCACTTTTTGGACTGATGTTCCAGAGCCTTCAGCGATACGTTTTCGACGTGAGGCATTTAGCAAATCTGGGTTTTTTCGTTCTTTTTTGGTCATAGATAAAATTATTGCTTCTTGGTGGTCTATTAATTTGCCACTTAATTTCGATTGATCGATTTTATCGATAATTTTATTAATACCAGGCAACATACTCATCATACTACTGAATCCACCTAGTTTCTTTATACTCCTCATTTGCGTTAGATAATCTTCCAAATCAAATTTACCTTTTTTAAGTCTAGCAGCCGCTCTTTCTGCCTCTTGATGGTCTATTATGCTTGCTGCTTTTTCAACGAAGGAGATGATATCTCCCATATCTAATATTCTTGAAGCTATGCGTTCTGGGTCAAATAATTCTAGATTTGTCAATTTCTCGCCAGTGCTTAAGAACTTAATAGGTTTCTTGGTAACGTGTTTAATGCTTAGAGCCGCCCCACCTTTGGCATCGCCATCAATACGGGATAAAATCACGCCGGTAATCCCTAATTTTTGATCAAAATTGCTAGCTATAAGTACCGAATCTTGCCCCGTCATTGCGTCAACTACCAAAATTATCTCTTTTGGGTCTATTAAATTTTTTATATTTGAGGCTTCTTTCATCATCTCATCATCGATTTGCAACCTACCTGCTGTATCATAAATAACGACGTCATAGGCAAATAATTTCGACTCGTGTAAAGCTCTTTTCGCAATATCTATAGGAGTATGGTTGGGGACAATAGTTAAACAATCTACCCCTATAGATTTACCAAGGATAGTTAATTGTTCCTGTGCAGCTGGTCGATAAATATCAAGAGAGACTAAAAGTACCTTTTTATTTTGATTTTTTAGCCTAAGTGCTAATTTGGCACTTGCTGTAGTTTTTCCACTACCTTGCAGACCAACCATTAAAATATTTACCGGCGGTTCAGATTTAAGCTGTAAACTACTTTCATCTAGAGACGAGGATAATATATTAATTAACTCATTATGGACAATCTTTACTATCATCTGCCCTGGAGCTACTGATTTTATGACTTCCTGCCCCGTAGCTTTTAATGTTACTTCAGCAATAAAATCCTTAACTACCGGTAGTGCAACATCTGCTTCAAGAAGGGCAATCCTAATATCACGCATAGTATCGTTTATTTGGGACTCCGATAAAGTACCACTTCTTTTGATACGATCAAAAATTTTCGTTAGATTTTGAGTTAATGTTTGAAACATAAAATGTAATAAATTACTTGAATTCACCGCATTGTAGCATATTTACTAATAATCACTAAGCATATTAGCAAAAAAAATAGTAATTAATTTGTGAAATAAAATTTTCGGATTCTATTGAGAACTAGTGATATTGTTACAATCAAGAATTTATTATTTCAATTTTCTATATTATTTTCTCTTGCTATCAATAAACCAAATCAGCAATATATTTACTAAAAAATAGATATATAAAATTAAATCAAATGGTAAAAAAGAATAGCTATATTTTGGCAACTGGCGATGAAACGGATTATAGGCTCAGTATTTTGAATAAAATATATGGCAAATATACTAATATTCTATTGGATAGGCTAGCACTTCGTCCAAATATGAAAGTGGCAATTATTGGTTGTGGATCGGGGGAGTCTATTGATGTAATATATCAGAAAATTGGACAAGATGGCAAACTATTATGCCTAGATATAAGCCAAAAACAGATAGAGCTTACTAAAAGTAAGTTAAGTAGTAAAAACATCGATATTGTTGAATACCAAGTTGCAGATATACAAGATTATCAGGGTAATGAGCAATATGACCTCGTATATTGTAGGTTTGTACTCATACATCTAACACATCCTCAAAAAGCCTTAAATAATATGTTAAGTTTATTAAAGCCGGGTGGAACTATTGCATGTGAAGAGCAGATTATACAGCTATATTTAATTATCCATATGCTCGTTCAATAGAACAATATAAAGAATTATTACATAAAATTGAAAAAAGACTTAGTGTAGATTATTCTTATGGTATAAAGCTATTTAATACTTTGTGTAGTCTTCAATTAACAGATGTAAAATTTGATTTTCATCAACCAGTTTTTAATGGGGCTGAAGAAAAATTATTATTAAAATTATCTCTTTTAGAAGAAAAAGAACATTTTATTAAGCATAAGTTGATCGATAATTTAGAAATAGAAAAGATGCTAAAAGAAATGGATCAGATTATTCAGGATAAGACGGTTATACAAAGTGCAGGTGGGGTGTTTCAATCTTGGGGGAGAAAACTCCAATGAGTAGTATAATTTACTCCCTCATAAATATATTTCAATGAACGCAAATGCAAGGCAAATAATGTTAAAATATCAGCAAGAACAAAGAAGCTTAACTAGAGAACAAAAAGAAGCGGTTGGATTGCTGTCCATTGGCACATTTTTAGAATTTTTTGATTTTATGCTTTACGTACACATGGCTACATTTCTCAATGAGATATTTTTCCCAAAAACAGATCCTAGTACTGCCACTTTGCTCGCAGCAGCTGCTTTTTGTTCATCATATGTGCTTAGACCTATAGGAGCATTAATATTTGGATATATAGGAGACAATATAGGACGTAAATCAACTTTCATTATAACTACTTGTATTATGGCTGCCTGTTGCTTCACTATGGCTAATCTCCCAACTTACGCTCAATGGGGTTATACTGCTTCTGTATGTATGGTTATATGTCGTGTTATGCAGGGACTCTCTTCTATTGGGGAAATAGTTGGTGCGGAGGTTTACGTCACAGAAATGACGAAACCACCTGCTCAATATCCCGCTGTAGCAACTATTGAAGTAATGGGGCTTTTAGGCACAACAATTGCCTTAATTGTTGCAAGTTTTGCAACTTTAGGAAATGTAAATTGGCGGATAGCTTTTTGGTTTGGAACAATAATAGCCATAATTGGAGGAACTGCTAGAAGAATTTTAATAGAAACTCCGGAATTTGCTGATGCAAAACTTCAGTTAAAAAGGGTATTTGAAAAAGCTAATATGGATATTAAAAAATTAAATAATAACCCCATTGTTAATGAAAAGGTGAATAAGAAAACAGCCTTAGCTTATTTCTTATTAGATTGCTCTTGGCCATTAAATTTCTACATTGCGTATTTTTTTGTGGTACTATTCTAAAAAATTCTTTCTGTTTTAGTACAGAACAAGTGATTCATCAAAATTTAATGCTCTCAATAATACAAATTTTTCCTTGGTGCATGTTAGCTTGGCTAAGTTACAAAATACATCCATTAAAATTACTAAAAGTAAAGTTATTTATTTTTCCATTTTTACTGAAAAATGTCACTAACTCATTTAATATGTTATTAATTCAGAGTTTTATTGTTGTCTTTTCTCCAACTACTACACCAGCTGTTCCTATCATTCTTAAAGCCCTTCCTATCTTTAAACGTTTTACATGTAGCGGTTTAATATATGCTTTTTCTCGGGCTGGTGTCTTTATTGTTTGTTCTTTTGGATTAATTTATTTAACAACATATTTTGGCTATCCAGGATTATTATTTATTATGATCCCAGTAAGTATTGGTTATATATTTGGGCTACTTCATTTTGAGAAGTTGTCTCGGGAAACTGAAAATCATCTTTAACCATAATTTTCCATTGTTTTAATAAAGAATGTTTAATAGATAAATGTTGACAGCATAGTTCAATAATTTGTTTTGTTATTGTTGGTATTTCTAAATGTATAGCTAAAGTTACAAAATGTATTACCGTCTCTTCTATAATCTTCTTAATTTTTTCAGGAGATTTTACACCAACAGTTTCTAAATTATGAATCCGATCAAAAATTTTAATCAATGCTACATCATATTTTCTTTGTTGAATTAATAAATCTAGTGTTTCCGCCGAGCTAATCTTGCCATGAGGCTTGACTAGCCACTTGACTACCAAAAATATAGGCAATCATCTTTTCAGTAAGTTCTGTATCCTCGATGGTGTCGTGTAGTAATGCGGTAACTATCATGTCAGTCCTAAACAATCGTGGAATTTCTAGGGCTGTGTACTGGGCAAACATATAAGCCACCTCTATTGGATGCGAGTAATATGGCTCACCGGATTGTCTCATTTGACTGCCATGATATTTTTTAGCATAGTAAATGCCTTTTTTGACTTCATACATGTTTATTGGTTGCTTTACTTTTGCATTGAGCGAAATTAATTCATTAAGTAACCTCTCAGCATATGTACAATACTGGTATCTTGAATTATCCCAATAGTTAATATCTTCCATAAGAACCATAATATTTTTATACTCAACTTATAGATTAAACTAAAATTTAAGCTATTACCAGGATTTTATTATTTATTCATCTTACATATAGCATTTAAAAATTGCAGAAAAGTACAAGACGTCTATTAGCGAGACCACGTGAATGTAGTGGCAATCTACATTCATTAAGATTGCTTCGTCACCACAAAGTGGCTTCTCGCAATGACGCTAGGCTGTTTTTCCTATGACTTTTAAATTGCCATGGGGGTTATGCACACAACTGTTGAAAGTTAAAAAAATCGTCTATTAGCGAAGTGCTGTTGTAAGGCTTAAACCGTCATTGCGGACGAACGTACATGAACGTGGCAATCCATGAAGCTTATCATATTGCTTCGTCGACCTATGGTCTCCTCGCTAATAGACGGTTTTTTAACTTTCAACAGTTATGGGATGACATCCAAAAGGGCAGGGATGATACCCTAGGCTATTAAACCGATGTCTTATAGTCAATTGATGAGAAGTTGGTGACGTCGTCACTCCGTCCGCTCGCCTATTACATATAGGCGTCGCTCCATCGCTCCTAGCACCAAATCCTCCTGAATTGACTATACATCAATAGTTGAGGTTAGGTTATATCTTAAATATTGCTTTAGTTAGCTCATCATAGCTCTTTAACCTAACCAATATAGGTTCTAAATCATCCAGCTTGATCATACAAGGTCCGTCACTTGGGGCATTATCTGGGTCTTGGTGAACTTCCATAAAAACACCTGCTACTCCGACGCTAACAGCTGCCCTTGCTAATATTTCAACATATTTTCTTTCGCCACCACTACTTTTGCCTATGCCACTTGGTTGCTGAACTGAATGGGTTGCGTCAAAAATTACAGGGGTCTTAGTTTCTGCCATAATTGGCAAACTACGCATATCTGATACTAGTGTGTTGTAACCAAAACATGCACCCCGTTCGGTAAGCATGATATTCTTTGCACCAAACGCTTCAAGTTTAGCATACACATTCTTCATATCCCAAGGGGCAAGAAACTGACCTTTTTTAACATTAACAACCTTATTAGTCATAGCTGCAGCATGCAGCAAATCTGTTTGTCTACATAAGAAGGCAGGGATTTGGATTATATCAACAATTTCAGCAACTTTAGCACACTGATTCTCTGTATGAACGTCAGTAAGAATAAGGCAGTTAAAGGCTGTTTTTACTTTAGACAAAATTTCCAGCCCTTTCTCAAGACCGCTACCCCGGATACCATTTATTGAAGTTCTATTAGCTTTATCGAATGACGATTTATAGATAAAGGGTATGTTAAGTTTAGCAGTAAGGGTCACAAGCTTGTCAGCCATAAATAATGCATGATCTAGACTTTCTATTTGGCAAGGTCCAGCAATAAACACAAATGGTAAGGTATTACCAATTTTGATATTATGTAAATCAATTATTTTTTGCATAACTTGGTCCTTAAATTTTACTTGGCAATTGGCAAGCTAGACTCTTCTTGTTTATCGTCAACTTGCTCAATTTTCTTAATTATCCCAAGGTTTTTCTTAGAAGACAGATTGGCAAGAATAATAGCATTAATTATAAACAAGGTGGCAAGCACTACCGTGGTTTTAGTCAAGAAATTAGCTGCAGTTCTGCCTGTTACAACACCCATATTACCACTACCACCGCTCATACCACTTAACCCATCATTGCCAGTCTTTTGCATCAGAATTACGATAATTAGCAGTATTGCTATTACAATATGAACAAAAAGTAATATATTCATCATTTTTCAAAAAACCTATAATTTAATATTTGAACTAAAATTTGATAATCAAGTGAAGATTTGCCAATCATAACCCCATCAATATTCTGTACACTTAATATTTTTTCTATATTACCTAAATTTACAGATCCACCATACACTAAGCTAACATTATTTGCAACTTGGCTTTGCTTGAGAAAATAATTGAGGGCATCAAATATCTCTATTAATTCTTCTTGGTTAGGAATAATCCCTGTTCCTATAGTCCAAATCGGCTCATAGGCTATTATCACATCTATCCCCTCCCCTATTTTATCATTTGGCAGGGATTCCACTAATTGTTTTAATAAAAAATTTTTATAATTATTATTTTTTCGTGTAGCTAGGTCTTCTCCGATACAAATAATAGGGCTAATCTTGGCATTTAAGCAATTCTCTGCTTTCTGTCTGATTAATTTATTGGATTCTTGAAAAAAGCTTCTACGTTCACTATGACCAACAATAGCGTAATTAATACCACTTAGTTTCAGTAATAGGCTTGAATATTCTCCAGTATAACTTCCTTGTTCTTCGAATTGACTGACATTTTGTCCACAAAACTCTATAGATTTAAATTTATCAGATAAATAAGCAAGATAGGGAGTAGGAGGAGCTATAATAAATTTGTTGTTATGTTGCTGCTCTATCAGTCTAGTACAAAATTTAAATGCATCATCTAAACTTATATGCATTTTCCAGTTAGCAATAATAAGTTTTTTCATAAAAATCGCTTGCAGATATTAGTGTACAGAACTATTGTAGTATACTACAAAAACTTGAAGAAGAAATTTATAATTTATGTTAAATAATATTAGAAACGCTGCTGATAGTTTTGTAATGCGTGTTTTACTTGGAATGATTGCCTTTGCATTTGTTGGATGGGGAATTAAAGATGTATTACAGACTACCAATAATTTTGATTTGATTACATTTTCTGATGCAAAAACTATTAGTGAAGAAGATTTTCTAAAGGCAAAAGCCGAACAAATTCGTGTTATTCAAAAACAAACTGGAACACATCTTAGTGAAGAAAATATAAAGCAGTTGAATATTGATAATTTTATTATTAAAAAACTTATCAATAATCGCATTATGAATTATTTAGTACACTATTATAATCTAGATATAACTGATGATACTGTGATTCAGTTTATTAAAGAATCCGCTAATTTTAAGAATGAGCAAGGTCTATTTGACATAGCACTCTTTAAAGGTTTTTTAAAAAATTCTTATATTAATGAGGAGGACTATGTATTTGATGTTAAAGAACATACCTTAAATAATACTCTAATTAGTATTTTTATAGAATCATTTCAAACACCAAAAATAATGGTCAAAAATATCGTAGACTATATGGCTGAAACAAGAGAGGTCGACCTTGTACAAATTGACCTAAAAGCTCAACCTAAAGGTGCGTTTATGACTTATGCAACTCCGACCGAGTTAGAAGAATTATACAAGCAAAACCAAGCGTTATTTGAAATACCGGAAAAACGTAGCTTGTCTTATGTAAAAATATCAAGTGAAGTGTTAGGTAAGCAAATTCATAATAGCGATGAAGAATTATTGAAGTTTTATCAGGATAACCAAGAAGAATTTGCTAATAAAAAATTTAGCGAGGTACGAAAACAGGTTAATGAATTATTGCAACAACAAAAAATAGAAGAGCTGAAGCTACTGTTAGCAAAAAATCTAGAAGATGATGTGGCAGCTGGTTCAAGTTTAACAGAAATTGCCAAAAAATATGAATTACCAATACAGAATTTAGATTCTGTAAGTTATAAGGATTTAACTAATAATATACAAGATGAATTTCAAGAGTTGGCTAAGCCTGCGAGTGGCGAGCGGACTAGGCGTAGTCAAACCGTTGTTCCTACGCGAAGTCCCATCGTGCCACAACGCCAACACTTGAAAGGCAAATTGTATATTGATCTTGACCAAAATGCTGACAGTATTTTTGATCTTGCAGAAGGAGAATTATCATATCCAATGGAGTTAACTGATAAAGGAGCTTTTATATTGGTTGAAATTAAATCTATTCAGCCAAGTAAACTACAAGAATTCTCAGCAGTCAAGGATCAAGTATACGAACTATGGTATAAGCAATATATTAGAAAGATAAATTTAGGAAACATAGAGAGTCTTGCTAAAGAATATAAACCTGGTAAAAGTAAAAAACCTCTAGACATTACTACCAACCAAGCTGCAACTTTTTCTAGGTATGAAGTTCATAATAATCAGCAATTACCAACAGAATTACTATCAGCAATTTTTAATGCTAACATTGATTCCAATACTCCAGTTTTTCAGTCAAAAGATAAGGCGTATTTTGCTTATGTAAAATCAAAAAGAATTGATAAGACGAAAAGGCAAGAAATTCAGAAAAAAAATGAAGTAGATATTGCAGTAGCCATAAGAAACAATGTTATGGATGAGCTGATTAGCTATGCCATCAAGAAAAATAAAATGAAACAAAATAGTATGTGATCATGATATAAATATGACAATTTAGATAACTAATTTTAACTATATTGTTACTAAACCTTGCATATTAATATATATTAAGATTATATTATGTCATATTAATATAATCTTAATATGTGTTTATTATGTCAAAAGATCGTACGCTATTAGTAAGGCTTTCTACCGCAAAACAATTACTTGAGAATAAAATTTATAAGACAGAACGAGCTATAAAGTTGTTTGCTACTGATAGTAGTGTTTATGAGATATTGAAGGCTGCTAATTTGGAGGAATGTTGTAATTTTGTAAAAACTACGGAAGATAGATCATCAGCTAGTCAGGAATTAAAAGCTAGTTTAAAAGGTCTACATAGTCAACAATCTGTCTTATCAAAGTATAATACAGTTAATTGCAAAAAGTTTGAAGAACGTAGTGACCAAATACACACAATAATTCAAGCTAGAAAGTTACTTAAATGTATTGACCAACATGATTTTAAGGAAGCACTGAAGATTGCTGGGTTGAGCTATATAATTAAGAAGGGTGCACCAGGAATAACTAGAATATGGATAACAGAAAATACTTTTTTTAAAAATTTGGATAAATATTTAGAAGATAAACGGGAAGAATATAAGATAATACTAGAATCATATCAAGCTGAATGTGGAGCAAGTGCTCCAGCACTACCCCTATCAACTCTTCTTGAAGGATCAAGTAACTGTAATAATACGTATGTTACTAATAACAACCATCCAGCAGCAGATTCTGCACAACCTAGTGTAAATCAACCTTTATACCCGCAACTACCTCTAGATATTACAACTACATCCCCAATGTACTCTTACCCGAAAGTTCGTAAACATGCTGCCCCACCTCCTCCAATACCACCTCCATATAGTGAAGCAGTGCATGATGTTTCAAGATCAGAATCTGATGAGAATAACCTAGAGTTTTCAGGTATTGTATATCATCATGATTAAGCTCAGCTTTGTGGTTATACCACAATTGTTGAAAGTTAAAAAAATCGTCTATTAGCGAAGTGCTGTTGTAAGGCTTAAACCGTCATTGCGGACGAACGTACATGAACGTGGCAATCCATGAAGTTTGTCATATGGATTGCTTGACCTATGGTCTCCTCGCAATGACGTTTTATAGACGCCTTTTATAGACGTATTCGTAGGTAGCCACGTACTATATGTACGCCTAGCACCTAGACCCTTTGACTCTTACTACTATCAGGATTTTGATTCTATCGTATATCAACTCTTCATTTACGAGTAGTATATTAGACCTCTTTCGAAACTCGCTTGTGCTGAGGGATTTGAAGGAGACGCTTCACCTCGAACCGCAGCGTACTCTAATGTACGTGAGGATTCGAGTACCGCATCGACGTACAAATCACCAGCAGAAGTAGAGTTTCGAAAGAAGTCTATTATTCATCTGTATTGAAATTTAATAGTTCATTAGCAAATTTATAATGGTTTTTACAATAAGTAGCAGCCACGTATAAAAAATAATCATCCTCTATATTTACTTTTTTCAAGAGTACTTTTTTATAGAATCTTTCGTAAGTAGTAACGGTAATTAGGTCGGCAGATGACAAAGTACCAAGTACAGACCAAAGTAGAGTGTTAATTGTTGTATGCCGTATATCTTCATTAATGAGGATGGTGACAGGCTTATTATTGCAGCTCATTACCCGGCGGATTAACTTACCAAAAGTACTGTGGTCATAAGGTCCTTTAGATTCGATAATTTCAACTATTGTTAATCCATCTTGTTCACTAGTAGCACTAACATCATCTCTAAGTTTTAGATCCTTAGGATGGTCATAAGCTGGATCAAGAAAGATGATTGCTTCAGAAGGTAAAGTTGTTGTATATGTCATAGCAGTATCCCCTTTGTGATTAAACTTAAAGTTATCAAGTTTTAACCACCAAAGAACCTTGAGAGATTACTTTGGCGATCGGGGAGTTAGTAAACTGTATAGCATAACAGCTACGCTAGCCTTTAGGTTTAAGGTTTACACCTTAAACCCTGAACATAGCTAACATCTCCCCGATCATAACAATCGAGGATTACACCTTTATTCGGCAGATGTGTTCCGATGCTATAAGAGGTTACTACACCCCAAAATAACTTTGCAGTTACTTCATTTTTAATTTTAAACTATACTCCTATAAAGTCAATAATAGAAAAACTTATGCGAGGATAAAAAAGGTATTATACACAATTTGCTCACAGCAATTATTCTTAAAAATTTTTCTTTTTACCCCTTGAACTGTTACAAAATCAAGCATATATAGAATACACATTATTAAGTATTAAATCTATGGAGGTAAGAATGTCTTTTAGACCATTGCACGATAGAATTGCGGTAAAACCAATTCAACAAGAAGAAAAAACAAGTGGAGGAATTATTATTCCTGATACAGCAAAGGAAAAACCAATACAAGGTGAAGTAGTAGCTGTAGGTAAGGGAACAAAAAGTGAGAATGGTACTGTCCATCCATTAGAAATTAAAGTAGGAGATAAAGTACTTTATGGCAAATGGGCTGGCACTGAAGTAAAAGTTGATGGTTTAGATTTGGTCCTTATGAAAGAAAGTGATGTCATGGGCATAATTGCATAACTATTGAAAGTTAGTAAATACAGCTTCTTTATACGTCTATTAGCGAGAAGGTCGTAAGGTCGACGAAGCAATCCAGTAACATCATTTATCTATAGATTGTTTCCTGGATTGCTTCGCTTACGCTCGCAATGACGTTGTGGTATAGGTATTTGTAAACTTTTAACAGTTATGGGCATAATTAGTTAATAATTTATTTATTGTAAGGAGAATATATATGGCAGCAAAATTAATAAAACACGGTTTACATGCACGTGAACAAATGCTAAAAGGTATTGATATTTTAGCTGATACCGTAAAAGTAACATTAGGTCCAAAAGGTAGAAATGTTGCAATTGAACAATCATTCGGGGCACCAAGGCTAACCAAAGATGGTGTAACTGTTGCAAAAGCCATTGAACTAAAAGACAAAGCTCAGAATTTGGGAGCTCAATTAGTGAAATCTGTGGCTAGCAAAACATCTGATGTTGCTGGTGATGGAACAACTACCGCAACTGTTCTAACTCAAGCAATAGCAAGAGAAGGTAACAAAGCAGTAGCAGCTGGTTTTAACCCTATGGATATAAAACGTGGTATAGATTCAGCTGTTAACCTAGTAGTTGAAGAAATTAAGAAAGCTAGTAAAAAAATCAGCAGCCAAGAGGAGATTGCTCAAGTTGGTACTATTTCATCAAATGGTGACAAAGAAATTGGCGAAAAAATTGCCGTGGCGATGGAAAAAGTTGGTAAAGAAGGCGTAATTACCGTTGAAGAAGCTAAGAATTTTAGTTTTGAAGTAGATGTAGTTGAAGGTATGATGTTTGATAGAGGCTATCTATCACCATATTTTGTTACTAATTCCGAAAAGATGGTAGCAGAATTGGAAAATCCGTTTATCTTACTATTTGAAAAGAAATTATCAAATTTACAACAAATGTTACCAGTACTTGAAGCAGTAGTGCAATCAGGACGTCCTTTACTAGTAATCGCTGAAGATGTAGAAGGAGAAGCACTTGCTACTCTGGTAGTAAATAAATTACGTGGTGGGTTAAAAGTTGCGGCAGTTAAAGCTCCTGGCTTTGGCGATAGAAAAAAATTCATGATGGAAGATATCTCTATTTTAACAGGTGGTCAGCTTATCAGTGAAGAGCTTGGTATGAAACTGGAAAATGTTAATATCAAAATGCTAGGTACTGCTAAAAAAGTTACTATTTCCAAAGAAAATACCGTTATAATTGATGGTGCTGGTAGCAAGGCGGATATCGCTGCTCGTTGTTCTCAAATTCGTACACAAGTTGATGAATCTAGCTCAGATTACGATAAAGAGAAATTACAAGAGCGTTTAGCTAAACTTGCTGGTGGCGTAGCTGTCTTAAAAGTTGGTGGTGCTACTGAAGTTGAAGTAAAAGAAAGAAAAGATCGTGTTGAGGATGCATTGCATGCTACTAGAGCTGCAGTGGAAGAAGGTGTTGTTGCTGGTGGTGGTGTTACTCTTTTCTATGCAGCAAGATCCTTAGAGTCGTTAAAAAGTACTAATGAAGATCAGCAAGCTGGTATTAACATCGTTAAGAAAGCTCTACAAGCTCCAGTAAGGCAAATTGCAGAGAACGCTGGTATGGACGGAGCTATTGTAGTTGGAAAACTTACTGATAGTAAAGAGAAAAACTTTGGCTTCAATGCTCAAGATATGACTTATGTTGATATGATTAAGGCTGGTATTATCGATCCAACTAAGGTCGTGCGTACTGCTTTACAAGATGCAGCATCGGTTGCTTCTTTGATTATTACTACTGAAGCATTTATTATCGATGAACCAGCTGATAAAGATGAGCCTGCTATGCCACGTGGTGGTGGTATGGGCGGTATGGACTTCTAACGCTCATTTCTTCATACGAATAACACTTTACCCCAACTCTAGATAAGAATTAGTTAATTCTTATCCAAAGTTCGCGTACTTTGATGTCATCCCTCTGCTTTTTTGTAGGGATGACATCTTTTTATTAATAGACCTCTTTCGAAACTCGCTTGTGCTGAGAGATTTGAAGGAGACGCTTCATCTCGAACCGCAGCGTACTCTAATTCCGTTACGGATTCGAGTACCGCATCATTGTCCAAATCACCAGCAGAAGTAGAGTTTCGAAGGAGGTCTAATGTACTAAAGTAATTTTTACCGGAAGCTTATCAGATAACTTTAACCAAATTTTATCAGTAGTATAAATTTCCATATTATAATAACTACCAGTTGCTATGCATGCTCTGTCACCTAAAGATAAACCATAATCTTTTGTTAAACTTATTAACTTGCCTGCTTTGATACTTATACTTTCAGAAAATGGTATGATGTCTGGAACTATATCTGTTATAATTGTATCAATTTCATTTTCTTTTATATTAGATCTAGTTAAGACAGAAACTAATTCACTTAAATTAACTGATGATAAGGCACTACTTGCAATAACATCCTCTAATATTTTATAACCTGATTCTTGTTTTAATAAGGCAATGATTGCAGATGTATCTAATAAAAATTTCTTAGTCTTGATTAGAGATTTAGAACTTGTTTGCATCTTCGTTCCTCATCAGTTTTAGCTCTTTTTGTAAATCAATATTCTTGTATTTACTTAAAATATTTCTAGCTTTTTCTATATTAGCATGATAAGTCGAAACTATTAATTCAGAATCTTTATATTTAATGGACACTTCATCACCAGCTTTAAGATGCAGTTTTTTCCTAATTTTAGCGGGGATAGCAAGTCTCCCATTACTGTCTATATAACTTTTTAATGCTGTCATAATATATACCGATAATGTTAAGATTAATATAAAGATATAACTATATACATAGTAACTAAAATTATAAAAATGGTCAATTTAATAAATACTAGATAAATACTAATTTTAATAATCCTGCTTTTTAGTCTAATTTTTTAATTTTAGATTTCTAATAAGCGAGTTTGCCAAAGATATCTATTAATAAAATTTACTTTGCTATAAGCCGGATACATGACTGCATTCGATTTTTAGGTCGCGGGAATCTTAATTCTTGAAGTTCTACCTGAGTATGCTAAAGAACCTAAGCAAGGGGTAGATATGTTTGTTGCTTATCAGAATAAGTAAAAATTTGCCCAGTTTTTATATCAAAAAACCATAAATGAATAGTTAGCTCTTTCTTGGTCACTAGTTTATTAATCCATGGAAACGTCATACAATTTTGATGTGATTGTTTAAGTGCTAATTTTGTATAATCATCAGCATTATGATGTCTAAAATTAGGTGTTTTTATTAGAGCAACCCAGTTGGTTATAAAATCATTCTGCACTCTATCGTCACTATTTAATAATTCTTGAATTCCTCCACATTGGCTATGTCCTAATACAATTAAGTGTTCAACTTTCAAAAAGCATATTCCAAACTCTAAGGCAGCACTTGTGCCATGATGAGATCCATCTTTTTCGTAAGGAGGAACAATATTTGCTACATTACGTACAACAAATAAATCCCCTGGATCACATTGTAGTATTAATGCCGGATCTACTCGTGCATCACAACAAGCAACCACCATAATCTTTGGTTGTTGACCATCACGGGATAGACTCTGCATAATAGATTTATTACCATAAGCATATTTTTTTCTAAATAGCTGATAGCCTTTTAGTATTTTTTCAAAACTTTGTTGCATATATGACCCTCAAGACGTCACTACAATTATAGCAGATATTTTTCAAGCACTAATAGATTTTAAATTTTTGTAGGCATACCATCCCAACGTTTTATTAAATCAGTATTAATATCAAAAATATCAAGAACCCGCGAAATTGAATAATTTATCATGTCATCCAAGGTTTTAGGTAAACTATAAAAAGCAGGTACTGGAGGTGCAATTATCCCACCATAATTCGTTACTTTTAACATATTTTCTAAATGACCTAGATGTAAAGGAGTCTCTCTTATCATCAACACCAGTTTTCTTCGTTCTTTTAGTGTAACCCCTGCTGCTCTACTGATTAAATTATTCTCAATACTGCCAGCAATTGATGCAAGAGTTCTCATGCTACATGGAGCTATGAGCATACCAAATGTCCTAAAAGCACCGCAAGAAACCCTAGCACCAATATCAGAAAGATTGTAACAGTAATCTGCTAGATCTTTTACTTGTTCTATGGAATAATTCGTCTCATGTAATATGGTAAGATGAGCAGATTTTGAAATAATTAGATGACTCTCAATATTTATCTGCCTCAGAATCTCAAGTAACCTTATACCATATATTGCTCCAGAAGCTCCAGAGATTGCCACAAGTAATTTTTTTTTATTATCGCTAGTCATAGCTATATTTTTTCCTTTCAAAGTGTATTTGCTTATATTAAAATGATGCTTGGTTTACAAAAAACCAAGCTTTTAACTGATTATGGAGTTTGCAGATGAGTCTCATGAGCCACATACAAAGTTTACAAAAAAAACATAATGATTTAGAAAGACTAATAAATACCGGATTTTTGCATTTGCAAGATAATACTAAAGTCAGGCAGTTAAAGAAACAAAAATTAATATTAAAAGATAAAATTCTATTGCTATATAAAGGTTTCACCAAGAATGCTACTATCTCTCAGAAGTAAAGGATTAGTTATTATTTTGTCTTCGCCCTCGGCTACTGGTAAATCTAGCTTAGCTAGAGCAGTTTTAAAAATCGACAGTAATCTTAGATTATCCATTTCTGCAACTACTAGAAGGTCAAGAACAGATGAAGTTGATGGAGTAAGTTACTATTTCAAGACCAAAGAGGAATTTAATAAATTAATTGAGCAAGATGCATTTCTTGAATATGCAAATATTTACAATAATTATTATGGAACACCTAAAAAAGTTGTAGAAGACTTACTAAGTCAAGGGTTAGATGTTTTGTTTGATATAGATTGGCAAGGTACAAAGCTAATAAAAAAAACCTTGCCAAATGTAATTACAATTTTTATTTTGCCACCGAGTCTTAGTATTTTGCAACAACGAATTAAAAATAGAGGGCAAGATAGTAAAGAATCAATAAAGTTGCGTGTGAAATTGACCACTAAAGAAGTGTATTATGCCAAACAATATGATTACGTAGTTATTAACGATGATTTTGATACCACTCTTGAAACAATATATTCTATAATCACTGCTGAGCGATCGAAAAGAATAAGACTTGATTTAGGCAAGTTTTATAATGATTGGCATGACCAACTCTGATGTTATCCCACAACTGTTGAAAGTTTACAAATACCTATACCACAGCGTCTATTAGCGAGCATAAGCGAAGCAATCTAGGAAACAACCTATAGATAAATGATGTTACTGGATTGCTTCATCGGTCTTACAACCCTCCTTGCTAATAGACGTATAGAGAAGATGTATTTATTTACTAACTTTCGACAGTTATGGACGTTATTCCAAACAGTAGAGTTTACTATTACCCACAAATATTTATAGGGTTAGCCAACCGCCAACCTTGGATTAGTTAGACAAAATTTCTCTCTAACGGTTCTACATTATTTATTTCTTTTATAAATTGCTCTTGTATTGTTTGCAAGTTATCTTGAAAATTATCCCAAAAATTTTTAATTTCTTGTTCGTAAGCAACCAGTTCAGACATAGTCCAATTAAATTGTTCAAAAAGTTTATATAAATTATTTAGTCCGATGTGCAGAACAATTATATTAAGTAATTCTGGAGAAAATAATTTTTTTATCCTTGCTTCTTGTGCTTCTTTATATTCACCATGATTAGCGATGCCAAACTCTGCTATATCATGCATTTGACTAGTCCGTACTTGTATTTCCACATTACGTCTAGATATACCAATAGTAGTCACAATATGCAAGGAACTATAGCCGTTATCTTTGGGATTAACAATATAGTCTTTATATTTTTCATGGTTACTAGGATATATATCATTAATAATATCCAGTACTTTATAACAGTCTTCTAGCGTATCAACTATAATTCTAAAAGCAATGAGGTCAGTTAATTGATAAAAACCAATACCTTTTCTTACCAATTTCTTTACGATAGAATAAGGGTCTTTTAATCTGCAAGATATCTTCGCTACTATAGAATTCTCTTGCAATTTAGTACTAATAATATCAGTGATATTGTGTAAATTATCAATATCCTCGTATAACATAAAATGCACACTGTTACTTTAATTATTGATTTAGATTATTATATATACTTTACTATCAAGAATTCGCAAGTATTTACGAAGGCAATTCTTCAAAAGCATCGAATATACCTGTAATATTAATAAAAACTATTACTCTGTCAAGATCAAATTATTAATTTATAAATAAGAAAGATTTTCCAAATGATATAATTTGTTAAACAATTTTTATATCGAATTGAGATTAATGTACTTAGTGTTTAGTTATTTTATGTTATTATACAATCAGTTGATTTGAATTTGCTATGTTATAGAGAGGATAGGGTGAGAGTTTTAGTAGTAGGTGCTAATGGTTTTATTGGTTCATATATCACCGCTGAGTTATTAAAAGATAATCATGATGTAGTTTGTGCAGTTAGAGATATAAAAGCTACTAAAAGAAAATTTCCTAACCTAGAAATTTTAGCTTGTGATTTTAACAATGATACTGATCAACAAAAGTGGCTTAACAATTTACAAAATATTGATGTAGTCATTAATGTATCCGGAGTGTTAACTTCAACTAATAACAACAAAATAGAGAATGTTCATTTCTTTGGTCCAAAAGCTTTATTTGATGCATGTATTTTAGCTAAAGTAAAAAGAATTATTCATATTTCAGCTCTTGGTATAGATAATGAGAAAACTACTGACTATGCTATAACAAAGAAAAAAATTGACAATTATTTAAAAACTTTAAAAAATATTGATGGGGTGATTTTACAACCATCGCTTGTGTATACAAGTGGTTGTTATGGAGGTACTTCATTATTTAGATCTCTTTCAGCTTTACCTTGGTTTATTCCTTTAATAGGAGATGGATCACAACAATTCCAACCCATACATATGGATGACTTAACTAAAGTGGTTGTTAATTGCACTAAAAGAGAAGGAAAAATTTGTAGAGTATTAAAAATAGTTGGTCCAGAAATAGTTACAGTAAAAGATATATTGATTAATTTTAGGAGCTGGCTTGGTCTAGATCCTGCCAAACTAATAAAGATTCCTTTAACATTCATTAGAATTGCAGCTAAGTTAGGAGACTTTTTTAGTATAGGGCCACTTAATAGCACTTCATATAATATGTTATTACAACCAAATATTGCCGATAAGAAAGATTTTATCAATTTTACTTCTGTCGTTCCAAGAAATTTTGAGCAAGGATTAGCCACTGAACCTCTTACTGTCCAATCACTATGGCATGCAAGACTTTTTTTGTTGAAACCACTATTAAAAATCATTTTAGGTTTATTTTGGATTATGACAGGCGTCATTACGGGGGTTTTTACTTCAGAACGAGGTCTGAAAATAATAACAGAGTTAGGATTTAGCAAGCAAATTGCACAAATTATGTTATATTCAAGCTGTCTTGCTGATATAATTCTTGGAACTCTGATGATTATTAAGCCAAGAATTATAGGAGTATGTATACTACAGATTTTATTAATGCTAGCTTATACATTTTTTCTAACCTTTCTTAAGCCTGATTTATGGCTAGAACCCTTGGGGGTACTGACTAAAAATATTCCTATAATACTTCTTACTCTTTGTCTTACTTGCTATAGAAAAGGATAAATAATGGATTGGTATTCTGTCGTCAAAACTATTCATATCATTAGCTCCACTATTTTGTTTGGTACAGGTATTGGTATTGCTTTTTTTATGTGGTGGGCGAATAAAACCGGGGATTTAGCAGCCAAAATTTATGCAGCACGTACTACGGTTATTGCCGATTTTCTCTTTACTACCACTAGTGCTATTATTCAACCAATTAGCGGCATAATATTAATCAATATAGTTGGATATGATTTCTTTGATTTATGGCTTGTTCTAACTTATTTAGGATATGCTATTACAGGGGCATGTTGGCTACCAGTAGTATGGATTCAAATACAATTACGGAATATTGCAGTCAAAACATTAAAAAATAATGAGCAATTACCAGCACAGTATTATAAATTATTTAATTTATGGTTTTATCTTGGCTGGCCAGCATTTATCAGCCTAGTTATTATTTTCTTTTTAATGGTTTTTAAGCCGATGTAAAATACGCGAATTCGGGATAAGAATTGACAAATTCTTATCCCAAATTCGCATATAAACGTACATTAGGAATTAGAAATGAAAATAGCTACTTGGAATATTAATTCTATAAGAATAAGACTACAACATTTACGGGACTTTTTAACAGAAGTAGATCCAGACATTGTTTTGTTACAAGAAATCAAGTGTGAGACTGATAAGTTTCCTTTTGATGAACTATCAGATCTAGCATATAATTTCTATGTGTATGGTCAGAAATCCTATAATGGTGTAGCTATCTTATCAAAGTTTCCAGCTGATGAAGTGGTAAAAGACTTTCCGGGTATTAATTGTACTAATCAAGCACGGATTATAGAAATATCTCTACAAACTCCTATAGGTTTTTGTAGTATCACTTCATTATATGCACCTAACGGTTCATTGGTAGGTAGTGATAAATTTAAAATGAAATTAGAATTTTATGATAATTTAATTAATTACTTCGAATCCAAAAGAACTCTTGATACTAAGGTGATAGTTGGAGGAGATTTTAATATTGCTCCTTTTGATATTGACGTATACTCAGCAAAAGAGTTACAAAATACTACTTGTTTTACTAATGAAGAAAAACAACGATTGAGAATTATTTTAAATTCTAGTTTTGAGGATTTATATAGATTATCAAATCCTACTAAGCAAGAATTTTCTTGGTGGGATTATAGAGCAGGTTGCTTTGAACAAAATAAAGGTATGCGTATTGATATGATACTTGCATCAAGCAATGTTGCAGATTATCTAAATGATTGCTACATGCATTATAATCTACGAACTAAAATTAAGCCTTCTGATCATATACCCGTTGTTGCTATCATTAGTTAACCTCAAATATCGATGTACGCGAATTCGGCATAAGAATTTGTCAATTCTTATGCCAAATTGGGGTGATGTAAGACATCGGTTTAATAGCCTAGGGTGTTCCTTGCGTAAATAGGGGGCTAAAAAAATAGCATGTATTGCCAAAAAAAAGTTAAAAAATGGTTACAAAAAAGTTTTATAGAAATAAAGAAGATTTTATTTGTGATATATGTAGTGAATTGGTACAAGGAAATGGCTATACTAACCATTGTTCAGCATGTTTCTATAGCAAACATGTGGATATTAACCCTGGGGATAGAGCCTCTAGATGTAATGGACTAATGCAGCCAGTTTCCTATAAACTCGACAGTAAAAAGGGCATAATTCTAACTCATAAATGCCTTAAATGTGGAGAATATAAAAACAACAAGCTTGCAAGCACAGATAGCGTAGAGAATTTGCTAGATGTTTTCAGTTATGCCTGAATATACCCCAATTAGGGATAAGAATTAGTTAATTCTTATCCCTAATTGGCTTTAATATAAGGAAAAATGCATTCTTAAAGCGGCTAACGCGAATGCATTTTAAACCTTTCTAAAGCTAAAAACATGATTTTAATCTTTTAAAATCATGTTTTTAGCAAAATATTAATTTAACAATCAGATGCAGAGCCGTCTCAAATCTGATTGTTTCGATAATTTCACCTTGGGATAAGAATTGACAAATTCTTATCCTGAATTCGCGTAATATCAGGGCAATGGCATAAATTCTATCACCATTACGATGGCTCAAACATTTTCGGGTTAGCTACAGATTCAGTCTGTTGTGTTTTTATTGCCACAAAGTATCTCTATAACACTATTGATTAATGCTCATAATAGTTTTTTAGTTTGTCTTAAAGAAAATAGTATGCTATATATACCGAACTAGGTAGCCTAAGTGGAATTTGGAGAGATTTGTGTTTCACGGGCATTATTTGAGAATCTAATAAGGGAATTCTTGTCTATATAATTTAAGGAGAAATATTATGAAAAAGTTGTTTTTAATCGCTGCTACAAGTATGGCTCTTTTAACTTCTGCTACATCTTTTGCTGAAACAGGGGGGTTTTATCTTAAAGCTGAAGGTGGTGCAGCTATGTTGAATAAAGAAAAGGGTAAATTACCTAAATTACCTAAAGAAATGGAAAACTTATCTTTGACACAGAAAGTTAAAAGAAGTGCTGTTGTTGGTCTTGGTGCTGGTTATTATGCAATGGATAATGTTAGAGCAGAATTGACACTTGATTTCCTTCCTAATGTAGAATTCAAAGATTCTATTACTGCTGCGATGGAAAAAGAGGAGACAAAGCTCCAAGGAACTCTAGCATCAAAGCGTAAAGGGCAAGTAATATCATTGTTGCTCAGTGGTTATGTTGATTTGTATGATGCAGGTTTTGCTAAGTTCTTTGCAGGAGCAGGTGTTGGTATGGCTCAAATAAAAGAGAAAGCAACTCTAAATGGACCTATAGTGACTACACGTAACACTACAGAGGTTAATCGAAAATCAATCGATATATCCACAAAGTCTAAGAATTCTAATAATTTTGCTTATCAGTTGAGTGTTGGTGCTTCTGCTAATGTGGCTGATGGTATAAATGTTGAGCTTGCCTATAGCTGGAGAGATTATGGAGCAGCAAAACATGGGAAAGGGAAAGAAAGCAAATCAGAGAGTGCTTACAGAGGTCACAATTTAATGGCTGGCTTAAGATTTGATATCTAATAGTAAATAATTTATAGATTTATTATTTTTGTTCTACAAAAGAAGAGGGTTTTTGGTAACCCTCTTCTTTTGTTATTTGTAGGGTTATCTTGAAAATAAGCTAGCGGATTAGTTTAATTTATAGTAAAATGTAAATTAAAAAATAGAATTATGAAAAATTTACTCTTAGTAACGATTATAGCTATTTCACTTTTAGTCTCTTTTTCCTCTTTGGCTATTGAAAATCAATTTTATTTGAAAGCAGAGGTTGGGGCGAATAAAATGGCTAATATTAAGTTAAATGATAAAAAACTAAAGCAAAATACCGCTATGTTTCTTGGCGGAGGTTTGGGTTATTATATTCTAGATAATGTTAGAACTGATCTCATGCTTGCTTGGATTGCTAATCATCAATTTAAGCATTCTTTTGCCGGTACAGACTCAAAAATTAAGCCTCAAATTGCTACTTTAATGCTTAATGGTTATGTGGATATTGTTGATATAAGTATTTGTGAATTTTTTGTTGGTGCTGGTGCTGGAGTTGGTCAACTAAAAAACCAAATTACTAAGAATAATGGTGTATCAGTTTCTGGTGGTAAAAAAAATAACCTAGTCTACCAGCTTACTCTTGGAGCTGCTACAAAGTTAGCCCCAGGAGTAAAAGTTGAAGCAGCTTACAGTTGGAAAGATTTTGGTAGCACAAAAGAAATAAAAAATCATATTAAGTCATTAGCATATAAAGGTCATAATGTATCACTTGCCGTTAGGTTTGATGTGTAATATCATAGTACCCTACATTTTTCTATAATCGTCATAGTAAGGCTCTTTAGATGCCGTAGCGATCTAGGTAAACAGCGAGGCTGTTTTTTTAGAGTAACGCTTCGCGTACTTGGATTGCCGCGTCGCCGCTTTTTCGCGACTCCTCGCTAATAGACGGTTTAAGACTTACAACAGCACTTCGCTAATAGACAATTTTTTAACTTTCAACAGTTGTGGAATAACATCATTGAACAATTCGGACACTATATGAAAATACCATACCATTGTGATGTTGCCAAAAGGGTTATATTAAAAGAATCTGCTGCATTAGTTGAATTATCTAATAATATTCCTAGTGATTTTAACAATATAGTAGATTATATAATTAACTGTAAAGGTAGGGTTATTTTAACCGGTATAGGAAAGAGTGGTTATATAGCTCATAAAATAGCAGCAAGTTTTGCTTCTACCGGTACGGCTGCTTTTTATCTGCACCCAGCTGAGGCTAGCCACGGTGATCTTGGTATGGTAACTGACAATGATGTAGTATTTATGTTGTCTAATTCAGGAGAGACCAGAGAATTATTTGATATAATGAAATATTGTAAGAGATTTTCTATAAAAATAATTGCCATGACTATGAATGCCAACTCTACTATAGCAATCAATAGTGATTTCCTATTATTAATACCAAGAATCAATGAAGCATCTTATATTGCCGCTCCAACAACTTCTTCAGTAATGATGTTATCTCTTGGAGATGCACTTACTACTTCTGTACATGAAGCACGAGGCTTTTCTGAAGATGATTTTCGGTTGTATCATCCTGGGGGGAAGATTGGAGCGAATCTTATAAAGGTAGAGAGCTTAATGCGGGTGAAAGATCAGTTGCCTTTAGTATATGCTGATACCTCATTTACCGATACTATATTGGTTATGAATCAAAAGAGTCTTGGATGTGCTATAGTGGTAGATAAAGATTTGAGTTTGGTTGGTATTATAACAGATGGAGATTTGCGTAGACATATTAATGATAAAATAGATATGAAGTATGCATGCGATGTAATGACTTCTAATCCAAAACAAATTTCTCCTTTAAAATTAGCGGGAGAGGCTTTAGATATAATGAATAGTAAATCGATTACTAGCATACCAGTAACTGAAAATAATATGGTGATTGGTATTGTTCATATCCATGACTTACTTAGGGCAGGAATTAGTTGATGAATGTCCATGATAATGTTACCCCAATTCTAGATAAGAATTAATTAATTCTTATCCAAAATTCGCGTATAATGTTGGCAATATTATGGTTAAGATTCCCTTCATAGATAAAGGTAGTAGTGCTATCATTTCATCTTATAGACGTTCAATTAGTCTATCAAAGATCTTATCTTGTTTAGGAATAATATTAACCTTATGTTTAATTTATATAAATTTAAATCCTATCAGTAATAATTCAAAATCAACGGAGGATAATAGTAGCAATAGTGCTTTTAATCCAAATGATAAAGATTATGAAATAAAAATTTCAAATTCAATTTTTAAGGGGTTCAATAAAAACTTAAATCCTTACCAGATTCAGACTGTGCAAGCAGTTAGGACTTTAGGTAATCAATATAAACTAGAAGAAATTAATGCTACATATAAAATAAATGACAACAAATACTTAGTGATCAGTGCAAAAAATGGTATATTGAATGAGAGTAGTCACATATTAAAATTAGAAAATGATGTACAGTTTTTTTTAGGAGAAAGCACATTAAAAGCACAAGAAGCACAACTGAATCTACTAAATAAAGAAACATATAGTAACACAGGAGTGGTATTATCTTATAAAAATTGTAAAATTACTTCTAATAATTTTAGTGCTACACATGATAATGATATTATAAATTTCAAAGGTAATGTATCGACGGTTATTGATGTATCGGATTTTTAGCATGATTTGCTATGTATTGTTTTTTCTAATCATGAGTTCATCCGTAGCTTATGGGAAACATCCGTACTCAAAGCATTCGAGTATGGATAGATTATATATTCATTCTGACAATTTAATAATTGATCAAACTAAGAATCAAGCTTGTTTTACAGGAGAGGTGATTTTGTGGTTTGATGATATGATGGTAAAAACAACTAATTTAGAAATTTTTTATAAAACAGTTGATAATAAAAAAACTATTGATTACATCTCCATACCGTCAAGATTGATTGCTAAGAGGAGTAATGGTCAAGAGTTACTAACTGCTACTTCTGCAAAATATTTTGTAGAAAGAAAAGAACTAGTACTGCTTGGTGATGTAATAGTACAGAATAAGGATGGTATTATAAAAACTGACAAACTAGTATATTATACGGAACTCAATAATATAGATTATAGCAAATCAAAAAATTAGTTATGTAAGAAATTTTTAAAGTATGCCGCATTTAATAATAGAGAAATTACAAGTAAGTAGTATTTCAAAATCTTATAATAAGAGAGTGATCCTAAACGACGTATCTCTTCAATTAAAAACAGGAGAAATAGTTGGTCTTTTTGGTCCAAACGGTGCAGGTAAAACTACCTGTTTTAGTATTATTATAGGACTTACCAAACCAGATAGTGGAGCATTATTTTATAATGATCATGATATTACTCATTTACCAATTTATTTAAGAGCTAGGTTTGGCTTTAGCTATCTTCCTCAAGAACCATCAATTTTTCGTGGGCTATCTGTAGGAGATAATATTAGATTAATGCTAGAGATTTTAGAAAATGACCAAGAAATTATCGAACAAAAAACATTAGATTTGCTTAAAGAATTTTCTATTATTCATCTAAAAGACATGCCAGCAATAGGATTATCCGGCGGAGAAAGACGTAGGCTAGAAATCGCAAGAACAATAGCACTAGATCCCAAATTTATTATGCTTGACGAACCACTTGCAGGCATTGATCCGTTAGCAATTGAGGATCTTAAAAATTTAATTGTTCACTTACGTAACCGCAATATCGGCATCCTAATTACCGATCACAATGTTAGAGATACTCTTAATATAGTTGACAGAGCCTATGTTATTTACGAAGGAAAAGTCCTATTAGAAGGAACTCCACAAGAAATAGCCACAAGCTATCAAGTAAAGGAAGTATATCTAGGGCAATCTTTTTGTTTGTAATACCATTTCCGAAAACTAATCATCACGTCGTCGTACTTCATGATCTCCGCTCCTCACGTACTAGTTGTCCACACTACTGGACAAAAGAGATGGTGTGGTTGCAAGAGTTAGTAAATAGAGTATTTTAGATTGAACACAAAAAAATCTGTGGTACTCTATGTTACTAGCCGAATTACTATATAATCATTTTGAGATGAAAGATACAAGACTAAATACGTTCAAGGGCATAATAAAATCATTAATGTTGTGTCGAGGAAGCAAATATAAAAATATGGCAGAAGAAATAGAAGGAGTGTAAATTGTAATCAGGTTTTGACCCCCTATTGTAATATTTTTGTCTTACTTGGCATAACCTCTCTCTTCTAATTGAGAGAGACTTATACTCTATTTACGAACAATTACCTTGTTACCAAATACGGTCATACACCTTGTTATCGACAAAATTTTCAAAAATCTATTAGTACCTAAAAAATATATGCTATACTTAATGCTACAATTGTAGTGCTAACGTCAAAACGATGGAGCTACGGCGGGGATCTAAAAAAATCTCCTGAAAGAGGAGGTGTTTATATATTTAACCCCTGCGGGGTGACATAGTAGTGATTGGCAAGGGGTAAGAGACTATTATTTTGCACTCATTTTGCTTTGAAAAAGTTAATCATTTTTTTCATATTTAGGCATTTTAGCATTTAAGCGATATTGATTAATTCCATCAATGTGAGATATAACTTCTTTCTTAATAAGTTCTTTTCTTTCCTCTATTTTCTTTAATACTGCTTTACTATACTCTAAAGATTGATTATCCCCATTAGCTTCAGCTTTCTCACGCATAATTTCATAATGTTCTTGTCTGCGTGCATATTTATCGTTATCTATTAGTGTCTGCTCAATTCTATAAGCACTGTCAATCATATTACGAGTTTGAGTATCCGTTGCTTTTTCTCGCATGAATCGCTCGCCCATCAACACGGGATTCTCCCCCTTATCACCTTCACCTTTAGCTAAAGCATCATATATCTCAAAGGCAAGTTTTTTGTTAGATAGTTCTGCATAATATGCAATATCTGCTGTTCTACCCTGTAATTCAAGCTTGGCTAGATATTCAGGAGATGAAATATCTTCCTGAACAGCAATGGTTTCTTTATTGATTTTAGTTAGAAGTTCTTGATGTTCCAAAGATATTTGCTGATCCTTAAGTGATTCACTATGGGTTCTAAGTCTTGGATCATTATAATTAAAATCTTCCCACTCTGCTCCAGTTAAGTTACCCTCAAAAGCATCCCGTAAATCTTTACCAACAATAGCAGTAAGTGCTTCTCGTTTTAATCCTTCATAACCAGCATATATTCTCTCTCCTATATTTTTACGCTTCTTATCACGTAGCTCTCTCTTTTCATCAACACGCCTATTCATCTCTTGCCAACTTTTGAGAGGTGCTATATTTTTACCAAATAACCCTATTCCCCTTGCTGACATTGCTTGATGTGTATCCACATAAGCTTGCTGGAAATCTTGGGTAAACTTTGCATCACTCGCTAATTCTCGTAAAGTTTTACCATCTTTAGTTTTCATTAAATCATTAAGTTCTTTCTTTTGCTCTTCGCTAAGAGAATCATATTTTTTACCTTCTCCAAATTTAAGAGCTGCTAAATGATCCTTAAGTTCTGCATAACTACTGCCAGTAAATTCTTTAACTTGTCCATCAGGTTTAATAGTTTCCATAACCTCGCTAATAGCCCTTTGATAATCACTTCCATCTTTAACATTAACGTCTTTATAATCTATACCATAAGTTCTTTTTACTTCACTTAAAACACTAGATTTTACTGCTTTTGGGTCAAGTGCCTCTTGGGCTACACCCCCCATCATCCAATCTTCATACTGATCGGCAACAAACATACTTGCCTTCTCAGTTACTTGATCTACCCTTTGCTTGACAGCACCGAAAGCATAATTTGCAGGTCTCTCTATTTGCTGTTGAATAGGGGCAAAAGCAGCTTGTCCAATTGCTTGTAAATTTGTTAGATTACCTGAGGTGCTAGATAAGAATTTAGCACTTGAAACAGCTATATCATTAAATTTACTTAGTAAATAAACACATACAAAAATTAACAATAATCCATCCAGCTGAACAAAGTGACCACTGAAAAAATTATCAATTCTTCTTACATCTTGGACTAAATCTAAAAATGGTAATTCAACATATCTTTCTTCGATACATTGATAAGCTAAACATAGGTTGCCATCAGGCGAGCCATCATCGATGCGATGATCAACAGGCACTAATATATTAGCCTTTGTTTTAGAAAATTTGCCAGCTTTCATTGGAGATGGAAACCACCAATAAAATATTGAGTCTCCAAGACTAGTGTCTAGATCTTCATTCATACTACCAAATATGTCATTTATCGGACCTAAATTTGGGAAGTCATACTTACATACCCCAAAACCAAGTGAAGAATATATTTCTGTTCTGATAATCATTGAAATAAAAGCAATACCAGTAAATAATATAATTGGTTGTAGTGCATAGGAAATCAGCTGTCTTAACCAGTTTTCAAATAATGAACGCGTGATACCAAATAACATAAAGCAAATGAATATTGGAGCCATTATGATAATCATCCCAACGGTTATCAGTGCCGTAAGATATATAATAGTAGCCTTAAATACCATCATGAAGATAAAATAAAGGGCTATCAAGAATAAAATTATATATATAAATCCTAACGGATCGACAAATAGTAATGAAAATAATTTTGCCATAGTTTGCGGGGCTATCATTAAACCTATAATACTCCAAGACCCAGGTCCGGTAGCCGCTGTTTCTTTAATTATTCGTAATATTTCCTCTACCCCTTCCATAAAAAACACGAATAAGTAATCATGAAAAAATTGCCAGCTACTAGTTGAACTAAGTAACGTAGATACTATACTAACTTTTACTATTCTAATTATTAATTCAGTATGTGTGAGATTAACATTGCCAATCAGGAAAGAAAACCCTGTAAACATAATATACAAAGTTAATAGAGCCGAAACAGATACACGATACCCTGGTGTTTTAATAATACCCTCGTAAATTGACCTAACTAGCCCATGATTCTTACCATCACCAAATAACTCAGCTTTTATTAAATTCGTTAAAAATTCAATAGGGTCAGGTCTAGTGTCAGTGACCCCAGATTTAATAACTACACGATACTGACCATTATTATCATCATAAAATTTATCTAAAATCTTAAAATATAATGGGCATTGAACGTATTTAACTTTATCCTCACCTTCATATTGATAACTTATTCCTCCAGCTTTTACTAATTCCCCTCTTTTATTAAGATCATAAAGTTCATAACCAACAAGAGGTTCACCAAGGTGGGCGGTAATGCCATAGGGTGTACGCTGTGTATCCAAAGAGAGATTAGGATTTTTATCACGCTCAGCAATTAACATGTATAGCCCTACACCATTTTTAAATAAACACGGTGCATTACTAATTTTGGCATCCTTACTACTAGTACACATCCTGCCATCTATAAATTGGCATATTTGTAGTCTCTTACAAAATTCAGATAAAGTATTGGTATTCTTTTCTTGACCATACCACGCACTCCAAGCTGATAATTCTGTAGAGTTGTTTTTATCTCCTTTAGAATAATCCCAAGTTTTTACCAATATAGTAAGTGGTTGACCATTTACATTATATCCAGTATTGATCCAAGGAGCTGTTTGATTATCTTGTTGTTGACCACTTAATTCTTCTTTTTTATATCTTGAAGAAATTACAAATTTTATAAAGCCAAAATCATCTGCATCAATGCACCTATCGCCAGTACATCCTGAAAGGCACAACATAGAAATTAATAAAATAGCAAAAATATTCTTCATTTATAAAAACCTAGGATTAAATAGTAATTATTCCTTTTTATTAGATCCATCATCTGCTTCACCACCAGTGTCTAAATCATTTCTTGAGGCAAATATTTTGCCAGTATATTCTTTCTTGCCGTCAAGATCACTTTTCCTAGCTTTATAATTTTGATCTATCACCTTATCTTTAAATATTCTAGCTGGAGCAAAAGCTAGATCCTTGACTGGTCTTGCCACAGATTCCATATCCTGCATAATAGATTTTGTAGGATTATCAGGCCTTTGGAAATCACCCTCTTGTCTTGCAGGTGTTACGTTGGTCAATTGAGCAACTACTATAGTCACATAATCGACGAGTCCATAACACATTAGGCAATAAGCATAGAATAACAAGCTACTGGTAAATATTACCAAGAATGTCCCGGTAGAATTTAATAAATCCTGTGCATTATTAATTTCCGTAACATCCGGTGCAAAGAAAGGTATCCCAGGTAAAAATGGTAATTTAAACGAAAAATTAATCGGCATGTTCATATGCGTTAAATCTAATCCTATCTCTATTGGGATGAACGTACTATCCCAACATGCTCTTACCACAATTTTTAAAAGTTGTTCAGACATCACCTGATCTATTAATAGAAAAAATATTAATAATATGGTTGGTTGCATCATGTAACTAAATAAAGTAGATAACCAGTTATCGAAAATGCTTTTTGTCTTCTCAAATAGTACCAAAATTATGAATAATGGTGCTAAAGATATCATAACCGCAAGACTAATATATGCTATAACGTAACCTATGATAACTTCCAAAATAGCTCTAAAATAAAGCGTCAGAGAATAAATAGTTATGATAGCAACAAAAGTAAGACCATTATGGATTTGGAGTAATTGTATAAATAAAAGCCCCCAAAATCTGCCATTGGTATATTTATCAAATATTGGATCAATAAAACCAAAAATGTTAACTGTAGAACTAGTAAGCCCTACTACATTGGTCATTAGATAGTCAGTACCCTTAATAAAGGCATTAAATAAGTAATTATTGAAAAAGTTCCAACTATCATCTCCTATTAGTATTACTATCAAAGTTATTTTTATAATTCTTGTTAATAAGTCTTTGGCAGTTATTTGAATAGCACCCGCTAAAAAGGTTAAAGCATATATTATTACGTAAAGAATCAATGCAGCTTTTATGATTCGGTGTAATGTTACATTTTTAGTTAGTTTAGTATAAAAATTCATAGTAAATTTATGAAACTCATCGGTAATAGGTTTAACTGCCCCGTTATATACAATATCTGAAAACCAAGTACTCCCCGTATAATTAGCATAATTTACCTTAATTAACCCCATTACCTCTTTATTAGGATTCTTTACTCTAACCCATAAATAGCCATCTTTGTCAGCATCAGTTGCAAAATCTTGGTTGATTTGTGTACCCACTAGCGATGCAAGTGGTGTCCCACCATCTTTCATTATTACATATTCAACTTCTATGTCTTTTTGTTGTGCATCACTAATACTCTTATCACCATTACCTATTTCCACCATCATAATGTAGCGTCCAAAATGTAAAAAACTACTACTTAAGTCTACAGCTGGGCTACTAATATAAGAACTAAGTTCATTAATATCTGAAAAAGCTCCAATCCAATCACTCATTAAAGGTTTGTCTAGGGAGGTAAACATGCCTTGGATTGACCAATCAGTTAAAAAATCTAAATCTCCAGCAATATCAGATTTATAATATAAGAAACTCTTTTTTAGAAATTTAGAATATACAAAACTTTCCGCTTCTCTCTTTATAATCTGGTTATTTACTAGTATCCTCATCCCTCTCCCTTGATCATAGAAGCACACTGGAGAGTTATCTTTATCATTAGCAAAATCAGGACAAATTGTAATAATCTGTTGTATAGAACCTTGGGTTAACGGTTTACCAACTAATACTAACTTATCTAAAGCCTTATATTTGGTACTTGCTCCAGTACCCTGACACACTTTATCCCTTGAGGGGTCAATAGAATAACACAATTTTTCTGCAGTTGAATATAGTATTTTATTATCAAGGTTGCTATTTGTATAAAGTGACGGAATTCCTAACATATTATTGTCAAGCTCTGACTTTAAAAAATCTTCGTCAGTAGCTACACTAAAAAAATCTCCTGCTCCTGCAAGAGTTATATTTATTACATCACCTTTTTCTACCCGAATTTTCTGACGATTTTCAACAAAATTAAAATAGTCTACATAATTCTGCATTTTGCTAAATGCTAGACTTATATAATCTTTAGTTGGATCAGTTGCCTTAAATTTAGGAAAATTAGTAGCTTCATACTTTTTAGTTAAATGATTAAAAGTTTTAATAAATATTTGTGGTCTATTGAACCTTGGATCTATACGGTACATCACTCGGTATTTTCTTGGACTACTTACAGCTCCACTAGTACTCCAGTCAAACTTAATGGCTTTATCTTTTTTGACATAGTTACCAGTAGAATTCCATTCATTTGGTTTTGTAAGGTCTAAAGAAATGCTACCTTCTTGAAAACTATTGAATTTTGGTACTTCTAGACATGCTGAAAATAGAGCTGCAAGTCCACTTAAACTCGAACTCATCCAATCAAATTTAGCATCTTTCTCACTATCATCAGCTTTGACAGGATTACAGGCTAATAGAACTACTAAGGCAATAAACAGTTGCCCTTTAAATAGAAAATCTACCAACAAAATTAGATACCTGAAATTTCTCATCCTATTCACTTCATTTTCAGTTATTACTTTGGATTCGCATTAGAATCACTTTCATTACCACTACCACTCTCAACACCACTTCTTGGATTCTGATCCTTATTATTACCATCACTATCCTTTGTATCACCTTTTGACCTAGCTTTATTCCCTTTATCGATTGCTTTATTCCTATCTTTTAATCTACCGGCAGCTTCTTTCTTAATTGTATCTCTAGATGCCTGATCTAAACCAACCTTTTTTAAAGCTCCTTGTTCCATTGCCGATGACATTGCATGCCCCATAGATGTTGCAGAAGGTCCAGCGGTACTAGTCAACTTTGCCACCATTTTTCCAGAAAATTCAACATAACCATACATTCCATAAGCAATCATAATTAATGCAATATAATGTTGCATATTCAAACCCATCATGCCAGAACGAGAATCCATTCCCCAAGGTACAAACCAATTGATACAAAAAATCTCTAAATTAGAGAAAATCGCAGGAAGACCTGGGATAGCAGGAAATGGAACTTTTATAGGTAAAGCACATTTCCAACACACACTATAACCAGTTGCAAAATCCAAATAAATTGTAAATAACTGAGTAAGTATAATAATTCCTGCCATTAAAATTACTGGCTCTATCATATATCTAAAAGTAAACCTCACCCAATTATCAAATAAATATCTAGTGAAATCAAATAGCATAAACGTAAGAAATAATGGAGCTACACCAATTAATATAGCGATTGCCATAAATGCCATAATATAAACTGCCACGGCTCGAAGAGCGGTGATGATTACTATCATTGTAGCAATAAATACTATAACAAAATAAATCAATCCACTAAGACCCATAGAGATTAAAGAAAGCACTTGACCAGCAAAAGTTTTACTGAACAATATTTTACTCATTAATGCATCTAGGAACATGAAAGGATTTGTTATCTTATTCGTCGATGAAAACATGCTATAGCCACTCATATTGGAGATAATTCCATCTGAAAAATTAGTTACAAAATCAAATATATAATTATTGAAAAATTCAAAAGTACTTTCATTCATTAAACCACTAACTATAGCGATTTTTACTATCCTAATTACCAAATCCTGTTGGTTGATTTTGACCATACCTAGTAAAAACATTGCTCCGTATGACATAACGTAAAGAATTAATACGGCTTTTATATAGTTAAAAAAGTTAGTACAAGTAGTAACTCCCCCACCATAGCAAGTCATGTTCTTAAAAATCATCACAGCTGCATTCTTGATTTTGCCTTTTAATAACTCAAATAAAGGGGTTAAAATATTTAAAGTAAAACTACCAACTTTTTCTGAGGTAAAGAATTGTACTTGGTATCTACCATAACTTTCTTTATAATCCTCTTGTTTATTGTAAATTCTCATCCATAGATATCCATTGGCATTCGCAGTAATTTTTGCATTACCATCTGCATCATCCACTTTAATATTACTAGTGCTATAAATTGTACCAGTTTTGTTAGGATTTTCGTCATATGGTACTACTAAATATTGCACTTTACCACGATTAGCTACAACATCATCAAAACTCTCACCATTAGTTCTTCGACATTTGGTCTGCTTAATGTTTAAGACATAGCCACCAGTATTATTGGTATATTTGTCATCTTTTGACCATAAGCGATATTGTAAATAGCTCTTTGCATTACCAGCTAGAGTCCCGTTATAAATGGTTTGATATTTAATATTAGCAGCTCTACTATTATTTATTGGATCATAATCTTTGTTTCCAGCAATTATTTTAGCAAATTCATAGCCTGTCCCTAAAGATTTTGCATTAGTTGGAGTCTCACTGTTATCCATTCTATATAACAGACCTGTTGGACCATCGGCAGAATACCAAAAATATCTTTTATTTTGGTATTCTCCTTCTATGTAAGCTTTATCTTTAATGCTATGATCAACATCAGGACATCTACGAGATGAAGCACTAGAATTGTTAGAACATTCAGGGTAGAAATTAGTAAATAGCTTATCAGTATTATCATACCAAGGCGAAGTAAAAAAACCGTCATCACGATAAGATTCTGGTGCTGTACTCATCACATTAGCCCAAAAAGGAGTCTTATCACATATTGTTTTCCAGTAACTTCCTACATGCAATGGATCTATGTTACAAACAGTCGAGGGCAATTCCCAGTCATATGGCTTACTCCAACACACCTCATGTGGATTAATATTAACGCAATCATTCGGATTGTTACAATTTGCTGGCCACTTACAACCACTAACATACTGCCCGGAATATATCGAGTATCTACCACATAATGGACTATATGTTTTTTGTCCTTCTGAACAATCTGCTGTCTCTATAAAATTTTTAAATTCACCATCTTGCTTAACAAGCTTAAAGATATTTTTTACACTAGCCATATTATTTGGCAAATCCGGCAATTTCTTGTGATCCGGTGAAACTGATATTATGACCTTATCGTTAATAAACAATTCAGCTATATTTCGCCATTCATCAGTTTTAGCATCAAAAATTAAGGATAGCGGTTCTACATTAGTTTCTTCAACCCTAGGAATGGCAACTTTGTTACCATTGTCATCCAAATCTGAAAGCTGTTGAATATTATTCTTTGGTACATAAGCCCTGCAAAGGCTTATATTACCATCTATTTTAAACTTAATCTCCTGTTCATTTGTAACAGCTAGGTTAGTATTTAACCATTCTCCGTAACGGTTAGGATCATACTCAGTTTCAAGCGACCCATCTGGTTTTGTTTTAGTAATTACAGTATAGTTTGCTGTTGCATTAAGCATGATTGTATTAGTAATACGATCAGTACTACCTCCTTTTGCGTCTTCATCATATCTAAGGAGACAACCGTTGGTAATTTTTACTGACCCTATCATTGCAAGTAATACCATAACAACGCTAACCACTAGAGATGCTATGCCTAATACTATTATAAGTTTTGATAAATTTCCTTTCATACAATAATATCCAAGTTAACCACCGCCACTACCACTCATACCACCACCACCTGAATCTTTTGCTTCTTCTCCTCCTTTTCTTGGTTTTTCTAAAGGATTTTTCTGCGGTGGTTTTCCACCGGAGCTTTGTGCAGCATCGGCAATAAATTCTGCCCCCTTCTTAACCATATCAACTATCTTAGTAGGACTAGCTGTTACAGAATCCATGATAGGACCACCAGTAAGCTCGGCAGCAAACTGACTAATTGATTTTGAAAAATAATAAAAAATAATTGAAAAAATTAATACATAAAGTAAGTCTACTAACAGTGATACGACATCTACAACAATTGATTTAATTGGAAAAAGACTTAAAAGATGCTTCTCCCAACCTTCCCCTGAATAATATCGCAATAATTTATATCCAGCACTATTTTTACAATCATCAGTATTAGCATTTGGTAATCTAAGCTCAAAAGTACTAAACTGAACATCACTGCTATACGTATAGTCATGCCTCATAAACTCACAATTCTTGTATATTGCCGAATCATACATAGTAAGTAACAAGGCAATAAAACCAGCCACCACTGCGGGTTGCACTGCACAAGATATACAAATTTTTAGCCATGCATCAAAATATGCTTTGGTTCTAGTAAATAAAACCATAGGAATAAATATAGGAGAAATATAGGTCATGACATATATGGTAACTAGACATACTAAGTAGTGTGTTATAAAATATAAAATTATTGAAACAAATATTACAGAAAATATTATTCCAGATGCTACTATTATTATTTGTCCAGATAATAATAGACCAAACATTACAGTAAGAAATCTGAATCCTCCCACTTTCCTCAATGCATCCGGAGCTTCATTTCCAGGTTTTTTAAAGTTTACAGGATTATTTTTATTTTTGCCCGGCACACTCCTACTAGGAATGCCGTTTAAAACGGATTCTGTGTTATAATATAGTCCCATACCCAAATAATAACCTATCCTGCAATCAACAACATCCCAAAGTGCATAAAACTTATACCCATCTTTATACTTACTAGTATCGTACTCACATAATCCTCGAGAGCCACCAGCATTAAAAACTATTTGGGCAAATTGTGGAGTAAGCTCCGTGAGTAATGGTAAACCATACTGAAGCATACCATTTTCGGTAGTTTCCTTTCCACCTTTAAAATATACTGGTCCAAGACCTGTAGCAAAATAAGTGACAACTATTAGCTTCATAACAAAAGATGCTATTTTATCTAAATTACCATATTCTTTGCTTAAAATCATATTAACAGCAAAAAACATAACATATAATATTAACGCCACCCTAATAGATATTTTCAAAGATTCTTGGAAGGTTGAGAAAGGATTAAGGGCAGTCAAACTAATCTGATCATTTTTTGGATCACAGCTACTATAACGAAAAAAAACTTTATCTAGAGTTTCCTTTACACAATCTACAGCTAAGCCAGAAAAATTAAGTAATGACTGACTTCTTGTAGTACCCATATAACAAGTTTTACCTATATTCCGGCATTGTTCGTTTGGTGGTGGTATCGGAGTTGGTGTGGTAGTATTTTTACAAGCTAGTGGAAGTTGTCCTTTTGAGGTAGACATGACTAGGCATAATCTTTTATCAATAATTTTTACTGTTAAAATAGTATCTTTTAATAAAGTATTTCCACCTAAATCGGGATTATTATCAGTGCTTAACTCACTAAGACGCTTAGAATCATTTAAATTAAGAGTAATAACTTTACACTCTATAGGACTACCATCTTTATTTTTTAGACAGAATTTAAATTGTGGGTCAGTTGCATCACACCCATTAGGAGTACCGGTCATATCAATACTATATAGAAGATGCCCGTAAGCTGTGTTTTGTCTTAAATAATCATCTACTGCAAATGAAACTGATGGACACGGATCTCCAAAACCAGCAAAAACTTTGCTTGAGAAAAGTACCAAACAACATTGTATAAAAACTTTTATGACTTTAACAAGTGGGCAAGTTTTAAATAGGTATAACAGCCTTAAGGTGTTATTCCTGCTTCCTTTTATATCAATAGACCTCTTTCGAAACTCTACTTCTGCTGGCGATTTGTACGTCGATGCGGTACTCGAATCCTCACGTACATTAGAGTACGCTGCGGTTCTGCGTTCCGCGTCTCCTTCAAATCTCTCAGCATAAGCGAGTTTCGAAAGAGGTCTATTCCTGTTTCCCTTAATGTCATTCCCGCCTACGCTGGAATGACATCGAGGACTATTATACCTACTTAAACTTGTACAGTTGGTGACTTTATGAATTTTCATCAGAGCCATCTTTTTTTACATTAGTTCTAGCAGTTGTAGTTTTCTTAGCTGGTCTAGTTTTAAGATAGCTTTCCTTCCTAACTTTTTCCTCACGATTTTTTATTTCTTGTTTAATGTCACCAGCCTTTCCAGCTTGTATATTAGAATCCTCAAGTCCTCCCAAAGTTTTAGAGAGTAACTCATGGGTCTTTTGCTCTTTTGGTAATTCCTTAGCAGGACTTGATTTCTCTACTGTCCTTCCTAATTCTTGTGTATTTGTTGTAGCTATCTGTGGTGATCTATTAACAAAATCCTCTGTTTCTACTATTTTATTAGTTGGAGGTAGAATAGGTTCGTCAATAGTCTGCAAATTAGCCCTTGATTCCCTTGAAGAACCTCCTGCATTTGAAGAACTCGATTCAGATACACTAGCTGCAGTAGATTCTGCTATATGACGGGTTGGAGAGATAGGAAGTCCACCACCTAGAGACTTACCACCACCTCCTCCTGTTGTTGATACAGTATCTCTAGATGAACCGCTGGTGTCTAAGCTATCTTCTGCTGATTCACCACCAGTAGCTTCAGTATCTTCAGCTGATCCACCTCCACCACCCATATCCTTAGTAGCACCTCTAGCTACTTTATCAGCCGCCTGCATTTTACCAGCAGCTCCAAGAGCAGCCATACCAGCTTTGTATATTGCTTGTGGATGTATGGCAACACCACTAAGAGGTACACCTTCAGTCATATCAGCCGCAAACTCTGCTAATTGGCTACTAAAGTGATACATTAAATACAAAGTAAAGCAGGCAGTAATTAAAGCTAGAGCAATATCCTTAATTTTCTCAAAAACTAATTTGGGTGATACAAAGAACATACCGGGTCCCATAATAATGCCCTGCAAAAATTGGTATTTAGATAAATGATCGCTTGTACTACCACTACCTGGTTTTTCTTTCACTATCTCATTTAGGTTATCTTTGGCAAAATCAAAAACTGTTGCAAGTGGATTATTAAGCATATAACCTAGGCTATTCTTACAACTTTTAACATCGTCTTTATTAAGATATCCATCCCAATTAGTATTAACATAAAATATTTTTACCTTTCTTTTTCCATCTCCTTCACTTTCTATACTATTTTGTATAGGTTTACTTTCATATTTACAGTGACCATAAAAACCGAAATCATAAACTGAAAACATCATAATCAGAAAGGTTACCACTACCATAGGTTGTAGCAAAAATGATATTAATAACTTTACCCATGATTCAAAGTAACCACGAGTATATTCAAATAAAAACATTGGCACAAAAATAGGAGCTAAAACACCTAATATTACTATAGATATCATGCACATCACTGTAGCATTCACCATAAACGCTCCAACAGAAATCACTAATAAAGGATAGGACAGTGCCAAGGATACTAGAGTCATGTTACCTGAAATAATAGCAGGAATCAGTAAATATACATAAGGTGGGGCTGAGAAACTAAAAAAGTCAAAACTCTTGAAATCATGATTTTTATATTGATTTTCTACCAGTAAGGTTGATAGGATATCTAATCCTAAATAATGGCTTACATGACAGTCTAATGAATCCCATAATGCCATATAAGAAAGATTTTTATCGTAATCTTTAGCATCAAATTTACACAACTCTGATGGAGAAGCATTCATAACCCAACCAGCAAGTGTATCTATTCCTCCTAATAATAAAGGAAAAGCCCATTGTACCATACCATCTAGTCGATTATAGTCAGAATTACTACCAGGAGTAATGTTTATACCTACAGAAAAATAGGTTACAAACAACATCTTTAATACAAAATTAATTATTTCATTTTTAGGAGGAACATCACCAGAAAGTATAATTTTAAAACCAAAGAAAATTACATATATAGTCAATAAAGCGGTAACAGTGCGGTGCATATTACGTTGAAATTGAAATAATATGCTACTTTCTCTTTTGCTTGAATTAATTACTTTATTAATATCATCAAATGTACAAACATCTTTACTAACCAGTAATCTTGCTGTCATTTCTTTAATACATTCTATTAATGGTGAAGAGATAACGATGGCTGCCTTAGAATTATTATAAGCTCTTTGGTAACAACTAGAAGATGATAAACCACAATCAACTATTGCCATTGGGTCAGTAGCGGTATTAGGACCTTTCTTAGTTCCACCATCAAGACTCATAAAAGTCGCATAGATCGATTCAGGGTAAGGTTCTCTAATATACTTACAGCCAACTGATACCCAATCTGCTAATATAGTAGGAGCAGCCACACACATGGTATCTTTTATTTTTACTACTTTAAAAATAACTGGTATAGGTACGTCCAACATTACACCAGAATAACCATCTTTTGTGTCCTTATAAATAGTATGAAATGATGCTTTATTGCTTTTCCATGCATTCATAATCTCTTCCCACGGATCAGAACCGGTTAATACGGCTTTAGCAATAGCAAGAGCAGAAATGGTTATTGCCTGTACTCTAACAGCTGCTAGCTTAACATTATTACAAAATGCAAAGGTTAATTTAGGGTCATTTGGATCAATTTTATTATTTCTTGCACATTGTCCTCCAGGGTAATCTCCATCAAATAATTCATGGTCATTTATTTTAAGACGTAGCATGGTATTTGCATATAATCCTGGCGAAATTATATTAGCAACAGCAAAGGTAAAAAATGATGCTGGTATACAAGTGTGAGAGAATTCTGTACGTAATAAGTCGCCAACACCTTGAGTCTCACAGGTTAAACCTAAAAGAATACCAGTTATAGTATCTAAAGTACCTTTTTCTTCTGCATAACTATTATGGATAATAGTAAAATTTAGTAGACTGCATAGCACTACTATTTTAGCAAATATTTTTGTCCCACTAAGTAAATTTTTTATAAAATTATAATGCATAAATTAACTAAAGTGATTTTACTTCCTCATAAAATACCGGTAACCATTTCTCAGGATCATTACCATATTTCTCTCTAATCCGATCTAACAATAACACTGTTTCAACCCGACCAGAAAGAACATTGATAATATCAGTCATACCATCTAAACTTATTTTTGCAACAACTGCATCTACCCCCTGTTTTATTAAGAAATAACGCGATGTTGGATCTGTAGTTTTTATCAAAATATATTCACGTTGACTAAGCATAAAAGCACTACGATAAATATCAGTTGCCTTAAGGTTTGGTAAGAATATTTGTGTTGCAGTTTGTTGGATCAAGGTATCACTAATCCTGCTTTTAGCTGCATCTTCAACACTTTGGGTAGCAAAAATTACAAAAGTATTTAACTTACGCAAAACCTTTAGCCAGTCCTTAATTTTGGGAGCAAATACTGGATTATCAATCAAAGCCCACGCCTCATCAAGAACTATCATAGTTCTTTGACCATCTAAAGAAATACTAATCCTATGGAAAATATATAGTAGCACAGGAGCAAGACTAACTGGATCTTTTAACAGTTCGGTCATATCAAAGCCAAATACTCGAGCTTGCTGCAAATCAATATTATCTGCCTCATTATCAAATATTCTAGCATGAGAGCCTTTACCAACCCACATAGCAATCCTGCCTGCTAAGCTATTAGGACCATCTATGCCTAAAAATGCTACAACATTTTTTAATCTTCTATCTTTTTTCTCTAACTTAAAATTACCACTTACTGCTTGTGATAAAATCTTATTATCTTCTGATGATAACGACTCTCCATTAGAAGTCACCAATACTTTAAGCCATTCTAATATAAATGTTCTATTCTCCCCAGTATCATCAAGTTGCAAAGGATTAAAGTTACATTCTCCTCCTGGATCAATTGTGGTATAAATCCCATTAAGTGATCTAATAAATATTTCAGCACCGTGGTCTTTATCAAAGAAAAACATTCTAGGTTTAAATTTTTGTGCTTGTGCACATAAAAAATTCATTAATACTGTTTTACCAGCACCAGTTGGGCCAATGATCAGAGTATGCCCAACATCTCTAACATGAAAACTGAAATAAAAAGGTGTTCCCGAGGTAGTATCGAGTACAGTTACATATTCTCCCCAGTGATTATTAAAAACCTTACCTAATGGATAATTGTGCATAGATGCAAAACTAGCCATGTTTAAAGTATTTATAGTCGAACCCCTTACTATATAATCCATATTTCCAGGAAGCTGCCCCCAATAACTTGGTTCCATATTAATTCTTTCTCTAACAGGTTGAATTCCAGAATTGGAGAGTTCAACAGAAGCCATAGATAGGGTATCCTCAAGGGATTTTAAATTACTATCAGAGCATAGAAGCGAAAAATGATGCTCTCCAAAACCAATATCACCACTGGTAGCCATATCAAGTGCTCGAGAGATTTCAGCAATTTGTGATACAGCTTTATCCCCTGCTTGAATCATTCTATTTTGTTGTAGTTGCATTTTGCTAATCGCCACTGTCCTATTAGCAAAAACAAAACTTTGGGTCATTACAAACTCAAAAGGCATTTGTAAAAATCCGTCAAAAATTCCAGCTGACGTAGATGGTCCATACTCTAAAATACTTAATATACCGGCGTATCTTCTACCCTTTGGACCACGTGCTTCTATAGATCTAGAACCAAAAAACAATCTATGAGTGGGGAGATATTGGTCTATTGAATTTCTTGGAACGGCCATTTGCATTGAAGATCCACAATTCACCAAAGTACCCAAGAATTCCATAATATCACAACAATAGCCACTATTTGACTTGCGTACGCCAAGTAACCTCGCCGAATAACTATGGAATGTATTAACTACTCTTGAGGACATTTCTCGCAAACTATCCTGCATATCTCGCATGTCATTTTCCCAAGCTGATTTATCAGACTTTTGCATCAGCTTTTTAATGAAATATTCGATTATAGCAACCCCAGCTTTATCTGGTCTATAAAGAATACTAACATATAATTCATTAAAAAACGACCTAGAACCTGCATGTTTCTTACGCCATTCATTTGATAAATAAGTTGTGAAATCATTAGGTACTTTTATGGTAGGGTCAGAGGTATATTCAAGCCCATCAAAAATCACTGGTTTGCGTCTCCTGATCGTGTGGAAATACATCACAATATTGCCTGATGACATATTTTTAAGTAACGAATTCCTGATATTTTTTTTAATATCTAAATCTTCATCATCGGCTGTTTCAAAGGAGAAACCACCTACTTTTACTACTTGTAATAATTCATTATTTTTAGTTAAAATAGTATTACTATCCCAATGGCATTTATAAGGAATAAAATGAGAAGCAGGTTTTTCTTTCCTAGATCTCGACTCTTTGGCTATTTTTGTTACAGATAATTTTATCATTTTGTCATTTTATACTTTGCTCATAAAACCTAGATACCGTATGAATTCGCTCCATAGAATGATTTATTAGGACACTGACTACATTTAGAAGATTTATTTAAAAGCAATTCTATAAATCTTGGTTCTTTAAAACATATTACATACCCTATCATATGAATCACAAAAGCAACAAGCAAATTCATAACACTATTACTTTGAATAAATAATGACATAGATATAATCATATTAAGTGCTGCAAATTTTATACTCACACCAAATATCATTGCAGGTCTTGTTAAACCGACAAATAACGGGTCTGATACTAAACTGCCTGACATAAATTACCTCTCTTTTGCTTTTTTACCAAAAATTAAATCTATAACTCACTACGCGAATTCGGGATAAGAATTAACTAATTCTTATCCCAAATTGGGGTTCACTCATATTCTTTACTTATAAACATACTTAACAATATCGAATCAGGGAAAGCCGAATTGAGAAAATGTACATAATTGCTACTGTTTTGAATAGCACTTAAAGCTGCTTCAAGCAAGCTAACTTTTTCAGGATCAACAGTATTATTCAACATCTCTTTCAATACATTAATATCCCTTACTCGTATGTACTTCTCTCCGGCAAATTCTATCCCATCACATAATAATACTAAATGATCTGCATCTAATGAGGAAGCAATTATCGAGGTCGTCAGATTTACATCCAGTAGATGAGTATTGCCTTTTTCATCACTAGCTACTGGTGTTATAACAGGAATAATATTACTATCTTCAAAATTTATTAAAATCTCAGGGTTTATTATAACTGGTTCACTGACAAACCCAATATCTATTACAGCTTGATTACTGTCTCTCCTATGTGATAATTTTGATTTTTTAGCTTGAATAAGATTAGCATCTTTGCAGGAAATACCAATAGCATAACAACCTAAACTACAGAGCTTTGAAACTATACGCTTATTAATATAGCCAGACAGAACCATTTCCATAATCTGCGAGCTTTTATAATCGGCTACCTTAATATTATTGATAAATTTTTCATCACAGCCAAACAATTTTAGCGTATCATTTACCAAATTAGTATGATCATGAACTATAAAGATTTTAATACCACAACTGTCAAGTAACTGTATTACCTCTGCAAAATTCGTTAACAATTTGTCATCATCAATAATTAATGACGGTAGCTTAAATACCATGACTTGGTCTCTAACTTCACTACTACGTCTTATTATGTCTTTAATTAGGCTAGTATCTTTGACACGGGCAAAACCTTTCCCCTCCTTTTCTTTATAATTTAATGCATTTTGCCAAATTAAACTGCAATTCTTTTGCACCTTCTTTACTCCTGCTACTTGTATAAATTACATTACAGGAGTAGCCTAAAGTTGCAAGAAAATTCTGTGTTATCGTTGTTAGGTTTTCTCTATGTGTTACCTTATCCGACTTTGTAAAAACAATTTGAAAATTTTTATTACAAGAAAGTAATAATTTAGCAATCTCTACGTCATTTTGCTTTATTCCTCTTCTAGCATCAATCAATAAATTTACTAATTTGAGGTTTAAACTCGTTCTGAGATAATATGCTATTAAGGTTTCCCACTGCTGCCTTATGTATATTGGTACTTCTGCAAAGCCATATCCAGGAAGATCAACTAAAATAAGTTTATCGGCAAGGGAGAAAAAATTTATTTGCCTAGTACGACCAGGGGTATTAGACACCCTAGCAAGACTTGAATTATTACATATACTATTAATCAAACTTGACTTGCCAACATTTGATTTGCCGACAAATGCAATTTCTGGCAAAAATATGCTAGGAAACTGATTTATTTTTGCCACACCAGCGATGAATTTTACTTCTTGACGGAAAAGTTTTGTAACCTTATCAACCGACATTATTGTCTAACTTATTGATGTAATATTGTTGAATTATCGATAAAATGTTATTCCAAGACCAGTAAATCAGTAATCCTGCTGGAAAACTACTAAACATTACTAAGAAAACCAGCGGCATAAATTTCATTACTTGAGCTTGAACTGGATCAGCTGGCTCTGGACTCATCCTTTGCTGTAGAAACATAGTCAGAGCCATAAAAATGGACCATACACCAATCATCAGGAAGCTTGGACACGTAAATGGCAGTAATCCAAACAAGTTGAAAATTGTTGTGGGATCCGGAGCAGATAAATCTTTTATCCAACCAAAAAATGGTGATTGACGCATCTCAATAGTTACATTTAACACTTTATAAATTGAGAAAAATACTGGGATTTGTACAATAAGGGGGAGACAACCAGCTATGGGATTAACCTTTTCTCTTTTGTACAATGCCATAACTTCTTGGTTAAGCCTCATTTTATCATCAGCATATAAAGTCCTAATTCTCTCGACTTCAGGCTGAAGATTTTTTGTCTTTTTCATCGAACGATATGATTTATTAGCTAGAGTAAACATTAGCAGTTTTATGATAACAGTTACAATCAAGATACTAATACCGAAGTTACCAACATAGTGATAGAAAAAGTTCATAGCATTAAAGACTGGCTTAGTGATTATATAAAACCAACCAAAATCAATTGCCCGGTCAAATAACTTAATATTATATTGCTTTTCGTATTTATCTAATAAATCAACTTTCTTTGCTCCGGCAAATAATCTTTGTGATATAGTAAATTTGTTTCCTACTTCTATAGTTTGAGTTGGTGAAATGAAGTCAACCTGATATTTTTCAATACCGTTTTTTATTACACAATTGAAATTAGAACTATACTTGCTAATTTTATCCGGAATTAAGGAAGCTAGCCAATATTTATCTGTTATGCCAATCCAATCAACAACGCCTTGCGGAAATTTTTCAGTCTTTTTATCTTTTAAGTCATCAAAGGAATGTTCTTTAAGCCTACCATCAATAGCACCAATTGGTCCTTGATGCAGGATATTAGCCACTTTCTCTTTGCCAGTATATTTACGGTTAATTAGTCCATAATACTGAACTGATATTGGCTGCTTACTATCATTTACCGTAGTTTGATCTATGGTGAACAAGTAATTACTATCCATGCTAATAGTAACCAAGAATTTAACCCCATCTTTGTTAGTCCATGATAAATTTACAGCTTTTTCAGGAGTTAACTCATCATTATCAGCCTGCCAAAGAGTTTCGCTATCAGGAAGGATAGTACTGTTATCTTTATTAAACCAACCTATTTCTGCAAAATAGGCTTCTTCTGACTGAGAATGAGCAAATAATACAACAGGCTTACTGTCTTTTGATAGATCTTGCTTATACTTCAATAAAACCAAATCATCAAACCTTAACCCTTTTAAAGCAATCGATCCGGAAAGTAATTCTGAGTTTATCTGAATTCTCTTGGTAGCAACAAAGGATTCAGCTTCTTTAGAGGCTTCTACTTGAACATTCTTTTTCTTTAACTCTTGAACTTGCTTATTATATATTTTATTTTGCTGTTCTAATTTTTGTAATCTTGGTTTATCGTAAAAATATTGCCATCCAAAAATAATACCAAGGGACAAGACAATGGCAGCTACCAAGTTAACTATGTTATGATTCATCACGGTCTAAAAATAATTTAAGTTTACTAGAATATATCAGAATATTTGATTCCACTAAGTCTTTTTATATATAATTAATTTAGGTACATACAATAAAAATAGCTCCCTCATCTTAGGATCTTCATTAGACTTCCCTATGAGTTCTATAAGATTTAAGCAAAATAATCAAGAAATTTGATTGATACTCAAAGGGTCATTTGAGTATACGTCTTGATTTGCAATCAAACTCTGATATTATGCGAGGTAAAATTTTAATCGTAACACGCGAATTCGGCATAAGAATTTGTCAATTCTTATGCCGAATTGGGGTATAACATAATATTTACAGCCAATTGCTAATTGGGATAATTGTAAACTGATGAACGAAATCTTCTCTAGTACATTACCTGTTTTGTTGATTCCCTTGTTTGGTAGTATTATCAAAAGGAAATGGTTGACTTCTGAAGAATTTTGGCGAGGATTAGAGAAATTATCATATTTTTTTCTTTTCCCTATTATGCTTTTTAATAATATATCTGCAGCCGATTTAAATGCATCGTCTATAATAAAACTGGTATTTGCATTAATCATCTCCACCTCTATTATTTCTTTGGCTTTAATTATCTATCAGAAGAAAACCAATTTTGACAAGGTTCAGTTTACTTCAACTTTTCAAGGTGCAATACGTTTTAATAGTTATATATTTTTTGGTGTTAGTAGTCCTCTCTTGGGTCAGGAGGGACTTGCTATAGTATCTGTGATTTCATCCTATATGATCATTTTTACTAATATCATATCAGTAATGATTTTTGCACGTTATATCCCTGATAGTTCAGTAGCTAAGTCGCCTAAAGCTAGCTTTATATTGATACTTAAATTGATAGTACAAAATCCCTTGATTATAGCTAGTATAATTGGATTTCTTTTTAATTATTCTGGTTTAGAATTACATCTTGGTATAAAAAAAACCTTATCTAGCCTGTCCAACTCTGCTTTAGCTATAGGCATGCTAAATGTTGGGGCAAGTCTCAAATTTTTTATGCGTGGTGCTATTTTACAAAATGTATTGCTTACTAGTTTTGTTAAGTTAGTGGCTTTTCCTGTTGTCACAATAATTGTGTTGTCACTAATGTCAATAACTGGTACTGCTAAATCAGTTGGTGTCCTGTATAGCTGTCTGCCGTGTGCTAGCACTGCTTACGTTCTATCACGCCAACTTGGTGGTGATCCAGAATCTATGGCATCAATCATTACGTTCACAACACTTTTTTCAATAGTATCATTGTCAGTTCTTATGTGGATGATATAACTAATAAACACTTGAAGTAATTAAGAAGGAATAACATCATGGGTGAAATGAATAAAATAAATTATCTCAAAGCCTTAGAATATCATCAAAAAGGTAATCCAGGCAAAATTGCTATTGTGACAACTAAGCCTTTGGATACTGCACATGACTTGGCTTTGGCTTATTCGCCAGGGGTAGCAGCTCCGTGTCTTGAAATTGCGAAAAATATAGATGATATTTATAAATATACTGCTAGAGGTAACTTAGTTGCTGTAATAACTAACGGTACGGCAGTTCTTGGCCTTGGTAGTATAGGTGCAGCTGCGTCGAAACCCGTAATGGAAGGAAAAGCCGTTTTATTCAAGAACTTTGCGGATATTGATTCTATTGATCTTGAAATAGATACGACTGACCCTGATGAGTTTGTTAATGCAGTAAAATATCTTAATTACAGTTTTGGAGGCATTAATTTAGAAGATATTAAATCTCCTGAATGTTTTATAATTGAAGAAAAATTAAAAAGCTGTATGCAGATACCTGTTTTTCATGATGATCAGCATGGCACGGCTATTATTGTTGCTGCAGGTTTAATTAATGCAGCTTATCTTACCAATCGTTCATTTGATAGTCTAAAAATTGTCGTAAGTGGTGCAGGGGCAGCGGCAATTGCTTGCATTGAATTACTAATTGCTCTTAGTGTAGACAAAAAAAATGTTATACTATGTGATAAAATGGGGGTAGTTTACCAAGGTCGGCAAGAAGGCATGAACAAATGGAAAGAATTATATGCAGTCGAGACCGATCTTAGAACTCTGAGTGATGCTATGAAGTCAGCCGATGTATTCCTTGGTTTATCTGTTAAAGGAACAGTATCTAAAGAAATGGTAGCTAGCATGGCTGCAAATCCTATCATTTTTGCCATGGCTAATCCAGACCCAGAGATTACTCCGGAGGATATACAGCTAGTTAGAAGCGATGCAATCATTGCTACTGGACGCTCTGATTATAATAATCAGATTAATAATGTTATGGGATTTCCATATATTTTCCGTGGAGCTTTAGATGTTAGAGCTACTACTATTAATCAGGAAATGAAAATAGCGGCAGCAACTTCTTTAGCTGAATTAGCAAGACAAGCTGTTCCGAATGAAGTTTATAAAGCATATCCTGGTAAAAAAATGTTTTTTGGTCCAGATTACATAATTCCTGTACCATTTGATCCAAGATTAATTACCACTGTTCCGGTAGCGGTAGCTAAAGCTGCTATAGATAGTGGGGTTGCTAAAATTACCGAATTTGATGTTAAGAATTATGCAAAGGAGCTGGAAAGTAGGTTAAATCCTACCTCTCATTACATGAATCTATTATTTGAGAGAATTCAACAGTCAACACCTCAAAGAATAGTTTTTGCTGAAGGTGAGGAGGAAGAGGTAATTATAGCTGCTATGAGTATGCGGGATACTTCGCATGCTCATCCTATCCTAGTTGGTAGATCTGATAAAATATCTGCTGTTTTAAATAGAATAGGTATGAATTATGATTTAGATGGTATTACCATAATGAATGCTGCTATTAACCAAAATCTTGATAAATATATAGATACTCTTTATAGCCGGTTACAGCGTAAAGGTTACTTATACCGTGACTGTGCTAGACTAGTTAAAAGTGATAGAAATATATTCTCAGCTATCATGGTAGCTTGTGGCGATGCTGATTGTATGGTTACTGGTGTAACAAAGAGCTATTATAGTAGCTTAGAGGATATTATGAAGGTAATGGAAGCCAAAGAAAATAACAGAATTTTAGGTTATTCCATTCTGATTGCCAAGGAGCATAATATAATTATTGCTGATAATAGTGTGGCTGAACTGCCAAATGAGCAAGATCTTGTAGAAATAACCTTGCAGACTGCTAATATAGCAAAAAATATGGGAATGACGCCAAAGGTTGCACTACTTTCCTTCTCAACTTTTGGTAATCCAATGAGAGAAAAGGCAAATAGAGTACGGGAAGCTGTTAGAATTTTAGATAGTATGAGTCTAGATTTTGAATATGATGGCGAAATGTCAGCTAATGTTGCTCTGAACCCTAATCGTAATTCATATAAGTTTTGTAGGCTATCAGGCCCTGCTAATGTATTAATTATGCCCGGTCTACATTCGGCTGCAATATCAACACAATTGTTGCAAGAATTAGCTGGAGGTGTTTTTATAGGACCAATAATTAATGGTTTTGAATATCCGGTACAAATAGTACAAATGGGAGCGTCGGCAAGTGAGATAACAAAAATTGCCACATTTGCCTGTATAGATGCAATAAATCTCTTGAACGAAAGATAATTAATTTTCGGATTTTATATTATTTATGAATAGGTTATAATAACTCTTTCGAGGAATTTTAATGATATATACGTTAATTGCTTTAAGCTTGACTACATTAGTCTTAGTGATAGGGATTGTCTCTATGGCTATTGGTGGGAAATTTGATAAAAAATTTAGCTCAAAATTAATGTCACTACGGGTTATATTTCAGGCAGTTGCTGTATGTTTGCTTGCTTTTCTCTATCTTTCAAAATAGTATATATACTCGATGAAAATCAAGAATTGCGTTGTCGTCTTCAAGGGACAACTGTTGCAAGTTAGTAAATACAGCTTCTTTATACGTCTATTAGAGAGAAGACCGTAAGGCCGACGAAGCAATCCAGTAACATCATTTATCTATTAGATTGTTTCTTGGATTGCTTCGCTTATGCTCGCAATGACGCTGTGGTATAGGTATTTGTAAACTTTCAACAGTTGTGCCTTTGACACGACGACCTTAATTCTTGAAGTTCTACCTGAGTATACTCGAATGATTTGGAAAAACTTGTAAGTTAATACCATAATATGTCTGATCTATTTAGTTTTAATGATAAAAAGCCTAAAATTAATAATTCATATACTGCAAAAGATATTGAAGTATTAGAAGGGCTTGAACCTGTACGCAAGCGTCCTGGTATGTATATTGGCGGAACAGACGAAAATGCTATGCATCATCTTGTTTCGGAAGTACTGGATAATGCTATGGATGAAGCTGTTGCTGGTTTTGCTAACATTATAACCATAAAAATGCATGTGAATAACAGTATCACTATTTCTGATAATGGTAGAGGAATTCCTGTCGATAATCACCCCAAATTTCCTGAAAAATCTGCTTTGGAGGTGATTCTAACTCAGCTCCACTCGGGAGGTAAATTTGCGAATAATGTATACCAAACAGCAGGCGGATTACACGGAGTTGGTATTTCTGTTGTTAATGCTTTATCTGACTATTTAGAAGTTAAAGTGTACAAGCAGGGTAAATTATTTAAGCAATCTTATTCTAAAGGGCATAAATTGAATGATTTAGAAAGCGAAGATGTTGCAAAAAAATTAAAGGGAACATCTATACACTTTCATCCTGACCTAGAAATTTTTGGTGAAAAATCGTGTTTTTCTCCTAAAAAAATATACGAATTAACTAAATCAAAAGCCTATTTGTACAGGGGAGTAATGATAGAGTGGCAATGTGAGATTGAGACTAAAAGTGATGTACCGACAACAGCCCTGATCCATTTTCCAGATGGTTTGAAGGATTATTTAATATCAAAAATAAATCATGACGATTTAGTTAGTGGAGAGATTTTTTGTGGTAATATTGACTGGGACCAAGATCACGTAAAAGTGGAATGGGCAATTGCTTGGCATAAAAATGAATACCAACCCTTCATACAATCATATTGTAACACTATTCCCACCCCCCTTGGTGGAACTCATGAACAAGGTTTGCGTAATGCATTACTTCGCGGCTTAAAAATATACGGCGAGATGATAGGTAATAAAAAAACAACTCTACTTACTATTGAAGATATTCTTGAAACTTCTTCTATTGTTCTCTCTATATTTATCCAAGATCCAATATTTCAAGGACAAACAAAAGAAAAATTGGTTTCACTAGGGGTTAATAAAATAGTAGAAAACATTATTAAGGACCATTTCGATCATTGGTTGAGCAGTAATAAAGTAGCCGCAAACCAATTAGTTGAGCATATAGTCAATATTGCTGAATTCCGAATAAATAAGCGTAATGAAAAAAATACCTTACGTAAAACTGCTACACAAAAATTGCGACTACCAGGTAAATTAGCCGATTGTACAAGAACGTCTCCTAATGGGACGGAGCTATTTTTGGTTGAGGGAGATTCAGCTGGAGGATCAGCTAAGCAGGCAAGAGATCGAGAAACACAAGCTATTTTGCCTCTTCGGGGCAAAATCCTAAATGTTGCCAATGCGACTCTAGAAAAGATTACTAATAATCAAGAAATTCAAGATCTAGAAGTGGCACTAGCATGCGGTAGCCTTAAAAATTACCGAGAAGAAAATTTACGTTATGAAAAAATAATAATTATGACAGATGCTGATGTTGACGGAGCTCACATCGCCTCACTGTTAATGACGTTTTTTTACCTTCGTATGCCAAAGCTAGTATCATCGGGTCATTTATATATTGCAAAACCACCACTTTATCGACTAACACAGTCTAATAAAACTTACTATGCAATAAATGATCAACAAAAGACTGATTTAACTGCTAGATTATTAAAAAATAGTAAAGCTAAAATAGACATTGGTAGATTTAAGGGACTGGGGGAAATGATGCCAGCTCAGTTAAAAGAAACAACAATGAATCCAAAAAATAGGTCACTTTTAAAAGTTACTATAGATGATTTTGATAATATTGCTAAGATGGTAGACAATCTTATGGGCAAGAAACCAGAAAAACGTTTCCAGTTTATTTATGATCAGGCTTTAATTAAAATGGATACTATTATAAACAATCTAGATATTTAAAATTGCGTCATCTACCAACTACTTATAAATTACAGGAGTACTATGTTCTTACGTTTAATTACAATATTATTATCAAGTTCTATCATTTTTTCTAATATAACATTTGCTGAAGAAGTAAAGAAGAAAGAATTACCAAATTCAGCTTATTTAAAACAATTCCAAGATATCTTTGAACGTGTTAATAGAGACTATGTCCAAGATCCTGAAAAACAAAAAATGACTGATGCAGCTATAGAAGGCATGTTAACTTCGCTAGATCCTCATTCTAACTACATTACTGATGAGGATCTAGAATATTTTCTTGACCACACTAAAGGAGAATTTGGAGGTATTGGTGTTGAAGTGCAGTATGACAATGGTGCTATCAAAGTCATTTCCCCTATTGATGATCTACCAGCTTATAAGGTAGGTATAAAAGCTGGAGACTATATTGTGGGGGTTAATAATGAGTTGGTATCAAATTTGGGATTTAATAAATCGGTCAGAGAGATGCGTGGAGAACCAGGGGCAAAGGTAAAATTATTGGTAATCACGGAAGGTGAAAGCAAGCCAAAGGAACTTGAACTTACTAGAGAAATAGTTACAATTACACCAGTAAAAGGCCATTTAGAGAGAAATAATATCGCTTACGTAAGGATAGGGAGTTTTAATGAACATACTATTGCAGAATTAAAAAAATCTATAAAAACTTTAAAAAATGAAAGTAAAAATGGTCTAAAAGGTATTATCTTAGACCTACGTAATAATGGTGGTGGTTTGTTAGATCAGGCTGTTGCGGTTAGCGAATATTTTATTGATTCTGGGGTAATCGTTACTACCAAAGGCAGAAGCAAAAATAGTAACTCGGTATTGACTAGCAATAAATTTGCAGAAAAAGCACCATCTGTCCCGATTGTTGCTCTTATTAATGTTGGATCTGCTTCAGCTGCAGAAATCGTAGCTGGTGCATTGCAAGATCATAAAAAAGCAGTAATACTTGGAACAAAATCTTTTGGTAAAGGGTCCGTGCAAAGCTTTGCTACAATTAGTCCTAGAGCTGCTATAAAGCTTACAACAGCTAAATATTACACTCCTAGTGGTCGTTCAATTCAAGCAGAGGGTATTGAACCTGACATAGTAGTTGAGATGGCAGAAGTTAAGTATCCCGAAACAAAATCAATAGATAAGAGATTTTCTGAATCTTCTCTAAAGAATTATCTAAAAAACGATAATAATAAAAATGATGATAAAAAAGTAGATACTACAGATAAAAATAAAGAACTTATTAAGAAAACAGATGATACTACAAAAAATACCAAACCAAAAAATACTCTAGAACAATTATCTGATCTTTATAAAAAAGATTATCAATTTGCTAGAGCTTATGATTTAATTATGGGATTAATCTTGACTAATAAAAGTAGCAATGAATTGAAAAAATAAAGGGTATACTCGGTGAACTTCAAGAATTGGCGTCGTCGTGTCTAAAGATCGAAGCTGCTCACGTACTAATGTACGCCTAGCAGCTCGACTTTACTACTGCTAGCTCTTCTTGAAGTTATACTATCGTCTACCAACTCTTCATTTACGAGCAGTATACAATGGGTAGGGTAATTGGGCATAACTGTTGAAAGTTAAAAAATCGTCATTGCGAAGGGTTGTTGTAAGGCTTAAACCGTCATTGCGAGCAAACGTACGTGAGCGTGGCAATCCATGAAACTTGTCATATAGATTGCTTCGTCGACCTTATGGTCTCCTCGCAATGACATGCTAGATTCTTAAGTTGACGCCTATGCGAATTCGTGTGATTAGGAATGATAAGGTTACAAAGGAAATATCAGCTATTAGTTATGACTTTAATATTGTCATGTGTCTATATGTGTAAGTAACCCGAGTTGCCAATTAATTTATAAGAGCAGAGCTAGGTTTTATGAACATTTGAAGTTAATTTGTAACATTAAAACACTTAATAAAAACTATATTTTTTAGAAATATGTTTGTATTAAAAATGTTTTAGTATCGAGCCTCACATGAAACCAGCGTTAAATATAGCTTTTGCCAGTATAATTAATTGGCAACTCGGGTTAAGTAATATATGTGCAAACCTAATGATTCAAAATAAATATATTGTTAGACTGTCATCCATTGGCTTATTTATAAACATTATTGTAAATATGATTTACTATCGTTACTTCATTATTGAAGAAATGATTTTAAAGCAAGTCGGAGAAACAAATATTAAAATAGCTGATGTTTATACAAAAAATGTTTGGGATAGGAATAGAACTGCTGTAGATAAGATACATGAATTTGGTTATATAAATTTATTACAAGATACAGATTTTATTAGGTTTGCAACTACTTCAGTTGATATTTTTGTTAATCTTAATGCCTATATTTCTTTATATGATCTACAAGGTAATAAAATTATAACTAGTTCGCCAATTCAAGTAACAAGTCACATGAATTTTCCTGAAGATACTCTGTATCAAAAAATTCTTACCAAAATTGATAGATATTTTTTAAAAGAATTGAGTATAGAACAAGCCTTTAACAAAGCTTTTAAAGGGATAACAACTCATCTATTAATTCCTAGAGCCATGTTACATATATCAGGGGAGGTAAAGAAAGCATCTTGTATAACAAGTTATATCCCAATAATAAACCGTGATCCATTGAACTATCCTGTTGATGGTGTATTAGAGATACATACCAATATTACTAGTTTATGGTCAAGTATTATAGAGCTTGAAAGAAAAGTATTATTAACTTTTGTTATCATTTTGGTAATATTTTTAGTTATAGTTATGAGCAACACAAATTATGCACAAAAAATTATAGACCGGCAATTTGAGGCTAATAAAGCATTAGAGGAAGCAGTAACTAAGGTTAGAAATGAAAGTTCTGCTCATACTAAATTTTTTGCCAATGTTAGTCATGAGCTGCGTACCCCTCTAAATGCTATTATAGGTTTTTCAGAAATTATGATGTCTACACCTTACAATAAGGAACATGATGTTTATGTAAAAGATATTCATAACGCAGGCAAGCATTTACTAGGTATAATAACCGATATATTAGACTTGTCAAAAGCATCTGCTGACAAGCTATTAGTTGATTTTGTAGAGTTAGACCTAAATAAATTAATTACTTCTACTATAAGGATAATGAAACCAAGAGCTGACCAAGCGAATGTAGCATTAATTGAAAAACTACCAAAAGATCATATTATTATAAAAGCAGATCCCAAAAGGCTTAAACAAGTATTTTTTAACCTTTTATCTAATTCTATAAAATTCACCAACGCATTAGGTTCTATAACAATTCATGCTGAAAAAAATGAATCTCAAGGACTAGTTTATGTGCAAGTTATAGATACTGGTATAGGAATTGATGAGAAAGATATTCCAAAAGTACTCTCAACATTCGGTCAAATTGATAGTGCCGTTGGCAGAAAATATCAAGGGACTGGTCTTGGTTTACCACTCACTCGAAAGTTGGTTGAACTAATGAGAGGTAAATTTGATCTACAAAGTAAAATAGGTATAGGTACAACTGTAACACTAACTTTTGCTTATGATAGTAGTATAGAACAATAACTACCCCAATGTTGGGAATGCAGGTGTATGATTATTTGACTATATTTAATGGAGAACTGGTAGTTTTTATGGTGATAGCATGTAATTTATTATTATTCAGTATTTCTGCTAAAGCTTTTTTTACCATCTTGTGCTGATTAATTAGACTAATTCCAAAAAAAGCATCATCTTGTATTTCTAAGGAATAATGATCCTGATCTCCAGCTAAATCAACAATTTTTATTTTGGAATTTGGAAAACTATAACGTATAATTTCTTCAAGTTCTTTAATAGATATTGCCATTGTTCTTTAGAGTTTTTTTATGTAACATACAACAAAAGCTTAAAGTCTGCAATCAGAGAAATTTAAAAGTCGGTCGACTGGCAAAGTAATACATTTTTTACTTTCTAATAACAGTCAACTAAGTCGTCAGCATGCTCGTATAGTGTATCCTGTCCCTCAAGTTTAGTCACTTCTTGAACATAAGACATATTATACTTATCATCATGAGAGGTACTAATTATTAATGACTTAATATTTTCTAATAGCTCTGAACGACTCTCTGTATCTAACCCTACAATCCATTGAACGGTTTTCTGTACTTCTTCAGGTAGTGATGCAATTGTAGTAAGATCTAACTCTTCAGGAGATACATTATTAACATATTCTAAATATTCTAATGCACATTTGGAATCCTTTGCATATAACTCTTTAATCCACTGAAGTGTTGTTGTAAATTTCTCACTACTTACAGTAGAATCTGTTTCTCCATTAGTCACTATAGTACTACTAGATTCTAATTCATTACTTACCATTGCATTTAAGACTTCAGGTTCTGCAGTAGCCACCACTATATCAGAATAGTCTGATTTTCTATCACTTTCATAATCTTCATCATTAGCTCCATTACTTACCATTATATTTGAGACTTTAGATTCCTCAATATTATCTTTCCAATCAACTTTTAACCTATCACACAGATCTTGTACTAACTTGGAATTATTTTCCAAATATTGCTCAGCAACTATTTTTAACTTTGCTATATTATTTTGGCTAGAACCGTCTAATTTGCTACATTCTTTTGGAATAGGAAGCCATATCTCTGTATTTTGTCCTTCACTTGTTAGATCTAACCTAACCTCATTTACATCAGCTTCTTTGTCATTTTTCATAAGTGTATCAATTAAGCCGTTAATTAACCACCCTAATGCTCCATCAAAATTAGGTGATGGTATTTGGGCTTTTGTTTGCTCACCTTTTCCAAAATTGATAGAACAAATCATAGTGCGTTCCATAATGTCTGCTTGTTCATAATAACTAAGCCCTTCTTTAAGCACCTGTAGCACTGTAGCAGCTGGACGATTAGCACCAAGACCACCATCGGCAAAAGCATAAGGCTTACCCGCAGCATAATCATAATCTCTTACAGCTTCTTCATTAATAACAGCTTTAAAATAGGTTGGGGCTGCTGTAGTTGCAAGAAGCACATCCTTTATTCTAACATGTGGACTATGTTTATCATGACTGTCAAAGATCTTCATACTATTCTTTCCTTCATTCAAATCAGCAACTGGTATAATAAGACGGCATAGACTATCATCTAATCTATTATCCCCTAAATGCTTTTCTAGCATTTTCTTCAAAGGTTCTTGACTATATTTGTGTTTTATTATTCCCCAGTTAAACCAGCTTTGGGGGAAGATTTCAGGAGCAGTATTTTCAAATAATTCCAAAGCTTCTTTAGCTGAATAACGAGGTTCTGTTGATCCTTCTTCTTTAGGAATTGTCAATAAGGCTGCAATTAACCCACCAACACTAGTGCCAGAAATAATATTAAATAATTTAGATATAGGTTGCTGGGTTATTTCTTCTATTTTCGCTAGTACAACTAACTCAGCTATTCCTTTTACCCCACCACCTGAAAGGCAAAGAACTTTATTTTGTCCTGTTTGATTTGTAGTCATAAACTATGCCGCCGTAACCTTTTAAAGTTTCCTAATATTTAGGTTATCATAAAATTTATATTGTAACAAATAAAATTTTGCATCATAATAAATAAAAGTAAAAAAATAAATTATATAGTATCATAGGAAACCCTAAAATATTACACACCAAATTTGTAAATTGATTTATCAATTTTTCAAAGCATTTGAGTATATAACCTAACATGCTGCAAAATTTTCTTTGCAGCCTCACTAGCAGGAAGGAGTGTAACATCAAGCTCAAATAAATTAGGATGAGAAATTTGAATCAAAGGATATTTTGGATAAACATCTTGTATATCGATTGATTTGTAACGAAGCAGCCTATCTAGTTGTTGAATTCTCATAATATTTTCTTCTTCTGAAATCAATAATTTTACAGGAATAAATGTTGATTTATGGTTTGATGCTAGCTGTTGTACTTGATTAAAAAGCTTATGATCACCATCAATCTCATAGAGACAATTAGTAAGAACATAGTTATTATAAGTTTCTTGGCTTAGAAAATTAAAAATACCATCTCGTATATGTTTAATTGTATCCCAAGCAAATTCTGGAATAGGAGTCAACCCATCATAATTTAGAAGTGAGAAAATAGGATTATTGATATGCTGGTTGTCACATATGCTGTAGCCAGCTTTTGCTATTTCCTTCGCTATAGTATACTTGCCAGTCCCTGGTTTACCTATTAGGTAGATAACGGTAGTCATTTTGTTTAATCTCACTAAAAGCTAACTATACTAATTTTATTTATGTTAAACTCTAAAAACTTAGACATTGATTTATTAATTTTTCAAAGCATTTGAGTATATATTACATTAATTACAACATCACCATTCTTTAATACTTGATTTGTTGATGAAAATTGCTCAACAAATTCTATGGTGCGAGCAGACGTAACGTTTTTGAGATCTATTATTAACTCATCAGAAAGTTTTTCTCCTATAATTTCTAGTATCTCAATATCAGCTTTGACTGACAAATTCTTTTCTGCTTTAGCTTTCCTAACCAAGTCTAGTATTTCAATAAGTCTATCAGGCTGAATTTGATCTACCGGAAAAGATAAATTTTTGATTTGAGGCCAGTTGCCCCTTGTATGTATAGATTTTGTACTATACAAAATTTGCCAAATTTCTTCTGTTATATGTGGAAGGAAAGGAGCTAATAATTTAAGCAAGATTTTTATAGAATGATATAAGGTTATTATGGCACTATACTGCCCTTTATTATCTGAACCATCCATATTATAAGCTCGGGTTTTAGTTATCTCGAGGTAATTATCACAAAATACTGACCAAAAAAACTTTTCTATCAAATCCACAGCATTGGCATACTCATAATTTTGCATATCTGATTCAATTTTTCTTACTAACTCAACTAGTTTAACTATTAACCACTGGTCAAACTTATGACAAATCTTGCTTTCTATATCAGATATTTCAGCATTTTTATCTAGTGAGTCTAATTTATTGAAGTGAATAGCAGCAAATTTAGCAGCGTTCCATAATTTATTAACAAGCCTCTTGCCATTTTTCATTACGTCTTCAGAGTAAACAGTGTCTGCCCCAAGCTTAGATTTAGAAGTCCAATAACGCGTTACATCAGCACCGTATTGCTCAAGCAATTTTTGTGGTACAATAATATTCCCTTTAGATTTTGACATTTTGCTACGATCGAATGCAAGACACCATCCACTAATCATGATGTTTTTCCAAGGTAGGGTATTTTCATGCAATTGCGCTTTAAGTATTGTGTAAAAAGCCCATGTCCTAATAATTTCATGAGCTTGCGGGCGTAAATCAGCTGGAAATAATTTATGGTGACGCTCAGCATCTATATTAAACTTTTTAGATATACCGTGACTACTTAATTGCGGCGAGATGGCACTAGTAGCCCAAGTATCCATAACGTCATAATCTGGCTCTACCTCTTCTCGTGAATAGCCAATTGGTAAATCTTGGGTGGGGTCTACTGGTAGTTGGGTTATATCTGGAAAGATAGCTTTGCCTACTTCACCAATTCTTTTAGAATACCAAACAGGGAATGGTACACCAAAATAGCGTTGACGACTTATACACCAATCCCATGATAGGCTATTTATCCAGTTCTCAAGCCTAATTTTCATATTTTGGGGATACCAATTAATCTCATTTGCTCGTTGCATTAAAATGTCTTTATGTTTTATCGTACGAACAAACCATTGAGGTGTTGTAAGTATTTCTAGTGGTGCCCCTGAACGTTCAGCACATTTTACTGTTTGAGTAATTTCTACTTGTTTAATTAATAAATTTTTCTCTTTTAAGATTTCAATAATTTTACTTCTGGCATCTTTTATTTTTAAGCCATTTATCTGATTATAAGAAGATGAATTTGATAATTCGGCTGGGAAATCTATCGCACCTTTTTTATCTATAATAATCTTCATAGGTAAATTATGTGTTCTCCACCAAGTTATGTCGGTTACGTCACCAAAAGTACAGCACATAACAAGCCCAGTTCCTTTATCTATTTGCACTAAATCATCTGCTAAAATAGGTACTTTAATATCAAATAGCGGTGTTATGGCAAATTGCCCTTGCAAATGTTTGTATCTATCATCATTTGGGTTATAAAATACCGCAACGCACGCTGCTAACAATTCTGGTCTAGTGGTAGCAATAATAATCTTCTCACCCTTATTAGTTTGGAAAATTATGTCATTCATCATTGAGGTTTTTTCTTGATCTTCGATATCAGCCTGAGCCAAAGCTGTTTGATCAACTGTATCCCACAATATTGGTTGATTATTGCGGTAAATTTCTCCTTTATCGACTAAGTCTAAAAATGACATTTGTGATATTTTTCGTGATAACGGATTAATTGTTTGATACTCTAAGGTCCAATCAACCGATAAAGCCATTTGATTAAATAATGAACGAAACTTTTCTTCTTCAGAAATAACGACTTCTTTACATATTTCAATAAATTGCTCTCTTGCCATACTAGCTGCTTTTAGCTGTTTTTGTTTTTCAACTAAACGTTCGGTAGGCAAACCATTATCATCAAAACCGATTGGATAAAAAATATTTTTACCTAACATCCGTTTAAAACGGATAATAAAATCCGCCTGAGTATAACTGTAAACATGTCCTATATGCAAATGTCCTGAGACTGTTGGTGGCGGAGTATCTACTATAAAACTATTTTCTCTTGTTTCATTTTTATCCCAAAGATAAATTTTTTGTTCTTGCCAAAATTTTTGCCATTTTCTTTCGCTTTCACTAAAGCTATAATCTTTTGGAAATGCTATCATAATAATATCCTAATTATATAGGGAGTGTTGCTAACTAACCTGAATTCGATATATAGCTAACTTAGTATTACGCCGTCATTACGAGGAGACCAAAGGTCGACGAAGCAACCCATATCTCATCATTGATTGCTTCGTTGCCACTAAAGTGGCTTCTCGCTAATAGACGTTTGTGAGTTTGGTATAATACTAATCGGGTTAGCTATAACGAGTTATGCCAAATTCGGTCATATTTGTGAATATAGCAGATTTTTATGTTCCACTAATAGCTATTATCATTATTTTTGTGGTATTGCTCATTTTTTTAACCAAGATATATTATAATTAATAGTGATGCCAAATAAATTTTTTCTGAGCCTTAAATTAATGAGACTGCAAAGTCCTACTGGCTATCTGTTACTATTTTTCTCAACATGCTTTGGGGTACTTCTTACCAATATTGCAATTTATAATTTAGTAAAATTATTATCATTATTTTTTATCGGAAGTATCATTACTAGGGGAGCTGGTTGCATTCTTAACGATATTTTTGATAAAGATTTTGATAAGCATGTTTTACGAACAAAAAACAGACCTTTGGCGAATGGATCATTGAATGTAAGTGACGCGATGATTTTATTAACTATATTATCAATTATTTCCCTGACCATGTTATTGTCATTAAATAAAACAGCAATTTGCTTAGGGTTCTTTTCCTTTATCTTGATCGTTTTATATCCGCTAATGAAGAGAATTACTTTCTTTCCACAAATATTTCTAGGGTTAACATTTAATGGAGTTTTAATTGGTAATAGTGCGGTAATTGATAAAATATCACTAGAAGCTGTTATTATGTATATTGCCTGCTGTTTTTGGACTATCGGTTATGACATTATTTATGGTTTTATGGATATAAAGGACGATAAGAAGATTAAGATCAAGTCAATGCCACTTTTTTTAGAAAAGAGAAATTATAAATTACATTTATATGTTTACTATACCATCTTCATATTATTATTCATACTTGCTAACATTATAGCAACCCATCGACCTAACTATATAGTTATTCTCTGTGCTTATATAATGCTAACTTGGCAGGTAGTAACACTAGAAATCTCAGACCCACAAAATTGTCTTACTAGGTTTAAAAATAATAATTACGTTGGTTTAATCTTGGCTTTAGGTGCATTAGATTTGAATAATTAAATAATTGTGCTGATGTTCCCAACTTAACTCTACCCCTTAATTATCAAGGCTTCTTCAAGCAATTTTTTCTGTTGCTCATTATGTATGATCGGTGAGCCAACTGCTGGTGAAGCAGACTCATTCCTACCAACATATACAAATTGATTATTAATTGATGCATTTTTTAGGCTCTCATTTAAGTGATCTTTAACAAAATTCCATGCCCCCATATTTTTGGGTTCTTCTTGACACCAAATAAACTCTTTAGCTTTATTATATTTACCTAATATTTTAACGATAAAATCCGTTTTAAACGGATATAACTGTTCGAGTCTAATAATCACAATATCTAAAATATTCTTTTCTTCTCTTTTTTCTAATAAATCATAGTAGACTTTACCACTACATAATATAATTCGTTTCACTTCCTTGGCATTTATAGCATCATTAATTTCGTCTAGTACAGGTATAAAGCTCGTATTCTTATCAAGCTGGGAGAGAGGTGATACAACCATTTTATGTCTTAATAAAGATTTTGGTGACATTACTATTAGTGGTTTACGAATATTACTGTATATTTGACGACGTAATAAATGAAAAAATGAAGATGGCGTCGTAGGATATGTAACTTGCATATTATTTTCAGCAGCAAGCTGCAAGAACCTCTCGAGTCTTGCAGAGCTATGCTCTGGACCTTGTCCTTCAAGTCCATGTGGTAGTAGTACTACTATACCGCTCATCCTGAGCCATTTGCTTTCACTACTGGAAATGAATTGGTCGAAAATTATTTGAGCTCCGTTAGCAAAATCACCAAATTGAGCTTCCCAAATTACTAAATCTTTTGGATTAACTAATGAATAACCATACTCAAAACCTAAAACTGCATATTCAGATAAATTACTGTCAGCAATTTCAAAATTTGCTTGCCCAAAATTTTCTTGGTTTTGCGATAAATTATTTAATGGTGTATAAGTTCTATCATCCACCTGACTATGTAACACTGAATGACGGTGAGAGAAAGTGCCACGCCCACAATCTTGACCAGTAAAACGTATTCTAGTGCCTGAATTTAATAAACTAGCAAAGGCTAACTGTTCTGCAGTTGCCCAATCAATAGGTCTATCTTGCTTTAAGGTATTTTCTCTTAATTCAAATAATTTTGCAAGTTTGGGATTTAAAGGAAAATCTTTTGGTATCTGACAAAGCTTTATACCAAGTTCTTTTAAGGTATTTTTGTTAACACCAGTAGAGAGCATTTGAGCATTTGATCTAGTATAACTAGACCATAAACCTTCTAAAAACTGAGCTTGCGGTTGATAATTTTTGGCTTGTTCATATTCTTGATCTAATTTCAGTTTAAATTGTTCTTTTAATGTAAGAAAATAATTTTGGTCAATTATTCCACCTGCTACTAGTTTATTTGCAAAAATAGTTGCCGGGGATTGCTTATTTTTTATTACATTATACATAACAGCTTGAGTATACATAGGTTCATCACCTTCATTATGACCATATTTACGATAACAAATGATCTCAACTACTATGTCTCTAGCAAATTTATACCGATAATTCACTGCAATATTGGTAGCCTTGATCACTGATTCAATATCATCACCATTTACATGTAGTATTGGACTATTAATTATCTTAGCAAATTCAGTAGAATATCTACCTGGTCTAGTGTCATAACTATTCGCTGTAAATCCAAGCTGATTATTAATGACAAAGTGAATAATCCCGCCAACATTATAAGGCTTTAGATCCGACATAAATAAACTCTCAGCTACTACACCCTGACCACAAAAAGCACTATCACCATGAACCAAAATACCCATTACTTTCTTACGATTAGTATCTTGAATGCTATCCTGTTTTGCTCGTACTTTACCAGCTACTACCGGATTCACCGCTTCTAAATGCGATGGATTATCTGCCATAGAAAGATGTACCTTAACCCCCTCTCTTATCTGATCTGATGAATAGCCAATATGATACTTCACATCACCTGAAACACCTAAATCGGTTGGCAATATACTACCTGTTATAAATCCAGATAAAATAGCTTTATAAGGTTTAGTCATTACCTTAGCTAGTGTGCTAAGTCTTCCTCGGTGAGCCATACCTATTACTACATCTTCTATTCCATGGATAATAGACATATCTATAGCTTTATCTATAGCCACTACACTTGCCTCTCCACCTTCCACTGAGAAGCGTTTTGCTCCAGGAAATTTGGTATGTAGATATTGTTCAAATCCTTCAATTTCTACTAAGTCTTGCAATATATTCTTCTTGTTTTGTTCTAATTCTAATAGACTCTGGTTATTTTCTATCTGCTCAAAAAACCAAATTTTCTCATCTTCATTGGTCACATGAGCAAGTTCTACGGCAATATCTTTAGTATAAGTTTGATCAAGTAAATTAACTAATTCCTTAAGTGAACATGCTTTTATTCCAAAAAATTCATCATCAATTTCTATAATATTATTCAACTGATCTGTGGTAAAACCAAAATCTTCTATATTAAGTCTCAACTCATTTTTAGTCTTAAGAACTTCAAGATTCAAGGGATCTAGCTTGACTAAATAATGTCCATAATTACGGTAGCTGGCAATCATTGCTTTTGCTCTGAGCTTGTTAGTTGCAGCAGAAAATTCCGTAACATACGGCAGAGGTTTTTCTTGAGGTGAAGTAATAACATGAGCAATAGTTTTATTAACTTGGTAACTATTATTATTCTCAATATTTTGGAAATAATTTTGCCAGCTTTCATCAACTGCTTTATGATCTGATAAATATAGCTGATATAGTTCTTCTATAAAAACAGCATTACTACCAAATAAAAAACTAGTTTGTTTTAAATTCTTATCCATAAACTCCTATTCCTGATTAGTAAAAAACCTAGATAGCATTCCCCGTGGGGAATGTTATCGTTCTTGGTCTTGTAAGTATCATTTCCAATTTTCCAAATCATGTGAGTATATACAATTACGTTACTTCTGTATTATTAATTCTTTCTAAACAGATTCTTTCAGTAACTGTCTTTAATTCTTCTACCCGGTTGATAAGATAAAGTAATTGTTCTTTACTAATTTTATAGTGTTTATCATATCTTGCACCAACATAAGCATTTAGGAGTAACTTAAAGCACTCTTCTTGTTCAAGGGTCTCAAGTGGAAATATCTTGTAGAGGTCATAATGATAAATTCTAGCCTGCTTGTTAAGTTCCAGTATATCATGTAACTTTGGTTTATAACCAGTAGAAACTAGCAGAACAGCATTATAAAAGCTCTCGGTAGCTTGATGAAGTGAAAAGGCTGATAAAGCATTTTCATTATTTTCAAGATAAGCATTTACGCCAATAAGAAATCCTTTACCTCTTCCAAACCAATATTCATATTCTTCCTTAGCTAGTGGTCTTCGTTCCGACCATGGTAATTTTTTGGCTTCAGATAATATAAATTCACCACTATCATATAAAAGAACTCCTTCTTTCTTGATATCACAAAAGAAATACTGACCTTTTTCCAATTGGCTATTTACCCGCTTAATAGGCTCAAATATCAGGGTAACTGACTGCCTTTTTATCATGGTATCTATAGTAATTGGAAATTTTTTATCGAGCCTTTTTTCTATCGTATATTGTAATTCTCTAGCTTGATGACCTGCATATTTGCCTTTCTTTAAAATCAACAAAAGATCAAAATCACTTTGATAGCTGTAGGTAATATGCTCTTGCTGATATATGTCTTGTACCCAATCGCCTCTAGCATAAGAACCAAATAAAATAATCATCGCTATTTTTGATTTGCCTACGTCTAGAATTTCTTTAACAATATTGTCTAGTTTTTCTTTAATAACTAGTGATCGGCTAGGTAAGGTAGTTTTCATAAAGCTATTTTTTTGTCTTAGATCAACTATATAGCAAATAATTAAATAATCAACAATAATTTAATCGTAGACTGTAAAATAATTTAAAATTACAATCAATAATTGTGCATGTCATAATCAGCAATAATAATACCATTTCCCAAAACTAAATTGCTACTCGGAGTACGAGTGTCAAGCACCGGAGCGGAGATCATGAAGTACGACGACGTGATGATTAGTTTTCGGAAATGGTATAATATATATAATCAATTGATGAGAAGTAGGTAGTGCCGTCTTCGATCGCTCCTGCTACCCAATCTTCCTGAATTGACTATAGCTTTTTTACCGCAGTTTTAGCGAGGATAAACCAATTAGAGCAAATATTATGGCTATAATCCAAAAACGTATCACAACTTTTGATTCCGGCCAGCCATGTTTCTCAAAATGATGGTGCAGCGGGGCCATTTTGAAAATTCTTTTACCATTAGTAGCTTTAAAATAATATACTTGGATAATTACTGATAAAGTTTCAATAACAAATAATCCGCCAATAATTGCTAGTACAATTTCATGTTTAGTTATAACGCTAATAACACCAAGAACGCCACCAAGACTTAGGCTTCCAGTATCCCCCATAAAAATTTCTGCTGGCTGAGCATTAAACCATAAAAATCCTAAGCTAGCACCAACAATTGAAGCACAGAAGATAGTTAATTCAGAAATATTTGGTATATATATAATTTGTAGATAATTTGCATAAAAACTATTACCGACCAAGTAAATAATTAAGGTAAAAGAAGCTGCAGTAATAGCAATAGGTACTATAGCAAGACCATCAAGACCATCTGTTAGATTCACCGCATTTGATGCACCAACTATCACAAACATGCTAAATGGTATATAAAACAAACCTAAATCAATCAATAAATTTTTAAAAAATGGAATAGTTAGCAGATTGTTTCCTTGACTATTGGAATCTCTTAATAGTAAACAGGCAATTAGACAAATAGTGAACTGAAATAATAATTTCTTCTTTCCGCTAACGCCTTTATGGTGGTTTTTTGTTACTTTAGCATAATCATCCATAAAACCAAGTACACCAAAACTAACAAAGACAAATAATACTATCCATATATATTTATTAGTAAGGTCAGAGAATAATAGAGTGGAAAGACAAACGGTGAAGAGAATCATTATCCCCCCCATAGTTGGTGTTCCTACTTTTGTTTTATGCGTTTCTGGTCCGTCGTCACGAATTGGTTGACCATATTTTTGTAAATTTTGTAAAAATCTAATTAACCTAGGTCCTATTAGAAAAGAAATGGTCAGACTAAATAATATGGCAAGTCCAATACGAAAAGTAATATAGTGAAATAAATTTGCTATATGTAATTTATGTATATGGGGAGCAAGAAGGTTGTATATCATTGTAGCAATTCAAAAGATTGTATAATTTTACTAAGTTGGATACTGTTCGATCCTTTTAGTAAGAGCAATTCATTGCCTTTAAGTAATTTATTTAAGTTTTCTATCAACAAATCAACATTATCAAAATGCATTTTTTCTATGTCATTTGGCAAAGAGTCGTATATATGTTTGGTAAGATTACCTACTAAAAAAACCCTCTTAGTACCGGAGTCAATAATTGCTGGTATTAAGTCTTTATGGAATTTTATGGAATTTTCTCCCAATTCTAGCATATCACCTAGTATAGCAACTTTTTTCTGTCCACTAAGCTGTTTTAGATATAATAAAGCAGCTTTTACTGATGCTGGATTAGCATTATAATAATCACAGATGATTTGATAGTTCTGACCATTATATTTAGCGTTGACTAGTTTACCACGTCCTTCAGTTAATGATATTTTGTTTAATTGTGTTGCTGCAGCATTAATATCTAAGTTCAGTATTGCTGCCACCTGAAGAGCGGCAGTATAATTTCTAGCATAATGTTCCGGTACAAAAGGAATTTGTATATCTATTTTAGTGTTACAGATAGAATAATGTAGACGTACTTCTTGTCCAATATGCTCATATGATATTAATCTAGAATCTGTGCCTTCAGACTTACCAAAACTATATATATTATTAATCGATAATTGTTTAAAATTCTGTAAAATTCGGTCATAATATTGATGATCTGAATTTACAACAGCTATGCCATTTTTTGGCATTCCTTCAAAAATTTCACATTTGGCATCAACCAAACTAAGCATAGATTCAAAAAATTCAAGATGAGCTTCCGCTATTGTAGTGATTACTGATATATTAGGTCGTACCATTTTTGTCAGTTCTCTTATTTCTCCTAAATGATTCATACCCATTTCAAAAACAGCATATTCTATACCATCAGGCATCGAAGCAAGATTTATAGGCACGCCAAGGTGGTTATTAAAATTTCCTCTGCTAGCAAAAGTAGGTCCAAAATAACTTAATATAGTTTTGATTGCTTCCTTAGTACCCGTTTTACCAATACTACCGGTAACACCAATAAACTTTGCTTGAGATTTCTTCCGTTTATACTCTGCCATCTGATGCAAAGCACCTAAGGTATCAGATACCTTAATTGCTTTGGTCTCAGGCAACCCCTCTATTTCTTGGCTAATAATTACCGCATTTGCCCCACGTTCTAGAGCATGTAATGCATAATTATGTCCATCACTAGCCCCTTTAAGAGCAATGAACAAATCACCATCTGTAACGGAATTAGAATTGAACTGAATTTGTCTGCCATGAATATCAGGATGTAGTTCAATATTCAATGCACTACTTAAGTCTTTTGCTGACCAAATCATCATTTTCTCAAATATAATCAGTTTTTCCTAGCTTTGCATGACAGCTGCAACTTCGTCTGCAAAATTCTTATCTTCTTGCTTTATGCCTGCACCTAGTTCATATCTTATAAATTGTGTAATTTTAATCGAAGTTCCTAATTCCTTTGCAGCGTTATCCATAACTTCAGAAACTGTTAATTTATCATCAAATAAAAAGTTTTGTTCAAGCAGAACAACTTCTGCTAGGAACTTACGTATTCTACCTTCAACCATTTTTTCAATGATATTGTCCGGTTTACCGGAAGCTTTTGATTGTTCAAAAAATATATTTCTTTCGCGTTCAATTAATGTTTGATCCAAACTTGATGCATCAAGGCTATAAGAATTACTTGCCGCTATATGGGTAGCAATTTTCTGTCCTAATTCTAGAAGCTTAGCTTTATCTTTGGTAGTTGATTGTAAACCAACAATGACAGAAATCTTACCTAGACCATCAGCAACGGTATTATGTACATAAGATGCAATCACACCTTCTGATACCCGTAAAACATCCATACGACGTAGATTTAAATTTTCACCAATTGTAGCAATATTGTCTAATATTTCTTCTTCAACTGATCTACCTGTTGATGTTTTTGCTAATTTTAGTGATGGTAAATTATCTTGTGTCAAAGCTAGTTCAGCAATATTCCTAACCAATTGCTGAAACTTATCGTTTCTTGCAACAAAATCTGTTTCCGAATTTACTTCTATAATAGCCCCAACATTATCTTTAATGCTTATTGCTGTTAGTCCTTCAGCAGCAATTCTATCTGCTTTTTTTGCTGCAGCTGATAATCCTTTTTTTCTTAACCAATCAATAGCTGCTTCAAAATCTCCCTTTGCTTCAAGCAAAGCCTTCTTGCAGTCCATCATTCCTGCAGCAGTTTTCTCTCTTAATTGTTTTACAAGTTCAGCATTTATCATTTTACTCTCCTTTATTTAAGGTTTATAGTTATTTTTATTGGATTGAGGAGTAGTATACTCAAGTATAACTTCAAGAATTGGTGTTCCTGCGACCTAGCATCCCTACACCTTCAATAGACCTCCTTCGAAACTCTACTTCTGCTGGTGATTTGTACGTCGATGCGGTACTCGAATCCGTAACGGAATTAGAGTACGCTGCGGTTCGAGGTGAAGCGTCTCCTTCAAATCCCTCAGCACAAGCGAGTTTCGAAAGAGGTCTAATGTCATCCCAGCCTAGACTGGGATATAAAATGTCCAAAGCACCATTCCTGTCTGTTTCTTTAGATTCCGCACTGAAGTAGGAATGACATCGAAGGGGAATCAGGGATAGCATCAACCCTAACAGGAATAACATCGAGGCTACTTAATTAAGTTAATACCCCCATAAGTACTAGTTATTTTGTTGTTGCAGCAACTTCTGCAAGCTCTAAAGCTGTCTCAAACTCTGACTCTAGTGCTTCTTGATTATTTAGATCTAGAGTCTTAGAAAATTTCTTGGTTGATTTTAACTTAGTAACACCTTTTATATTTGTACCTTTTTCTTCATGAGTAGCTATGCTTCCTAAATCAACACCAGATGCAGCTAAAGCCTCTTCTATACCGGCAAGTACGGCATCAGCAAACAAGGTGCAATAGAGTCTTATAGATCTTATTGCATCATCATTACCGGGAACAGGGTGGTCTATATTATCTGGATTGGAATTAGTGTCAACAATAGCAATTATTGGAATACCTAACTTTACTGCTTCTTGGATTGCTAAATGCTCCTTATTAGTATCAATTACCACAAGCAAATTGGGTCTTGTCCCAATATGTCTAATACCCCCTAAGGATTTAAGTAATTTATCCTTTTTACGGGTCATTTCCAGTATTTCTTTCTTAGTATAACCGGAATATTCCTCTTCATCCCCCAAAACTTTCTCAAGATTATCCAGCTTTTTTATTGAGCCAGAAATTGTCCCCCAATTAGTTAACATACCACCAAGCCATCTGTGGTTAACGTAATATTGCCCACATTTCTCTGCATACTCAGCTACTATATCACTGGCTTGAACTTTAGTACTGACAAATAATATTTTACCGTTTTTCTTGACAGTCTCATAAATTACACCCAAAGCTACCTGCATTAGAGCAGCAGTTTGTTGTAAGTCAATTACGTGAATATCATCTCTTACACCATAAATGTAAGATGCCATTTTTGGATTCCAACGTGAGGTTTTATGACCAAAATGCACCCCAGCATCAAGTAAATCTCTGACATTAACAGCTTGTAGTTTAGACATTATTAAATCTCCTTAAAATGTTAGTTATGTACCTACATATTATAGGTACTCCTCCGCAAGAGTTGATACCAAAGAAATTGGACTAACAACTAGGCTCTTACGTGTGAATTTTGCTTTAATATTAATAAGCAAAGCTTATTATATATTTGATCAACATATTTGCAAGGGTTATGTTGAACGTAATATTCTTAATTAAACTTTTCTCCAACTAGTTGATCCATCTAGTTTGTCTTCTAGAATTATGCCATCTTTTGATAAATTTTGACGAATTTGGTCAGCTAGTAACCAATTTTTTTGTAATTTAGCTTGCCTACGTTGCTCAATATGTTGGAGAATCGGTTCATCATTTATTTCACAGTAAAACCACCTACTAGCTGGTTGGGTCATTAGACCTATAAAATTGCTGCATGAAAGTAAGTAAGAGGCATATAAGTATTTATCATCTTCTTTGTTACTTGCAAAGATCAGTTTAGCATAATCGTTTATTACTTTAATGGCTAGAGGTGTATTCATATCATCGAATAAGTGAGATAAAAATTCTTCTGGAATGTTCTGAACGTCAAGTTTGTTAATGTCTAAATTTTCTATCGCTCTATACCAATAATTTATGGTTTTTGTAGCATCTTCTAGAGCTTTATTGTTGTAATCTAATGGTTTACGGTAGTGGCTACTCAGTAACAGTAATCTAACTACGCTACCAGGGATTTTTTTATCTATCAAGTCTTTTACAGTAATAAAATTATTAAGCGATTTACTCATTTTCTCACCATTGCAGGTCAGAAATCCATTATGCACCCAATATTTAGCAAAGTGAGAGTTCGGGAAAGCACATGTACTTTGTGCTATCTCATTAGTATGATGAGGAAAAATTAAATCTGCCCCTCCACCATGAATGTCAAAATTTTCTCCGAGATATTTATAGCTCATCGCTGAACATTCTATATGCCAGCCTGGTCTACCTCTTCCCCAAGGACTATTGAAATTTGCCAATATTTCTTCATCTTTACCAGCTGGCTTCCATAATACAAAATCATGTGATTGCTTTTTTGATGGATTATTTTCAATACGCACTCCCTCTAGCATTTCATCAAGATTACGATTTGATAATTTTGTATAATTCGGGGCGGTAGAAATATCGAAATAAACGTGATTATCTGCGATATAAGCGTGATTTAGGTCAAGTAATTTTTGAATAATCACAATCATGTCATCAATATGCATGGTGGCTTTTGGCTCGATATTTGGCGTTTTGCAACCTAGATATTGCATATTAGCATGAAATTCTTCGGTGATTCTAACTGTTAAGTCAGAAATCGTTATTTTGAGTTCTTTGGCTCTATTTATTATCTTATCATCAACATCGGTAATATTACGCACATATTTTATATGATTTTGACCAAATATTTTGCTTAGTGAGCGGTATAAAATATCGTATACTACTACGGACCTAGCGTTACCAATATGGGGATGATCGTAGACAGTTGGTCCGCAAACATACATTTTTATTAAATTACTATCTAGCGGTACGAAAACTTCTTTCTTGTGAGTAAGTGTGTTATGTAATAATAATTTCATGTTTTTTAATCATAATCAATAATAGACCTCTTTCGAAACTCGCTTGTGCTGAGGGATTTGAAGGAGACGCTTCACCTCTAACCGCAGCGTACTCTGGTTCCGTTACGGATTCGAGTACTGCATCGACGTATAAATCACCAGCAGAAGTAGAGTTTCGAAAGAGGTCTAATGTCATTTTACAACTAATTTTTATGGATATCTACCTAGAATGTCAATTCAAAGAAATTATTTTGAAAAACTAAAGAAACTACCGATTACTTTAATTATTCTTATTAGTGTGATTTGTAGCATTGGTTTTGTTGTACTGTATTCCGCTTCAGATAGTAATATTCACCCTTGGGCGTATAAGCAGATGATGCATTTTCTCCTGTTTTTACCAGTTGTGATTATTATTGCAACCATTGATATAAAATATATATTTAAGTTTTCATACATATTTTATATTGCTATTATTATCTTATTAGTTAGTGTTGAGCTTTTTGGCTCTATTTCTATGGGAGCAAAGCGTTGGATAGATTTAGGAGTTATCCGTGTTCAGCCTTCTGAACCAACAAAACTAGCATTAGTGTTAATGTTAGCTAGGTATTTTCATCAACTAAAAATTGAGAACTGTGCTAGATTTTACAGGATATTATTGCCTATAATAGGTGTGATAGTACCAGTTATACTGATAATAAAAGAACCGGATCTAGGTACTGGAGTGATTAATATCATTATTGCTAGTATTATTTTTTTTGCTGCTGGTTTTAGAGTGAGAAATTTTGTGATAATTGGTATTATAGTCCTTACTTGCATACCAGTTATGTGGCAAGTGATGCATGATTACCAAAGAAAACGAATCATGGTTTTTTTTGATCCTGAAAAAGATCCTCTTGGAGCTGGATATAACATTATTCAATCAAAAATCGCTATTGGTTCTGGTGGGTTGTGGGGCAAGGGGCTAGCTAAAGGTAGCCAAAGCCATCTAGATTTTTTACCAGAGCATCAGACCGATTTTATCTTTGCTACTTTTTCTGAAGAATTTGGTTTTGTTGGTAGTTTGTTTCTGTTAATTCTTTATTCTGCAATTATAATAATTTCATTAATGATTGCTGTGAATTGTAGGGCTATATTTAGTAAACTGATGGTAATAGGCATAACATCAATCCTATTTAGTCATGTATTTATAAATATAGCTATGGTAATGGGATTATTGCCAGTGGTAGGTGTGCCTTTACCTTTTATATCTTACGGCGGTACAATGATGGTATCAATGCTTATTGGTTTTGGATTAATAATGAATGCTCAGGTACACCAGCATAGTAATATTTCTTAAATAGACCTCTTGCATAATACCACTTCTGTTGGTAATTTGTACGTGCTGCCGGTATCTGCTCATCACATACATTTGAGTACGCTGCAGGTTGAGGTTTCAAGTCGCCTTTAAATTCCTCAGCATAAACGAATTCTGTAAAAGTTCTATTTATTTTTTATAGATAAAATAAGAAAATACTGGACCATAGTCAAAAGATTTGTTATAAGAAACCTAGTCTATATAAAGGCAAATGTTCCTCGGTAGCTCAGTGGTAGAGCAAACGGCTGTTAACCGTTCGGTCGCTGGTTCGAGTCCGGCCCGGGGAGCCATTCAAGACTAGTAGTAGTTTTTTCGGATATATCAAACGGGAGTATTTTAGTAAGCTACTTTATCTCTTGAAATCATAGCAGTGTATTACTCAAACTTAGTTCTTTTTGTAAATTTTTCCATAAAAACTGATCTGATTGAACTAATTTAATCAATTTATCTAGGGCTACTTTATCTTCATTACCATTTCCATGGATTAGTACTATGTCACCATCTTTAACTGTCTCATGTTCAGGAAGCTTATGTATCCACGCACTTGCACCTAATTGTATTAGCCCATAAGAAGTTAATATATCTAATATTTCTTGACTGGCTACTAACCCAGGAAATCTAAAAAATGGAGAGGGTAATTCGCCCCTTTCAATTAGCAAGTGTTCGGTTTGTAATATTTCATTTTCTATATCAGTATTTGGTAGTAATAAAAAATTGTCTGTAAAATCTTTATCAGGGTAGAAAATATGACTAAAACTATGATTAACCCACGTGATTTTATATTTTGGGTTGGAAGAGTTTGTAACCACATAAAGTCTTCTAGATGTGTTGCTATCCATAAACCACTTACAGCTATTAATAGGTTTATTTCTTGACTTCTTTTAGCAGTTTTTAAAATTGCATCAAATAAATTATGTTCTAACATTTTTATTGATGGACACATATCTATGGATAAAAAACATCCTTTGACTCCTGGAATATTCTTGAGTCCTTGATTCTCTCTACTATCTTTTATATTATTAAAATAATACAATGATCTATAATATACAGAAGATTCAAGTTCCTTTAATGAGAAATATCTGCCATATTGATCACTCTTACGGTAAGCACATAAGTTCTGAGCGACTATCTTAACTTCTAGAGTATTAATATTAACTATTACAAAATAGTCCTCATTACTACTTTTAAATGACCGAATTACAATAAATGACTGATTATTAAATATGCATGGTATATGAGATGTTTTTTTGTAATTAAAGATTAACTTATTTGTTTGTTGCATAAACCTCTTTTTCTTATTACATATTGGAAATTAGGTACAAACTTATAACACTAAAACCTCACTGTTTCATGACTTAGTATAATCCCATGATAGACCATATGTTCCTGAATATCACGATAACTGTTATTGAACCTATGATATAACCATACTGTATGACTGATAATACTAACTGGAAAACGATGTCTCTTTGGAGGTTTATTGATGTACATAAATATAAGTAATAGATTACGTGATTATTATGAAACCATTCTATAAATATATACTATCTATTATGCAATCCAAATTATTTTTTAGCTTAACTTGACGATGCCATTATGAATGTTTACAAAAATTTTCAAATAACTGCTTGCATAAAGTGAGAATGTAGTATATCAGGAGTTTCGCACTTTATATAATTAAGAAACAGTTAAAAGTAATTTAATATTTTATGATATTGCATATTTTATATGTTACACTTTGTGCAACCAAGCTAACTTTTTTGTCCAGTAGTGTGACTAAATATATGTTCCGCTCACTCGCCCCGCATTTTCAAATCACCTGAATTCGATGTAACAAGTTACACTTCTCCAAATCATTCGAGTATACACATAATAAAACCTTGATTGCAAAGGCAGCCCCATAGTACCCTACATTTTTTATATAACCACTATTAAAATGGCTACTGATCGTCTATTAGCGAGGAGTCGCGAAAAAGCGGCAACGCGGCAATCTAGGATACGCGAAGCGTTACTCTAAAAAAACAGCTTAGCTGTTTACCTAGATCGCCACGGCATCTAAAGAGCCTTGCTATGACGATTATAGAAAAATGTAGGGTACTATGAGGCAGCCCCTACACCACATGGAATGTTGAACTAGGATATAATACTCCTATACTCAGCAAAGCATGTGAACTTAGGGTTTACTTGGTTTTTGTTGGAGTATTTTGATCAGTCTGTTGATCTAACTGTTGATTTGACTGTTCTTGTTTCAAAAGCTTACTTTTTTCCTCTATTGAATTAAGAAAGAAATAAGTAAACGTTAGAAACCCAACCAAAAGTGGGATAACGACAAATATAATTGCCTTTAATTTTCTAGCCGATTCTTCACGATCTAAGCGGTTTTCTCTTTCTTCTTCTGTTTCTTCAATCTTTTCTGTTTCAACATTTAATTCGTTAGTAATAATTTCTGAATTTAAATTGTCTTTTAACATTTGTATAACCTATTAATTCTATAGTTAAGAAAGATTTTAATAAACCCTAGCATAGTTGTTTGAGTCTTACAAGTAATAATATAAAATTAATTTATAAATATCTAAAAAAATCGTTAAATCATTAAAATAATAATAATTAAGTTAATTTAAGTAATTATTTTACAACACAAGGTATTTGTGATAAGATTTTATGAGTTGATAAATCCAGTATGTTCATAATTGTATTTGGTAACAAACCTAAATAAATTATTGCTACACAAAGCGGCATAATTGCAAGTATCTCATAAAGATATAGATCTTTAAAACTTATAACCTGATTATTAGTAATTTGTCCTAGCATTACTTCCTTATAAAGTTTTAGCATATAAACAGCTCCAAGAATAATGCCAACACTACTTATAATAGCTGCTACTACATTAGCTTGATAAATACCTACCAAACTTAAAAATTCTCCTATAAAACCGCTAGTGCCTGGTAAACCTATAGAGCCAAGCATGGCAATCATGAAAAAGGTGGCAAGTATTGGCATTTTATTTGCCACTCCACCATATTTGTCTATCTCCTTAGTATGCAATCTATCGTACAAAGTACCAATTATCAAAAACAAAGCAGATGCCACAGTACCATGACTAATCATTTGATATACGGCTCCCTTAATCCCAGCTTCTGTTAAGCTAAAAATCCCTCCAGTCACATAGCCCATATGAGCTATCGATGAATAAGCTATCATCTTTTTCATGTCTCTTTGAGTCAGTGCTACTAGTGAACCATATATTACAGCAAAAATACTCAGCACTAATACATAAAATGCAAATTCTTTTGATATATTTGGAAACATTGGTAATGATACACGTAAAAACCCATATGCTCCAAGTTTTAACAATATACCAGCCAAAATGACAGATCCAGCAGTTGGTGCTTGTACGTGTGCATCAGGAAGCCACGTATGGAACGGCAGCATAGGAACTTTCACTGCGAAGGCTATAAAGATTGCCCACCATAAAACCCTCTGCACCGGTAATGTTAATGAAGGTACTAATTCATTTAGATCAAGCATATTAAAACTATGAACTTGGCTATAAATATATATGAGTGACAATAAGAAAAATACCGACCCCAAAAAAGTATAGAGGAAGAATTTTACAGCAGCATAAACTTTATTTTCGCCTCCCCAAATTCCTATAATTATATACATAGGGATCAATATTACTTCAAAAAATAAGTAAAATAATAGTAAATTCATTGAGCAGAAAGCCCCAATGCAAAAAGACTCAATTAATAAAAAACAAAATAAGAATTCTTTGATATATTTTTTGACGGTAAATAAGCTAGCTATAATACAGATAAGGGTTAAAAAGCTTGTCAGAACAATAAAGAATATTGAAATTCCGTCAACTCCAATGTGGAATTCAAGACCTATAGATTGAATCCAACTATAGCATTCTACAAATTGATAAAGTTTTGATGTATTATCAAATTGAACTAATAAATAAATAGTAGATATTAGGGTTAGGATAGAGCTTAAAACTGCGACATACATCGCATAAACTTGTTTATTTTGGGCTTGCTTATTTACTGACCTACTTTGGTTGATAAATAGCAGAATATATAATGCACTTACTAAAGGCAAAAAAATACTTATTGATAAGATCGGTAACCCGGACATTTTAAGCTCTAATAATCAAATTAACTCCGATAACTTTAGCGTTTATTAGAATATACAAAACTAATATCTCTTGAACCACGCTCAATTGCTGCTGCTACCTTTAGAGTATTATATTCATCAAGGGCTTTTCCTATTACTTGCATGCCAAGAGGCAAACCTCTAGAAGATAATGCAGCAGGTACAGAGCAACAAGGAAGACCGGCAAGACTAGCTGGAATAGTAAATAAATCGTTTAAATACATTGTCACAGGATTATCTTGTTTCTCACCTAAGTTAAAAGCTTCGGATGGTGCAGATGGCAAAATTATTGCTTCAACTTGTGCAAAAGCTTTCTTGAAATCATCTGAAATCAAGCGTCTTATTTTTTGGGCTTTTAAGTAATAAGCATCCATAAAAGCAGATGAAAGTAAATAAGTACCAATCATAATACGTCTTTTAACTTCAGCACCAAAGCCAGCAGTTCTTGTTTTTTCATACATTTCCTCAATGGATATTCCCTCATTTCCTACCCTGATTCCATATCTTATACCATCATATCTAGATAAATTAGATGAGGTTTCAGCAGGTGCTATAACGTAATATGCAGCTAGAGCATATTTAGAATAGGGTAATGAAATATCAATAATTTCTGCCCCATCATTTTTTAGAATATCAATAGTATGCTGCCACATCTTAATAATATCCGGTTGTATACCATCTTGTTTCATAATATCAAATGGTACACCTATTTTCATGTTTTTTGCACTACTATTACATGCCGATCTTAGCTCTAGTATTTCAGAGTTTATAGAAGTAGAATCCTTTTCATCAAAACCAATCATGGCTTGTAGCATTAAAGCAGTATCTTCAACAGTTCTTGTAAGTACTCCAGCTTGGTCAAGCGAACTGGCAAAAGCAATCATACCATATCTAGAACAACGACCATATGTTGGTTTGAATCCGACAATCCCAGTATAACTGGCAGGTTGGCGAACAGAACCTCCTGTATCACTTCCAAGAGCTGCCATAGCTAAAAAGCTACTGACAGCAGCTGACGAGCCTCCAGAAGACCCACCAGGGACTATCGGAGTTGTAGGTGCATCTATCGCTTTCCAAGGACTAATAACGTTACCAAAATAGCTAGTAATATTAGCCGATCCCATGGCAAATTCATCCATATTAGCCTTACCAAGCATTATTGTACCGTGATCTTGAACATTTTTACTTACAGTAGATTCATATGTTGGTACAAAGTTGCTGAGTATTTTTGAGGCGGCAGTAGTTAGTACTCCTTTTGTACAAAAAAGATCTTTTACAGCAATAGGAATTCCTTCTAAGGGTCTTGCTATTCCATTATGATAATTTTGATCAGCAATTTTAGATTGCTCTAAAGCAATATCTGTAGTTTCAGTAATATAAGCATTTAACTCTTTATGTTTGTCCATTTCTTTAATATGTGCTTTAGTCAGCTCAACACACGAAAATTCTTTATTTTTTAAGGCTTTAAGGGTTTGTGTGATGGTTAATTTTATAATTTCTGACATATTTTACTATACTACTTTTGGTACTACAAAACATTTTACTTCTTTGGCAAGTTCTGCTTTATCATTTGGCAAGTTAGCAAATAATTCATCAGAAATGTCACCATACAATACTTGGTCTTTTCGCATTCTTTGGTGCATATCACAAACAGAAGTAAGTGGTTCAACGTTACTACAGTCTACATCGTTTAAAACGTTGATCATATTCATCATATCAGTTAATTGATGGGCAAAACTGCTTATCTCTTTTTGGGTAAAATTAAACATAGCAAGTTTTGCTATTTTTTGTACTTCTTCATTTGTAATCATTATATACCTTAAATATTATAGTCATTATAGCATGAAATATGTCTGCACTAATAGTTTATGGCTATTTTATGAAAAATATACCTAAGTCATTTAGGTGGCATCTCTTTGAGGAATGACACCTATTTTTAGACTTAAATAGTCAGTATTTCTTGTTCTTTTTGTTTAACATGCAAGTCTACTTTATTACTATACTCATCAGTTAATTTTTGGATTTCTTCTGATAGGTTATGTTGTTCATCTTCAGTTATGATACTGTTTTTTTCTAACTTTTTTAAATCTTCATTACCATCCCTTCTTATATTACGCAAGGCAATTTTAGTATTTTCTCCATATTTGTGAGCAAATTTAACAAGTTCTTTGCGGCGTTCTTCAGTAAGTAACGGTATTGTGATTCTTATTAGCTGTCCATCTGATGATGGGTTTAGACCCAAATTTGTATCTATAATAGCTTTTTCTACAAATTTTACTATAGATTTATCCCACACTTGTACAGTAATAGTTCGTGCATCTGGAGTTGAGAGACTTGCTACTTGCGACAATGGTACTTTATCTCCATATGCTTCAACCAATACAGGGTCAAGTAAGTTAACTGAAGCTCGACTAGTTCTGAGTCCCTTGAGTTCGTGATCTAATACTCTTATCGAACTATCCATTTTTGATTGTAATTCTTTACGTATAGTTGCTTTATCCATACTTTATTCACCTTCTTGAATTTTTGTGTATTCACCTTTTCCTTGCAGTACTTTTGCAAAATTACCTTTCTCTTTAATGGAAAATACCTTGATTGGCAAGTTGTTTTCTCTAGCCACAGCAATAGCAGCAATATCCATAACTTGCAAATTATCTTTTAAAAGATTAGTATAACTTATAGTAGAATATTTCACTGCATTAAGGTTCTTTGTCGGATCTGCATCGTATACACCATTAACCTTAGTACCTTTTAGTAATAAATCACAGCTCATTTCAATTGCTCTTAAAACAGCTGCACTATCAGTAGTACAAAATGGATTACCAGTACCACCGGCAAAAATTACTACTCTACCTTTTTCTATATGTTTTTTTGCTTTACGACGTATATAAGGCTCACAAACACTCATCATAGGGATTGCAGAAAGGACTCTAGTATGAACACCTAAACTTTCCATAATATTTTGTAGAGTAAGTGCGTTTATTACCGTGCCAAGCATGCCAATATAATCACCAGCAGCTCTTTCCATGCCAAATAAGACATCAGTGCCACGATAAATATTACCACCGCCGACGACTACACATACTTCTATTCCAAGATCAATTGCTTCCTTTATATCTTCAGCAATTCCTAAGATTATAGAGTACTCATGACCAAATTGTTTGTTGCCCATTAAGGCTTCGCCAGAAACTTTTAACAAGACTCGTTTATATTTCAAAGAGGACATAAATTAAATTCTTGATTTTATAAATTTTCTATGTAAACCCTAAATATACTCTCGATGTACCCCCATTCGGGATAGGAATTAACTAATTCTTATCCCGAATTCACATGATGTCATTCCCGCGAAGGCAGAAATCTATAGTATTTAATAGCCTTTTATGCTATTTTGATCCCTATTTCAAGAGTAGTTTGCTAAGTTTATTTTAGTTAACATAGTATCTGCCCTTTTTTCAAATGCATCAACCATTTTTTCAGTAGCATCAGTAAAAAATATATTAACTAACTTGTCAACTATTGCAAATTTCATCTTAAAATCAATAAAGAACTCTATTTTACTACCACTATCTTCTTGAGAAAATTGCCATAAATTTTTTAAATATTTAAATGGTCCGGAGATTGCCTCTACTTCAATGAAATATCTTTGCTTATTCAAATCATTTGAGTATATAATTCTTGATTGATAATTGTCTGAAAAACCTTTTAGCTGAATTACTAATTCAGCTATAATTTGATTCTCACTCTCTGAGATGATTCTAGCCGCCCTACACCATGGTAAGAATTCAGGATATGACTTTACGTCAAGAACTAAGTGAAATAATTCTTGTACATTATATGGTAGGATTTTGGCTTGATGAAAACTTGGCATAAATTCTTTAAAAATCAGTTACTCTACCTTTATGCTGCCAATCTCCGTGGGTAGTGGGTTCTTGACCTTTAAAACCACCTATTTCCTTTGGCTTTTCTTTTTCATCTTTTATGGTAGTGTCTTTTTTGTTATCCATAAATGTACTAGTTTCCTCTTGCAATAATTACGTATTTGTATAGCTAGGAGTCTGTCGAAGATAACTAATTAATTATCTCCGACAGACTCCTAGTGTTGTATCATTGTAATCAATTTTTGTATTTAGTATATTCTATATTGCAGTTTTTTCAACCTCTTCTCTATTCCGCATAAGGTGAAATTATATGACATTTAGTTTGCCAAATCCCTCTAAATAATAAATGATTGACTTTTTTACTGGTTTAGGATACTTTTTAACCTCAATTTCGGATTAATGCAATTAATCCGAAATTGGAATGAGAAGTAAACAATCAGGCTTAAAGCGGTTTGACGCCTGATTGTTAAATATTTCATTTGCTAATAAATTAAAATGCATTCGCAAAACCGCTTTAAGAATGCATTTTTCCTTATATTAAAGCCAATTCTGGATAAGAATTAACTAATTCTTATCCAGAATTGAGGTTTTTAGAATATATTACTATATTTTGGGTGCTATTATTATGTATAGGCTAATAATAATATTATATATTTTTTTTATAAATATATTGCAAGTAGGAGCTGCTGATTTTACAGTAGAGCCGTTATCTGAAGCATCGAAACAAGAAATGATCAAGAAGAAAGTATGGCATGATGGATGTCCAGTTAATCTAAATCGATTGAGACTTATTAAATTCCCTTATTATGATTTTAATTCTGTAATACACCATGATGGAGAACTAGTTATTTTTGATGCTGCTTCTGAGCATGTTGTCGTCATTTTGAAAAGAATATATGCCTTAAAATACCCTATTGCTAAAGCACGTACTGTTGAAAATTATGATGGTGATGATGACAAAAGTATGGCAGATAATAATAGCTCTAGTTTCAATTGTCGTGAAATTACAGGAGGGGGGCTTACCTTCTATACATTCATATGGTCTTGCAATTGATATTAATCCAATTCAAAATCCTTACCTTTCTATTCCAAGTGATATAAATCAGACAGGGTCAGTTGCTGTGGAGCCTGCGGCAGGATCAAGTTATCTCAATCGAACCAATATTAGACCCGGAATGAGTGAAGTAATAATCGATCTTTTTGCTAAGAATGGTTTTAGTGTTTGGGGAGGAAAGTGGAACACTCCTATAGATTGGCAACATTTCCAAACATCTGGGGCTATGGCACAATTATTAGCAGTTATGAACTATAATGATGGATGTATTCTTTTTAAGCTCTACACTAAAACGCCACAAATGTTTAACTCAATGGATCGTAATAATAATCAGTTTGTTGAACTTTATAAAAAGAACCCTAACATGTTTATGCAATGTTTAAAAAAATCACCAGAAATATTAAGTCTAACGTCAGAACAGGCATATGAGATTTTATCAAAGTGTATTGTAAATCATTAGTAAGTAATACAATTATTTCTTCTTAATTATAGCAACTTTTTTACTCCACTATGTTATAGCACTTAACATATATGTTCATATTAGTGCTAGGAGGCGTCGGAGATGACTAATTAATTATATTTTGAGCTGTTTTTCGGCGAGAATAAATAGGATTTTTGATAGGATGTGTATCTATTTCAAGAAAATCCTGTTTATTAGCAGCCAAAAAGAGTCAAATATAGAATTACTTTAGTTATTGCAGGCAGCCTCCTAGGTTATAAGAACAAACAACCGTCATCGCGAGCCACGGAGTGGCGTGGCGATCCAAATAAACAGCGTGCTGTTGCAACTTTTGGATTGCTTCGTCGCCTAAAGTTGCTCCTCGCAATGATGGCATGGACTCCGTCCAAACCCATCCAATGGACTTCGTCCATATATGACGGTTAGAGAATTTATTCAATCTACAACTGTAGCACTAATATGAACATATATGTTAAGTGCTATAACTAAAAATTCTGTCAACCTAGTAATTGACTGTTGAAGTTAAAATTATGAAAATTTCTCGTCTTCATAGAATATATAGCAATGTCAAATTAATTGAAAATTATTCGTTAAATCTTGCAGAAGATCATAGTCACTACCTTAAAACAGTATTAAGACTAAAGGTTGGCGATCATTTTAGAATTTTTAACGGCACAGATGGTGAGTTTATAGCACAAATTACTGGTATTACAAAAAACAATTTACATGTTGGACTTACTAATATTTTAAGAAAAGCAACAGTTGAACCTGAACTTACTTTAGGAATATCTATTATTAAAAGTGATAGAATGTTAGATGCCATAGATATGGCTGTACAACTTGGGGTGACAAAAATTATTCCATTAATCACAGAAAGATCTCAATTTCGTAATGTTAATAATCAAAAATTGATGAAATGTATTATTGAGTCTACAGAACAATCCGAACATTTAACACCGCCCATTCTTATGCCATTAACATCACTTAGTCTTTTCCTCGACCAAAACCTAGATAATTCTATAATATATGCTAATGAAAATGAAGATGAAAATAATACATTATTAAAAATCATGCCTATACACTCATCAGATATTTCGGCAAATCTTTCAGTTGTTGTTGGTCCAGAAGGTGGTTTTTCACAAAATGAACTCCAAATGCTTTCATTAAGACCTAATACTTTATCAATAAGTCTAGGGTCAAATATCCTCCGAACTGAAACTGCTGTAGCAACATGTCTAGCACAAATTAAATTATTCACAGCTAGTTGCGTTGCAACTAAACCAATCCTCCTAAATTGACTAATAGTAATGGTGATAGCCTGATGTCTTTATCAAACTCAGGTTATTTCAGTTGATATTTAATAGTAACATTTAAAGTTCCTCCACCAACTATTCCCACACAAGTATTAATATTATTTTTACCATTTTGTAAATGTGGCATAAGATTAAGTTGTGCTAGGTTATTAGCTCTACCTATGTCGGATGCTTTTACAAATTTGCCATTTCTAGAAATGTAAACATCACAGTGAGTACGGTCAGCATTGTAATTTCTACATTCCATAGAGTTAAAGTTATCAGGACCAGTATGAATAAGCTGATTATTAACTTTAATCATTATGTAATCATCATAATATGAGCCAGTACCACCTATGGTGAAAGAGTTTAGCATGTTAGTATTTGGTATATCAAACTCATAATTTACGCAATAAAATGTATCGTAAGTATGTGCTGCAGAACGGTATGGTCCACCAAGTATAAAGGTTCCAACCTTAGTTAAAGTATCGTAGTTATTGTTAACAGGAAAATCTTTTTTATCACTTGTATATTTGAAATTAAGACCAATATTCTCTTTACATCCAACACCATCCGGTAAGGCTTCAAAGACCACTGTTTTAGTATCGATATTTGATAGACAATAACGTTGTAGTGGTTTATTCGGATCAATTAATACCCAACCAGGCTTACAAGTACCTAGTGCCAAATCACCTATTTTTGTGTCAGGATCATCTGTTTCTGTGCTAGACCATGTTGCGTTACCACTGGCATTAGTCGGGGTGGTAATTGCTTGACATTTAGGGGCAAGAACTGAAGTACAAAAACCTAATTCTTGTGGGGTTTTATCTCGGATTGCAGCAGTTTTGTCAAGAGAAATACCATCCTTATCGACAAGAATACCTTGCTCATTAAACTTAGCAGTATAATGCTGCCCATCAGTGTTTATTGTAGGACCTAGTGACGGGGAAGGATCGATTCTATTATTACTATCTACAGACACTTTACATACTTCAACATTTGGCTTACGATTATTTTTATAACAATACATAGAGTTATCACATTTATAAATCATAATACCCTTTGTCTTAAGATCGTCTATAGTCTCCGCAGAGTTACAACCAGTATGAGTATCCTGACAGATTTGCAGACCTAGGTATTGCATACTTTTTGTCTTAAATTTTGAGCAATCAACTGTATCTGATTCAAGTAGTCTTGCTAGTATACAGTTAGTATTATTTACTCCAGGAATACATTTGTCTATATCTTTTAATTGTAAACAACCATGCGTTGCACCTTGAATATATTTACCATTTATATATTCAAGACTCTTTAAATATACAGCATCTGTAGTAGGAATTCCCGTCTTAGCATCATAGGGGATCTTGTCGTCTTTATAATTACCATATATCGTTAAAGGATTCATAGATTTTTTGCCAGAAAATGGCATAGCAGTATATATAGTGGGGGGGGTATTAGAAATATATGCCATGAAGGAAGTAAAATTAAATCCTGCTAAATTTATTATTGCTTCTGTCTCGCCTGCTATTGACTGAGTAACCGACAATGGTGTAATAACAGTACTAGTTGAATCAACAGTATTCCCTTTATCGTCTGACACTATTGACGCAATAAATTGAGGGTTATAATAGCTATTATTATGGCAAGTAACTCCAGGAAGTCCTCCACACGGATAGGTTAGGATTTGGTAACCATCTGTTACTCTGTCTTCACAACCAACCAAGTTATCTCCTTCCGCTACACAAATAGATTTTGGATCACGACGAAGATTAGGATTTAAGGTAGTATCCAATATAGTATTCCTAGTAATTGAAGCAACAAAAGTCCTGTCACTGACATTATCTCTGAGCTTAAAGGTTTTTTTGAGCGGTAGTAAACTTGTAGGATCTTGACCTTGTATAGGAGGAAATGCAAGACTAACATCAATAAACTCACCAATATTTATGCCCCATATTTCTTGACAAGTAATCTTACCATTTGCTTCTTCGCTATTACAATCAGGTAAATCATCAACATAGTAACTACTTGGTGTAGAATGATCACCTACTTTTTGTGCGTAAACTATCCTAAAGCCATCTTTGCAACCATCCTCAATAGTACATTCAAAGAGAATTTTTGTGTTAACACAACGTTCTTTATCATTAGCTGAACATTTTTTTATTGCATCGCGTTGAGCGGTAGCAATATGAATTCCTTTGGCTGAAGAAAATGGACCAAGATTATCTATTACTACACATTTATCGGTTTCTTGTGGATTTTCTTTATTTCTACAAAGAGGTACAAGATTGTCTAAACTAACACGTACGACATTATGAATAAAATTATTTCTTAATTTAGACACCACACATGGTGCATTTGAAGATTGAACAAATAAATTACCTTTCTTTTTACTGCATACAAGCTTTGTCGTAGGAGTAATAATGAACTGTTTTAATTTAGGGCAATATGGTGGTGGAAAAGGACCTAATGGTAATTCAACGCAACCAAATTGGTAGTCATCAACAGAACGATTTAGTGCACCAAGTGCTTCTACTATTTTTTTTGCCACCTCATACATCCATTGTTGTTCAAAAATATATCCTATCCATTTAACTATTTCTTTTATAACATCAAGACCTGGTGTATTGTCAGAAGCAATCATGTCTAATAACTTACCTAATAGTACTGATATACTCATACTAGACTTAATTTCTATTAAAAACTTTAGAATTTTTGCAATAGGGTGTAACTCATCTGTTTTATGAAGAGGTTGTCTTATTGGATTCCAGTCCATCGGATCTAAGTGAACTCCGGTAGCTGAGACGAGGTTTACCAAGCCAGGATCACTATATGCACATAGCTTTGGTCTATTAAACGGTTTTCCATCATCTCCAACGATCGGTTTTCCATCACTTCCAATAATCGGTTTATCATCTTCTGTAAAGCCAACATCATTCAAATGTTTTCCAGGTGTATAACCAGGGTCTGCTGGCGTTCCTTTACTATTCAAGGCTGTTGGTGCAACTGCAGGAACAGCAACCCTAGCACAAATTCTGAGTAAGGGTAGGGCATAAGCCCCAGGCCATATTATGCATTCACCATCCCAATTCAAAGTAGTGGATTGATTCCAGCATGCAACTGCATTACAACTTTGAGTTCTTATACGAATCTTTGGTGAAAAATAAGAGCTTTCTGGTGTACGTTCCGCACAGTGCTGAAGATAAAATCCAATAAATATCTCAGGAGGGTTAAATTGAACCAAGCAATTATCTGTATCACGTCCATCCCGCCTATTCCATGGTGGGCATATAGGATTTGGCTTTATTGTTCGTTTTATACTTCCATTCCATGTTTCATTTATCTCACTATACCCGCAATTGCAAGGATCACTTAGACATTGTGCAACTCCATCCCAAAATGAAGAATAACTCTTGCTAGAGTAAATCAACAAAAAAAATGCTAGATAATATTTTTTTAGCACCAAACTCCTCTTACAACTAAATATGATTTAATGCTATATACAAAGGATTAATCCAATTATCAGGATGTCCTGGATATTGTTGTAATATTTCTTGATATATTTTTAATTCCTCGGTTCTACAGGATAGAATCTTGATAATGCCAATTAAACTTCCTATACTTAACTCCAAAGCAATAGATTGATTATTTTGATTTATTAAGAACATTCTAGAAGCAATTGTAAATTTCGATAATTTATTTATTTCTGATTCATTTAATCCTAAAATTTGTTCTAAATACTGTGATTTTATTTCTGATGGTAAAATTATTTTAGTGTCTATTAAATCCAACCAATTCTGTAGCACCTTTGTTTTTGTTGACTGTAGATAACTAAAATTAAAATTACTAACCATTATTCCATTATTACTCAGCAATCTATCAGAAATCATTTGTGATATGTTATCAAAATTTTCCGGTCTATACAAGGAATCTAGATTATCTATTGCTAATATTTTTGGACTCTTCCCTATAATAGTTAAGTGATAATTAAAAGCATATATTAATCCTGCACATAAACTATTATGCTTAGTCAAATTCATTGAAAAATCTTCTAGAAGTTTTCTATCTGTTGGATAAAAACGTTCAGTAAAAGACTTCCCAGAAAAAGGATACAAATTAAATCCGATTATGCCGCCTTCAGATAAAGGGAATTTATCACTATCAAATATACCATCATATAATCCTCCTTTTGTATAATCAGTCAACCTTAGTTTAATTAAATCTCCATCTTCTATAGAAAAGTCCATTGTTTTTAAAATGGAGGAAAAATTACGATCTTTATTATCTAAAGTCCAAATTTTATCAGCGAAGTTTTCTAGAAAAGCTAATTCTGCTTTGGTTAGAGGGTAAAAAGAATGATTGCAAATTATCTTAAGAAATTCGATAACGAAATGCCTTGACTCTAGAGTATCATCTAGTAGAAATGGATTTATTAGGTTCTTCTCCTTTTCAAACCACTGCCCTTCAATTGATTCAACAAAAATCTTTGAATTATTATTATTGGAAAGATATAATATTGTTGGCTTGTATTTAGTTGCTTCAGAAATTAAAAAATTTGTTAGTACAGTCTTACCAGTATTAGCTGTGCCAAAAATACAAGTATTTCCTCTATTATTACTTTTAGCATGAAAATTCATAAAGTAAGGAGTTCCTTTTTCTGTTCTAAGCAAAGTCACTGCTTTACCCCATATGTTATTTTGGTTTCCGGTCGGGAAATTATGTAATGAGGCCAAAGCGGCGGTATTTTCTATAATTGTGGGAGCGAGCCTCCTAACATAGGAAAAGTTCCCTGGGAGCTGTGCCCAAAATGTTTGCTCTAAGTTTATATCTTCCCGCACATGGACAATACCAATTTTAGCAAGTTCCTTAGATGCTTGGGCAATTGATTGATCCAATTTCTCCAAATCTGACCCTATAATAGCAATAGAAATTTGTTGTTTACAAAATTGGTTCGGGATTGAAGCATCAAGGTTCATTATCTTATCTATTCCTGTAATTTCAGCAAGTTTAGTATCCTTACTAACTTGTAAAATATATGCCTGTTGTTCAAATGTTTTAGATACTTCTTTTTTATCAACGAAGTAAAATATTTCTGTTGCTATTAATTCCACAGGTAATTGTAGGAATCCATCAAGTGCAGCTGATGATACTTCTTGATATTCCTTTATTGAAATAATGGAGGCAAACTTTTTATCATGCCTACTTATTACTTCAATCTTATCGTTACCAACTGCATATTGATTAGAGGCTAAAGCATTAGATAGATTTGCAATCGGTACTAAGCAATATTCTTCGTTGAGATGAATTATTCTACGATATAAAAACATCAAATCAGAGTAAGATTCTTCCCCTTCAAATCTTATTCCTAACTTTACTGCACCGAAATCTTGTAAATCCAAAAGTATTGTATCAACAGTGCTATTTAGTATTTCAAAAACACTACTTAAGTACTTATTTTGGAGACTGACAACTTTATCAAAAAACAAAGAAGTTATTAAAGAGTTGAGATTTTTAACTTTAATTTTAGCAGAATCATAAATTATTGAGATATATAAGGTGTTAACAAATTTATCATCCCAGTAATTCTTTTTTTGCCATAAATTGTGAATATTAGCTGGTAACAATTTATTGTAAGAAGTTGGGTCATCTAAGTTTGTCTTACGTCGTACAGTATGTATCCAAAATGCAAAATTTTTATTACGAACATTTTTCTTAATCGCATTACGCACTACTTCTCGTAAATTGAATAACTTAGTGCTAATATTTTCTGCATTGATACCATTTATTTGGATAGTTTGGAGTAGTTCACCATTCTTAGTTAACAAAGTATTCTCATTATAATGACAAGCAATTGGAATGAAATCCTCTGCAGAATTATTATATAAATCCTTATCAACTTTTCTTGAGTTGCTAGCTATTTTGAACACCAATGATACCTATCAAATACATGTTATTTATACTCTTTAGTGGTATGAATTCGCTCCAACCCACCCATGTAACTCACCAAAACATCTGGAACTGTTATTGAACCATCTGCATTTTGGTAATTTTCTAGAATTGCGATTATTGTCCTACCAATTGGTAAACCAGAACCATTCAAAGTATGGGCAAGAGTGGTTTCGTTGCTACCAAATTCTTTATATCTAGCTTTCATCCTTCTAGCCTGAAAATCTCCACAATTAGAACAACTTGAAATCTCACGGTATAGATTTTGACCAGGCAACCATACTTCCAAATCATAGGTCTTTTTGGCAGTAAATCCCATATCTCCAGTACAAAGCAACATAACTCTATATGGTAGATCAAGTTTTTTTAGAATGGTTTCAGCTGCATTAGTTATATATTCATGTTCACGCTGAGATTCTTCTGCAGTAGTTATTGTAACCAACTCAACTTTACCAAACTGGTGCATACGTATCATACCTCTAGTATCTCTACCACTACTTCCAGATTCTGATCTGTAACAGGGTGTGTAAGCAACATAACGTATAGGCAATTCTTCCCTAGCTATTATGGTATCGGCCACCATATTAACGAGAGGTACTTCACCTGTTGGAATTAACCTGTAATTATTCACCGTTTCAAACGACTCTTCTGCAAATTTTGGCAATTGACCACTATTATACATAGCAGCTGGTCGCACCAAAGATGGAGGAGATAGTTCAGTAAAATCAAATTCTTGAGTATGTGTATCAATCATAAAATTAATCAATGCACGTTCTAGCCTTGCTAAATCTCCCTTTAGAGTCACAAACCTACTACCAGACATTTTAGCAGTACGTACAAAATCCATCATCCCTAAACTTTCACCAAGTTCAAAATGTTGCTTAGGTAATGGAAGAGATAGTTTTGTTGTAATGTCTCCTACTGTTTTAAGCAGTTTATTCATACTGCCATCAGTGCCATATGGTACGTCAGGATCAGGAAGGTTTGGCAATACCTCTAACATATCGTTTAACTGGTGATTACTATTTAATTTTAAATTCAGTTCTTCCAGTTTCTCATTTATGTGATCCACATCACGCTTTATTTCTTCAAATTCTTTACTAAATTTGTTAGGCATGTTGCCTAGATGATCCCTAGATTTTTTCCTTCTTGCATGCTGAAATTGCTGAATAAGATTAGTTAGCTGGCGTTTGCTTTCATCTAGTTTAGTAATTTTATCGGACATTGGGGGAATTCCCCTTTTGATAAGTAGATCATCAAATTCCTGCTTATTCTCCCTAATCCACTTTATATCTAACATTTAACTTCCTCGATTTTCTACAAATTTACACATAATAATTGAAGTTTCATATAATAAAAGCATTGGTATTGCAAGGGCAAATTGGCTAAGTACATCCGGTGGAGTTAAAATACCAGCAATAATAAAAATAATTACTATAGACGATCTTCTTTTGTCCACTAAGTCTTTTGCTGTTAATATTTTTAATAAATTTAATATTAACATAATAATTGGTAATTGGAAAGCTATACCAAACGCAATAATTAACTGAATTACTAAGTTTAAATATTCACTAATTCTAGCTTCTAGAATTAGTGGAATAATAGCATTATTATCTTCAAAGCTTAGAAAAAATTGCCATGCACGCGGCATAACAAAATAAAATACAAAGATGCTCCCACACCAAAACAAAACAGGCGACATAAAAAGAATAAAAGCAGCATATTTCTTCTCACCTGAATATAACCCAGGTCTTATAAATAAAAAACATTCTATAGCGATAATTGGCATAATCATGACAAAAGAAACAAAAGCTGCAAGTTTTATATAAGTAAAGAATGCTTCAGTAAGACCAGTATAGATCACTTTCCTTATATCAGCATGATCTAATTCTGCAAGTGGCTCTAATAAAATGTTATATATATCGTTACTGAAACAATAACAAATAATAAAACCAATAATGAATGCAGCAAATACTCGTAAGAACCTAGCCTTTAGCTCTAAAAAATGCTCTTTAAAAGTATATAACTTCATAAATTAACCAAATGTACAAGTTTAAGTAGGTATATAACCTCAGTTTGATGTAAGACATCGGTTTAATAGCCTAGGATGTCATATATGGACGTTCCTGCTTTCGTGAGGAGGTATTACTAACGTGGATAGTCAAAATAGGTTGTTATGAACCTAAAAATTGAATAGAATGATAAAAAACTCATCAGAAGTATACTATATACTCTAGAATAGAAAACCAAAAATTGCGTCGTCATTATCCAAGACTCTAGCGGTATACTCAAATGATCCTACGAGCAGTATACCATCTATAAAAAAGGTTTGTAACTAGAATGATTATAACAAAGCTTTAAGAAAAATGGGAGAAATAATCCTTAGTTTTGATGAAAATTATACTAGGAGTCCTAGAAGTTTTGCTATTGTCTTTTCTTCAAAGCAAAATAGTATAATCCCTATAATGTGTCATAAGGGTAGTCTAAATCTCCTAGGGAAGGAAGAACTTTATCTAACAGTTCTAATTTACTCTCTGTTGGCTGATCAAAGTTAATCTGTATTTGATTTTCTTTTTGTTCTTGTGTTGTAACTATCTCAAAAGCCTCATTTAAATACTCAATACCCTCAACATGTATCCCCTGCATACCATTTTTCTTTGCGATATTCACATTATTTGGATCATCATCTATTAAAACAACCTTCTTATTCTCAGAAACACCAAAATGCCTCTTGGCTTCCTCTATATGCTCCTGTTTGCCTTCATAGTCATCTCTACGAGGATGCGACACTACATAAATTTTTTCCAATAGAGTCGATTCTAAAGCAAGTTGCTCAAGAGCGTATTTGATCCAATCAGGATATGAGACAAAAGATACAATAGCTATATGACATCCTATAGTTAATGCTTTTTGTAACAATTCTACTAATAGCTCTTTATTTTTCCAATTTTTTGTTTCATCTGCTAGAAATTGATCTACACAATTTTTACGATTGAAAGTACTACTAAGAGCATTGTGTAAGGAACCTTTTACTATTGTTCCATCCCAATCAATACATAATAACATCTTATCAGATTGAGTTTCTGTTTTCGAATAATCCTTTTGCTGTTTAACTTTTGGTTGGTCAGAATTTGGAGTGTTTATTACCTGTTTATCTTTTACTATGCTAAAATCTAAAGGGGCGAGTTCTGATCTTGCCTGTTTTAATTTTGACATCTGTTGTTCTCTTATATTTATTTTTTATTCTTTTTGAACCCAAAAACTCAGAACTTAATAAATTAATCTTAAAATTTTTGCAGGCAAATTATTAAGATTATTTAAGTAAAATGAAATAGATTAATCACTGTGATTAGCATATTGCATTGCTTATTAAAATATAATAAACTAGTTAAATTAACTAGTTTATTAAAGAGGATTCATGAGAATAGTTGGTATGTTTAAAACAAAAACTCACTTAACGGAGCTAATAAAAGAAGTAGAAGCAGGTGAAGAATTATGCATAACAAACAGAGGAAAAGAGGTAGCTTTTGTTATACCTGTAGCTAAATATTATTCCCAACGATTTGATGATCTATTTAAAAAACTTGCTGAACTTAAAAAACGTAGTCCTCTTGGCTCTACAGATGATGTTATTAAAATGAAAAATCTTGGTAGAAAATGAATTTAGTAGTAGATTGTTCATTCATCATGTCATCGATTGTACCGGATGAACAGCAGCTTAAGGTCGATAACATTTACCATCAGATTTCTAACAAAGTATATAATATATTTGCCCCTGCTGTCTTTTTTTTAGAATGTAACAACGTGCTTATATCATCCTTAAAAAAACAGCGTATTATTAAAAGTAATTATGAAGAGTATTTACACCTCTTAAATACCCTTCCAATTAATATTGATAAATTTTGTTCTAGCCCTGAATCTCTACATATAATAGCAAGGATTGCAGCTAAATATGGTCTAACGTCTTATGATGCTTCTTACCTTGAATTATCCCTACGCCTTGAAGCAAGCATTGCTACTCTAGATAATAATTTGGCTAATAGCTGTAAGATAGCAAATATAGAATCTATAATTTAAAATACTAAAATACTTCAAATATGTACTTATAGTGAATTCAGTTGAATTATGTCAAAGAAATCTCCACTCGACCTTTTAGGTTGTATTAAGTACTAGTATATTGTTACACTAATAGTTTAATTATTTTAGCCTACTATATCATTTTTTCTTGCTATTAATTAACCAAATTATCAATATTTATAGTACTATTAAAATTATAAGGTGAATGAATGATAGGGAACTATAAAGAACAAAAAGGTTTAACAAGGAAACAAAAAGAAGCCATCGGACTGCTTTCAGCCGGGACATTCCTAGAGTATTTTGACCTGATGTTATATGTTCATATGGCAGTATTTCTTAATGAGCTATTTTTCCCAAAGTATGATCCACATACTACAGCAATTTACTCTGCTACAGCTTTCTGTTCTGGCTTTGTTTTTCGACCGGTTGGTGCATTAATTGTTGGTTGGATAGGTGATAATGTAGGGCGTAAGAATACCGTTATCATCACGACTTTTATAATGGCTTTATCATGTCTTATAATAGCTAATCTACCTACCTATGCCCAAGTAGGTATTACAGCTCCTTGGTTGCTCACCATATGCCGTATACTACAAGGAATGTCCTCTATGGGAGAGACAGTAGGAGCAGTACTTTATTTAACTGAATCTATAAATCCACCAGCCCAATATCCAGCTGTTTCGTCAGTTTCGGTTTTTGCTACTTTAGGAGGAGTCGCTGCTTTAGGCATAGCATCGTTAGTGACCTCCTATGGATTTAATTGGCGTATAGCATTTTGGATGGGAGCGAGTGTAGCACTAGTTGGTACAGTAGCTAGAAAGAGTCTTAGAGAAACGCCAGAATTTGCTAATACCAAACGTCAACTAAAAAAAACTCTTCAGCAGACTTCAAATGTTGCCGGTATAGTTCTCAAAAAACTGGAAAACAACCCGATATGGCAGGAAAAAGCTAATAAAGTAACAGTAATAGCCTTATTCTTAATAACCCGAGTTGCCAATTAATTTATAAGAGCAGAGCTAGGTTTTATGAACATTTGAAGTTAATTTGTAACATTAAAACACTTAATAAAAACTATATTTTTTAGAAATATGTTTGTATTAAAAATGTTTTAGTATCGAGCCTCACATGAAACCAGCGTTAAATATAGCTTTTGCCAGTATAATTAATTGGCAACTCGGGTTTAATAGAATGTATGTGTCCCGTATGTTTTTATTTTGCTTATATTTATTGCGGAAATATTTTAAAAACTTCTTGTGGCTATAGCGCTGAACAGGTCATTCATCAAAATTTTATTATTTCAATATGTTCCTTCCTAAGTACTTTGGTATTAGCATATTTAAGTTATAAAATATATCCGTTAAAAATTGTAAAAACTTTGTTATTAATATTTGGTGTATTTGTTTTAGCTTGCCCTTATTTATTAAATAATATTAATAGCTCATTTGATGTATTTTTAATGCAATTATTCGTTATGTTATTTGTACCTAATGGTCCCAGCTTAGGATAGCCAATTTATTATAAACATTTCCCTGTCTTTAAACGGTTTAGCTGTGCTAGTCTTACCTTTGCCATATCTCGTGCCTTAATGTTTTTAGTTAGCTCTTTTTTGATTGCTTACTTAACTGAGTATTGGCATCATTGGGGGATAATGATTATATTAGTTCCAGTCTACATAGGTTTTGCATTTGGGATATTTCATTTTGAAAAGTTGGAGAAAGAGACTGGGAATTATCCACAAAAGCCTTATGTAGGGGTATAGATAAATGTTGACAACATAATGTAATAATTCGTTTTGTTACTGTTGGTATTTTTAAATGCATAGCTAAAGTTAAAAAATGTATTACAGTTTCTTCTACTATCTTTTTAGCTTTTTCCAGTGATTTAGCTCCTAGCGTTTCTAAATTATGAATTCGATCCAAGAATTCTAGCAAGCGAGGAGCAACGTTGTTGCTAATTCAACTGAATTCACTATAACACAAGAACTCTATTCCAATTTGATATATTTTGCTCTATAATGCACATCTAAAAATATATTAAAGGTTTTTGATGTTTGCTATTCGCAATATTGCCATTATCGCCCACGTTGATCATGGTAAAACTACTCTAGTTGATAATATGCTTAAACAAAGTGGGACTTTCCGAGAAAACCAAGCGATAGCAGAACGTGCTATGGATTCAAATGACCTTGAACGCGAACGTGGTATAACTATTTTAGCTAAATGTACCTCCCTTATGTGGAAAAATATCCGTATCAATATAGTTGATACTCCTGGTCACGCTGATTTTGGTGGTGAGGTAGAACGCATTCTTACTATGGTAGATGGAGTTGTATTACTAGTTGATTCTTCTGAAGGTACAATGCCTCAGACAAAATTTGTGTTGTCAAAAGCTCTAAAACTTGGTTTGAAACCAATTGTTGTTATCAATAAAATCGACCGTCCTGATAGAAGAGTAAGTGAAGTAGTTGATGAAGTATTTGAATTATTTATGGCATTAGAAGCAACTAATGAACAACTAGACTTCCCAATTATCTACGCTTCGGGACGTAGCGGTTGGGCATCGCGTCATCTAGAAGATGAGCAAAAAGACCTTTCTCCTCTTTTTGATTTGATAGTATCTCATGTACCTGCTCCTGTTTCTGATAGCAGTCTTCCCTTTTCTATGCTTGTTACTACTAGAGAATATAACTCATATTTTGGTCGTGTATTTACCGGTCTAGTGCAGAGCGGTACGGTTAAGATCAACCAAAATGTTAAAGTATTTAATCGCGATAATATGGTAATTGAAAATGCTAGAATAAGTAAAATACTATCATTCCGAGGATTGGAACGTGTAGCTGTCGATGTAGCATATGCAGGGGATATCATTGCTATTGCTGGAATCCAAAACGCTACGGTAGCTGATACTATCTGTGACCCTGAAATAATGCTAGCACTCCCTTCCTTACCTATAGATCCACCAACATTATCTATGACCTTTGGAGTAAATGATTCTCCTCTTGCTGGACGGGAAGGATCAAAGCTTACATCACGAGTTTTAGATGATAGATTGATGAGAGAGATCGAAAGTAATGTGGCAATACATGTCAGTCAAACTGAAGAAAAAGATGCTTTTCAAGTTGCAGGTCGTGGTGAATTACAATTAGGAATATTAATTGAAACTATGCGACGTGAAGGTTTTGAACTATCAATCAGCAGACCACGTGTATTATTCAAAGAGGATGAACAGGGAAAAAGATTAGAACCAATTGAAGAAATCCAAGTTGATGTTGATGATGATTTTGTTGGAGTTGTTGTTAAATCCTTGGCAATACGTAAAGCAGAAATGACTGATATGCGTCCATCTGGTGGCGGTAAAACTAGAGTCACATTCTTAGGACCATCACGCGGTCTTATTGGTTACCACGGTCAGTTTCTAACCGAAACTCGAGGTACAGGTGTTATGAACCGTGTTTTTCATAGTTATGGTCCATATAAAGGGGTTATTGAAGGAAGACGTAATGGAGTATTAATTTCTAATGGGGATGGTGAATCTGTTGCTTATGCTCTATGGAATCTTGAAGAGCGTGGAAAAATGTTTATAAACCCTAATGAACTAGTATACCAAGGAATGATTATAGGCGAACATAATCGGGATAATGACCTAGAGGTAAATCCTCTGAAAGCCAAACAATTATCAAATGTCAGAGCTTCTGGCAAAGATGAAGCTATGCGTCTTATCCCACCAGTCATTATGACATTAGAACAATCTATCAGCTATATCCAAAATGATGAAAGAGTAGAAGTTACTCCTAAATCAATCCGGCTTCGTAAGGCAGTATTAAACCCTAATGACCGAAAGAGATCAGAACGACGTAATGAGGACTAATTGCTATAGTCAAATCTTTGCTAAAATAGCATGCTCTTTCGTCACTACTGGGAAAAATTGCTTGTTAAAAGGAAATAGTTCTACTTTTTTATTGCTGACAAACTCGATTTCAATGATATCACCTGCTTTAAAATTAAAAACATTTGTAATCTTTCCTATAGCCACCAAATTGGTATCTAGTACCAGTAAGCCTCTTAAGTCTTCAATATAAAATTCATCTTCACTTAATGAAGGGAAGTCTGCTCTATGACAGAAAATCTTACATCCTTTTAATCCTTCAGCTAACGTCCTATTATTCACCTGGTTAAATCTGCATATTATATCACCTTTAGAATTTTGACTAATGAGTTTAAGGATAATTTTTTTTCCTAATTCATCCACCAAATTCATTTTAATGATATTAGTATTTGGCATAGTAAAAGATTTGACGTAAACATTACCCTGCATTCCGTGTGCTGATGATACTACACCAACAAAAATTAAATCTTTTTTAATAGACACCACCTAATTCATTAAGAGAAACCATTTTTTCTTTTTTGGATAGTTTCCAGCTGCTTTCTCTAATTTTTCAAAATGAAATATGCCAAAGCTATATCCTATCATGACTGGAATTATAATAATCAGCAATCCATAATTACCTAAATATTTTGTTAAATAAATAAGCCCAAAAGATGTGATAATATACATAATAGTACTAGATATAGCATATAAAAAACTAACATATGTGAAGCGTTTAAAAACAGGGAAATATATAAATAAAATTGAATGGGCTGGTGTTAAACCAGGTATAATCAATATAATAAATGCTTGGAACAGAAAAATATCAAAAGGTGTTCTAGCATGACTCAATAAGTATAGGCAAACTAGAATAAGAACCCAAAAAATTACCATTCTAATTTTTAAAATCATTAGGGGGTACACGTAATAACCTAAATATATCAATGATAAATTCCCTAACATTTCTACTATTGAAACAAAGAAATTTTGATAGATAACTTGTTCAGCCGTATAACCAAAATTATTTCTAAGAATCTCTCCGCAATGAATAAATGTTAAATAAAAACATACTGGCCAAGCACAGAATATTAAAAACAAAGATAAAGCTGTTACTTTATTAACTTTTTCTGTCCAAATAGGATTCTTTTCCAATATACTAGAATTCTCATTAATATCTGCAAAAATCATTTTCATTCGTCGTTTTGCGTCAGCAAATTCTGGTGTTTCTCGTAGAGTTGTTCTAGCTAATGAACCGACTAACGCAACCAATGCACCAAACCAAAAAGCATAACGCCAATTGAAGTTGTAAGAGGTAGAAATAAATGCAACGCCCAAAGCAAAGGTTGCCCCTAATACAGCAAAAAAACTTATTAATGCTACAGACATATATTGTTGTGGACGTTTTATAGTTTCAGTCAAATATAATTCTGCCCCTATTATTTCTCCCATGGAAGTCATGCCTTGTATAATACGACATATTGACACAATCACAGCAGCAGTAATACCTATTTCAGCATAAGTTGGCAAACTAGCAATAATAATACAAGAAAATGCCATCATAAAAGTAGTAATAATAACAGTTACTTTACGTCCTATAGTATCACCAATCCATCCAAAAATTAACGCCCCAATAGGTCTTAATAAATATGTGGTACAAAAAGCAAAGGCTGAAAGTAATTGTGCTGCATAGGGATCATATTTCGGGAAGAAAAGTTCATTAAGAATTACCGCCATATGTATATAGAGCATCAGATCAAAATACTCTAGAAATGTACCGATTGAAAGTAATCCGACAGCCTCTTTTTGTTCTCTAGTTAGACAAGTTTGAGATACCCCATCTGCTTGTATTAATCTATTCATATTGACCTATATCTTCCTTATTTAACCTCAGTTTTGGATTAAAATTAAAAATTTTAATCCAAAACTAGCTAGAATAATTTAAGTTCTTCAGAAAAATGCATTCTTGAAGTGCTTCTACGAATACATTTTAATCTATTATCGTTCAGATATTAGTACACATTTGCAGCACTTTAATTACTAAACCCTTAATACCTTTATGTATTTGTGCTAAAGGAGAATTTAACATAAAAGCAGGAGTAGTAACCAATCTATTATCTTCGTCCACGACTATATCTTGAGCATTACAAGTTTCTCCTGTTGCTCCTAGCTTATGTATCAGATCATTTGATTCTCCAAGGGTAACCTTAATTTTTGTATGATTTCTTAAGACTATAGCAAGTAAAGCAGGAGCAATACATATAGCTCCAATTGGTTTTGATAAATTATAGAAGCCTACTATTATTTCCTGTAAGTCTTTTGGTACTGTAGCATTTTCATTTTTAAGTCCTATATCAGACAAATTTAGTGCAGCACCAAACCCACCCGGTAATATTAAAGCATCAAAGTCTTCAGCACGTATTTGATTTAATGGTTGAATTTTACCACGAGCAATGCGTGCTGATTCAACCAATATATTACGCTCCTCTAACATTTTTTCTTGAGTTAGATGGTTAATCACATGATGTTGATTTTTATTAGGAGCAAAAATTTTTACATTTACATTATGCTTATCAAGTTCCAATAATGTAAAAACTGTTTCAAAGATTTCAGCTCCATCTAAATATCCACAACCTGAAATAATTACAGCAACATTTTTCATAATATTTCTATAGTTTTTTCTGTTTCTTGCTTTAAGATTTGTAGCAACTTTAGTTGATTTTGTTTTCTTACCATATGTTCTTGATGGTACTGTTGTCTTGATTATCAATTTATCAACCATAGTCTTATTATTTCTAGGCTGGTCAAAATGGGTATCTAATAGTTTTACCATTTGCATATTTCTAGACTCAGCAGATTTACCACCAGTAACAATAGCAACCAAAGATTTATTTTGTCTAGTTGCTGCAGTAATCAAGTTATAGCCGGCTGGAGTGGTATAACCAGTTTTCAACCCTTCAACTCCTTCATAAGTTTCATTTACTTTATTATGTCCTCGTACAATATTGCCTCTAAAAACAAAGTTGTTTCTAGAGAAGAAAGCATAATATTTAGGGAAATCTCGCTTAATAGCTATAGATAGTTTAGCAAGATCTCGTGCCGTAGTTTTCTGACAAGGATGATGCCATCCAGAAGCGTTTTTAAAATAAGTATCTTTCATACCAAGCTGTTTAGCACGAATATTCATCAAACGAGCAAATTTTTCTTCAGTACCTTTAATATTTTCAGCTACTACCATAGCTGCATCGTTTGCTGATCTAATAATTAGCCCTAAAATAGCTTCTCTTACAGTAATAGTTTCTTTTGCTTTAAGCCCTAATTTGCAGGGCAACATTTTCTCTGCGTTTTTTGAAACATATAATCTTTGATTCATTGATAACCTGCCAGATTCTACCGCTTCAAATAACAAATACAAGGTCATTAATTTTGTCAATGAAGCTGGGTATATTCTAGTAGTAGAATTTTTATCGTGCAGTATCCTACCAGTATTGTAATCTACGACAAGACTTGTTTGAGTTGGCGAAGACACAAGTTTTTTTGCAGCATAAACAGGATTTAGGTTTGTACTGAATGTTATTACGCAAGTAAAAAATAGCAATAATCGTATTAACATAATTTTACGTTTTAGAAATCTTTTTATTAAGATAGAACAATATTATAAGTCCTGGCAAGGCTAGAATTATTGTTAAGATAAAAAAATTATCCCAACCCAACATTTTTACTAGGCTACCACCATAAATGGTGACTGTGTTATTAAATAAAGTACTACTACTGCTGAGTAAAGCATATTGCGATGCAGAATATTGTTTATTACACAATATGCTAATATATCCAACAAGTGCAGTCATACCCATAGCAGAAGCAAAATTTTCTATAGTAATGGCAATAAACAGAGATTCAGAACTTACTGGTTGATGATTTAACCAAATAAATGCGAAATGCGTGATACTCTGTATAATTCCCGTTATAATCAGTCCTCTAAAATTTCCAAGTCGGTATACAACTATTCCGCCAGCAAAAGACCCAGCAACTGTAGCTAATACACCATAAAATTTAGTAATCAGTGCTATCTGTCCCTTTGTATAACCAAGTTCCATATAAAATGGCATAGATACTACAGCAAGCATAGCATCACCTAATTTAAAGAATATTACTGCTAGTAAAATAGTAACGGCATATTTCCTAACAAAGAAGTCCTTAAAAGGGTTAATTACTATTTTTGTTAGTGATAATAAAGATAAAATATCAACATTTTCTCGTAATAATGTAGGTTCATTGACAATAATTATAAAAATTGTTGCTACAATAAAAATTATACTCATAGCCACAAATGTAGCTGACCAATCACTTGTGGCTTCAGCAAAATATAAAGCCCCAGCTCCAGTAATCAGCATGCCAAGTCTATAGCCTAATACTGCCGTAGCACTTGCTATAGCTTGGGTTTCCTGATCAAATTTATCTATCCTAAGTGCATCAACACTAATATCAAATGTTGCTGACAAGAAACCAAGGCAAATAGTAAGAAAATATAGTAAAGTTAATGATTCATTAGGTAAAATTGTACTCATAGTGAATAGTACTAAAGATATTAGTATAGTACAAAGTATCAGCCAACTTTTTCTATGACCAAATTTCTTTAATAATGGTATATTAAAATAATCTACCAAAGGAGACCAAAAAACTTTTAGTGAATAGGATAGTCTTGCAACGGCAAAAGTGGTAATAATTGCAATATCAATATTAGAATCTTTAAGCCAAGCAACTAAGCTAGTGAATAATATAGCTAGTGGCATGCCACTAATTGCCCCAAGAACCAATATTTCGAATAGTCTATAATCTTTTAAAATTCTTAATAATAACATTTATTCTTCTTTAATTTGTAGATTTCCTTCTGTTCTCTAAAGCCTTTCTTAGTTCAGTCTCATCTGACGTTTTTATGGTATCTAATATAGTGCCTGAGGTTTTTATTGTAAGATTTATAGGTGTATTTTGATTACTAGAATTATTTAGATTAGGATTTAAGTCTGCTATATAGAAAGATAATATTGAAGATAATACCATATCCAAATTATATATATTTACAGCTAATGATGCAGCTCCGCTAGCATATTTTGTATTAAATACTAAGTCTTTCATTGTAACTATTCCATTTTTTAACTGAAGATTACCACGCAAATTATTCAATTCAGTTTGCCCTTGATACATAGATTTTGCTAAATCATCTTTTAAATACTTTAGACTATAGTCTTTATTATTAATTTTTTCTATCAATGAATCAACAGAGAAGTTACTAATCTTGGCATTTTTTACTACAAATTCTGATTGAGTGTTAAGCTCATACAATAATTCTTTTAAACTATTGCCATGAGTAGCAAGTGTTCCATTTATGCTCATTCCACCGTAATTGTCTAGTAATCCTCTTGGCAAAACATTAGATAATTGAGCTAAATCAATAGAATTAAGTGCATAAACAAAGTTCAGAGTATATGGATTTAATAAAATATTACCTTCTGCTTTTAATTTACCAGAAAGTAGATTTGCTTCAAGGTTATCAATCTTAAATAAAGCATTATTATTTGCTAAAGCAAGTTTAACATTTTGTAATACTAGATCATTCTGAATTATTTTTGATAATGCACAATTTAATTTTAACTCTATTTTTTCTACGTCAAATTCATTCAATAAGTTATTTCGCAGATTAAGTAAAGATTTAGGGGTTAAAAAGTTAACATTAAGAGAACCATCATTTATTGTAATTGTTAGTTGCGGTTTAATGTTACTTGCTAACAAACTAGCACTAAGATTGATGTAATCACTATTGCCTCTTATATCAAGATTACTAATTCCAATATTACCTGGTGAGACATTTGCTAAGATATATGCTTTGCCAAATGAATTATTTCCTATAAGCAGATCATTTATAGTAATATCAAAATTACCTAAATAATCAGCTGTCCTAATCGGAATATATTTAGCTAAGTATGATTCATCTTGCATATTCTCTGACAAACTTTTAGCAAATTTGATCATTGGTGAGATTATCGGGTAATCGTCTCTATTTAAATCAATCGAAGAAAAGTCAATGGTCGCTATAAAATGCGGCATAGAACCAATAAATCTAGCAGTAATATTACCTGTAATTTTAGTGTTGTCAGTTTTTAACATAAGGTTTTGTAAATAGACATCTATTAAAGTTAGTTTTAAATCTGAAGATAAAATAAAAGCTGTAGGTTTTTTACTAGCTGCTTGTTTGTAACCTAAAGTATTCAACACAGAATTAAGGTCATTATGTTGCAAGTAAATTGTGCCATCAAATATACTTCGTACTGAGTTTTGGGTTACATTACCTATCAATTGAAAATTTCCTCCGGATTTTATTGTACCAGAAAAATCATTGACCACTAATACCCCTTTATCTAAATTAAATGAAAGTTTAGTATTATTTAATATCTCATCGTTACCTAATATTATTTGGTCAACTAAAACATTCGTTATGATTGATTTATTATCAAAGATAAGTCTTAATCCAAAAACTGAATCACTAAATTGGTTAATATTGTTTGATGAAGTAATAAGTGATTTTACGTCTATTTTAGAGAAATATAATTTTATTATACTAGTAACATTGTCACTTCTGCTCAAATATACCCCTCCATTACCTACAAGCGAATTAGAGTCTATGGTTACATTTTCTAGCTTGAGCAGTTGCCCAGTAGGTAAGATATCAAATTTTATATTTACCTTTTCATTCTGATTAAATCTTCTAAATAAAGAATCTAAATCTGGCACTAGAATATGTAATATATCAGCTAAATTTTGTATTAAATATTCTGCTTTACCATTTATTAGTTTAGAGTCTATATAGGTTTCTAGCAAATGAAAATTATAATCATTATTAGAGATAGTAAGATCGAAATTTATTTGGTTGGCCTTTTTCTCAAAAAACCCAGATAATTTTCCTACATATCCTCCATCCCCTTTGAATGAAGTGCTATTAGCAATAGAGTTATTTTTAAATAAAGAGCAATTATTTAAAGTAAGAATAGGTTGGTTATTTTTATTTAGAATACTCAGATTTTTAACATTAAAATTTATATCCATTATATCATTTGTTATAAATGAACTAACTAGCCTATCATGGTTTATAATGTCAAAATCTTGTTCATCTGAATATATTGTGGCACTATATATGGTTACAGCACTAATTCTTGGTCTGAAAATTAATAATGACCATGGGACAAAGCGAATTTCTATATTTTCTAATTCTAATTTCCCTTCCTCTTTTATGTGATCAATAATCAAATAAGGTATGGGAAATTTAATTTTTTTTAGATTCTGAGGAGAAATTTTTAATTCATTAACAAGACTATTACTGGCAGAAGTATAATCAACAAAGTTTACCTCAACTAATATAGTACATACTAACAACGAAATAGCAATAACAGTAAATATAATTACTTTTCTTATCATAAAATTATTATCTTCTAAGAACCAATATTACTAGGTATATATCAAAAACGTTAAAAATAAAAACTATATAATAAATATCTAACATGATGGGGGTAACAAACAAGGGGTAAGCAGACTAGGTGTGCATTTTAACACTTTTGTAATAATTTCTCCCTCAAAAAACTAGTTAAAGAGAGAGTTTTTTGGTGGTCGTATTCCAGCAACTTTAGTGAAAAAACGGCATGCGACGGGAATACAGACTTTTTATTGCAATGATAAAAATCCTGAAATCCGAGAGATATATGGTGGGCGATGAGAGACTTGAACTCCCGACCGTCCCGGTGTAAACGGGATGCTCTACCAACTGAGCTAACCGCCCCTTCTTTCAATTTAACGCAGATAATGCCCTATCTCCCCAAAAAAATCAAGTTATTTCTGTAAATTATTTAGATTCTATAGCTAACCTAAAGTAAGGTCTATCTATTAGAGTATCTTAGATAGACCTTACTTTAGGTTAGCTATAGATGAACTACATTAGGTACAAGTACGTACATTCTCCGCAAGTATTTGTGATAGCTCTCCTTCAAAGCAAAAGAGTATATATTAATCTTCAAAATTACTATCTTTAATCTCTTTCCAAGCTTCGAGAATTTCTTTTAACACTTCTTTATTTGTTTCAATTTCGTGGTCATCAAAATCACTTAATGATTTTATTAAGTCCTCAAGATCTTTTAGTGTTAATTCAGATATATCCTCATCGGAATAATTTTTTTCTAAACTTATAGCAATTTCGTCAACATCATGCCAATGCATTATTTTTACCTAATTATTTCCATAGGCATTACTATTACCATCTAACCATTCCTCTACCAATTAAATAATATCAAAACTTACGCTATGAGAAAAAAAAATGGTACATTATGTTGAGTATAATTTACAAATGCCAAGAGGATAAAATTGCAAGCAATACCAGTTAATAGGACAGATTACTGTCAATTTCTAATAGTGAGTCAAAAGAATTATAGTTTGACCTACTATGCTGAACATGCCAAAAAATGTAGCCATGATGTTATTAATAGATTTTTAAAAAATGAAAAATATACACCTTCTTTGTTATGGGAACATATTAAGGATGATGTTATTTTATCGCCTAACGGATATACAATATTTGATGATACGGTGTTAAATAAAAGAAATACCAAGAAAATAGAAATTGCTAGATCACAGTACAGTGGGGCTACAGGTGGTATTACTACTGGTATAGGAGTAGTAAGTTTGGTATATTATAATCCGGATATTAATAAGTTTTGGGTAATAGATTACCGAATTTTTTCGCCCGAACATGATGGAGCGACAAAAGTAGAACACCTATTAAATATGTTAAATAATGCTGTGTATAGCAAAAAGATTCCTTTTCAAACTGTGCTTTTTGACACATGGTATGCTACGCATAAAATTATGCAACATGTTGATTCCTTGGGTAAATATTATTATGCTCCTATTAAAGCAAATAGAAACGTTACTAAAACTTCCTCTTCTAAGCCTTATAAAGCTGTTAGCAAGTTAACGTTTTCAGATGAGGAAATTAAGAGCGGAGTGGAGATTCATATAAAGGGCTTTGCAAAAGATAAGCATGTTAATTTGTTTAAACTTACTGTTTCTACCAACAGAGTTGATTATATTGTTACCAATAACAAAACTCAAAAATCTTCTAAAGCCGTACAAGATGAGTGTGGCTTTCGTTGGGTAATTGAGAGCATGCATAGAGAAATCAAGCAACTTACCGGTATAGAACGATGCCAATGCAGAAAACAACGCATCCAGCGTAATCACATTAGTTGTGCATTTTTAGTGTGGGCTTTTCTAAAAAGAACTGCACACAAAATAGGTAAGACGGTTTATCAAATAAAGTTAGGGCTTTTAGATCATTATATGCAACAGCAGTTACGTTCACCCTCTTTACGCTATTTAGAACCTTACATAGCGTAAGTTTTGGGTATTAATATTGCAAAACCTGGCTGTACTGGGCAAAAAGCTTGCTATTCTTGCGATATAGTATACGGAGATGCTTTAAGCTTTCAAGCTGACTTTCTGAGTAACACTAGTTTTCAAGGGGAAAGACGTGGTGATAGAGATTTTGCGGTAGCTATAGTAGACGAAGTAGATAGTATGCTGGTAGATAGCAGCAATCATATTGCTAAACAAACGACGCCTATTCCACTGATGGAATATCTACTACCTATCCTAACCATAGCTTGGGACAATTTTCAGAAGGTCATTCTCCCTATGACCACTCTTCCTATGAATTTTGAAGAAAGTTTTGCTACAGAAAAAGCTCAGGAGATAATAGAGAGAATTATCAATGGATCGCTGGTGCCTAAGCATCTAAAGGATTATGCTATGTTTCAAGCAGGCAAATGGGCAGCAAGTTTAGTAAGGGCTATAAATCTTCAATTGGATAAAGATTATGTAATTAATATTCATGAGGATGGCTATAAGGTAATTAACCCCGTAGACAATAGCACTGGAGTAACACAAGAAAATATGGTATGGCAGGATGGCTTGCACCAATTTTTACAAATAAAACATAATTGCCGCATTTCTCCGGAAGGATTAACCACTTTTTTTGTCACTAATATTGCTTATTTCCTAAAATATAACAAGGTTCTAGGGATGACTGGTACTCTTGGTTCTGATAGCTCACAGGAATTTTTAAAAGCTATCTATGGGGTAGAACTTGCCTTTGTTCCAACTTATAAGGATAAACAAGTTATAGAATTACCAGCAATATCTGAACCTACCTTAGAAGCTCTAAGAGAAACAGTATGCGACAGTAGCTACCAAGAAGCCGTATTACATAACAGAGCGGTGCTGATAGTTTGTGAAAATATTAAAGATGCAGACTATTTGTGTCAGGCTTTAAAAGATAAATGTGGTAATAAAGCTAAAACTATCAATTACTCTAGAAGTGAAGAGAAATTATATAACTCGGATATAGAGCAACTAGTACAGCCAGGAACTATTATAGTTGCTACTAATTTGGCTGGTAGAGGAACTGACATTAGAACCAGCGGGGAAGTAGAAGCAAATGGCGGATTACATGTGATATCTACTTTTATTGCCAAAAATGCAAGAGATGAAGCACAAATAAAGGGGCGTACTAGCAGGCAGGGTAATAGCGGTAGTTATCAGATTATAGCGTACATCCCAGACTATGATAATTACCAAGAATTTGGGGTTAGTGATGAGGAAATAATTAACATAAAAAAACAACGTGATAGTCAAGAGAGCCAGCAGATTACCTATAATATAGAACAAAAAATACCTAGTTTGCTTGCGGATGATACATTATACCAAAAGTTTACAGCTAGCTATTTAGAATTTGCTGGGGATAGAGGGGAAAGAACAGCCCACGACCCTAAAATTAAGCAATTTATCGAGGATTTTGGCTTATGGTTTAAAACCCATAAAGAAGACGGTAGTATAGAATCGTTTATAGCGTCTAGCAAGGGCAAGTATCAAGCTGGTACTTATAGCAACCCTAGTTATGCAGTACTGCAACATTTTGGTATTAGTAATCCTTGGACTGTTCTTGTAGCACTCAGTAAAGCTACTTCCATAGATGATATTTATAATTTTCCTGCCCATTACTATGCAGCTAAATGTTGGCTTGATATAGGTCCTAAAGATGAGAAAAACTATAAAAACAAGGCAATAGAGTCATTATTAGAAGCAGGTAATAGATTATCTGATATATTGTCATATCTAACCGCTATGAGTGTATCAGTAGCGAATACGACTGGTTCTGATAATGAACTACTTCAGCAAATTACCACAAAAATAGGTTTCTTTAAAACTTTTCTTGATCATATACAATCAGCCATAAGCTAATTAGTGAATTTGGTAAAGAGGAAGTAAGGGTTAAAGGTCATATTGACAAAAAAACTCTTGCTCCTAAGCTGCATAAAAGCGACATATTGGAGATAGATTTCTTAGGCATTAGTGGTGTGTTTGAGCTAGAAACATATAAGCCACGGCAGAATTGGCAAGACACTATCTTAGTTGCCGTTTGTGCTATTGCTCAAATGGCAGTAGGGGTGCTTATTACTGTTGGGACATTGGGTGGCGGTACAACGCTTGGTGTTGGTATTTTTACTGAAGGATTAATGGATGCTTATAAGGTAGCAATGAGTGTCCATAAAGGTGAGTCGATCAATCTAGAATCTTATTTTCTAGGAAAAGCAATTAGCTATGCGATTATTGGTGCACAGGTTGGCTTTAATAAACTAGCACCTGCTACTACAACCGCTAGAACTGCTGGAACAGTAGGAGCGACAGAAACAGCTACAACCGTAGGAACAAAAGTAGGAACAGCAGGAACAACAGAAATAGTAAAAGATATTTCAACAAGTCAACTTATTGCACAACTAGCTAAAACATCAGCGATACAATTCGCGACCGTCATGGCAATTGAGAAAACAGTTGACTGGGTAAGTGAAGGGATAAGAGAAAACGCCCTAGATGGGTTAGAAGAGAGGATAGCCGGTAATGTTGGTAATGCAGCAAGTCAGGCTTTAAGTAACAACTCCATATTATTGACGGCAAATTGTAATATAGAACGTAATCAGATAATGACTGAAATACAAAAAGCCATTTTCCAAGCGACCAAGACTGGTAAACATGCTATGGTTATTAATCAGTTAGCTTCCGGAATAGCAGGAGCTGCTGCTAATAGTTTCAAGGGTAGTGGTATCGGTTTTGCGGTAAAAGTAACACATGCTGCAGTAACTGTAGTGGATGTGATCGCAAAGATAGATCCGATCATTGATAATATCAAGGATGCAATTACCACAATCATCAACCAAGCTGGAACAAGAGCCAAGGAGCGGCTAGGAAACAAGGTTGAGGTTGATGGCAATCAAGTGTTGTCGAATGATCTATCGAGAAATATTGGCGAAATGGCTGCAAATAGCATGCTGAGTCTTCTGCAAAGAAAGGTAACTCCAACTTTGAACCTTGGTGTTAGCTATGTGGCTGATCAGATGGTTGGGAAATATCAAAAAGAGCAGACGAATTTATTAGAAAAATATAGCCAGCAATTCATTGCCGACAAAAAAGAGACATCCCTGCGAGATATGACATCCTCAAATATGATGTCATCTAAGCCGCCACCCCTGTTATCCCCACATAAGATGTCGTCCTCAAGTGCGATGTCATCCAAGGAAAAGATATCATTCTCAAGTATGATGTCATCCCAGCGAAAGCTGGGATATAACCTTGCTCCTCAACCGGAGAGTACAGGACTTGCTGGCCTAACTGGTAGCGATCTAGCATTAGCTTCACTATTACCAAAACCAGGTAGCGGTGATGGGGGTAGTAATTCGATATTACTACTGTCATCTGCCATGCAACAGCCAATCTATGTGTTTGAAAATGGTAAGTTCCTACAATCATACGGCAAAGGTTTAGGAGGCACGCCAATTACTATAGGATATGACAGTAAAAACCAGCAATATTTTGGTTTTACCAATAAGGGCTCGAGTAACAGTGGCAGTATATTTGAAGCAATATCTGCTAGTAGTAATGGTAAATACTCAGCTGATATATTACGAGGCGTAGTTCAGCCGATTCCAGTTGCCGATACCACTCCGCCAAAACCGCCATCCCAGCTAACTCCACAACCAAAGCCCTTAAGCCAGTCGGAGTTATCAGCTGCACAATTTTTGGTTGACACTTTAACGGCGGACAAGCAACAACTACAAGCGAAAGAAAACGAATATCACAGAAATATCCTGCAAATCGCTAAACAAAATATGCATGATTCTGCAGCTAAGAAGTTTGCACGAGATGAAGCTTTGATGCAGCAAGCTTATGCTATGGGTGGGGAGCCATATCTACCACTTAAAAGGGTAGAACCTGGATGGCAAGCAAAAAACCTCAAAGATGTTTTTCAGAATTCTTTAAACTTGGTTATAGACCCTAAATATGGTGGTAATTTGCCACTTGCGGTATTTTCAACAAGCGGAGATCTGATAGATTGTGGTATGCAACAAATTGTTCATGTTATAAGTGGTGTCGAAGGTGGAGCAGATACTTTAAAAGTTCTTGGCTATCTTCCTAATAAATTAATTGGTACAGTAAAAGATTTTAGCAAGGATATAGCTAAAGAGCATTTGCCTGAGAAGTGGTATAAGGGATTATCAGACTGGTGTAAGGGCTTACCGGAAAATACTAAAGTAACAGCAACTCTAGCTACGGACAGTATGATTTTATGGGGAGCTGGTCGGGTTTTACAGATAGCAAGTGGACCAGCTACCAGTAAATTATATTCTTCCCTTGAAAAAGGTGTGGCTGCTGAGGCTTCAGCATTTACAACAGTTGGGAAAGCCTCAGAAATTGGATTAGTTGGGGAAAACACCATTACTAAACCATCATCAATGCTTACTAAGGTTGATGATTTTGGATTGGCTGAGTCAGGAATTCATGGTAAGATAGAAGCAGCGATAGGTAATAAACCGATTGTTACTGGCAGTCTTCGGGAATTAACAGCTCTTGAAATAAAATTAGCCTGTGAAGAATTGGTGACATCAGGTGAGGGGAAAGCTATGGCGGGTGCTGGACATACGAAACCCATAAAAGATATAAAAAGAATTGTCGAAACTTATGGTGGTTCACCAGAAGACTGGGCTAAAATGTTTAGTAAAGATAGAGTTCTTAAAGAGGGAGTGGTATTATTACCTGATACAAATGTACAACTACACTATTATAAAAATATAAAAACTGGTCAAGTAATAGAAATTAAACCAGTAATAGCAACTAAAAAATAGATGTAAAAATGAAAAAGTTATGGTTAAAGCAAGATAAACAGGATATTTTAAAAATCTGTAATAAATGGATTAATGGGTGCTTAACAGCTAAGGAAATCAAAGAAAATATTGGAATATTTGCTTGGGCAGTCAATAGCACATTGCCAAGATTAGAATGGGGATATCTAAGTTCGCAAGTAAGAATACTGGTGGATGACATTTTAGAAATGGATTCAATAACTGACGAAGAAAAGGATCAAGCTATATTAGAACTATTAGATAATGGATATGAAGAAGAGTTGCAATCTTTAGCTAAAAGAGTCATTGCACAAATAGAAATTGATACTAAAGAATATAAAGAGCAATATCTCAAGGAGGCAGAAGAACGTGGCTATTGTCGCAAATTAACAGAAGCGGTGATAGAATCGCTTAAATAGTACTATTGAACAAGATAACAATTGTAGTTCAGGGCTGCTAATTTTTATACAATTATTTTTTATAAACACTTAGTGCAAGTAATAAATATGTTATGATAATCCAATAAACATTAAAGAAGAGGTTATTATGCAAGCAACTAAAGAGTTAACATGTTGGTATATGACCTTGCTCCTCAAGCTGGGCATCCTCCTCTTGGACAGGGAGTAAGGTTCTATTAAACTCAATCATGTAGGACTTGCTGGCTTAACAGGTGCTGATCTAGCATTAGCTTCACTATTACCAAAACCAGGTAGCGGTGATGGGGGTAGCAATTCGATATTACTACTGTCATCTGCCATGCAACAGCCAATCTATGTGTTTGAAAATGGTAAGTTCCTACAATCATACGGCAAAGGTTTAGGAGGCACACCAATTACTATAGGATATGACAGTAAAAACCAGCAATATTTTGGCTTTACCAATAAAGGCTCGAGTAACAGTGGCAGTATATTTGAAGCAATATCTGCTAGTAGTAATGGTAAATACTCAGCTGATATATTACGAGGCGTAGTTCAGCCGATTCCAGTTGCCGATACCACTCCGCCAAAACCGCCATCCCAGCCAACTCCACAACCAAAGCCCTTAAGCCAGTCGGAGTTATCAGCTGCACAATTTTTGGTTGACACTTTAACGGCGGACAAGCAACAACTACAAGCGAAAGAAAACGAATATCATAGAAATATCCTGCAAATCGCTAAACAAAATATGCATGATTCTGCAGCTAAGAAATTTGCACGAGATGAAGCTTTGATGCAGCAAGCTTATGCTATGGGTGGGGAGTCATATCTACCACTTAAAAGGGTAGAACCTGGATGGCAAGCAAAAAAGCCCCAAAGAGGTTTTGGATAATTCTTTAAGCTCGCTTATAGACCCTAAATATGGTGGTAATTTACCACTTACCGTATGGTCAACAATTGGCGATTTGGCAGATATGAGTATGCAGCAAATTGCTCATCGAATCAGTAGTGTCGAGGGTGGTTCACAAACTTTAGCAGCTATTGGCTATATTCCTAGTAAAGCAATTGCTACAATAAAAGATTTTAGCAAGGATGTAGCTAAAAAATATTTACCTGAGCAGTGGTATCAGGGATTATCAGAGTTCTATCAGGGGTTACCGAAGAATAGTAAAGTAACATTAACCCTGACTACAGACAGTATGGTTTTATGGGGAGCTGGTCGAATTTTACAGATAGCAAGTGGCTCAGCTACCAGTAAATTATATTCTGCCCTTGAAAAAGGTGTGGCTGCTGAGGCTTCAGCATTTACAACAGTTGGGAAAGCCTCAGAAATTGGATTAGTTGGGGAAAACACCATTACTAAACCATCATCAATGCTTACTAAGGTTGAGCAAAAATTACCTATCGAAGTATTAGAAGTTGAAAGAGTTGCAGAAAAAATATCATTAGGCTCAGCAACACCTTTAACAGCTACAGAAAAAATTGTTGAGAACCCTTATTTAGCTAGAAGTTATGTTAAAGAAATTGAAGAAATCACTAAATTACAACTACCTGACCAACAGCTAACTTTACTTAAAGAAGCTCTGCAAACTCAGGAGTTTGTTAAACTGGATTCAATAACTTATAAAGCTCATAGAAAGGATTTTAATAATATGAAAAATCAATTAAGAGCGGAATGGGAACAAAATACAGGACAAAAATGGCCGGTGTATGAGGAAACTGTAGGTAACCCGAGTTGCCAATTAATTATACTGGCAAAAGCTATATTTAACGCTGGTTTCATGTGAGGCTCGATACTAAAACATTTTTAATACAAACATATTTCTAAAAAATATAGTTTTTATTAAGTGTTTTAATGTTACAAATTAACTTCAAATGTTCATAAAACCTAGCTCTGCTCTTATAAATTAATTGGCAACTCGGGTTAGGTAGTAAAAAAATAGGGGAATTATATGATGCCCATCATATAATCCAAGTAGATCATGGCGGACCAAATACTTGGTGGAATATTCATCCAGCTCATGGTATAGTAGAACATAAACTGATTCATGCTAAAGATTCTATAGCTAGTGAAATATTTAAACTTAAAAAGAAATAATTATGGGAAAATATGATTATCTTAAAAAATATATAAACTTTGATCAGTTTGATGGAAAAAGGCCTTATAATTGGTTTGAAAAAATAGATGTTGACGAAATAAAAATTGCAGAAAACAGATTAAATTTTAGTTTTCCTATATCTTTAAAAGAATTTTGGTTGGAGATTGGACATGGTTCTTTACCTAATCCAGCTAATTTAAAAGATGATTTTATAGGAGTGCATAATAATCATTTCTTTTCTCCACAACAAATAGCCGATATTATGTTACTTAAAGAAGAAAGTGATTATATCTTACCAGAAGCTGTTGAATATATTGAAGAAGGTTATATAAAAGATGATGATATTATCTTCTTTGAAGTGGCAGACATGTCAAGCTTTTTAGTAATGAAGCCTAGTTCTGATAAACCTGATGCTATCTATGATGAAATTGGAAATCTCATAGAAGAACATTTTGAGAGATTCATTTGGCGATTATACCATGAATCACCAGATTATTATCTACACGTCCATCCAGATTATTTAAAATAAACACTTAGTGCAAGTAATAAATATGTTATGATAATCCAATAAACATTAAAGAAGAGGTGATTATGCAAGCAACTAAAGAGTTAACATGTTGGTATATGACCTTGCTCCTCAAGCTGGGCATCCTCCTCTTGGACAGGGAGTAGGTTCTATTAAACCCGAGCATGTAGGACTTGCTGGCTTAACAGGTGCTGATCTAGCATTAGCTTCACTATTACTACTGTCATCTGCTATGCAACAGCCAATCTATGTGTTTGAAAATGGTAAGTTCCTACAATCATACGGCAAAGGTTTAGGAGGCACACCAATTACTATAGGATATGACAGTAAAAACCAGCAATATTTTGGCTTTACCAATAAAGGCTCGAGTAACAGTGGCAGTATATTTGAAGCAATATCTGCTAGTAGTAATGGTAAATACTCAGCTGATATATTACGAGGCGTAGTTCAGCCGATTCCAGTTGCCGATACCACTCCGCCAAAACCGCCATCCCAGCTAACTCCACAACCAAAGCCCTTAAGCCAGTCGGAGTTATCAGCTGCACAATTTTTGGTTGACACTTTAACGGCGGACAAGCAACAACTACAAGCGAAAGAAAACGAATATCACAGAAATATCCTGCAAATCGCTAAACAAAATATGCATGATTCTGCAGCTAAGCAGCTTGCACGAGATGAAGCTTTGATGCAGCAAGCTTATGCAATTGGCGGGGATATAGGACATGATTATGCTCCTAAAATTGTAGACCCTAGATGGCAAGTGAAAACAATGGGAGATACAGCAGCACCACTCTCTATCCCCCTAGATATACCACCACAAAGGTCTGATGAGAGATCAGTTGAAGAAATAGCAGGCATGTTTGACCTTACTGGTACATTTAATTCAAATGCTATCCAAATTGTCTCACCGAACTGGAGACCAGTGAGTCTAAATGATGTCAGGAATCATTTTTATAAGGAAGTCGTGAATCCTGAGGCAACATACCAATATCGTGGTGGTGTTGGTAATTTTCTAGTGGCTTCAACAGCAGTTGCCGGTGAGTTAGTAAAGTATGGTACACAGAATATTATGCATCCTGTCAGCCGTATAGAATGGTTACCATAAGCTCTAGGAGCAATGGCTTCAACTGTTGATTTGCTGGTTGTTTCCCCCGTCAAATGGCTTATAAAATCTGAGTTCGAAGCAAACTGCTCAAAAGAACAGTTTACAAAATTTTCACAAAAATATGATGAACTACCCGACAGTACTAAACTACTAGCAGAAATACTTGGCGACGGTGTTATTTTAGGCAACACCGTCAAGATTTTTGATATAGCAAAAAATAGTAGGGTAAAAATTCCATCAATCGAAGGTTCGCCAAAGTCACTACTTGCTATCGAAGGTGGAGTTAGTGAAATATCAGCAACTAGCGGGGTGGGTAAACTATCTGTTGATGCAGGGGCAGATATTGGGAAAAAAATATCAATGGTTGGAGAAGTAGAAGGGTTGAGTAAAAATATAGAAAATGTTGGTTCTAGCAATCTTTGGTCAAATCGACCAGAAGCTACTGTAGTTGAAAATGCTTTTAGTTATTGGAAACGTCATGGTAAGAATTTTACAGACACTTATAATGCAAAACAATATGTTGAATTTGCAAAAAACTTTATTGACCATCCTCATCCAAACACCTTAGAATATATTAGACATAATGGTGAAAAGATTTTCTATAACCCTGATAGTAATATATTCATAGCTGCAACAATCGATGGAGTGCCAAAGACTATGATGAAACCAAGAAACAAATTAAAATATTGGGAAAATAAAGGAGAATAAGTAATGTTAAATAATAAAGTAAACATAATTAAGATACCTTGTCCTGTATGTAACAACCCTTTTTTTGATTCTGAGGACTTTCCTGGCTCTTATTTTATATGTCCAAAATGTGATTGGGAAGATGATGATGTACAATATTATGATGCTAATTTTGAGGGAGGAGCTAATGATATTAGTTTGAATCAAGCACGGATGAATTACAAATTATATGGTACTTCTGATCCAGTTAGAAATGTTAATAAAATTAACATTTCACTATAGTCTAGATATTACACTGGTGGAAGTAGGATTAATCCACCAAAAACATTCCCGGCTATCGAATATGCAGCTGGCGGAGTTGGTGAAATATCAGCAACTAGCGGGGTGGGTAAAATACCTGTTGACACAGGGAGGGCTCTTGGTGAGAATGTCCCAAACAAACCAGTCCCACTGGAAATCAAACCTACAACATCGATACTATCCGAAGTTGGTGATTTAGGATTGGCTGAGTCAGGTATTTATGATAAGATAAAGGTAGCCTTAGGTAATAAACAGATTGTTGCTGGTAGCCTAAGAGAATTAACAGACTATTATAGAACACTTGAAGAAGAGATGCCCAAAGAGACTTTAGAACAGGAAAGTATTCAAATACGTTTGGGAGGAGAGAAACCATTAACTTTAGAACAAGAAGAACAGCTAGCAATTAAAATATTAAATAACCAGAAACACATACTTAAATTACAAGGAATAAAACTTGATGACCATGATGCTTTTTATACTTTAGGTAGATTTTACAATGCTGATAATAAAACTCCTCTTGAACAAAAAGCGGCAGAGCTTTTTTTCAAAGAAAAGGATATAAGCAAAATGAAAAGTTTGTATTTAGGCTCAATGTAGAAGACGAAATTCTAGCACGTAAAATACTAGCTGAGGAAGAAGCTAAACAAAAAGAAACTGAGTTACAAACCAAGGCTAAAGATGAAGAAGTACAAGTAATAGAGGCAAGTAAATCAGCTTTTATGGCTATTACGAAATGGGATAAAGTAATGGAGCTTAAGAAATCGGTTCTTGATAAAATCAAAACAAAGTTTAAAGAATTGGTAGAATATCTTAAAGCTAAAATTGACAAAGATAATGAAGAAGAGGAAGCAAATATAATCAAAGATTTACAATCAGATCTTGATAATGTAAAGAAACAGTTAAATCAACAAGCAGATGCAAGTAAAGCAGAATGTCAAGAAATGGCTCAAAGAAAACAAACAGAGCATGATAAAGAAGCTCAACAAGAATTCAATTCTTTAGTAGCAGCACTTGCTCCTGGACAATCCTTAAATTACGTTTCTACAGCCATACAAACTAGGAAACATGCTGAATTAGATGCTTTTATGGCAGCAAAAAATGCACAAAAAGGATATGAATTAGATAAAACTAAATCAGAGTTAATCGAGAAATCATCTCAGAAAGCTCACGAAAGCCTTGCTAACCTTCAGGCTAAAACTAATGCCCAAAATGAGAAGCTAAAGACCGTAGTCAAAAAGTATGACGAAAGAATCCCTATATTTATTGAGGTTATGGGTGAAAATATACAGGAAACATTGGACAAGGATGGTAATGCCGAGAATATGATAGAAGAGCGGGTTAATGTATTTTTACAAGGTATTGCAGAAGATTTATACGTTGTTATTTAAATTTTCAGTGATCGGTAAAGCAAAGTCTTCTTGCTCTTTTTTTACAATTGTATCTACCATGGAAGCATAAATTTTTGGTAGTCAAGAATTATGCAAGAAGGTATTTACACTAAGGAAAAAACCATTAAAGCTTTATTACAAAAAGGTTAACTACATTTTACCATAACCATTTAGCCCCGAACTATAACAAAAATTTCAGTTACTGTCTCCGTTTTACCTCTGATCTATCGAATTTCAAAAAAAAATACTCTAGGTGCTAAAACTTCTCTGGACTCTATTGGTGATGAGGATAATATATTAGTAGTGACACCACGTGGTGTGGAGTCAAGCACTGAGGTTAGAAGCAAAGAATCAGAAAATTTTTAAACCTAACCTCAGTGTCTATTTTCTAAAAAACCCAAAAATAGGAGTTAATTATATGGCGAGCAAATTTAAAAATCAACAAAAAAAATTAACAAGTGATATTTCTTTTGAACTAGAACAAGCTGCGTTAAAACTGATTAATAATTTAGACAAAATAAACCTTGCACATATCAATCTACTTAACATAGCTTTTAAATCTATTACTAATCTTGACATTGGACAAAACCATATAGGAACGGCAGGAGCGAAGGCTTTGGCTGAAAAGCTAAGACAGCAACAACAAGCAGAGGCAGATGAAAAAGCTAGACAAGAAGCTGAGAGACTTGAGCAAGAAGCAGCTAAATTAAAAGTCATAGAGGAGGCAAAAGTAAAAGAATATGTTCCAGAGATACAGGTTGTGAAATTATTTAAGGTAGCAGATGGGGATAATCAGTTTGATAATGATGATCAGGCTACTATCAAGCAAGTATCGAATCTAATCCGAGATGGTAACGATCGTCTGCAGGAACATGGCAAGAAGGGGATATTGCTGCTTGGTAATACCGGGGCTGGTAAGAGTACACTCGCTTACGTGCTTACTGGCAGAGAACTACAGGCAATTATTGATGATGAAACTAGCGAGTTGGTTATTGACGCGATGCAGCCACTTGCCGATATTGTCATTGGTCATAAACTATCTTCCGAGACTAAGATTCCTAATAAATGTTTTGCTAAAGATAAAGACCTAATCATTTGGGATTGTCCTGGCTTTAATGACACTGATCCCGTTCAAGAAATTGCTAACAGTTTCTATATTAAAAGGCTTTTTGAAACTACAGAGCAGCTAAAATTTGTGTTGGTGATACCTGAATTGGTTTTAAATAGTGCTGTTGAAAGAGGTAGTGCTTTCCTTGCAACGTTATCTAACTTTATAAAAAGTTTTAAGGATATTGGATATATAGAAGGCAGCATATCTTTAGTAGTTACCCATGTACCACCAAACAAAAATATTCAGCATATCAAAAAGTCTATAGATAAAATATTAGCAGATAATCAAGGAGCAACAGATGAACACAAAGCACTGATTAATAAGCTCAAAGATAATGGCTCAATATATCTATTCTATAAACCAACTGACGAAGGTGAGTTAGTTGTACCTGATTTACTTGTGGCAATAGACATGTCATCCAAATATTCTAACGCTAAAGGTGATATGGTCAACATAGCTATTTCTAAGAAAGCTATGGAGTGTTCATCTCATCTGTTAAATACTGCCAGTAATAATTTTAATCAACTATTAGAGGTGATAGTTAAGGCTATTGGTAATGCAACTAAATGCTCAGATGTCAATCCACTCAATGCATTTTCTGAGAATTATAATCTTGTCAAAGATTGGATACCATCATCAATTCATTACAATAATCTCCTGCCAGGGCATAATAAAGATGAATATTTTCTAGAGCTGGAGTTATTATCAAGATTACAAAAAGTATTTAGCAAGCCAATAGATAGCATATCAAATGCTCTAATCAACTTCCAGATAGCAGTGGAGATTTTTGCTGAATATGCTGAACCTAATAATATTCAACTTCAGCATCAGATCCAAGGCTATGGTTATTGCTTACAGCAGCAATATGAATATGTGAAATTCTTTGCTAGTGTTTGTAAAAAAGCAGCTGAATTACCTGATCATGCCAAGATTGCAGAGTTAATAATAGCTTGCCATACTAAAGTAACAGAAAATCTTGAGTACCAAGTTAGCAGTTTGAATATTGATGAAGATAGGCTTGACCAAGTTTATTATCATAAAGCTATAAAGTATCTAGAGGATTATCAGGACTCTCCTGCCTGCAAGAATCTTAAGGCTATAGCCTATAGTTGCTTAGCTACTATTTCTGAGAAGGATGGTGAAAATGGGGCATTGGCTTACTATGTAAAAGCTATAGAGGCGAATAGTCATCTACCAAAAATATATGAGAAACTTGGTCAGCTATTTTTTAATAAGGGTGAATATGCTAAGGCGATTGACTGCTATAAAGTAGTTAATAATGAATTTAGTATAGAAGAATGTTTTAAAGCATGGTTAAAACAAGATAAAAGAAACCCTGATATAAAACTAAAGCAAGCTGAATATTTTGAGTCTGTAGGTTTATTTGAGAAAGCCAAAAAATGTTATCACCACGCATTCAGCCTAAGTCATGATGAAAATTTTAAGGCTGCGGCTTACAAGAAAATTAGTAAGATTATGGATAATGTTGCTGCTCAAGGGCAAAATTTTGCCACTAGAGCAGATGAGCATGATTTTTACAATTATGACCTAGTAAATGAAGAATTTACCAACAATTTACTTGGCGACTTAAAATGTGATTTGTACTGCTAAAAGATTGCAAAGCAGTTTGCTGTAAGTATACTCAATTAACCTGCAGAGTTGGCAAAATGATTAAAAGTTATAGTCTGAAATTGGTCAGTTATAAGAGTAAGCAAATTACCTTTGTATTTATCAATATTAGCAAAAAATCTATCTATAGCTTCTGAGAATTGAGCGAAATTATGGTAAAATTTATTATTTGTTACAATTCTATGCATAAATTTCCATAATCGTTCAATCGAATTAAGATTAGGGCTATAGGGAGGTAAAAATACTAATTCTATTTTGCTATTTACTAGATACTCCTTTACTTTCTTTGACTTATAATACCCAGCATTATCACAAATCAAATATATCTTCTCTTTATATTTACAACAAGTCATAAAATATTTAGATGCCATTGTTGCTAATAATAAAGTGATACTTGATGCTTTAAGTGGTAAATAAATTATTTACCCTCATTTTTTAAAGATTGTAGCTATTTGAGGTAATGAAATAAAAAATTTGAATGTGTAGCGACTTGATATTTCTGATTAACCCGAGTTGCCAATTAATTATACTGGCAAAAGCTATATTTAACGCTGGTTTCATGTGAGGCTCGATACTAAAACATTTTTAATACAAACATATTTCTAAAAAATATAGTTTTTATTAAGTGTTTTAATGTTACAAATTAACTTCAAATGTTCATAAAACCTAGCTCTGCTCTTATAAATTAATTGGCAACTCGGGTTGATTAATGTCGCCACACATTAAATCTTAATTAGCTAAATTATGTGCTTATTTAATAATAATTCTATTGTTTCCAGTTTAGCATTATTATAACAAATTTTACCAAAAAATCATTAATAGAGGAAAACCTCTATACTTTTGGGAGTTAGCTAGTTTATCATTTTTTAAAGCCATTGCCACCCATCTTACTTGCCCACCACAATAGGGACAAAGCTAGCAGAAATGTTAATAAGAACAGATTACCAAATATCACCTCGAGTCCAAATTTTACAATAACTTCAATTAATCCGCCTTTACCTGCAGCAATTATATATTCATTAATTTCTCGCTGCTTTTTCCTCTATAAAATATCTTCTACTAGTGCTTCGGTAAAATTAGGGTCATATTTTAAACCTGATTCACCATATTTTTGCTCAAACTCTTCCTTGGTTAATTTGTTATTATAACTTTTAAAATATTCAGCAATATCCCGTAATTCAGGATCAATAATATCTTGTGGGTCAAAAGCTTGCCATAAAGTTAATAGGCTTGGACTATCTGCATAAGCTTGCCTAGCAGACGCCCGCCAAACATCTAGTTTACTACTACCTAACAAATCAACGATACTTTTATTAAATCTACGCTCCGGTAATAAGGTAGAATAGTAACGCGGGGGAATTGGTTCGTTATTTGACCGATAATATGAGTATACTTCCTCATTTTGAAGCTTTATTTCTTGAGGATAAGTTTTTCTGAATACTTTCTCTCTTAATAACTCCTTTTTTAATCCAAGACTTTGTTCTTTGGTATTAGGATACTCATTTAATGATTGATTCAATTCTTGAAATGGACGCATTACTATGTGTAATTTTTGATGAACATTTGCTGAATCCTGGATTGGAGAATATAACTCTAGCATTGATCCCATAGTGAGTTTTAATGATGGGCTTTTATTCTCATATGCCCCTAACTCAATTGTAAAGTATGAATCATTGCTAGATTGATTTATATTTAAAATAATAGTTATATTAGTACTTGTGTTAGGACTTATCACTTTTGGTAGTAATATAGATTTAGCAGTTTTGGCACTCGGTAGGTTATTACCCTCAGCTTTACAGGTACTAATTAATATTAATTGTGCTAATAAAATATTTAATAATGATATTATCCTTGAGTTCATATGTAATTTCCTCATTGATGAATTAAGACTTTATAAATAACCTAGGGAAGTTTTAGGCTATCTGTGATAGTATCTCTTATTTCATCAAGATTTTTAATCATTTTTTATAAGTAATTCTTAGTTAGTCCAGCAATGCTAAATTGAATTGAGATCAAAGGAATATGTTGGTAAATACAGAGAGTACATCCCTTTCTTTCAATACTTCCTTGATTTTAATAGCTAAATTAGGCACTGACTTAATAATAATTTTAGCCACTGTATCTAGTTCAACACTGCTATAATAAATTTTACAAAAAAATCACTAATAGTGGAAAAAACCGCTGTACTTCTAGGATTAATGAGGATATGTGTGAAGATGATACTACGTGGTGTGGTGTTAAGCACCGAGGTTAGAACAAAGATCGGAAAATTTTTAAATCTAACCTCAGTGTCTATTTTCCTAACGAACAATAGGGGTTAATTTTATGACTACCAATGTTAAAGATCAACAAAATAATTTAACAAATGAAAAAATAAATAATATCACTAACATTGCTGCACAAATACTTAGAGAAGTTTTGCAGAGCAATAATATAACTTATATAGAATTTATCGAAGTTCGTATAGGTTTAGAAGGAATTGAAATAGTTGGCAAAATTTTAGAACATAATAAGCTTATAACCGCAATACGTCTTTGCGACAACGATATTGATCTTGAGGGACTAAGTCTGCTTATCGAACTGTTAGAGAATAATCATAGTTTGATTAATATAGATATTGAATATAATAATATCGGGGTTCAAGGACTAATCATACTAGATGAATTTCTAGAAAATAATAAAACCATAAAGCAAATAAGTCTTAGAGGCAATGATATTGGTGATGAGGGAGCGGATATACTGGCAGGACTTCTAACAAATAATGAAATTATAAAGCAAGTGGATATTGGTAGCAATAATATTAGTGATAAAGGAGCAATCATACTAGCAAGACTTCTAAAGAATAATAACACTATAAAGACAATATGTCTCAATAATAATATTATTAGTGATGTTGGGATTGTCCAGCTTGTTAAAGCTTTAGAAACTAATAGAACCATCAGTCAAATAGACCTTAGCTATAACAATATAGCTGACAATGGGGCAATAACACTGGTGAAACTTCTAGAGTCTAATAATAAAATTACAAGCAAGATAATAATAGATTTCACAGATTTTGACAATGAAAATATTAGTTACCAAGTAGAAGAGCTGTTAATTGAGACTCTAGAAAGCCACAACAAAAAACTGGGGGTATAATTTTAAAAATATTCATCTTTTTTAAAATAATAAATATATTGATGTGATTAAAAAGGTATCTATTACACCAAAAAAGATCATGTTTTGCTTGCAACAATATCACGGTACTCAAATAAAAACCTAAATGTTATAGGGAAGATTTTTGTACATAGGTGAATTTGCAAAATTCTTTTTGTAATATCTATGCCGATTATAGTAATCTACATATATTAGATAGCTGCATTACAAATATATGAAAACTGTTTTACCTGAACACTCCCTGATAATTCAAGAAAGACTTGATAATATTGTCAGAGAGATTCTGAATAGACCTCTTTCGAAACTCGCTTGTGCTGAGGGATTTGAAGGAGACGCTTCACCTCGAACCGCAGCGTACTCTAATTCCGTTACGGATTCGAGTACCGCATCGACGTACAAATCACCAGCAGAAGTAGAGTTTCGAAGGAGGTCTATTATTTCCAAGTGTCCGTATGACTAATCCATTCCTTAGTATTACCTATCCTTTCATCTGCTAATTTAGCTAATATTTTGTCCTCTTGAAGTTCTAGACTAGTTATAATAAGACCTTTTGCTACTTTAGATAGGGATTCATACATTATTTTTAACGTTCTATAACTTGCCTCAAATACAAAATCTCTTTTACCTAATATGAACATATATGTTAAGTGCTATAATAATCGTTTAGCTGCCATAAGATTTATTTGTTATGACTCAATTGTATCATATCTGATACAGAATATCAATAAGCTGATCGATGTAAATAGTGGTATTCGGTTAAGTTTTTAACTTATCTATTTTAAAGCAAACTCATAATAAATCAAAAAGACCCATATTTAGGCTTAGAGCGTAATAATTCAAAAACTAGGTTTTTTCTGTGACCATAATGATACTAAAAAGCCGTGTAATAGCCTTAAAATAATAAATAGGGGTATCTATGATAAACCACTTGATCAAGTTACTCTTGCTACGAGTTAAAACAATTATTTTTACAATAACCAAAAATTATTAATGCTAAAAAAATGTGACACTTGGCTCTAATACTGAGGTTACTTGGATAATTTAATGCAAACTCAACTTGACTCGTCCAGTATTTAATCTATCTCTGAATGCATAATACTTGTATCAAAGGAAAAAATATGCCAGACAAAGCAACAAAATCAATAATTTTAGTTCGTGTTTCAACAAGGGAGCAAGAAGAAGGGTATTCAATTGAAACTCAAAAATATAGATTAGTAGAATATTGCCAACGTAAAAATCTTGAAGTTATCGAAACTTTTGAAATTATCGAATCTTCAAGCAGAGGTGATCGCAAACAATTTAAAGAGATGATCAAATTTGCTAAAAGCCATAGAGAAACAATTGCTATAGTTGCTGATAAAGTAGATCGAGTACAAAGAAGAATCTCAGAAATTTCATTACTAGAAGAACCAATAAAAGCTGGTAAGATAGAATTACATTTTAGAACAGAAGGTTACATAATAGATAAAGATTCTCAGTCTCATGCAAAGCTAATGTGGGGGATGAACGTATTGATGGCACAATCTTACGTTGATAGTTTAAGTGATAACGTTAAAAGAAGCCTAGATCATAAATTGCGTAAAGGAGAGTGGATAGGGCCAGCTCCTCTTGGTTACCTAAATAGTCGAGATGAAAGAGGAAACAGTATAGTAATTCTCGATCCTTTAAGAGGTTCTATCATAAAAAAACTCTTTGAAGAATATGCAACAGGAATGTATACTCTTAGGTCTATGGTAAACATGGCTAAAGAATTAGGCTTAAGAAGTAAAAAGAATTGTCACCTAAATAAAACTGTTATACATCGTTTAATACAACAACCATTTTATTACGGTGAGATGAGAGTAAAAGGAGAGATGTGGTCACATAGTTACCAAGCAATTATAACAAAAGAGACTTTTATGGCATGTAAAGATGTACGTTTAGGTTGGAAGAAGAAGCCATTCAAATATGGTGGGAAAGATTTCCTCTTTAGAGGATTAATCACCTGTGCAGTAACTGGCAAAATGGTAACATCTGAAATTCATAGTAAAACATATTCAGATGGCAAAGTGGACGAATGGACATATTTAGCTACTTGGGATCCACATAACCTAGACAAGAAAATATATATAAGGGAAGATGAGGTTTTAAAGCAAATAGAAGAGGTTTTTAAAAGAATAGGTATAAGGGGGAGACCCGGAAATGCTAAAAGAGACCCTTGCCTATTTAAAAAATACAAATGAGCTAAAAAAAGATGAGCATGGGCAAGCGACGGCTGCTTTAAAGAAAGAACATACAGAAAATGAAAATAAACTAAATTCATTAATTGATTTAAGATTAAGCGGCGAACTAAGCAAAGAAGAATTCCAAGCAAAGAAACAACAATTAAAAGATCGTCAATATGAAATTGCTCGTTTACTTAAAGTTTATGAGGAAGCAGACGATAAATTTACTGATACGGTTACAATGCTAATAACTCTAGCTTCTGAAGCCTATGAAACCTTCAAAGGTTCTGAAATGCCCCAAAAACGCAAAATGATAAATTTCGTATTTCAGAACCTCAAACTAAGGGGCAAAAAACTTGAGACCTCTCTACGTTTTCCGTTCGATATTTTTGAAAAAACGACAACTTGTACAAAAATGGCGGGGCGTAGTGGACAATTTCAGAACCACGATAGACATAAAATTACTGATTATTCAAACGCTTACAGTCTCTTACTAAAGCTCTGTAACCTGATATTGTAAATCCATATTTTTACCACAAAAAGCCATGCAGATTTTTAGTATTTGTTTAACATGTTGATGCTCTTTTACTTTAGTATCATATTTCCTATCAATAATTTGTTGTAGACCAGACCCTGCTATAGTCGTTAAATCTTCTGAAGGTTTAGCGATTTTATACTCGATAATCATAGCTTTGTCACCTTTACCAGCTTTGGGGATCATAATTACATCAGGGCGTCCATCACCTGATTCTTGCTCACTTGATATTATATAGCTCGGTGCTAGCATATTAACAATCCCTAGCATAAAGCCGCTATAAAATAATTCGGCTTTTTTTTCTCCTACTTGGTGAAAACTAGTGCTACCCAGCAGTAACTCCTGCATTCTTTGTTTAAACTCCTCTATTTTACCAGCTGGTAGTAAGCTCATTAGTGGATAATATAACGAGCTATCCATTTGTAATTGTTTACCAAGCCATTGCAGTAATCGAGTTTCATAAATAAATTTTACTTCTTCATTTGGTGCACTTAATTCAAAAATATTTCTTGTTGGCTCAACAGCGGTAGGATTTAAATAGCCACTAAATAATAATAAGCTAAACAAACCTGAACGTGAACTAATATCAGCAAAACTTATCTGTTTCATAATAGGAGCAATAATAGCTTTACCAGCAGCCAATACTTGAATATCCTGCTGCATCTCATCTGATAATAAAACATTATCAATCCAACCAGTTCCTCCACTGTCAACCCAATAATAATCAAGCTCACCTTCACTTGCTAAACACTGCATAATTGACCAAGGATTATAGATGACTTCTCCCCCAAATTTATAACCATTATACCAATCCTTAATTTTTTCTAGACTAGTAGTAAGCGGCACTTTAGTTAATAACTCATCTACTTCTATCTGGGTAAATCCATAGCTCATCGCAAATTTTTTATCTAACAAACTATATTCCCGAACATTATTTAGCCCAGAAAATAACTCAGCTTTAGCAATCCGCAGAATTCCAGTAATAACTCCCCTTTCAACTGGCAATTCTTGATCGCCAGTTTCCTTTTTAAAGGTAGATTTCATGATTCCACGAAAAATTTCTAATACTTTTTGAAATTCTGCCTCATTAGTACCAAAGCATCTATAAGCACTATTAATGGGCGTATCATATTCATCAATCAATACCCAAGGCTTTTTATTGTAATGTTTGTACAGCAAGTGGCTTAAAATAGCCAAACTATTTTTGATATTGTCTAGAGTTACCTCGCCAAATAAATATTGGTTGAAATCTGCTCGTTCATCTGATGCAAGCTTATCACTATTAGCTAAATATCTATGTGACTGAAATAATTTCCGTAACTGGCTTTTTACTCCTTGTTCAATATCGTGATAGCTTGAACCTTCCACGCTTTTAAATGTGATGAATATTATGGGAAATTGACCTTGATATTCCAAAATAATATGTGGATACTCAGCTACTTTGAGCTTTTGAAGTAATTTTTTTCTACCAGTTGCAAGTCCTAAATCTATTTCTCCACCTGTAAATAATTTGATATTGTTCTGATGCTCTAATGATGAGGGATTGCCATGCTCATCTATTTCTATTTCAAAGAATCTCCTAATCATATCCATGTTCAAGCTCTTACCCCAACGTCTTGGTCGGGTAATTAGAATTACTTCTCCACTGTCTTCTAGTAATTCTTTGATTATTAAGCTTTTATCAACAAATACATCACTATTTAACAATAACGTTTTAAAGTCATCAGTACCTATCCTCATGCTAGGTGGATTACTATTATTCTTAACAGGATCAGTATCTTTAAATTGCGTATTAGTACCCGAAAGTTTAACTATCATACTAGTTGATTATATTTGAAAATTACCATAAAGCCTTATATCTAACAAATTGTAGCACAAATAAGCTAGCATCACTAGTAATTTAAGCAAATACAAAAATAAACGACCCGGTGAAAAACTTCTGCCAAAATGCCGCAAGCCCGGTACTATAACTTTTACTACAGCTATCCCTATATCCTTTGTAAATTGTAATCAGGTTTTCCCCCTTTAGAGCAAAGATTGTAACGAAAAATGACCCCTCTAAAAAAGTAACAATATCTCCAGAAAATTAATATTTTAAATATTTTTTTAAGGAGTTTTTAGGGAGTGTTTATCGTGGAATCAATTGCAAAAATACGCAAAATGTATCATGTTGATGGCAAAGCAATTAAAGCAATTGCCAAAGAGCTTAATATATCAAAAAATACCGTTAAGAAAGTTATACGCAGTGATGCAACCAAATTTGAATTAGCCAAATATACTAAAGCTAAGCCAGTTTTGGGGGAATATCTTGCGATGTTAAATCAACTATTAGCAGAGAATATCAAAGAACCAGTCAGACGTAGGATGACTGGTAAGAAGCTATACGAACAGTTGAAGATATCAGGTTATCAGGGTAGTTATGAATCTGTAAATCTAATCGTTAGGAGTTTTCGGAGAACCCATGAAGCAAAAGGTAAGCAAGTTTTTATTCCATTAAATTTTGAAGCTGGTCAGGCGTTTCAATTTGATTGGGGAGAAGAAGAAATATGTTTAAATGGGGATGTTACTAGAGTTAAATCCTTACTTTTACCCACAAATATAAAATTAAGTATAAAATAATATTGAATTATATACTTAAAATATAAGAAGGGGAAAGAATGAGGCATATACAAGCATTATCTAATGCTTACAACTTAGGTGATAAGTGGTTAGAAAGGGAATTTAGGCATGTTAACTCAATGATAGGTAAGGCACTAGTTTGACTAGTGAGACCATCAAGGCTTGGCCTTTAGATTTAGTATAAAATAAGAAGTTATCATATATAACTTCTTTGGCTTGACGGTCAAAGGAGAAAATATATGACAACATACGAAAGTTTAAATTATTCTAAATGGGATTGCAAATATCATATTGTGTTTATTCCAAAGTGTCGAAAAAGAGAATTGTACGGGAAGGTTAGAAAATATCTTGGAAACGTATTCCATGAGTTAGCTTTTCAACGAGGGAGTAAGATCATAGAAGGTCATATGGTACAAGATCATGTCCATATGCTCATCAAAATTCCTCCTAAATATTCTGTAGCCGAAGTAATAGGCAAAACTTACGCTATGAGAAAAAAAATGGTACATTATGTTGAGTATAATTTACAAATGCCAAGAGGATAAAATTGCAAGCAATACCAGTTAATAGGACAGATTACTGTCAATTTCTAATAGTGAGTCAAAAGAATTATAGTTTGACCTACTATGCTGAACATGCCAAAAAATGTAGCCATGATGTTATTAATAGATTTTTAAAAAATGAAAAATATACACCTTCTTTGTTATGGGAACATATTAAGGATGATGTTATTTTATCGCCTAACGGATATACAATATTTGATGATACGGTGTTAAATAAAAGAAATACCAAGAAAATAGAAGTTGCTAGATCACAGTACAGTGGGGCTACAGGTGGTATTACTACTGGTATAGGAGTAGTAAGTTTGGTATATTATAATCCGGATATTAATAAGTTTTGGGTAATAGATTACCGAATTTTTTCGCCCGAACATGATGGAGCGACAAAAGTAGAACACCTATTAAATATGTTAAATAATGCTGTGTATAGCAAAAAGATTCCTTTTCAAACTGTGCTTTTTGACACATGGTATGCTACGCATAAAATTATGCAACATGTTGATTCCTTGGGTAAATATTATTATGCTCCTATTAAAGCAAATAGAAACGTTACTAAAACTTCCTCTTCTAAGCCTTATAAAGCTGTTAGCAAGTTAACGTTTTCAGATGAGGAAATTAAGAGCGGAGTGGAGATTCATATAAAGGGCTTTGCAAAAGATAAGCATGTTAATTTGTTTAAACTTACTGTTTCTACCAACAGAGTTGATTATATTGTTACCAATAACAAAACTCAAAAATCTTCTAAAGCCGTACAAGATGAGTGTGGCTTTCGTTGGGTAATTGAGAGCATGCATAGAGAAATCAAGCAACTTACCGGTATAGAACGATGCCAATGCAGAAAACAACGCATCCAGCGTAATCACATTAGTTGTGCATTTTTAGTGTGGGCTTTTCTAAAAAGAACTGCACACAAAATAGGTAAGACGGTTTATCAAATAAAGTTAGGGCTTTTAGATCATTATATGCAACAGCAGTTACGTTCACCCTCTTTACGCTATTTAGAACCTTACATAGCGTAAGTTTTGTAACATAACCCGAGTTGCCAATTAATTATACTGGCAAAAGCTATATTTAACGCTGGTTTCATGTGAGGCTCGATACTAAAACATTTTTAATACAAACATATTTCTAAAAAATATAGTTTTTATTAAGTGTTTTAATGTTACAAATTAACTTCAAATGTTCATAAAACCTAGCTCTGCTCTTATAAATTAATTGGCAACTCGGGTTAACATAACAAAATTCATTGTACGATGTTTAAGAAAATCTAGTGGATAGTGAGTAATGGCTTGTTTATAAGCAGATTCCATTTCTTGTAACTTTATAGGATCTGCTGTAGAGGCATAAATCCTAGTATCACCAAAAATTAATGGATCAACCCATCTAGGAGTGTAATGAACTTTAAGCTTCTCAAAACTATATAAATCTAGGTCTTCTTTAACATATTTTGGCACTAAATCATCATTATTGATAGCAACACTTACTCCAGCAATATCAAATAATTGACGTAATTGCTCTGCATGACTTTCAGTAGAAAAATGCTTAGTAAGTTTAGCATTACCATATATTATTAATAGCGAAATTATGCAGGTTAGTATTATTCTTATTAACAAGCTAGTTTTAAGATAAATTGACAATAACAAACAAAATCAAAATTGGAGCTATAAATTGTGCTTGAAACTTAACACCAACAACATAAAAAACAATTAATAGTAATCCTGTAATCACCCAAAGAGGGGCAGGGTTTTGACGGTAAGTATGAAAAATACAAGTAGCTACTACAAAGAAACTACCAAAGGCAAAAGCTACATCTTTCCAAATTGTTCCAGATTGGGATAATATATTAGGTAGAAATGGTATTAATAAGTAAAGCCATCTGTATTTATTCTGTGAATCAGCATAGAAAAGCAGCAATACTCCACCCCACAACAGTCCTAAATTCAGCAAGAGCATCGTCTGCGGACCTTGGTAAATATAATGAAACAAGGACCATACCATTGACATTAACGGTGGGTGATGTGAAAAATAGTTTTTATTGATACTCTGCCCATATTGATCAAAACTATCAAACGACATACCCCCAGGATAGGTAGAGGCAAAATGTAAAGACATTAAGAATAAACACAAAATGACAGGGGAATATTTACGCAAAAACTCTGTACAGCAATTCATGTTCACAATTTATTCTGATATTCCAGCCAGTTTTGGATTAAAATTAAAAATTTTAATCCAAAACTGAGGTTTCAAATATGATGATCTATAAGCCGGATTTTGTATAAATAATATTTCTATTATCTACTGCAGTTATTTATCTAGGATAAATATTACCATTTATCTCAAGCGATCCACCCACATTACTTCTAGTCAGAGATGCCTAGGAACACGTAAGTTCTGTAATGCCTATTTGATCTTGCTCTTGGTGGGGTTTACCATGCGTAGCTTGTTACCAACCTACCGGTATGCTCTTACCACACCATTTCACCCTTACCAAAATTTGATAACAAATTTTGGCGGTATATTTTCTGCGGCACTTTCCCTAAAAGATTACTCTTCCGCTGGACGTTAACCAGCACCATATCTCTGTAGAGTCCGGACTTTCCTCGTAAATTCTAGTATAGATATTTACGCAACTGCACGACCATCGAAGTGATTATGTTCTGAAATAATATTTCCGTCAATAATTATTTAAAATTATTATTCTAGGATACTTAGTGCTAGTTAAAAACCTGCTATTATTGATCTTTTCAAGATAATAATAGTTAAATTTATGGTAGTGAGTATAAAATTTGCCGCTGAATTACGGGATAAATTATATGGATTAAATCTTTCTGACCCAAAACATCTACAATTTTACCAAGAAATGGTATTTATTTTTATTAAAGGTAATGAAAATGAAATATTACAAGTATATAAAGACATTAAGGGATACAACACTATAGGGATAGGCTTTAACATGGATAATCCAAGAGCAAAAATTGTGTGGCAGACAATATTCCAAGGTTCTTTATCATTTGACAAAGTTTATAATGGCGATAAAGCTACAAAACTTACGCTATGTAAGGTTCTAAATAGCGTAAAGAGGGTGAACGTAACTGCTGTTGCATATAATGATCTAAAAGCCCTAACTTTATTTGATAAACCGTCTTACCTATTTTGTGTGCAGTTCTTTTTAGAAAAGCCCACACTAAAAATGCACAACTAATGTGATTACGCTGGATGCGTTGTTTTCTGCATTGGCATCGTTCTATACCGGTAAGTTGCTTGATTTCTCTATGCATGCTCTCAATTACCCAACGAAAGCCACACTCATCTTGTACGGCTTTAGAAGATTTTTGAGTTTTGTTATTGGTAACAATATAATCAACTCTGTTGGTAGAAACAGTAAGTTTAAACAAATTAACATGCTTATCTTTTGCAAAGCCCTTTATATGAATCTCCACTCCGCTCTTAATTTCCTCATCTGAAAACGTTAACTTGCTAACAGCTTTATAAGGCTTAGAAGAGGAAGTTTTAGTAACGTTTCTATTTGCTTTAATAGGAGCATAATAATATTTACCCAAGGAATCAACATGTTGCATAATTTTATGCGTAGCATACCATGTGTCAAAAAGCACAGTTTGAAAAGGAATCTTTTTGCTATACACAGCATTATTTAACATATTTAATAGGTGTTCTACTTTTGTCGCTCCATCATGTTCGGGCGAAAAAATTCGGTAATCTATTACCCAAAACTTATTAATATCCGGATTATAATATACCAAACTTACTACTCCTATACCAGTAGTAATACCACCTGTAGCCCCACTGTACTGTGATCTAGCAACTTCTATTTTCTTGGTATTTCTTTTATTTAACACCGTATCATCAAATATTGTATATCCGTTAGGCGATAAAATAACATCATCCTTAATATGTTCCCATAACAAAGAAGGTGTATATTTTTCATTTTTTAAAAATCTATTAATAACATCATGGCTACATTTTTTGGCATGTTCAGCATAGTAGGTCAAACTATAATTCTTTTGACTCACTATTAGAAATTGACAGTAATCTGTCCTATTAACTGGTATTGCTTGCAATTTTATCCTCTTGGCATTTGTAAATTATACTCAACATAATGTACCATTTTTTTTCTCATAGCGTAAGTTTTGTTTAAATTACCCTGACCCCTCTTATAAACATTTATACTTGAATTTTTTTAATCTATCTGATATGTATTACCTTGGATAGGTGTCCGAGTGGTTTAAGGATCTAGTCTTGAAAACTAGCGTGCGGGCAACCGTACCGTGGGTTCGAATCCCACCCTATCCGCCACTGTGGTACAAGTCATCGTTTTTTTTAAAATATCGAAAGGGAAACGTAGAGAGGTCTCAAGTTTTTTGCCCCTGACGTTTAAGGTTCTGAAATACGAAATTTATCATTTTGCGTTTTTGAGGCATTTCAGAACCTTTGAAGGTTTCATAGGCTTCAGAAGCTAGAGTTATTAGCATTGTAGCCGTATCAGTAAATTTATCGTCTGCTTCCTCATAAACTTTAAGTAAACGAGCAATTTCATATTGACGATCTTTTAATTGTTGTTTTTTTCTTTGAAATTCTTCTGTGCTAAGTTCACCACTGATACTAATTATCTTTCAATATAGAATGAAGATGGTATAATTTAAGTTATAGAATAAAAATAAAAAAGCTAATGTCAGGTTATTAATATGTTTATCCATCAGAAACAGTTTGTCGGATGGAATTTTTGTTAAAATCAGCCTCAGATATGATAGCATTTCGTAAGATTCAATGTATTTATTTACGTACCAAGTTTTTATATTTACCTAAACAGATTTCTGAAATTACCGGTTTAAGTATTAGTCGAGTTAGGCAAATTCATACAGCTTATTACAAACTCGGAGAATCAGTATTAAAAGAAACTAAAAGAGGTGGTAGGAATCATTGCTATATGGACGAGGCTAATGAAAGTAAAATACTGGAATCTTTTAATCATAGAGCATCACAAGGGGAAATTGTAGTAGTCAGAGAAATACAGAAAAAATATGAAGAAGTTTTGCAAAAGAAAGTAACTAAATCAGCAATCTACAAAATTTTACATCGTCATTGTTGGCGTAAAGTTTTCCCTCGTCCCCATCATCCAAAACAAAATAAAGATGAGATGGAAACTTTTAAAAAAACTTCAGCTCAGTGGTTACCGCCGCAAATACACAATCTAAATCACAGGGACTTGAATTACAAGTGATGTTTCAGATGTCAATACACTTATCCTCACTTTATTAATTCTAGTACCTTTTATATTATTTGGAGCTATAGCGTTAGAATATCATTGTACAAATTTTTTAATTGGGGCAGATAAAGTTTCATATATTAATAGTTTTATTAATTATACAAGGGTAGATATTAAGTACGAGGATATAAAAGAACTAAGTTTAAAATGTGGTGTCTTACAACGTATTTTTGGATTGGGTACTGTTTCAATGATTAGTAACGCAACTATGAATCAAGTTGGTGTAACATTTTATAGTCTAAAAATCCCCATAGAGTTTACGAATTGATTCAAGCAAGAATAGCTGAGCATAAGAAATTGCAATTGAAATAACCACATGCAAGGATAGGAAAAATAAATGAACCAAATAATAACTAATGACCATAATTCTTTGATAGAGGATATAAAACTTCTGATAACTCAAGCCAAGAGTCGAGTAGCAAGAGTAGCAAACTCTGAAATGACCATGATATATTGGCATATAGGTAAGAGAATTAAGGAAGAGACTCTTAAAGATACAAGAGCAGAATACGGGCAGCAGATCATTCAAACACTGGCACAGCATCTCTCAGCTGAATATGGTAGAGGATTTACCCGTGCAGGATTGTTTAGAATGCTACAGTTTTATGAAGTTTTTCAGAAAGATCAAATTGTCGCGACACTGTCGCGACAATTGAGCTGGAGTCATATAATAGAGTTATTGCCATTGAAAGAACAAAACCAAAGAGAATTTTACGCATATATGTGTATACAAGGTAATTGGAGTGTACGGCAACTTCGCACTAGCATCCATAAGATGACTTATGAAAGAAGCGAATTATCCAAGAAATCTGAAAAACATAGTGGACAAATCTTGTCGTTATTAAAATCAAATAATGAATTAGTTCCAGAATTAGTGTTAAAAGACCCATACATATTAGAATTTTTAAATTTGCCTGATGCACCTTATGAAAGTGATCTAGAAAGTGCTATTTTGCAGCAAATTGAACAATTTATTTTAGAGCTTGGTACAGGATTCTCATTTGTTGCACGTCAAAAGCGAATGACCATAGATAATGAGCATTTTTACTTAGATTTACTTATGTATAATCGGAAACTCAAAAGGTTAGTAGCGATTGAACTCAAAACTGGCAAATTTAAGGCAGAATATAAAGGACAAATGGAGCTTTATATAAATTGGCTTAAGAAGTATGAGACCTTTGAAGGAGAAAACCCACCAATTGGTATTATTCTTTGCACTGAAAAATCACATGCTCAAATTGAGCTTTTGGATGTATCAGCAAGTGGTATACATGTAGCAGAATATTGGACCGAATTGCCACCTATTAAGGTCTTTGAGAAAAAAATTCAGGAAATAGTCCTACAAGCAAAAAATCGATATGACCAAAAAGCAGTAGAAATAAAAAAGCATTAGTAAATTATGAATGTTATTAATCAAGAGGAAGCGGATATCAACTTTATGCCCATAAACTCCGTATGTTTGAACCTAACTATTCTACGTTGGTTATCAGCTATTATATTCTTGGCTGCTACTTCTGCTGGTAATTTATTCGTGCTACCGGTACTCTGCTCCTCACGTACATCATCGTCCGCTGCGGGTTGAGATTCCGTGGCTTCTTTAAATTCTTCAGCATAAGCGAGTTTGTCAAAGATATCTAATATATAATCACTCAATACCCAAAATCTTATGAGTTTGTAAGGAAAGGCGATGACCATACTTAATGGTCAAATCAATAGCTAACCGTTCATTTTCTTTATTTAGCAACAGATTATTTTGATCCATAGGCTGAATAAATACTGGTATATTATACTTGCTTTGTCCTACTTCTGGTATGTTAGAGTATTTGGGTATATTTTTAGCCACCAAAAATTTTAGGGCATTAATATGAGATAGTAAGTCATCTCTCAATAGTGCATAACCATTTTTCCCAGCTTTTGGTGAGCAAACTATATGGACTTTATCTGGAAGATCACGATATAATGTGCCATTAGTTTCAATTTGCACTATATAATCCAAATCTAATAATTTGTAGCACAATAATTCTATAGGTTGACGAAAAGGCTCACCACCAGTTATAACCACTAATTTGATATTAGATATCTTGCATAATTCTACTTTTGCTGGTAATTTGTGCGTGCTACCGGTACTCTGCCCCTCACGTAGATCTAAATACGCTGGGGATTGAGATTCCATGACTCCTGCAAATTCCCTAGCAGAAGCGAATTCTGCAAGAGGTCTATTAATTGCCAGTTTTTCAATTTCTTCGATAATATTGTTAATAGTTAATATATTAAAATCTTCAAAGTCGGTATCGCAGAAATTACAAGCAAGATTGCATCCGCCAAGCCTAATAAAAATAGCAGGCATACCTACAAAAGGCCCTTCTCCCTGAATAGTCTTAAAAATACTTTTGATTTCTAGATTAGTTCCATCATTAAATATTGCTGGTCTTTTAGGATTTTGTCCAAACATAATATACTCAGGTAGAACTTCAAGAATTAAGGTCGTTGTGTCTAAAGATTTCAGCTGCTCCGTTACTCATGTACCCTAGCTGCTCGACTTTGCTACTGCATAGCTCTTCTTGAAATTGACCTCTTCGTCTATCAACTCTTGAAATCATAGCAGTATAAAAGCCAATTATTAGATTCATTGAGGAAGCAATATACTGACAAACTCAGTTTTTGATAAGTCAACTACAGGCTTTACAAGAACCTTTTCTGCATTTGCTTTTTTTACGTAACCTACCGTTATGCCGTAAGGGTAAATATTACCATAACCAGATGTTATAACTTTTTCGCCTTTTTGGACAAGATGAGTTTTTGGTAAATAGAGTATTTTGCTACCATTACCATAACCGCTCATGATACCTTTCTCTTTTGAAGATACGGTAGTGATCGGGATTCGAGAGTTTACGTCATTAACTAAAATTATTTTAGAGTAATTGTTGCTTACTTGTATTACTCGTCCAACTAATCCTTCACTGTTGGTAACTATCTGATCAACTTCCACACCATGTCTTACTCCAGCTGACACTAAAGCAGTTTTACTGAAGGGGTTTAATGAAACACTTAGTAATTTAGCACTGACATAGTTATATTGTTCTTCTTCTACAACTGATAGTAGTTTTTTTAGTTCTTTATTCTCATATTGGATCAAATATATATTACTCTGTAACTTTCTTAGTCTTGCCACTTCTAATTGTAGTTCGATATTTTCTCTTGCTAAATCTCGTAAATAAATAAAATTTTGGGTTATTAAATTAATTTGCTTAAATATGTTTTCATGAATTAGCAATCCACCAAAAATAACATGTCCAACGACTTCAAGAGAAATGGAAGAAAATCTTTTTGGAGCAGCAAGAAATAAGTAAAGTGAGGCGATAACAAAAAATAAAACGAAAACACGTCTCAAAGTAACAAGTATAAATCTAGCAAACTCTACCATTTTACTAGAACGCTTTATTCTGTTTGCAAGTAATGCCATTGGTTAATCTTGTTTAAATAACACATGCTTAAATTTTTGAAAATCTTCTAGTACTTTTCCCGTACCAAGAGCTACGCATGATAGTGCTTGATCCGCAATAATTACCGGCAGTTTAGTTGCTTCTTTTAGGACATGATCTAAGTTTCGGAGTAATGCCCCACCACCAGTCATAACAATTCCTGTATCTACAATATCGGATGAAAGCTCTGGAGGAGTGCATTCCAACGCCACTTTTACTGCTTCTACAATTTGACTAATTGGTTCAATTAGACTGTCAGCAATTTGTCTTTCGTTTAGTAGCATTTCTTTAGGGATACCATGGATTAAATCTCGTCCTTTAATTTCCATTACTCTTGGTTCTAAACTATCATCTACGTAAGCAGCTCCAATCTGCTTTTTGATTTTTTCTGCTGTAGCTTCGCCGATTAGTAAATTATAATGCCTTCTAATATAAGAAATAATAGACTCATCCATTTTATCGCCACCTACCCGTACTGATCTAGCATACACAATACCACCTAATGATAGGACGGCTACTTCTGTTGTCCCTCCACCTACATCAACAATCATTGAACCAGTTGCTTCTGTTACTGGTAAGTCGGCACCAATTGCTGCTGCCATAGGTTCTTCTATAAGGTATACATCTCTACCTCCTGCACTCTCTGCTGCTTCTTGAATAGCCCTACGCTCAACTGGTGTAGAACCTGAGGGTACACAAATTATAATCATTGGACCAGTAAATGATCTACGATTATGTACTGTTCTGATGAAATATTTTATCATTTCTTCAGCTCCTTTAAAGTCGGCTATAACACCATCTTTTAGTGGTCTTTTTGCTTCAATGTCTGTTGGGGTACGTCCTAACATATTTTTTGCTTCCTGACCAAATGCGTATGGCTTAAATGCTCCGTCCACTTTAATCAATGCAACTACAGAAGGTTCGTTAAGTACGATTCCTTTGCCTTTGACATACACTAAAGTATTAGCCGTACCAAGATCTATGGCCATATCACATACAAATTTCCTGAAAAAGTTTGTTAGCATTTTTATTTCTCCAAAATCAAATCATTTTAACGCATCAGGTTTCTTGAGAATGCATAATAACAAAATTACTGAAAAATAATATACATATATTTGGCAATAAAATAGCTAAGAAAGGGGGGGTTGCATTATATGCGAGTATTTTAAACAAAATCTCTAATAGGAAATAAATAATAAAACCTAGAAATAAGCCAATTACTAAGATTTTCTCTTGAGAATTATCACGTTGCTTGAGACTAAAAAAGCAGGCTGCTAAAATCACTGTGGTAGCCATAATTATAGGCTTAAATAACTGTTTATAGAAATAAATTTGATAGTTAGTTATTGGCAAACCAAATTCTACTAAATGTTTAATTGTATCTGGTAAATCCCAAATAGCAATCATCTCAGGATTTATAAAACTATTTAGTAAGTTACTTATTGATAAATTTGTTGGAACGGTAAAATGCTCATATTGTTTGACATTATAGTTATCCGAAATTTTTACAGAAGTTAGTTTTAAATTATTATCAACTAAAATAGCATATTCCCCATCAATTCTTTTTAAGAAATTATTTTTGTCATCTAAAAATAATATAATAATCTTATTTAACTTATTGTTCACTACATCAATAGACCCAGCCTGAATAATTCTTTTATTGCCTTGATAATTCTCAAAAAATAGTAAACCAGATTTTGATATTATCAAATTATTAGATGTCTTTTTACTCAATTTTGCTTCTAAAGATTCATATTTTTGTAAACCAAATGTACCAATAGGGTTGCATATAGTTATTAGTATTATACCAAAAATCACCGTTGCAAAAACTGGAACAGCAATAACCCTCCAAATATGGATACCATTGCATAAAATAGTTATTAGTTCGTTATGTTTAGTTAGTCTTTTTAGAAAAAATAACATCGCAATGAAGCTAAGAAGAGAAGCTACTTCATTAACTAAATAAGGTATTTTATATAATACAAGTTTCCAAAAAAAATGTGTTGGGATATATACAGCTTTAAATTTTTGCAAAAGGTCAAAGATATTTGAAAGAATTAAAACCCCGATAAGCAGAAGCAATATACCGATGAAATAGCTACAATATAGCCTGAGTAGGTAAATTGAAAGAGTTTTAAAATTAATCATTTTAAAATAAAAATTGGTGACCGTAGTGGATGATTTTACAACCAAAAGTGAAGTAAAAACTATTATAAAACACTACTACTCATATAATAACTATATCAGTAATAATACTCGATAATCAAGTTTTTTCTAAGTCATTGTCAATAACATGTTATTGACATTTGCTTCTAATTAATCTAGAGATATAATAAAATATAGTCTAATATTTATGGCTCGATATTATTATTAACTTGTTATGAATCATCTAAACCAAATATTAAAATCTGCACAAAGCAGAATAGAATCAACTCAAGCTCTATCAGAGTTGCAACAAATTAGGGTGGAGTTTCTTGGGAAACAAAGCTTACTTAACCAAGAAATGAGAAAGCTTGGTAGTCTTGAGCAAAATGATCGTAAAAAGTTAGGCGAGGCAGTTAATCTGCTTAAAGAACAGATTAGTAATTTGCTAGAAGCAAAACAAGCAGCCTTGGAGGAAATTGAATTAAATAAACGATTTGCTGAAGAAAAGACAGATTTAACAATTCCAGCTCGGCAGTATAAGAAGGGGAGCATACACCCCATTACCCAAGCTACTGAAGAATTAATTCAAGTATTTACAAAATTTGGGCTAACCATTAAGGATGGTCCAACTATTGAGAACGATTGGTATAATTTCACTGCCCTAAATTTTTATGAAGATCACCCAGCAAGGCAGATGCACGATACTTTCTATCTAAAGGCAAAAGAGGCAGAACACCCCCTATTGTTACGTACTCATACTTCACCGATACAAATCAGGACGATGCAAAATGGTAAACCGCCTTTTAGATTTATTGCTCCTGGTAGAACTTATAGGTCTGATTCCGATATGACACATACACCAATGTTCCATCAGATTGAGGGTTTGGTGATCGATGAAAATATCAATATGGGGCATTTAAAATATGTTATCACTGAATTTATCAAGGATTTTTTTGAACAAACAAATATTGACATACGTTTTAGACCAAGTTTTTTTCCGTTTACCGAGCCATCGGCAGAAGTGGATATTAAGATGCAGGGTAGCAATAAATGGCTTGAGGTGCTTGGTTGTGGTATGGTTCATCCAAATGTTCTTAAAAATGTTAATATAGATAGTGATCTCTATCAAGGGTTTGCCTTTGGTCTAGGTGTTGAGCGTTTTGCTATGTTAAAATATGCTATCAAGGATCTCAGGCAATTTTTTGAAGGAGATATAAGATGGTTAAAACACTATAACTTCTCTGCTTTTGACTTGCCAACTCTAGCTGGAGGGTTAACAAGATGAAATTTACTTTATCTTGGTTAAAAAAATTCCTAGATACCGAGAGTTCTGTTGAGGAAATTGCTGAATGTTTAACTATGCTTGGTCTTGAAGTAGAAGAAATAATAGACAGAAGGACGGAACTAAAGGATTTTGAAGTAGCTCATATACTAGCTACTAAACCCCATCCATCGGCAGATAAACTTAAGATATGTCAAGTCCAAACTAATGAGGAAATTTTACAAATAGTTTGTGGAGCAAGTAATGCTAGGGAGAATATTAAAGTAGTATTGGCAAAAATAGGTTGTGAAATTCCAAATGGTAAATTTAAAATTAAAGAATCAGTAATTCGCGGAGAAAAAAGTTGCGGAATGTTATGTTCTGAAGCAGAACTATTAGTGGGTACTAATTCTGATGGTATAATAGAACTGATGCCCGATGCTAAAATAGGAGAACCATTTATACAATATTATGGGTATGATGACCCAGTTTTTGATATTAACGTTACCCCAAATCGTGGTGATGCTCTTGGCGTCTATGGTATAGCTAGAGACCTAGCTAGCAAGGGTATTGGTACGCTTAAAGAATTAGAAGTGCCATCAATTGCCGGAGAATTTAAATCTACTTTGGCTTTAAAGATAGAAAATAAAGAAGCCTGCCCATTATTCTGCTTTCGGGAAATAAGAAATTTACAAAACAAGACAAGCCCTGATTGGTTAAAGCAATTATTGCAAAATATTGGGCTAAAACCGGTTTCAGCCCTAGTGGACGTCACTAACTATATATCGTATAGTTTCGGGCAACCAATGCATGCTTACGATAGAAGTAAATTATCAGATAAGCTGCAAATTACACTACTTAAAGAAAAAACTAAATTTCTAGCTTTAAATGGCAAAGAATATGATTTAGATGAAGAATCTTTGGTAATTCAAGATGATAGGCAAGTACTTACTCTTGCTGGTATTATAGGAGGTGATAGTAGTAAAAGTGAGCTTGGGACGCAAAATATTTTGCTAGAAGCGGCGTGTTTTTCTGCTAAATATATTACTAAAACGGGGAGATCTCTACAGATTGATACTGATTCGCGTTATCGTTTTGAACGTAATATTGATCAGGCATTTACCTTAAAAGCCTTAAATATTGCAAGTAAAATGATTTTATCTATTTGTGGAGGTGAAATTTCTAATATAGTGTATAATGAAGGGTTTGCTTTTGTACAAAAATCCTTGGACTTCCCTATAAATTGCCTAGCTAAAATAACCGGTCTAAACTTAAGCAAAACAGAGATTTGTAACATTTTAAAAAATCTTGGCTTTATTATAGTAGATATAGGCGATACTCTCAAACTTACCATACCATCTTGGCGACATGACATCACAATTAAAGAAGATATTGTTGAAGAAATTGTTCGTATTTACGGCTATGACAAATTAGAGCCGATTAAATTACCAGAAATGCAACTAACAAGGATTATACCTAAGGAGCAACGAAGAATTTCTGATATTAAAAGAATTTTAGCCAGTTATGGGTATGATGAGGTAGTAACAAATTCATTCATGGATAGTGAAATAGCAAAATTATTTGCTCCAATAAAAGAGGAGTTATTTTTGCTAAATCCTATTAATGTTGATAATAATTATATGCGACCTAGCATCATTCCTAAATTACTTAAATTAGTTCAAAAGAATTTAACAAGATCCATTAAAGAAATTGCTTTGATGGAATTGGGACCAATCTTTAACTCTTGTACATCAGATGGAGAATTAATTTTTGCTTCTGCAGTAAGATGTGGGCTATATAATGAAAAAGATTGTCATTCTGCAGCTCGCTTAGTAGATGTTTTTGATATTAAATCTGACTTAGAAAATGTTTTAAATTATGTAGGTCTACCGATTGATAAGTGTCAATTTGCTCCTATTGATTTACCTTATTACCATCCGACAAAATCAAGCCTTATAAAACTTGGTAAAAATGTTATAGCCTATTTTGGGCAAATTCATCCCTCTATATTAAAACATTTTGATATTGACTGTCAGATATTTGCCTTTGAAATAGATATTGCCAATATACCATTTGCTAAAGCAAAATTTGCTAAAAGAGACGAGTTTATTGTTTCTGACTTCCAGCCAACCTTTAGAGACTATGCTTTTGTAGTTGATCTAGAGCAGCCGGTTAGCAAGATAATTGCTTATATCAAGAATTCTAATAAAAAAATGATAAAGTCTGTTGATCTATTTGATGTGTACTCGGGAGATAAACTGCCTTCCGGTAAAAAATCGGTGGCAATTAAGGTGCAATTTCAAGCAGATGATCGGACGTTAAATGAAGCAGACCTAAATTTATTAAGTCAAGAAATTGTTACAATTGTTCATGAGAAATTCCAAGGTAAGTTAAGAGAATAAACTCCTACTTTCAGACTAAATATATATCCAAAAAATGCTAAAGTAACCTAAGTATCGATATGAGGCATGGATTTAACATTAGACTTCTTTCGAAACTCTACTTCTGCTGGTGATTTGTACGTCGATGCGGTACTCGAATCCTCACGTACATCAAAGTACGCTGCGGTTCTGCGTTCCGCGTCTCCTTCAAATCCCTCAGCACAAGCGAGTTTCGAAAGAGGTCTATTCTCGATGTTCCACGAAGGCACAACTGTTGAAAGTTAAAAAATCGTCTAAACGCCGTTAGGCACTGTGGCAATCTTCATGATAGTCAAAACCTCCTTCACAAGATTGCCACGTCGCCGCTTGCAGCGACTCCTCGCAATGACGGTTTAAACCTTACAACAGCACTTCGCTAATAGACGATTTTTTAACTTCCAACAGGTTGTGATACTCACTCCACCGCTCCTGCTACCCAATCCTCCTGAATTGACTATATCTTAGTTTTTTGCTTCTGCACTAAAATTTCTACTTTGTTTCTTTGTCATTCGTTTATCCTAAGTATAATTTTTTATTCTATCTTATTACGAAACAAAACTACATGCTTTTTTGTCTAAATTTTTTAGCCCATTATATAAGAAGAGAAAGCAAATTCTGACGACAAACTTATCAGGAAGAATCAATTCGTAAGCACTCTTATTAAACAAAAAGGGCTTTCTTTTTTAAAAGAAAACCCTTTTGTTTGAAGTAATAGATAAGTAAACTTAAAAGATTAGTTTAGAAGTTTACACGAACTTTTAAAGTACCTTGGTGACCAACATATTTACTAGCTAAATATGCATCGTAACCAGCTCCATACTCCATATTACCAGCTTTAGCAGTAACGCCTAAACCAAGGTTAAATAATGTTTTTGCCTCTTTGTCAGATCTAGTAGCAAACGAACTAGTCATACCATCTAATTTAGCACTAACTTTCCCTGAATTACCAAATAACTTTTGAGAAACAAAAGCATGTGCTTCAGGCATCACTGTAATACCGCTAGTATCTACAGAAACTGCAAATCTAGTACCAAGCACAGCTTCAACTTTATTGTTAGTCTTCTTAGCAACGACCTTATTTACGTTGTCTGTACCAGTTTCTTTATAACCTTCATCGCTAGAACCTGTATAACGAATTCCAGCCATCGGTATTAATGACATTGAGTCAGACATTTTAGCATTGTAACCAAATAATACTTGACCACCGTAAGACAGAGAATCATAACTAGCTTTAGCAATTTGCTGACCACTAGCATTACGAGAAGTAGGAACTTTTCTAGGATCGCTATTCTTAATTTTATTTGAACCAAGAGAAACCAAACCTTGTACAAAGAAATTTTTATCAAGTTGTTGTGATCCATAAATAGAGAGCATCACAGTATTAATGTTTGTTTTTTCTCCAATTTTATAATCTTTGTATTTCATATCAGTTCTAACAATACTAACAGCAGCACCGATCATTAGATTTTCGTTTGCTAAAGCATCGAAACCAAGGATTCCACCAGCAGATTTCGTTTTATAGCCAACAACACTACCTTCACCCTTCTGAACAGCTTGATTATAGTATGGCATAGCCCATGCACCCATTGATTCACCAGCTACATTATCAGAACCACTACCTACAGGTTTTTGTTGTTCATCAACTTGAGCAAGTCTTGCTCCCACTAAACTAGCAATCCCAGCATTAGTATGTTCGACAGCATAAGTCACTAGTGAATTCTCAGCATTTGTAATTCTTTTTAGTGCTTCACCACGTACTTTTGGGTCTTGTGATAACGTACCAATATCAGTCATAGCAGCTAATGCCTCACGACCAAGCAAAGCAGCATTTTCCTGATCTTTATCATCACCACCAGCAAGTTTCACATCAGCTGGAGCTACAGTTGCAGCATCATTTGAACGCAACAAGTAAACATCTTTATCATCTTTAGTATAAACAGTCCACTTTGCATATGCTTGATTTGTTGATTTTGCTACTGTTAGAGGACCAAATCGTGCATCATTACCTAGAATTAGATTTTTACCATTGCTAATCAACTTGTACTCTTGATCCGCCCCTAATTGAGCTTCATCCTTCACGACTATAACATTAACTGGTACACTAGCAGCCACCTCTATAGGAGTATTAACTTCTATAGAACCAAGTTTTCCATCTGCAGTTAAGGTAGTTTTAATAGAAGTTTTAGGACCCCATGTAGAATTTACGTCATTTTGGTTATCTTGGAAGATTAACTTACCAGAGTTCAAATTAATACTGCCATTAACATGTGAAGTACCACTAATTATGTTGTTATCAGCAATTACGATCTTTTCAGTACCGAAGTTAACTACTTCTACATACATAGCAGCATTCTTCAAGCCTACTTTTTTATTGCCATTAAATGTTATAGCCTTAAAACGATCATTCTCTGTACCAAGCTTAGTACCAATAATAGCAGCATTATCTGTGAAGTTAATCTTATTATCTGCTCCCTTACTGGTTACAACAGCTGTCAAAATAACACCATCTTTAAACTCAGCTACAGAACTACCTTTATCACTACCAACTTGTAGTCCACCAGCTACTTTTCCACCAGCTGTGTACTTCACATTGTCATTTATAATACCATTATTGACATAAGTATCACCAAAGTTTTCGGTATTTACTTCAAAAGTTGCAGCTTTTAAGTTGAGTCCGCTAGAACCTAAACCATAAACCTTATCAGAACCAGCCTTAAAGTTAACAGCACCTTGATTATTAGTTGTAGTTGTTACACCAGCAAAGAAGTCTATAATAGTAACATTTAAGGTATTATCTCCAGCAAATTGTAGATTAACCAAATGATCCTTATCACCAATATGGTTAGGTTTACTAATAGTGTGATCAATAGCTGATAATATAACTGTAGGTCTAGCACCTTTAGAACTCGCACTATCAAGAGTACTATCAACACTTATCCCATCAAGTTTCATATTTGAAGCTAAAGTTAAGCTTGCAGCAGTTGCAAACTTAATATTGCTAAATTTTAGACCGTTATCACCTACTAATTCAACATTACCACCATGCAATTCTAAGGTAGATATACCGTTAATAGCACCAGCATTAGCAGCTGCTGTAGTAGTGAATTTTACACCAGTACCAACACCAGCAGCATTAACAAATTTCAGTGTTCCCTTATCAGCAACATTACCAACAACTGCTTTAGTAGTATAATTACCATCTACAACTAATGTAGATCCGTCATCTGCTAATTCTATATTTTCGCTGAAAAAGCCTTGATCCGATGTAATTGCCTTAACACCAGCATTTACTTTGAGACCTTTAAATTGCCTGGTTGATGTTCCTATGTCGCCTTTTAGAGCAGCATCCCCAGCAAAAACTAGATTACTTCCATTAGCTCCACCGAAAGCAGTTATACTCTTAGCAGTAATATCATTACCTTTATGAAGAGTAAGAGTCATATTGTCTGCTGTAAACTTGATTTCCTTTACTCCCCCATCCTTAGAGGTTGTTGTATTATATAAGTCAACATTCTCACTAACTTCAAATGTAGCTTCCTCTGCATTTGTCAAAGCTCCAAAGGCATATTTAGCAGTATCAACATTCATCTTAACTGTTGAAGCTCCACCACCAAAATCAATTCCAGCAATATTAACCCATTTATTGGCAGCTGCAGCTATGTCAAAGTTAGGTTTTTGTCCGTTCAGTAATAATTTATTTAGAGCCTTAGAATTATTACCAGCAGGATCCGTACCAATAGTGCCAACAATATTTAAAGTACTATCCTTTTTCATTTCAGTTGCATCAATAATACCGCCACTATTAGCACTCATTGTAGATGTAATGGTTACATCACCTGCTCTATTAGTTAATTTCAATGTTCCACTATCAGCAGTATCAAAGATACTAGCAGCATTAATCGTAGCACCACCAACTTTTACTGTTTTTTCCTTACGGATGGTAATATTACCAATTGTTGGAGCACCAGCAGCACCAATATCACCAGTAATTTCAGCATCACCCTCAAACGTTAAATTTGAAGCAGCATTAGCAACAACACCAGCAGTGTGATTAATATTACCGATCAGTTTATAACCATCAGCAAATGTAAAATGTGTACCAGCCACAGTTCCTCTTAGTTCATTGACAGTATGCTGTCCTGACAATGTCAAAGTACCAGCAACAGTATTTTCAATTGCAACTAATTTGTTTATTACATCAGCTTTTAATACACCATTACCTTGAAAAATTATCGTTCCAACTTGAGCTGCACCATTGTTTACGTCAGCATAAAAGTTTCCTTCAAGTGTTTTACCAGCTGCCACAGTAATTGTACTATTAAGTATATTATGGAAATCTGTTTTACCAAGATTACTATTGTCGTTTAGAATTACATTCGACTGTGCTGTCATGTTTGTCTTACCCTGATCTCCTACATCAACCTCATTGCCGAAAGTAATATCCCCACCGCGTAATTCAAGCTCTTTAGTATATACTTTTCCTGCAATTGTTGCACGAGCACCAGCAGCAGCAGTAACTATGAATTCTTTAGCTCTATTCTCCTTATTTATACCAACTACGGCATTACCTGCAACTGCAGGACTAAGAGTTCCAGCGTTCGCAGCAGTATTGAAGTGAATTCTACCATCTCCATCTTTATTATTACCACCAAGATATCCATTCATAACTCTAAAGCTATGAGCAGTAGCAGCATTAGAAGTAAGCAACAATGTACCATTACCATTAGTACCAAAGTTGATTCTACTATTTGCTCCTTGTTGTTGTAAGTCCAACGTATTAGCAGCACCAGCAGCAGTTGCAGTAGAGTTGAATTCAACAACACTATCATCAGAGATGTTAATTGTGCGGGCTGTAGCAACTTCTGATTGACTAAATGTTGTCTTAAAGTTAGCATTGTCAATATTCAATGTTGCATTTATACCGTTAAAAACTTTAAAATTCGCAAATACGATGTCAGCATGAGCAATAGGACTAATATTCAAGATAGCACCAGCAACTGCAAAATCGACCTTACCTAAAGCAGTATAAGTGTTAGCAGCAGCAACAAAACCATGATCAGCAGCAACTGCCGCTTTACCGTTTAAGGTAAGAGTACGAGCAGCACCGAATGTAAACTCTACCGCATTATTATTAGCACCAGTATCAACGATAGAACCAACAGTGAGATCTGCATTGATATTGATCGTTGCAGCACCATCATTAACATTAATTGCTTGAATCCTCCGAATCTGATTAACATTAACTATATGATCATCACCACCAAACGTAATTGCCATATCATCAGCTGGTCCATCAGCAGCATCAGCATGGACACCACCAGCAGCAGTTATCTTATGCCATCTATTACCAGCAGCAAGAGCATCAATAGGGGCATCGACATTGCTAGTAATCCTACCCATTGGAACAGCAGCACCAAATGCCGTATTACTACCGACTATAACTGAAGCAATAGAAGCAGTCGCTAGCAATTTTTTCAAAAAACTGCTTTTTTTACTTTTATTATTCATAATTTTTTCCTATTTAAGTTAATTCATTTTCTAAATACAGTTTCTTAGAGCAATTAGTTTCAAAAATTATTTCTGCTCGATGTCATTCCCGTGCAGGTAGAGAAATCTAAAAAAAACAGCCTAGCAGACTATATTAAACTTTTCTAGACCCATACTTTCGCAAGGATAACCATTCGAATGCACAGGGATGACCCTACGCAATCATAATACCTTAAAACCTTTTTAGAAATATCTAAACACGCAACTACTATATATGTAAAAATAATTAATTACAAGCTACTTGACTATTTTTTTGATAAATTTCTATCAACTGTGTTATATTTGAAACAGCTATAGAAATTTGTCATATCATGATAGTTTGACTTACTTGACTCCCAAACTTTCTTCCAAGCACCAAACAAACCTCTGTGCATTTGTGATAACATAAACAAACTGTTGTGGTGATCTATCAATCTTAAGGCATAGGCTAAAATGAATCCTTCTTTAAACCAGTTTGTTATAAGGAAAAATGCACTCTTGAAACGGCTGACGCGAGTGCATTTTAACTTTTTTCATCATTCAATTATGTGATTTTAATTATTAAAATCACATATTGAATGAAGTATTATATTTTAACAATCAGGTGGGCAGCCGCTTCAAACCTGATTGTTTCTATATATAATACTGAATTCGATGTAACTTGTTACATCGAATTCAGGTTACTTACAGAACCAAAAACGATGTCACCCCTACCTACGCAGGGTGACACCGGGCTATTAAACCTATGTCTCACATCGAATTGAGGTTAAATTACCCTAGTTTTAGATATCCGCGTTATCGTCAACTGTTATACCTGCTAAAGGTGTACCTTCATGATTATTGTCTAAACAATTGTCTAGTTCTACTAATGCTAAGTCAGCTAATGCTAATGCTTCATGACCCAAATGGCTTACTCCACCACAAAACTTCTTGATAGCACATATAACAACACCTCCACCAACACCTATAGCAGTTACAGCAAAAGATATCAGAGCTAAGATTTCTTTTGTTGACATTGTGCTACTAGCAGGATTATTAGGATTTAATTCCTCAGGAGTATGCTTTTCTGTAATAGAATCAACAACTACACCAACAGCGATTGGTTCTGATTTCTCAGTAAGATTTTTCTTAGGAGTAGTAAGTTCTTCCTTAAGAGTAGTAGGATTTCCAGCAGAGGAAGCAGTAGACTTTGTCGTAGTAGTACTAGACTTCTTCGTAGTAGGAACAGTAGACTTCACGGTAATAGGAGCAATAGTCTCTTTCTTAGCAGTAGTCGAAGTAGAGGCAGCAGTGGACTCTGTCGCAGTAGTACTAGATACATCCGTAGTAAGAACAGTAGACTTCACGGTAGTAGTAGGTTCTTCCTTAGCAGTAGTTGAAGTGGAGGAAGTAGTAGACTCTGTCGTAGTAGTACTAGATACATCCGTAGTAGGAACAGTAGACTTCACGGTAATAGGAGCAGTAGTCTCTTTCTTAGCAGTAGTCGAAGTAGAGGCAGCAGTAGACTCTGTCGCAGTAGTACTAGATACATCTGTAGTAAGAACAGTAGACTTCACGGTAGTAGTAGGTTCTTCCTTAGCAGTAGTCGAAGTAGAGGCAGCAGTAGACTCTGTTGCAGTAGTACTAGATACATCCGTAGTAAGAACAGTAGACTTCACGGTAATAGGAGCAATAGTCTCTTTCTTAGCAGTAGTCGAAGTAGAGGCAGCAGTAGACTCTGTCGTAGTAGTACTAGATACATCCGTAGTAAGAACAGTAGATTTCACGGTAATAGGAACAGTAGACTCTTGCTTAGGAAGAGTCTTCTCATCAGTAGTATGAATATCACGCTTCTCTCGCTTGTTGCTAGTATGGGGAGCCTCTTCCTCAGTAGTACTAGACTCTATTGTAGAGGTGTAGGACTTTTCATTAACATGTTTATTTTGTTTTAGTACCTTTAAGACTTTTTGGAATGTACTAGGTTTTATATCTTTGTCTTTTAGACCTAATACAACAAAACTTACGCTATGAGAAAAAAAAATGGTACATTATGTTGAATATAATTTACAAATGCCAAGAGGATAAAATTGCAAGCAATACCAGTTAATAGGACAGATTACTGTCAATTTCTAATAGTGAGTCAAAAGAATTATAGTTTGACCTACTATGCTGAACATGCCAAAAAATGTAGCCATGATGTTATTAATAGATTTTTAAAAAATGAAAAATATACACCTTCTTTGTTATGGGAACATATTAAGGATGATGTTATTTTATCGCCTAACGGATATACAATATTTGATGATACGGTGTTAAATAAAAGAAATACCAAGAAAATAGAAATTGCTAGATCACAGTACAGTGGGGCTACAGGTGGTATTACTACTGGTATAGGAGTAGTAAGTTTGGTATATTATAATCCGGATATTAATAAGTTTTGGGTAATAGATTACCGAATTTTTTCGCCCGAACATGATGGAGCGACAAAAGTAGAACACCTATTAAATATGTTAAATAATGCTGTGTATAGCAAAAAGATTCCTTTTCAAACTGTGCTTTTTGACACATGGTATGCTACGCATAAAATTATGCAACATGTTGATTCCTTGGGTAAATATTATTATGCTCCTATTAAAGCAAATAGAAACGTTACTAAAACTTCCTCTTCTAAGCCTTATAAAGCTGTTAGCAAGTTAACGTTTTCAGATGAGGAAATTAAGAGCGGAGTGGAGATTCATATAAAGGGCTTTGCAAAAGATAAGCATGTTAATTTGTTTAAACTTACTGTTTCTACCAACAGAGTTGATTATATTGTTACCAATAACAAAACTCAAAAATCTTCTAAAGCCGTACAAGATGAGTGTGGCTTTCGTTGGGTAATTGAGAGCATGCATAGAGAAATCAAGCAACTTACCGGTATAGAACGATGCCAATGCAGAAAACAACGCATCCAGCGTAATCACATTAGTTGTGCATTTTTAGTGTGGGCTTTTCTAAAAAGAACTGCACACAAAATAGGTAAGACGGTTTATCAAATAAAGTTAGGGCTTTTAGATCATTATATGCAACAGCAGTTACGTTCACCCTCTTTACGCTATTTAGAACCTTACATAGCGTAAGTTTTGTTTATAATATTAATTTAGATAATTTAAACTATGGGTAAATAAAATGTCATTACCAGAATCAGAAGAAATTTTATCCGCAATAAAACAACTTCAAGAAAAGATGAAAACTGAACAGGGTATATTTGAAAAAGCTAATGAAGATATCAAATTGCTACAAAAATATCTCGAAGACAAGCAAACAGCATTAGATACTCTAAAAGATAATTTGCAGGAAGAAGATAATTATGCATTAGAATTGTTGGGAAAACTTTGGAAACAGCAGGAAAAAATAAAAGGACACCTAGCTGCTCAATCAGCAGACGCAATAATACAAGCAGTTCAAGAACAAAATGAATTTATAGATTTAGAGTTAGAACTGATCAAGCAGCAATATGAAAATATTGCATTAAATCTTGAGATATGCCGAGAGTTTGAGCAGTTTTTATATGAAGATGGACAAGATACTTCTCATAGGAGCATTGAACACAAAGAGGCATTTGCTAAATTCCTTGAAGGAAGTGAATTACTTAAAGAAGATGACAAAAAAGAGTTACTTGAGAAAAATTCGCAGCTTATGACCGAGCTTAATGCCAGTATGCAGAATTTAGAAAAAAGAGATAAAAATTTAATCGAGCAAAAAAAGGAGTTACAAAAGAAAGATTTAGCTGATAATTTGACAGTTGATGCTCAGCCAATACTACAAGAATTGTTTAAGGAACGGCAAGCGGAGATAGAAAAAGATATAAAAGCTATTTCAGAACAAGAGCCTATACTAGCAAAACAATATGAAAATATAATACTCCAGGAAAAAGAAATAAAGACAATCCAAGACGAAATAGATGCAAAGACTAAAATCATTGAACAAAGCAAGCAAAAAGAAGAGCAGTTGTTTGAAGAATTAAAGCAATTGGAACAAAAATCTTACCCCCCTCTATCCAGTGCAAAACAACAAGAAGGTTCAGTTAGCCAGTATTCTATATTACAAGAAAGAGCTAATGATGCTGAGGCGTCAGTGAAACGTCAAATTGAGATTAATGAACTGATAAAACAGCAAAAAGAACTGACTAGTGTTGAAAAAGCAAGAGCAGATAATTTAGACCAGCAATTAATACAGCTACAATTGTCTACAAAGCAAGAAATACAAGCACATCAAAAATTAATAGATGACCTCCAAGACGAGATTATAGGTCTGAAAGGAGAAAAAGAGCAGAAACAATTTAGTATGCCTACTAATGAGAAAAATTGGGCAGATGAACTACAGGAGCTAAGTGAATCAGATGGATCTTTGTCAGATCAGATAGATAAGTTAACCAGTGAAAATGATAATTTAAGAGCTAAGTTAGAAGAGACAGAGAAAAATGCAAAAGAACAGCTATTAGAACTTAGTGGAGCAAAAGATTTAGAGTATAGTAAAGCAAAAGAAAATTATGCAGCAATGCTTAAAGAACAATCAGAGGCAGCTGCAGCAGAATTGCAAACAATAAACGAGGAATTATCAAAACTAAAATCAGAGCAGCAAGAAAAACAGGCAGAGTTACAGAAGACGAAAGCAGAATTAACCAATACTCGTGAAGAATTGGTTAAAGCTGAAGAATTACATGGACAAGAAAGTAAGCAGGCTAAAGAATTACAAGAACAGGTAGAGGAATTAACCGAGGCTCAGCATCAATTAACGACTGAGTTTAAAAAAACAAGAGAGGAGAAGGAAAGTCAGATAAAGGCTCTTACTGAAGCAAAAGAAGCCGCCAATTCGGAATTACAGGTAGCAAAAGAAAATTATGCAGCAATGCTTAAAGAACAATCAGAGGCAGCTGTAGCAAAATTGCAAACAATAAACGAGGAATTATCACAACTAAAATCAGAGCAGCAAGAAAGTCGGAGTGAGCTAGAAAAGAAGCAACAAGAATTAATAACCGTTCAAGAAAGCCTAAAGGCAGTTGAGCAAGAATATGGTGTAGAAAGTAAGCAGGCTAAAAAATTACAAGATCAGGTAGAGGAATTAACCGAGGCTCAGCATCAATTAACGACTAACTTAAAAGAAACAAGAGAAGGGGCAGAAAATCAGATAAAGGCTCTTACTGAAGCAAAAGAAGCCGCCAATTCGGAATTACAGGTAGCAGAAGTAAAATATGAAGCAATGCTTAAAGGACAATCAGAGGTAGCTGCAGTAAAATTGCAAACAATAAACGAGGAATTATCAAAACTAAAATCAGAGCAGCAAGAAAGTCGGAGTGAGCTAGAAAAGAAGAAACAAGAATTAATAACCGTTCAAGAAAGCCTAAAGGCAGTTGAGCAAAAATATGGTGTAGAAAGTAAGCAAGCTAAAAAATTACAAGATCAGCTAGGTGGGTTAACCAATGAGAATAATAGTTTAAAAACTCAGTTAGAAGAAATAAAAAAAGATACAAAAAATCAGCTAGAAACACTTAGTGCAGCAGAAGAATTAAAGTATACTGCTTTAGTAACAAAACAAAAAGGGGATATAGATGAACTTTGGAGGAGGTTGGAGGTTGCTCAGGAACAAGCCCAAAGAATCCAAAAAGATGAACAGGCTAGGGTAACAGAGCTTAGAGATAAGGATGTTAGGATAGCTGCTCTTGAAAGCCAAAATGCCGCACTTCTAAGTCAATTGGAAAAGTTACAAATTAAGCCAGAAGCATACGAAGTTGGGATTCAAACGGATAAGATAGCTGGTAAGTCAATAGGTACGGAAACAGAGACTATTACTAAAGAGTTTAGAGCAGTTGATAGCCAAACAGATAATAGGCAAAAGTTGTATCAATCAGTAGGTACAGAGTATAGGCCAGTGATGGATAGTGGCGTGTCTGTAGATAAAGTATTAGTTCAGGATAAGACTAAGGGTAATGTTTATGACGATGATAAAATATTGCAAGCTTTTAAGGAATTGTCAAGAGAGCAAGTTCAGCCAATTGTTAATAAATTTTCTTTGCAATCTACAAGCAGTTTTGCTCAATTTGCCCAAGAAAATGTTGGTAGATTATCCGAAGCATTTCGGGACTCAAATGTACTACGAGAGATAGAAAATATTGAACAAAGAGGCTATACAGATATTCATAAAAAATTTGCAGCTGAGTATAAAGATATTGCATGGCAAGAAAATATTATATCCCCAGAATCAGGTAAAAGCTTTAACTTGAAGCAAAACGGTAAGGATGTTGTGACAATAAATGAAACAACGTTGAGTTATGATGTAAGTCATGATGACAAAAATGCTAAATATAAAACTAGAGAGGGAGAAGAAATTAAAAATGCTCGTATGGTAAATATACCGTTATCTATAGATATGCAGGGGGCGTGCCATATGTCTTTTGCAGTACAAGATACAAATGGACGTAATATTAGTAAAGAAGATGCTGTATATTTGACTGCTCACTATAAGAATGGCAAGTTGGTGCATCTGACCAAACCTACAGAAATATTTTCTTGTTCTGATAACAATAAGTCACCTTTATATTTGAAACGTAAGGGTAAAACTTATACTTTACCAGTAGATAAAAGCACTCTTGAGCAACTTGAGCAAGAAGTCCTTAAAAACAAAGGAGAATATGTAGGAATAGTTAAAAATGCCCAGGGTAATATTAGGGTAAATTCAGCTGCTGTTCACGGGTTGCAACCTGATCGTGTAACAGCTGACCCTCTTTTTAAGGATGCGTCTCAGCTATTACATGATGCTAATGCCACCCCTGCTCTAGATGGTTCTCTAGATATGAAAGGACTTACTCATAAAAAACCTAACCGAAATGTAGGTGGTAGTAGAAATCCTTAACGAAAGTTGCTAATTATGTAATAATTAGCAACTTGTATTAAAATTTCACTGATCCATTAACATAGAAAGAGTGGGTAGTAAAACTTTTCTTTAAACTATAATCGTAACCAGCACCTAATTCAAGTGCTGATACAGATTGCATGTTTATACAACCTCCTAAAGTGTACATAACATTCTTTGGAGATGGTCTTAGAGATTTTGTGATAGCTACTGTTTGAGTATGGTGTTCTATGCTAGTAAAATTAATGATGTCGGTTGAATTATTTAGTAGAACAGTCTGATCTAGTTTAAAGTGTACCTTAGGAATAATTGAAATATTTCTTACTAAAATGCGTTTACTGAAATCAATTCCAGTTTCAAATGATACTCTTTTTCCTTTCCTAGTTGGTACATTAATATTAAAATCTTTCCTATATTCTGTAAAATTTTTGATTAGAAAACGATCAAATATTATTCCTACCATTGGTTTGAACAAAAATTTATCTAAATCAACTTTATAGTGAGTTTCAAGCTTCGCACGTCCTACATAACCGTTAGTCTTGCTATTAATTGATATAGTATCTCTTTTCCCTAGATTTTTAATAAAGGCTTTACCATATTTAAGATAAGAACTCAGATACATATTTTGTGATAATGTATATTTGCTGTAAACTGCAGCTACATGTAAAATAATATTTTGCTTGTCATTAAAGATGCTTTGAAATTTAGTATATGAATTTGCATTAGCATATGCGATTCCTATAATAAGTTCATCAAGAGGCTGTGCATCAAAACCTAGAACGAAGCCTTGCTGATTATTTTTAAAGGGTAAAGTATTTCCTTTTTGTTTGCTAGTAGAGTTCATAACTTGAATCCACCCTCCTTTTTTAATATAATAATCATTATCCCCTGCCGCTACCATATTTACCGTATTATGTTTTAATAGATTATTTCGAGTACTTAAAGCGTTTGAAGTTAAATCCAAGTAATCAAATTCTATATATGTAGTATATTTTGCTATATTTTGTTCGATATCAAAATTAATAGGTGAGATATAAGATTCTTTTTCATCTAATGATGATTTTCTACATGGACTACATTTGCAGGAGGTTGAGGTGCAGCTGCAAGAGGTTGAACTGCAGGAGGATGATTTTCTACGTGGACTACATTTGCAGGAGGTTGAGGTACAGCCTCAAGAGGTTGAACTGCAGGAGGATGATTTTCTACATGGACTACATTTGCAGGAGGTTGAGGTGCAGCTGCAAGAGGTTGAACTGCAGGAGGATGATTTTCTACGTGGACTACATTTGCAGGAGGTTGAGGTACAGCCTCAAGAGGTTGAACTGCAGGAGGATGATTTTCTACGTGGACTACATTTGCAGGAGCTTGAGGTACAGTCTCAAGAGGTTGAACATTAACTACAAGATGTTTATCTGCATGATGTTCTTCCTCAGGAAGTTGCTCATTAGCTACTATTGGCACAGCTTCTTCTTTAAACAATTCTTCTAACCCAAGATTATCTTTATCAAATACTTCATTTTGAACAACATCTGCATTATCATGTACAGCTATACTCTTTTTCTGCCTTTTAGTTTTGTAAGGTTTCGGTGGATTCTCATATTCATGTAGTTCTAAGTTGTTTTTGCTTACCCCTTGTTTGTTGTCCCCATTCTCCAAATCATTTAAGTATATAGTTTCTACAGAATGCTGAAGGTTATAGTCAATTGATGAGAATTTGGTGACATCGTCTTCGATCGCTCGCCTATTATCTATAGGCTTCGCTCCATCATTCCTGCTATCCAATTCTTCTGAATTGACTATAGTTACTGGAGGTGTGGTTTTTGCAAGAGACTGAGATTCAGCTACTATTGACATAGTCTCTTGAGTTATTGGTAAGGGGGGAAACGTTACTATTGCTATTTTATCACTAGAATCAAGATTTGAAGCATCTGATGATCTTCTTGAATAATATTGTGGATCGAGTGGTGCTAATGAAGATGACCTTGAGAACCTTTTTAAGGGAATATCTATAAGTGATTCATCTTCAGAGTTGCTCCACTCTTCCTCTTCAGATTCTGGTATGCTGCTGTTATAAGAGAAAAATCCTTCGTCTAGTGATTGGGGTCGGGGGAGTTTCGAGGCTAAACGTACGAGTAATAGTTTTCTTATCTTGATAATGTTTAGGTTGTTCTGTTTCGATGCTATGTCTGCGAGTAATAATCTCCTTACATTGATTATTACCGTCATTTTCTGTTGCAAATTCTTGAAATTCGTTGTGTAAACTTTTAGTGTTTACTAGTGGTATAGCTTTATCGGTTAGCGTTTCATTATTAGGCTGAGTGGTATCTGATATTAGAGGCATAACAACAGAATCCTCTACTTGGTATGGTAATATCTCTGTTTGCATACTTAAGCTTGGATTTGGAGGTGGGTCATTAAGAGATATATAAGGTGATTTTACTGGCATCAAACTATTAGAAGCTTGAGGTTGTGCTTTGATAATAGAAATAATGCATGCTGCCACATTCTTAAATTTCTTCTTTGGTAAAGTAGGTAATGAATTATTAGCCTCTTTACAATCTAACTTAGATTCAAAATATTTTTTTGTTTCTTCTAACTTGCGGATTTTATCTTCTTTTATATTGATAGCACTTGATAGTTTGTCGTAATGATCTTTTTCTTGGTTGAGTATTGACTCTTGCTGTTCTATGTTACTCATATCCTGTGCCAAATCTTCTAACTTTTGATTTACTTCCTTAAGATTAATATAGAGAGTTTCTTTTGTGTTATCATCGTACCTTAGGTCTTGTGGAGATATGTCTATTTTTTTTAAAATTTTAACTATACTTGAATGATCTGAAAAATTGTCTTCGTAAATACTTTCGGGGTTTGTGTTTACTACGTTATATTCGCTCCCTCCTTGTTTGTTGTTCTCATTCTTCAAATTATCCAAGTATACAGCATCTTGATATGAGGTTTCTTCTAATTCTTTTTTTATTTTTGATAAAGATTCTTCCTTTTCTACCAAAGCCTTTCGTTCAGCGTCTGATTGAGCTTTATCATATTCTTTAGAATTTCTCTTTATTAGTTGCTTTATTGCGGTTAAACCTTTCTCCTTTATACCTTTCCGTGTTTCGTTATCTGATATTTTTTCTTCGATCATTTCTTTCTTGAAACTATAGTTTCTATGTAAATCAAGTAATGTTAAATAATTTGCTTCTAGTAACTTAAGTACTTTTGGGTAATAATTGTTTTGTAAACCAAATTCTTTTTTCAACTCATTGTCATAATCCCCAAATCTGTCTATTATTTGTGAATTACGTGTTTGTTCTAGTCTTTTCAACTCATCACGAGCTTCATCAATAAGTTGCCAAGTTGTTTCTATTTCATTTTCAAAGTATTCTCTATTAATAGTTGGGTTTGGATGATGTAAATTTATTTGCTCATTTCTTAATCCTGCTGCCAAAACATTAGATGTACCAAACCCTTGTAATAAAAAAAACAGAATAAACAAAAAAAGAAAAATTATGCACCTTGTTACTAAATATCTATTAAATCTATTAATAAGAAAATTATTTTGTAACTTGTTAAATAAAACCATTTTATTACCTATCAGTTAATTTATTTATTAAAGATTAATTAATGTTAATGCAATTGTCATAGAGAGGGAAAGTAAAAACTGTATTTATAATTTTATTTTTAAAGAACGATTTACTAATATGTGATAAAAATCACGATTACAGATTAAGTATATTGTTATAAAGCATGACTTTAAATATAAGAGAGTTGCCAAGAAAGAGGTAAAGTAAGGAAAGAATATTAAGTGAAAATGTGATTTATCGACTTCGAATTATTGATCTTTAATTTTAATTCATCAAGGTTGAATGTTATGTTGACAATCGCTCCCCCCTCGTACTTGTTTGCTAACTCTAGTGTTGCACAATGATCTTGTGCTATTTTTTTGATAATGGCTAGCCCTAAACCAGTTCCTTTGGATCTAGTCGTTATATAGGCTTCTGTAGCCCTATCAATTAAATTTGCTTGGAATCCTACTCCATTGTCATTTACTGTAATAGTAATCTGATGGTTAGACTTGGTTATAGAAACAGCAATAACACCTTGTTGAAATCTAGTAAGTCCTATAGATTCTTCGGCATTTTTTAATAAATTAACCATAATCTGATTAATTTGAGTTGTATCACAGATAAAATCTATGTGTTGATCAGTTGTGATGAATTTATATAATATTTTATCATTAATTAATTTTCGTGATTCAACCATATTCTTTATAAGAATTACTAGATCACAATCCATAAATATTGGGGCTGGTAGTCTTGCAAAATTAACAAATTCAGAGACAATTTTTTTAATATCGTCAGTATGACGTACAATCATCTGTATGTATTTGTTGAACTCTGTCTTATCTTCAACTTGATTACTAAATTTCCTAAGTAATCTTTCGGAGGCAAGATGAATAGGTGTCAAAGGATTCTTAATCTCGTGAGCTACTTTCCTTGCTACGTCAGACCAAGCAAGTGCACGCTGAGCTATAACTAGATCTCTTTGTTGATGGTCAATTTGTTTAATCATCCTATTAAAAGCTGAGGATAAAACGCTTATTTCATCTTTATTAACAAGGTCTTCTGGTACTTGAATAGTTAAGTCACCATTTTTAACCTTTTCAGTAGCAATCACTAATTTCCGAATAGGCTTTACTATCTTTGTAGCAAAAATCATTCCCCAGCTTATTGCAGCTAATAGCAGTAATAAAGCAATAAAAATAAATACTATAGAAAATTTGATCTGCATACTGGATATATGTTTTTTAAGACGATAATATTCTTCAGCTGCACCGTTAGTTTTATCAATATGATCAATAATTTTAGCATCAATCAATCTACCTACCAACAAATATATATCATTATGATCTTTAAGTTTTGTAAGCATTCGAATCTTTTTAGGATCAGATTTTATCTCAACAATTTCTCCTAGCTCAGCTCTTTTCATTAAATGAGCTGGAATAGTAGCAAATGAAATTGCGAAACTTAAGAATGTATTAGCAATAACAGTATTAGTAGGTCTATGAAAAACTATAGCTTCATCAAGAGAACGCATCTCAACTTCAGTATTTAATGCTTCATTAAATGAAAGGGGATTATGTATTAGATTATAATACATCTCAGTTAAATCATCAGCGACAGATAATGCTGTTTCTCGTAACTGCAGTTTATGTTCGTCTATATAAGATTCTGCGACTATTATCGACTGATCAAGCACAGCAGAAATCTTTTTATCGAACCAAGATTGAATACCAAAATTAAAAAAATATGCTGAAAACACTGAAACAATAATAGTTGGGATTGTAGCAATCAAACTAAAGGCAATAATGATACGATTTTGTAATTTCGAAGACGTCTCCCTTTCACCTTTATCAATAAAATCTCGTAAAAATTTACGAGCTAATAAAATACCTAAAAGTAAGAATACAGCAAGATCTACTAATATAAGCCCTATAACTCTACTTGGGTCTGGACCAAGAGATTTCGACTCAATTGAAATCACATAATAAGTCGAGCAAGCCAATATAATGGCTACAATTATTAGAACAAATATTAATTTACCGCTACTACAATATTTTTTAAGATATCGATAAAAGTAATTCAACATTTTTATTATTCAAAATCATTTGAGTATGCTAGTTACAATTAATTTTCAAGCTATTATTATATCTAGTTTAAACCTAAGCAAATTCAAGTAACACCTGCCCACTAACCACCTGATCTTTCTCATTAACTAAGATTTTAGCAATTTTCCCATTACGCTCAGCAACAAGTATATTCTCCATTTTCATGGCAGTTAAAACCATAATCTCTTGACCAATAACTACCGTACTACCTTCTTGAATCTTAATTGCAATAATTTGTCCTGCAAGCGGGGCATGCAGCTCTGTTTGCTCTTCTTGGATATTTTTTGTAATCATCAACGCTTCTAGTTCAGACATCCGTGGAGAACGGACATAAGCTTTAACAGTAATACCTGAATGTGATAACATATAACCTGTTAAGATATTGCCAATTTTTACATTGGCTTTTCTACCATTTACAATACAGGAAAAGAGTCTACTACCTAAGTTCCAGTTACTACGGATATAAATTCTATCATTTTCTTGTCTTATATTATAACCATAATCTACTGATTTAATTAAAACTGGAAATAGTTTATCATCAATTGATACAACCCATCTAGTACCGATTTTATTAGTTTGATCGACTATTTGACCAGAAATTAACGAAGCACGTTTTTGCTCCGCAATATAAACAAAAATGGCTGTAGCTAGGAATATTTTAGTGATTTCAGAAGTTAAGCTTGCTCCAGAAAACCCATCTGGATATTCTTCTTCTATAAATGCAGTATTTATATCACCTGCTATAAAACGAGGATGTGATATTACTGCTTCTAAGAAACTAATATTATGAGAAATACCTTGTATTATGTAAGCACTTAAAGCAGAACGCATAACCTCAATAGCTTGTTCTCTAGTCTCTCCGTAAGTACAAAGCTTTGCAATCATTGAATCATAAAACATACTGACTTCTCCACCAAGTCCAAGACCTGTATCCACACGTATGTTAGCATTTTTTGGTGGTTCTACATATTCAGTAATTCTACCGCTAGACGACAGAAATCCACGCATGGGGTTTTCTGCACAAATTCTAGATTCAAACGCATGCCCCTTTAATTTTATATCTTCTTGAGAAAATGATAATTTCTCACCAGCAGCAATTTTTATCATCTCTTCTACTATGTCAATACCAGTGATCAGCTCAGTTACTGGATGCTCAACTTGTAGCCTAGTATTCATCTCAAGGAAATAAAAATTCTTATCTAAATCAACTATAAATTCAACTGTCCCGGCTGAGTAATAACCGACCTTGCTAGATAAAGCTATGGTCTCTTTATACATTTTTTGCCGTATTTCCTCGGTAATAAAGGAGCTTGGGGCTTCTTCAATCACTTTTTGATGGTAACGTTGAATTGAACATTCTCGCTCACCAAGACAAACACTGTTACCATACTGATCAGCTAATAATTGTATTTCAATATGCCTTGGGGACTGAATTAATTTTTCAATGAATAATCTACCATCGCTAAAATTATTTACTGCCTCAAGCTTAGCTGATTCAAAGGCATTAGCCATTTCTTCAGAGTTTTTTACCACTCTCATTCCACGACCACCACCGCCAGCTGTTGCCTTAACTATAACAGGGAAACCTATTTTTTCTGCAATTTCTATGGCCTGATTTATATTGCTGATAGTACCAATATAGCCAGAAACAGTGCTGACTCCTGCTTCCATAGCGATTTTTTTTGCTTCAATTTTATCACCCATTTTCTTAATAGCAGAAGCATTGGGACCTATTAATGCAACTCCTTCCCTTTTTAAGATATTTGCAAAATTTGAATTTTCTGATAAAAATCCATATCCTGGATGTACTGCTGAAGCACCACTTGCTCTAATAGCATTTACAATATTTTTAATTGACAAATAGCTCTCAGTGGCAGGAGAATTGCCGATGTAATAAGCTTCATCAGCATATTGTACATGCATTGAATGTGTATCTGCTTCAGAATATACGGCAACTGATTTAATACTCATCTTCTTTAGGGTTTGCATTATTCTCAAAGCTATTTCACCACGATTGGCGATTAAAATTTTATCAAATAATGGTTTAGTCATAAAATCTCGTGCTTAAGTATACTAAAGTGGTAAGTTATCATGCTTCTTCCATGGTAATTGTATTTTTTTGTTTTGAAGAAAGTTTAGTGCTTTACATATGCGCCATCTAGTATTTTGAGGCTTTATAATATCGTCTAGGTATCCTCTAGATGCTGCAGTGAAAGGAGAAGTAACAGTATCTTTATACTCTTGGATTTTTCGTTTTTTTGATTCTGTATCTTTGCATTCTTCTTTAAATATTATTTCAGCAGCTCCTTCAGCTCCAAGTACTGCAATTTCTGAGTTGAACCACGCGTAATTCACATCACCACGAAGATGTTTTGAGTTCATAACTATATAAGCTCCACCATAAGCTTTCCTAGTAATTATGGTAATTTTTGGTACAGTTGCTTCAGCGTACGCATATAACAATTTTGCTCCATGTTTAATAATTCCGTTATGCTCTTGATCAGTGCCAGGTAAAAAACCTGGTACATCAACTAGAGTTACTATTGGGATATTAAACGCATCACAAAAACGAACAAACCTTGCTGCCTTTCTTGATGCGTTAATATCCAAACAGCCAGCTAAATGTAATGGTTGATTCGCAACAAATCCTATAGGTCTTCCTTCCATATAACCAAAGCCGATTATAATGTTTCTAGCAAAATCTGGTTGCAGCTCAAAAAATTCTCCTTCATCAACAATACGCTCAATTAATTCTTTCATGTCATAAGCTTTGTTCGGAATGCTTGGGACTAAGGTGTTTAGGGACATATCAACCCGATCAGCTGGGTCTTCGGTACGACGATGTGGTAGGGGACTGCGATTTGATAGAGGTAAAAAATTAAAAAACCTTCTAGTTTCTAGAAGTAGCTCTATATCATTTTTAAAAGCAAGGTCAGCAACACCACTCTTTGTAGTATGCATTTTTGCCCCGCCAAGTTGTTCTTGGCTTACTTCTTCACCTGTAACAGTTTTAACTACGTCTGGTCCTGTTACAAACATATAAGAAGTATTTTTAACCATGAATATGAAATCTGTTAAGGCAGGAGAATAAACAGCACCACCAGCACAAGGTCCCATAATTAAGGTGATTTGTGGAATAATACCGGAAGCAATTACATTACGTTGAAATAATTCTCCATAACCAGCGAGAGCATCGACTCCCTCTTGGATTCTTGCTCCTCCCGAATCATTTATCCCAATAACTGGGGCTCCTACCGCCAGAGCAGAATCGAGTAGGGAACATATTTTTTTAGCATGATACTCACCAAGGGATCCACCGAATACCGTAAAATCTTGGCTATATACAAAAACCAACCTGCCATTTATGGTACCATGTCCAGTTATTATACCGTCCCCTAGGAATTTTTTGTCGTTCATGCCAAAATTACTGCATCTATGTTCAACAAACATTCCTGTTTCTTCAAAACTCTCAGGATCTAGCAATACTTCTATTCTTTCTCTTGCAGTAAGCTTACCTTTTTTATGTTGTAAGGCGATTCTCTTTCCCCCTCCACCTTGACGGGCATTATTACGCTTTTCATCAAGTGATTCAGGAGAATTTACAATATGTTGATTCATTATGGCTATACTTAGTTCATTATAAAATCATAACCTGTAGTATAATAATAAAATGTCGAAAAGATAGTAGAAATTTATTTGAATAGTTATAGAATACAGTGAAGAACTTAAAAAAGTTTATAGGAAGGGTTTTATAACAAAGGAAAAGCAGCAGAAATTGCAAAATAGTGGGAGTAAATTTAGTGAGAGTAAATTTCAAAAACTGTCTAGTGCTTTAAAACAGAATATAGCAAGAAGAAAAAATAGTCAAAAAGTTCATATCGAGGATAAAAACAAAAGTGAAAATAATTAAGATCGCACCTTCGTTACTGTCAGCAGATTTTGCTAATTTGCAAAAAGAAATCAGTTCTTTGGAAGAAGCTGGCACTGATATGATCCATATAGACGTTATGGATGGACATTTTGTACCTAACTTAACATTTGGGCCTCCTATAATAAAAGCTTTAAGACCTCACACTACATTACCATTTGACGTACATTTAATGATTAATAACCCAGAATATTCGATTAAAGACTATGCTAGTAGTGGAGCAGATATTATCACTATCCATCCTGAAACCACTATCCATCTTGACAGAACTTTAAGTACTATTCAAAATTTAGGGTTAAAAGCTGGGGTGGCATTACTTCCCTCTACAAGTCCAAATTCTATAGATTATATTATTGATAAAGTAGATATAATTCTAGCAATGACCGTAAACCCCGGTTTTTCTAGCCAAAAGTTTATAGAGAATCAGCTAGAGAAAGTCAAAATTATTTCGGAAAAAATTAAAAATTCCGGCAAAAATATATTGCTTTCTGTAGATGGAGGAATAAATGATGTTACCGGTAAGAACTGTATAAAAGCTGGAGCTGATGTTTTAGTATCAGGTAATTTTATTTTCCAATCAAAAGATTATAAAAAACAAATAGACTTACTAAGACATTAAATATTGATGGAGAGTATTGCCATGTTCCTTAAGCCATAATCTAGCCAACTTATAGTCAGGATAAAGTCTTGCTACTAAATTCCAAAAACGAGGACTGTGATTCATTTCAATTATATGACATATTTCATGGGTCACTAAGTATTTTAATATTTTTTTTGGAGCAAAAATAAGACGCCAATTAAAAGCAAGTACAGCCTTACTAGAGCAGCTTCCCCATTTGCCCTTATTATTCATAATTTTAATTTTAGTAAAGTTTATATTATGTTCTTTTGCTAGAAGAGTAGCCAGTTTTGTGGTTTCTAGTAACAACATATCTTTTAAAAACCTTACTAAAGTACTTTTGTGTTGTGAGGGTAAAGAATATATCTGAATAACATCATCCGTGATTTGTACTTTTTTATAATCTGCATCAATATTTAATAACGAATATACTTCGTCAAAGACTGTTATTGTGTTATAATCAAAGGGGGGCTTGTTTAAGAATTTTTGCAGTTTTTGCCTAACCCAAGATTCTTTTTCTAACAAAAATTTATATCCTGTATTAAAATTTTTATTAGGTAAAACTAATTCAGCTCCTGTGTGGTTTATTCTAATGCTAATTCGTTTAGCTTTAGTACTATATCTTACTGGAATGTTAATATCAGACCCTAGTTTATCTAAAGTAATCTGCTGATGTTTCATGTTTAAAATCTAATTTCAAAATTATTATTAATATAATATATTGATAATTCTAGTTAATTAAATTTATTAAGAGTAACTTAATTATGCATACTTTATCTTTTAACGTAGATGATCAGTTAAATGAACAAATTGAAACTTTTGCTAAAGTGCATGACCGTAGTAAAGCCTATATACTAAGAAAAGCTGTAGAGTTATATTTAGTCGATCAAAATGATCTTACAATTGGCAGGCAAGCTTTAGATGAGTTTTATAACGATGGTTTTAAAACTTATTCATTAAATCAAATTAAAAAGGAAAATGGCTTATAGTATTCTGTTTACGGATCGTAGTAGAAAACAATTTTCAAAATTAAATAAAGATACACAACAACGTATAATTCACTAGACCTCTTTCGAAACTCGCTTGTGCTGAGGGATTTGAAGGAGACGCGGAACGCAGAACCGCAGCGTACTCTAATGTACGTGAGGATTCGAGTACCGCATCGACGTACAAATCACCAGCAGAAGTAGAGTTTCGAAAGAGGTCTACTATTTGGAAAGCAGAATCTCTATTAAATCCTCATGATTTTGGCAAAAGTCTTGTTGGAGAGAAGAAAGGTCTTTGGCGTTACAGAGTTGATGATTATAGAATTATTTGCAATATCAGTAATAACGAATCGCTGATCTTGGTTATTGATGTAGGACATAGACGTGAAATATATGATTAAAACCGATGTTAGCACATCTAAATACTAGAAATTACGGAGGCTAGAGGACTCTCGCTTATCATCTCAACGCCGTTATTAAGCCTATATAGCTGCAAAGTTCAAATTACTCTGTATTTAAAATCTAATATTATTTTATAGCCAATGATAGTATCATATGATACTATCATTTTATGAGTGAAAAACCACCTTTTCAAGTAAGTAATAAAATACTTACATTACTGCAAGATATTGCATATGAGCTTGGTATTCTATCCGGAGCTAAGCTTTCTTTGCCTGCAGTAAAACTTAGAAAAAGTAACCAAATAAAGACTATACATTCTTCTTTAGCAATTGAAGGTAATAGTTTAAGTTTAGACCAAATAACCGATATAATTGATGGAAAACCGGTGCTAGGTCCTAAAAATGATATTATTGAAGTTAACAATGCCATTAAATTATACAATAATTTACATAAATTAAATCCATTATCAATAGATTGTTTACTAGAGGCACATAGATTATTGATGCAAGAGTTAATAGTTGATAATGGCTATTTTCGAGCCAGCGGAGTTGGCATATTTAAAGGCAATGAAATATCTCATATAGCTCCTAAAGCTAGTCGTGTCCCATTATTAATGGATAAATTATTTCAGTTCATAAAAGAAAATAAGGATATTCCGTGGCTAATTAAAGCTTGCGTATTTCATTATGAGCTAGAATTTATCCATCCTTTCTCAGATGGTAATGGACGAATGGGTAGGTTATGGCAACAATTATTATTAATGAAAGCAGAACCAATTTTTAAATATATTTCGGTAGAGGTACTAATAAAAAACGAACAAAGTGAGTACTATGACGTTTTAGCTGAGTGTGATAAAGTAGGGGAGTCTACCTTGTTCATTGAATTTATGGCAACACAGATACTAAAAGCTCTGCAACTATATGTTAATAATGTAGTATCGCAAGTCAAAACTCCTAAGTCTAGGTTAGAATTTGCTAAAATAAAATTACCAAATAGTTGGTTTTCAAGGAAAGATTATATTCTGTTACATAAGGATATTTCTTCTGCGTCGGCCAGTCGTGATCTAATCTTTGGGGTTAAGGAAGGTATCCTAACTCATAAAGGTATAAAAAATCAAACTTGTTATAAATTTCAATAATAGACTCTTCCGTTAAATTAAGTTATAAAAGAAATCTAGAAAGAATGAGTGGATATATTAATGGAAAATTATGATCTAGCGATTATTGGTGGTGGACCAGGTGGTTACGTGGCTGCAATTAGGGCTGCACAACTAAATAAAAAAGTTGTGTTGATTGAGAAGGAGCATTTAGGGGGAGTTTGCTTAAATTGGGGTTGTATACCAACAAAAGCATTGCTTAAATCAGCTGAATTATTTCAAAAAATTAGACATGCTAAAGATTATGGTATTATAGTAGGTGAAGCAAGTTTTGACCTAAAAAAAATAGTACAGCGTTCTAGAGATATATCGACGCAGTTAACATCTGGTATTAAATCTCTGCTAAAAAAAAATAAGGTTACGATAATTGATGGCACGGCTAGCCTAGGAACAGGCAAGGTAGTAGAGATCAATAATAATGGTCAAAAAATTTTGATTAAAGCAAAGGACATAATAATTGCAACAGGTGCAAGGTCTAGAATCTTAGATGGATTTGAGCCGGATGGCAAGCAAGTTATTACCTCCAAAGAGGCTATGGTTCTTGATAAATTACCAGAATCTATGATTATCGTTGGATCAGGAGCGATTGGTATAGAATTTGCTTCATTTTATAATGCTTTAGGAACAAATGTCACTGTAATTGAAGTGCAAAATAGGATATTACAGGCTGAAGATGAAGAAATTTCTTTAATGGCACGAAAAACTTTTGAAAAAAAGGGTATAAAAATTCATACTAATAGCAAATTGTTAAATCATAGCCAAACACAAGATCATATCACGATTGAAGTTGAGATAGAAGGCAAAAATCACAAGATACAAGCTGAAACTTTGCTGATGGCAGTTGGTATAGTTGGCAATACGGAAAATCTTAATCTAGAAAAAACTAATATCAAAATAGATAGAGGTCATATTATTACCAATCAGTTTATGCAAACTGATGAACAGGGAATTTATGCAATAGGCGATGTCACATCAGCACCATGGCTTGCCCACAAAGCAAGTCATGAAGGTATTATTGCTGTAGAAACTATTGCGGGGCTTAAAGCTCATCCTATAGAGAAACGTAATATTCCAGGCTGTACTTATTCCTCACCTCAGATTGCTAGTGTAGGACTTACTGAAGAACAAGCGAAAAAAGCTGGTTACCAAGTGAAAATTGGCAGATTCCCATCTATCGCTAATGGTAAAGCCTTGGTTGATGGTTGTACTGAAGGGATGATTAAAACGATTTTTGATGTAAAGACTGGTGAATTGTTAGGAGCCCATTTGATAGGCAAAGAAGTTACCGAACTAATTCAAGGTTATGTGATTGCTAGAACTATGGAAGGTACAGAGCTTGATTTAATCAATACTATTTTCCCTCATCCAACTTTATCTGAAATGATGGGTGAGTCAGTATTGCAGGCTTATGGTAGAGCTATTCATATATAATTAAAAAAAATTCTTTTTGTTACTTAGTGGTAAGCATAAATTATGTTATAAATTGTCCTAGAATTAATATGAGGAAAAAAAAATGAGTAAAATGAACAGTGAAGATTATGGAGTTTATCCACCAAGGAGGAGAATAAACATTGTTATGCAGCATGGCGTGTCATTTGGTGCGGCACTTGCTATGGCTATTTCATTTAATATAAACCACTCTGTATTATGGGCAATCGTACATGGCTTGTTTTCTTGGCTGTATGTGGTTTATTATTGTTTGATTTAGTTTTATACTCAGATAGAAAATCAAGAATTGCGTCGTCATTATCCAAGATTCTAGAGGTGTTCACGTACTATATGTACGCCTAGCACCTCGACTTGGTAATTCCTGCTACTATCATGATTTTGATTCTATCGTCTATCAACTCTTCATTTACGAGCAGTATAAAAATATAAGATATAAAAACATAATGATTAACAATAAATTAGTACGTAACTATACTTCTGCTTTATTTGATAATGCATTGGCAAGTAGCTTGGAAGATAAAATATTACAGCAGATTACCATTATTAATCAATTTATCGAGGATAATCCGCAAATCAAGGCTGTTATATTTTCTCCGATAGTAAAGGATATTGACAAATGTAAAATAATTGAGTTAATTACAGAAACCTTTAATATCGAATCTATAGTTAAGCGGTTTTTGTTAATATTACTAAGGCATTCACGTATGCCTATTTTATCAAACATAATAGTATTATACCAACAACTACTTAATAACAGCAGAAATATTAAAATGGTAAAAGTAACTTCTTCTAAATCTTTGCAAACTAGAGAGAAAGAATGGTTAACAAAATATTTAGCAGATGAGTTTCAGCAGAAGGTTGCTATAAATTTTCGCCAAAGTCAGTCAATTATTGGCGGTATTGTTGTGCAATATGATAGCATAGTTAGGGACTATTCTATTGCTGGAATGTTAGAAAAAATAACGAAAACCTTGAAAGCTACAAAGATAACAAGCTAATTTGATATAAGAATTGTTAATTCTTATATCAAATTGAGGTACAAAGATAGGTTAAATAAATTTTATATGAGGAATAACTATGGGGTCTACCCAACAATTAAAGGCTGTCGAACTTGCTGAAATATTAAAAAAAGAAATTGCTAATATTGATCAGCTTAGTGATTTACGAGAAGTAGGGCAGGTTGTAACAGTTGGTGATGGTATAGCTAGGGTATATGGTATCGATAATGTGGAAGCTGGCGAGGTAGTTGAGTTTGCGTCAGGAGTAAAAGGTCTAGCTCTTAATCTTGAAACAGACTCTGTAAGTATTGTATTAATTGGTAGTGATCGAGAAGTCAAACAAGGTGATACGGTAAAAAGAACTGGGAAGATTTTACAAGTACCAGTTGGTAAGTCGTTGCTTGGTAGGGTCGTTGATGGTATGGCAAATCCTATTGATGGTAAAGGCGAGATTATAACTGATACATATAGGAATATAGAGGAAAAAGCTCCGGGGATAATTGTTAGAAAAAGTGTTACAGAGCCGGTGCAAACGGGCATTAAAGTAATTGATGCCCTAATTCCTATTGGTAGAGGTCAGAGGGAGTTAATTATTGGTGACAGGCAAATAGGTAAAACCGCTATTGTTATCGATACTATTATTAACCAAAAACAAGCTCATCTTGACGGTGATGAAAAAAATAAAATTTATTGTATTTATGTAGCTATTGGTCAAAAAAGATCGACTATTGCACAGGTAGTAAAAAGATTAGAAGACTCAGGAGCAATGGAATATACCACAGTTGTGGTAGCTACTGCCTCTGATCCTGTTGCGTTACAATATGTTGCCCCTTACACTGGTTGTAGTATTGGTGAGTATTTTCGTGATAATGGTATGCATGCACTAGTTATTTACGATGATTTAAGTAAACATGCTGTTGCTTATAGACAAATCTCACTATTACTTAGAAGACCGCCGGGACGTGAAGCTTATCCAGGAGATGTATTTTATCTACATTCTAGGTTACTTGAACGAGCAGCAAAAATGTCAGATGAATCTGGTGGTGGATCTCTTACGGCTTTGCCAATTATTGAAACCCAAGCAGGTGATGTTTCCGCATATATTCCAACCAATATTATATCAATTACTGATGGACAGATTTTTTTAGAAAATGAGTTGTTCTATAAAGGTATCAGACCAGCGGTAAATATTGGTATATCCGTGAGTAGGGTAGGATCAGCAGCACAAGTAAAATCTATGAAGCAAGTGGCAGGAAATGTGAAACTTGAGTTAGCACAATTTAGGGAATTAGCAGCTTTTTCTCAGTTTAGTTCAGACTTAGACGTTTCAACTAAACAACTTATTTCACATGGTACAAAGCTTAGCGAAATATTGAAGCAGGATCAATATAGCCCTTTCCCTGTTGAGGAACAAGTGGTTAGTCTTTATGCTGGGGTAAGAAATTATCTTGATAGTATTCCTGTTGAACGAATAAAAGAATTTGAGCATAGAATGCTACAAGAAATAAAACTGAGTGAAAACGATATTTTAGTATCTATTAGAGAGCAAGGACAAATTACTAAAGAAATAGAACAAAAGTTAAAAATTTTCTTAGAAAATTTTGTGCAAAACTTTAATGCTTGTTCACTCGATAATCAAGTTTTTCCTTAACCGTCATCGCGAGGCATCTTTAGATGCCGTGGCGATCCAAGTAAACAGCGAAGCTGTTTTTTTAGAGTAACGCTTCGCGTATCCTAGATTGCCGCGTTGTCGCTTTCAGCGACTTCTCGCAATGACGTATTTTTTAATAATTCTAAAAAACTTAATTATCGAGTGTTCAGTAAGTTAAATCGACTTCAGATTAAGATTAATTAGGTAGCTATGTCAGGTTTAAAACAGTTAAGATCTCGTATTAAGAGCATTACAACAACGCAAAAAATTACTAAGGCTATGCAGATAGTTTCGGCTACTAAGTTTACAAAAGCCAAAAACCAAGTTAAGGACTCAGAGGATTATATTGGGATTCTGCAGGGTATAATGTCTAGCGTGGCATCTAGCAATAATTTACAGGATATGCTTATCGAACAGAAAAAATTTTTTTCGGAAGGATTATTAGACCAAGGTGACGTGAATAGATCTCTTGCAGAATTCGCTTCTGCTAGGGAATTTGCAGAAGCCACGGAACGCAGAACCGCAGCGTACTTGAGTGTACGTGAGGATTCGAGTACCGGAGCGACGCACAAATTACCAGCAGAAGTAGAATTATGCAAGAGGTCTAATATAAATAAGTTACATTTACTAATAGTAGTCACCTCCGAACGAGGTTTGTGCGGAGCTTTTAATTTTTTACTGTCCAAGCAGGTAAAATCTGATATTGCAAATTTGGAAAATGTTGGTAAACAAGTAAGGCTTATTATTATTGGCAAAAAGGGTTATGATGCATTTAAGGGGCAATATTCCCATTATATTGATAATTATTATGAGTTTCCAAAAGCTCATAATAATAATTTGTCATTTCAGGTCAAAGAAAAACTGATGGAGATGGTAGAGGATTCTAGAATTAGCAATTGTCAAATATATTTTAACAATTGTAAAAATGCTATGATACAGATTCCAACTAAAAAGCAAATATTGCCAATTGAAAAACAGCTATGTTCAAATGAGAAATATTTGAGCTATGAATATGAAGGTGAAGGGCTTATTTTGCATATGATTAATCTTTATGTATCGGCTCAAATTAATTATGCTCTACTACAAAATAGAGCTAGCGAAGAAGGAGCTAGAATGACAGCAATGGATAATGCAACAAAAAATGCTAAGGAGCTTATTAATAAATTAACACTAAAACTTAATAGATCTAGACAAGATCTGATTACTAAGGATTTGATAGAGATTATTGCAGGGGCAGAAGCCGTATAAAAAATAAATTAAGGTAAAATATGACAAAAACTATTGGCAAGATTGTGCAGATTATTTCAGCTGTAGTCGATGTGCAGTTTAGTAGTGATGGTAAATTGCCAAAAATTCTCAATGCACTTGAGTGCAATAATAATGGAGAGAAAGTGATACTAGAAGTATCACAGCATATAGGAGACGATATTGCTAGATGTATATCTATGGGACCAACAGAAGGGTTAGTAAGAGGGCAAGAAGTAATAGATACAGGTGAGACTATTAAGATACCTGTCGGTATTGGCACACTCGGACGCATAATAAATGTGGTTGGTGTACCAATTGATGAAAGAGGTAAGGTTGATTCAACTGACTTTGCTTCAATTTACAAACCAGCTCCAAGTTTTGTTGATCAATCAACTGAAAGAAACATTTTGGTTACAGGGATTAAGGTCATTGATCTTTTAGCCCCTTATTCAAAAGGAGGAAAAATTGGGTTATTTGGTGGTGCTGGGGTAGGAAAGACAGTGTTAATTATGGAACTTATTAATAATATAGCAAAAGCACATGGGGGATATACGGTTTTTGCAGGAGTTGGGGAACGGACTAGAGAAGGTAACGACCTTTATCACGAAATGATTGACTCTGGGGTAATTGATTTAAAAAATCCCAAAAAATCTAAAGTAGCTCTTGTTTATGGGCAAATGAACGAACCACCCGGTGCAAGAGCTAGAGTTGCTTTAAGTGGTCTTACTATAGCCGAAAGTTTCAGGGATTTAGATGGAGGACAGGATGTCTTGTTTTTTGTCGATAACATTTTTCGCTTTACTCAAGCTGGTTCTGAGGTATCAGCCCTTTTAGGCAGAATACCTTCAGCAGTTGGTTATCAACCAACACTGGCAACAGATATGGGAGAGCTACAAGAGCGTATTACTTCAACAAAGCTTGGATCAATTACCTCTGTGCAGGCTATTTATGTGCCAGCAGATGACCTAACTGATCCTGCTCCTGCTGCCTCTTTTACCCATTTGGATGCTACTACCGTACTTAGTCGACAAATTGCTGAGCTTGGTATTTACCCGGCAGTAGATCCACTTGATAGTAGTTCACAATTACTAAATCCGGCAATTGTTGGAGAGAAACATTATTCGGTTGCTCGTGAGGTACAAAAAGTTTTGCAGACATATAAGTCTCTGCAAGATATAATTGCCATTCTAGGAATGGATGAGTTATCGGAAGCAGATAAATTAACCGTTACTAGGGCAAGGAAAATTCAACGCTTTTTATCTCAACCTTTCCATGTTGCCGAAGTATTTACAGGTATAGCTGGAAAATTTGTCAGTTTAGCTGATACTATTGAAGGGTTTCATGGGTTGGTTTCTGGCAAATATGACTATTTACCAGAAGCTGCTTTTTATATGGTTGGTAGCATTGATGAAGCAGTAGAGAAAGGTGAAACACTTAAAGAAAAAGTGGCATAATGAATAAAACAATTAGAGTTAAAATTGTAACGCCAGTGAATGTTGTGTTTGACATGGAAGCTCGGATGATAACAATGCCGGGAGAATTAGGAGAATTTGAGGTTTTACCAGGTCATGAGTTATTGATTGCAAATTTAAAAGATGGATTGACAAAAATTACAGTAGATAATTCTGTATTTAAGTACTTTATCTACTCAGGGTTAGCTGAGGTCACGTGGACAAATGTAAATATAGTAACAGAGTTTGCTGTTGATACTAGTAGTTTGCAACTACATGAGATAATTAGGAAAATAGACTCTTTAACAAAAGAAATAGACGAAGAAATTGATGATACAAAAATTGATATTATTAAATTGGATATTGCTAGATATGAATCTTTGCTAGCTCATATTTAAAGAATTAAACAATTCTTCAAAGCAGAAGAGTATATAACATCATAGTACACATTTTTCTATAATCGTCATAGCAAGGCTCTTTAGATGCCGTGGCGATCCAGGTAAACAGCGAAGCTGTTTTTTTTAGAGTAACGCTTCGCGTATCCTAGATTACCGTGTCGCCGCTTTTTCGCGACTCCTCGCTAATAGACGATCAGCAGCCATTTTAATAGTGGTTATATAAAAAATGTAGATACTATAGATATAACATCCTTCTAGGCTATTTTCTTAGATACCAGCCGGCCTTTACGCCTGAGATGATATCAAAAGTGCATGGATGATACCCTAGGCTATTAAACCGATGTCTTACATCTATACTTGAGGTTAATGATGATAAAGTGTACTCGTAAAATTGAATTTGATGCAGGTCATAGAGTTGTTGGACATGAGAATAAGTGTCAATTTCTACATGGTCATCGTTATGTCCTTGAAGTTACAGTGGAATCAAATGTTACTGATAATCTTGGTATGGTTATAGATTTTGGTTACATGAAGTCAATAATACAAAAGTGGATAGATGATAATTTTGATCATAATATTATATTACACCAAAATGATAGAGAAATGGGGGATAGAATATGTGACTGGACTGGTCAAAAAATATATTATATGCAGGAAAATCCAACTGCAGAAAATATAGCGCTATACTTAAAATTGAATATTTTACCAAAATTATTTACTAATAGTTCTTTTATTATTACAAAAGTCAAATTATTTGAAACACCTAATTGCTTTGTTGAGGTATAAGTGGTACAAAGATGTTGTGTGATTTTAACTACGACCAAATGACCAGCAGGTGGTAGACAAAATAACAACTAGCTTATTGGAAGAAAATCTAGCTGCTTGCATACAAGTAGATAATATAGTCAGCTATTTTAAATGGGAAGGCAAGATATCTTCTGTGCTAGAATATCGTATTGTGATAAAGGCTAAGTCTGATAACTACAATACAATAGAAAAGGTGATTACTGATATACATAATTATGATCTTCCTCAAATAATAAAGCTCGACATTCAAGATGGGCTGTCTAGCTATTTAAATTGGGTAACTCAAAGTATCTAATTTTAAGAGAGTGTTTATTAGATCTAAGATTTACTCAAACTATATAGTCCAATGCTTCCTGAGTTTAAGTCAGCGATGTTATACTCTTCTGCTTTGAAGAATTGTTTTTTGAAAATATCATGGATTCGCATGCGTAATTATACTATATGTACACCTAGCATGCTCACCATTCATTTTCAAATCCAATTCTTCAAATCATTTGAGTATATCTAGAATTCCAAAGTTGGTGTCATCCTGAACACAAGTGGATATTATCTTGAATTTATTTCAGGATGACGTCGGATCAAAACACTCTTTAAATTAATTAAGTAGAACAATGAAATTATGGAAAAAAGTTACCTTGGGATTAATCCTAGGTATAATGTTTGGTATATATTTTCCTGAATATGTATCTTATATAAAACCGGTAGGAGATATTTTTTTGCGTTTGATCAAAATGATTATTGCTCCTTTAATATTTTTTAGTTTAGTAGCAGGCATAACTAGCATGAGTGACCCTACTTCTCTTGGCAGAGTAGGAATAAAGGCTGTTACTGCTTTTTTAGGAACTACTTTTTTTGCCGTAGTTTTTGGTCTTACAGTTGCTCTTGTATTAAAGCCAGGTCATGGTGTTCATATTAACTTTGATGTTGCCTCAAATATTTCACAAGAGAAATCCTTTAATATGATTGATTTTTTTGTGAATATTGTGCCTGATAATGTCGTAGGAGCTTTTGCCAATTCTAATGTTTTACAAATTGTATTCTTTGCAATATTTTCTGGACTTATACTAAATAAAATGGGAACTAGTGCTGCACCTGTTAAAGATTTATTTCATAGATTATCAAAAATGGTATTAAAAATGATCTCAATGATCATTCAACTTTCTCCATATGGTGCATTTGCTTTAACGGCTTGGGTAGTCGGTACGCAAGGTTTTGATGTAATGATTAGTTTATCAAAATTAGTTGCTGCCGTAGTGATTGCCATGATATGTCAATATGGTATTTTTGGTGCGTTAATTTATGTATTTTGTCGAATGTCACCATTACCTTTTTATAAAAAGAGTTTGGAATACCAAATACTTGCCTTTTCTACTTCTAGTAGCAAAGCAACGCTTGCTACAACTATGCAAGTTTGTCGTGAACGTCTAGGCATCTCTGAATCTAGCACTTCTTTCATATTGCCACTTGGGGCATCGATAAACATGGATGGGTTTGCTATAAATTTGGCTCTTACCACCATATTCTTTGCTCAAATGATGGGTATAGATTTAGCGGTGCATGATTATTTAGTCATTATTATTACCTCAACTCTTGGATCTATAGGTGGTGCTGGTATTCCAGGAGCCTCTTTAATAATGCTACCTATGGTTCTGTCTTCAATCCATTTACCGATTGAAGGTGTTGCTATAATTGCTGGAATTGATAGGATATTAGATATGTTACGTACCACCATTAATATTACAGGTGATGCAACAATTACCTTGATTATTGATAACAGTGAAGGTACTTTAAACAAAGAAATATATAATTCAGTTTAGGTCTGTGAAGTGGTAATAAGATAGCTATTATATTGATTATAGCTCATATATATTATGATTGATTTAAGTCTATATATTAGTTACTCACCTTACGCATAACCCCTATGGCAATTTAAAAGTCATAGGAAAAACAGCCTAGCGTCATTGCGAGGAGTCGCTGTAAGCGGCGACGTGGCAATCTTGTGAAGGATATCTTACTTCATGAAATCGCCACGTCACCTAAAGATGCCTCGCGATGACGGTTAAGAAAAAACTTGATTATCGAGTATTAGTGGGTAACATAAAATATGATAAAAGAGAACATATGACAAATAATGGAATTAAAACTTTGGAAAATGTTGAATTAAAAATAGGTGATAAGTCTTTTAATTTACCAATAAAAAAAGCATCGATTGGTCAAGATGTTATTGATGTTAGCGGTATATATTCATTAACAGGCTATTTCACTTATGACCCTGGTTTTATGTCTACAGCAGCTTGTAAATCTGCAATGACGTACATAGATGGGGATCAAGGGATATTAAGACATCGAGGATATGATATTAAAACGTTAGCAGAAAAAAGTAATTTCTTAGAAGTCGCCTATTTACTGTTAAATGGTGAATTACCAACCACTAATCAGTATAAATCTTTCTCTCAGAAAATTACTAATCACTCTTTGGTTAATGAGCAGCTTAGAAGTTTATTTATGGCTTTCCGTCACTCAGCTCATCCTATGGCAATTATGTTGGCTGTGGTAGGATCTTTATCTGCATTTTATCCAAGTTTTTTAAATGTAGAAGAAAATGAACGCGAGTTAGCTGCTATTAGAATGATTGCAAAAATGCCAACTATTGCAGCAATGGCATATAAATATTCAATAGGTCAGCCTTTTATATATCCTGATAATAGTTTAGATTTTACTGAAAATTTTCTCCATATGATGTTTGCGACGCCTTGTGAAAAATATAAGGTAAACCAAGTAGTAAAGAACGCCTTAGATAAAATATTTATTCTCCATGCTGACCATGAGCAAAATGCTTCCACTTCAACAGTACGTTTAGCCGGATCATCCGGTGCTAACCCGTTTGCCTGTATCAGTACTGGCATAGCATCTTTATGGGGACCAGCACATGGCGGAGCAAATGAGGCAGTAATTAATATGCTGAAAGAGATTGGGACAATAGACCGTATTCCACAATATATTGCAAGAGCAAAAGATAAAAATGATTCTTTCCGCTTAATGGGCTTTGGTCACCGAGTCTATAAAAATCATGATCCAAGAGCAGTTGTACTTAGAGAGACCTGCAAAGAAGTATTAGATGAATTAGGAGAAAATAATAACCCATTACTCCAAATCGCTACTGAGCTTGAAAAAATTGCTCTCAATGACCAATATTTTATAGATCGTAAGCTTTATCCAAACGTTGATTTTTATTCTGGTATTATTTATCAAGCTATGGGGATACCATCACAGATGTTTACAGTGCTTTTTGCTATAGCAAGAACTGTTGGTTGGATGGGACAATGGAAAGAGATGCATGAAGATCCTGAACAAAAAATTAGCAGACCTCGGCAATTATATACTGGGTATGTACAAAGAGAATTTATTCCTTTTGATAAAAGATAATTATAGTAAAATCCTATATAGATAAAGCTAATCCGAGAAGGTTTAAGCATAGTATCCTACATTTCTTTATAATCGTTATCGCGAGGCATCTTTAGATGCCGTGGCGATCTAGGTAAACAGCGAAGCTGTTTTTTTAGAGTAACGCTTCGCGTATCCTAGGTTGCCGCGTTGCCGCGTTGCCGCTTTCAGCAACTCCTCGCAATGACGCTCGGAAGGCCTCTTAACAACAGTGGCATAAAAAATGTAGGGTACTATGGGAGCAGAGTACCGGGATCATGAATAAATTACCAGCAGAAGTAAAGTTTCGAAAGAGGTCTATTATGTTTAGACGTCATTAGGCTAAATTGTCGTAGCTAGTCACCTCACAATGACATTTGTGGATATTTAGCTATTATCATTCTGCCAATAGATTAATTGACTCCTCTACACCTACAAGAGCAACATCGCAGTTACTGTTTTGTCTGTCATTAGTATTTAGATTTTCAGGAGTACTGACGAGATTTGAAGCATCATGACAAGATAAACTATAGTTTGGCTCAAAACCATTCAAATTTCTTAAAGAATCATATAACCTTGAAAACGAATTTGCCTGTGCACAAGCAAATAACCACTCTCCTGTGTCAACATCTGAATCACTGATGGCTTGCCCTAGGGTTTTAAGGAATTGTATTGCAGTCATCAGATGTTTTATGCTGTAATAGACTTAATACCAAGTCAAATACTGCACATTCATGCAAATTTTCATTTACTTGCTTTAAATTATAGTCATCGAAAGACCGTAAGATAAGACCGTAACACCTAGAAAAACTACCTGCGTTTATTGCATCCAGCAAATCACCACTAACAGCTGAAAACAACTTCTTTGAATTATTTTTTTTACTGGTTTTAAAATCTTCTAAGTCTAGTATTGTTAACATGATATCTTTTAAAATAAAATTATGAAACTAATTGCACCATTAACATGATTAGTAACATAATTAGTAAAAAGCAATTTTGCAAGTATTATTTCCCTGGAATATATGCTCAGGTAGAACTTCAAGAATTGGCGTTCCCGCGACCAAAGATCGAAGCTGCTCCGTTACTCATGTACGCTACGCCGCTCGACTTTGCTACTGCCTAGCTCTTCTTGAAGTTATACTATCGTCTACCAACTCTTCATTTACGAACAGTATACCATAATCAAAAAGACAAAGATGACAGTTATTTCACTTCGCCTTTTCATCTCCAGGTAATACATAACTTGGTCCTTGCCAACTTGATGAAAAATCAAATTCTCTATATGGTTGGTCGAGTTTCACTGGCTCATATACTACTTTTGCAAGATTCTCATCATATTTAACCTGCACGTAACCCGTTAATGGGAAGTCTTTTCTGAGAGGATGACCGACAAAATCATAATCTGTTAGAATACGACGATTATCATGACTCCCAGCAAAAATTACTCCAAACATATCATATGCTTCGCGTTCATACCAGCAAGCAGCACTAAATATTTTGGTAACTGAGGGGATTATGTCATGTTCTCCAGCCTCAATTTTTACTAATATACGTTTATTTAATTTAAGACTCAGTAAATTATACACTATCTCAAACCGATTAGAGCGGTTTAGGAAATCAGCAGCAAATATATCTGTTAGCACAGTAAAACGCAAATCCTCAGATTCCTTAATTGCCGATAAAAATGGTAGCAAACTTTCTATACCAGCTTTATAGCTAGTAAAATGTATATTCAAATCATTTATAGGCAAAGCAGTTATCTCAAGCTCCTGATTTTTTATTAAGTCGTCAATGATATTTTCCATTGTCACCTTCTCTAAATCTAGTAGTTCTTCTAATCTTCTTTTGTAACTGCATTAAACCATAAATCAAAGCTTCAGCAGTTGGAGGGCAGCCTGGCACGTATACGTCTACTGGAACAATCTGATCACAGCCACGTACTACTGAGTATGAATAGTGATAATAACCACCACCATTGGCACAGCTTCCCATTGACAGAACCCACTTAGGTTCAGTCATTTGGTCATAAACTTTTCTAAGAGCCGGAGCCATCTTATTTGTTAATGTCCCTGCAACTATCATTAAATCAGATTGACGAGGGCTTGGTCTAAACAACATGCCAAAACGATCCATATCATAGCGGCTAGCAGCAGCTTGCATCATTTCTACTGCACAACATGCAAGACCAAAACTCATAGGCCAAAGTGAATTAGATCTAGCCCAGCCTATCAAATCGTCGAGTTTAGTTATAAGGAATCCTCGATTTGAAATTTCTTCTTCAAGGAGCTTATCTTGATCATATAGATCTATCTTTGCTTGCATGTCATTACTCCCAGTCTAAAGCTCCTTTTTTCCATTCATATACAAAACCGATGGTAAGTACCAATAAGAAAAACATCATTGAGAAGAAACCAAATTTACCAATTTGTCCAAGCGTAATAGCCCATGGCACCAAAAAAGTTATTTCTAGATCAAAAATAATAAATAAAATAGCTACTAGATAAAAACGTACATCAAATTTGCTTCTAGCATCACCAAAAGGTTCAAATCCGCATTCATAACTATCCAACTTAGCCTTATTATATTTTTGAGGAGCTAAAAGCCTTGGCAATGTAACTATTACCAATGACAAAACTGATGCTATACCAAAAAACACAGCTATAGGCAAGTATTCCTGTAAAATATTAGATGTTTCCAACATTAGTAATTATACTCCTGTGATTTTGAAAGAAGTAACTTAAACAAAATCATCGCTCCAAAAGAGCTGCAAACCCACCATATTTGCCAAATGTTAAATGAAATCATACCTATTATATAATAATTTATAAAGCAAGCATAGGCAACTGACTTGTAATTTAATACATCTATACTCTTCTGCTTTGAAGAATTGGTTTCGCAAAACTGCGGGGTATTCGCGTATTCACGTACTTCATGTACGCTCCGTTCGCTCACCCCTTGTCTTACGTTCCAATTCTCCAAATCATTTGAGTATACACCTATTTTTTTGTTATTTTCAGTCGTTCGATTTATTTTACCACTTTTAGAAGACTGCACTAAGGATATATTACTAATTTTTTGAATATATTTGTAAATTAAAGATAAAAATAATATCAAACCTATTAAGCCCGTTTCCAATAAAATTTGCATTATATTATTATGTGGGTGTAGAGGAAGGGGAGACCACGTCCACTGATTATAGCTAATCATTTGTTTCTCATCAATTTTAAAATTTCTTGATGAAGCAAATCCATGACCTAAAATTGGTTTCTTGATAATTTGTTCAGCAACAAAGTGCCAAATAAATACACGGTGCTTAGCAGAGTCTGGTAGAAACTTGGCATAGTGATCTGAGGCATAATGTGGTTGTATTTTATAGGCAATTATCGGCATTAATATTGAACCAGATATCATAGCAAGGGTAAATAATTTCAAAAAAACAGATTGCAGTGATTTGGTTACTAACAGCCTATTTGTTAAAAATACTAATCCAGCTACGGTAAATGCTAAAAAGCTTGCAAGGCTATCTGAGATATAGAGCAAATAAAAAATTATCAGGTAATATATTAGTGCTAATAAATATCTATGATATGATATAATTATAGCTATCGCTACCCATGAAAGAACTGATAATAAAGAACACCCACGGTCAAGAATGAATAAAAAGAATTGACTTGAAGATTTTGGCTGAAAAATAGTACGGAAAGCCCTTGTTATAATACCGTGAGATGCGTATTCTATAAAAAACAAAGCAATTGCTGCTATTATTCCTATAATAAAGTATATTTTTATTTTACTTATATTTATGGATAATTTGTCAATATTGCTATTTACGATAAATCCTATTAGAACAATTAAACAAACCTGTAGATAGTTAAATAAAGAGGAGGGGTAATTAGGTGAATAAAAATTTGTTATAAGACACCAAAGACAAAATAGTAATTCCAGTTTCCAATTGGATAACAAAGTTTTTTTAATAGTGGCGTATTTAAAATGAATAAAGATTTTATCTCGCAAAGCAATTAATATAGTTAATAACAACAGAGGAACTGTTACTGCAGCAGAAAAACCAGAAATCAATCCAACTACTGGAAATAGCATTACTAAAATGTAAAACAGGGATTGTATCATTCTTAAATATCCTATAAACAATTTTTAGCAAAGATTTCATAAATAGGATGTTCAAAGGTGGAGACTGAGATACTTGACGAGATAATCCATCCTTGGAAAATTAACATAGCATCCTCATCAATTTTATGCTCTGTAATGGTTAATAGCATGTAATTATCCTCATTGTAAGGATCAAGATTTTTAATACATTTATGAAGTTTAATTTGAATATTACCAAAATATTGTGGTTCATTAGGCTTTAATACCAGCTCCTTTGATGTTGCTGTGATTTTATTTAAAGAAATAACCTTACCAATACTGTAAGTTTTTAATTCTGAATGTTCAACATTATTTTGTATATTAGGTAAGTTATTAGAATCAGCAACATGCTCAGTAAAATTATGATCTTTTTCTAATTCATTACTTTCATCTGTAGTATCAAGGAATTCCATATTTTGGGTAGTATCTTCAGCTTGTCCATAAGAAGAAAGAATACATAAAAACCCCATTATACTAGCAAATATAAGGTGCTTCATCAATTTCTGCAACATGCGAAAATAACAATTCTTTAAGTTATAATTTGCCCCAATTCGGGATAAGAATTAACTAATTATTATCTCGAATGGGCTTTAATATTATGGATTGCCACACTCATGTACGTTCGCTCGCTAATAGACATATACGTCTATAAAACGTCTATTAGCGAGGAGACCGTAGGTCGACGAAGCAATCTATAATTTCACCGAATTTGGACTGTGCTGAATTATACTAGCATGCAGCAAAATTGTATATATAAAATTTTATGATAGTGTAATTCATCGCTAGTAGTTTAAAATAAGTCAAAACTTACGCTATGAGAAAAAAAATGGTACATTATGTTGAGTATAATTTACAAATGCCAAGAGGATAAAATTGCAAGCAATACCAGTTAATAGGACAGATTACTGTCAATTTCTAATAGTGAGTCAAAAGAATTATAGTTTGACCTACTATGCTGAACATGCCAAAAAATGTAGCCATGATGTTATTAATAGATTTTTAAAAAATGAAAAATATACACCTTCTTTGTTATGGGAACATATTAAGGATGATGTTATTTTATCGCCTAACGGATATACAATATTTGATGATACGGTGTTAAATAAAAGAAATACCAAGAAAATAGAAATTGCTAGATCACAGTACAGTGGGGCTACAGGTGGTATTACTACTGGTATAGGAGTAGTAAGTTTGGTATATTATAATCCGGATATTAATAAGTTTTGGGTAATAGATTACCGAATTTTTTCGCCCGAACATGATGGAGCGACAAAAGTAGAACACCTATTAAATATGTTAAATAATGCTGTGTATAGCAAAAAGATTCCTTTTCAAACTGTGCTTTTTGACACATGGTATGCTACGCATAAAATTATGCAACATGTTGATTCCTTGGGTAAATATTATTATGCTCCTATTAAAGCAAATAGAAACGTTACTAAAACTTCCTCTTCTAAGCCTTATAAAGCTGTTAGCAAGTTAACGTTTTCAGATGAGGAAATTAAGAGCGGAGTGGAGATTCATATAAAGGGCTTTGCAAAAGATAAGCATGTTAATTTGTTTAAACTTACTGTTTCTACCAACAGAGTTGATTATATTGTTACCAATAACAAAACTCAAAAATCTTCTAAAGCCGTACAAGATGAGTGTGGCTTTCGTTGGGTAATTGAGAGCATGCATAGAGAAATCAAGCAACTTACCGGTATAGAACGATGCCAATGCAGAAAACAACGCATCCAGCGTAATCACATTAGTTGTGCATTTTTAGTGTGGGCTTTTCTAAAAAGAACTGCACACAAAATAGGTAAGACGGTTTATCAAATAAAGTTAGGGCTTTTAGATCATTATATGCAACAGCAGTTACGTTCACCCTCTTTACGCTATTTAGAACCTTACATAGCGTAAGTTTTGAAGTAAAACTTTAGTAATATTTTTATTGTAATTTATTTTTCTATACTCCATATTGGTAGGATCACTACATAAAGATCAAATGAAAACTAAAAATATTTAAATTTTTGGTTAGTTATTTGTTTTCTTATGAATCAATATCACTAGAGTTAGCATTAATGCAATCTATTATCCGCCTTATATTAACAAACCCGCAGATTAAGTTTAAATTTAGGGTCATTTTTTCATACTTTTCTATATTCCTTTTTATGGGGTTTGCTACTTTTGTATCTTTATCGATCAATAAGTTCGTTAGTGATACTATGTCAATGACTATAGCAGAGCCAGAGATACTTGAATCTTCAGAAGAACTATCAAATGAAATCTCCCAAATTATAACAGTCAAAAAAGGTGATACATTAAAGGCAATACTTTTGCATCAACAAATTCCAAATAAAGAAATAACCCAAATTATAAAAATAGCAAAAGATAAAAATATTGAATCTTCTCTGAAGATAGGGCAGCAACTGGTTTTCGATTACGAAATAAAGATTATTGAACAAGATGATGAAGACCTTGCTTCTGAATCACGTACATTAAATAAACTGACTATAGCGTATGATAAAGTTAAATCTTTAGAAATTATTAGAGAAGGTGAAGATTTCCTTGCAAGAGACGTAACCAAAGTTTTCAATAAGCTATTAACTAAATCGTCGGTAGTTATTAATTCAAACTTTATGTCAGCTTTAAAATCGTTAGGGTTATCGAGTAATAGTATAATTGAAATGATCAACTCATATAGTTATCAAATTGATTTTCAACGTCAAATTAAGAGTGGTGATACTGTAACTGTTATAACCGAAAAATTTGTTACCGAGGATGGTAAATTTTCTCATCATGGTAAGGTTTTATATGTATCACTTAATTTATCTGGTAAGGAATATAATATTTTTCGATATTCTCCAAATAATGCACAAAATAATCATGATTTCTTTTCTGAGGATGGTAAAAGTGTCAAAAGAAGTTTGCTTAGAACACCTGTTAAATTAGTTAGAGTTTCTTCTCATTATGGTAATAGACATCATCCTACTTTAGGCTATACTAAAATGCACAAAGGTGTTGATTTTGCTGCTCCAACTGGTACGCCGATTTATGCTGCAGGTAATGGGGTGATAACTGAAATAGGATGGAAATCTGGCTACGGAAAATTTATACAGATTAAACATAGTCAAAATCTATCAACTGCTTATGCTCATGCTTCTAATTTTGCTAAAAATCTTAAGCTAGGAAGTATAGTTAAACAAGGTCAAGTTATTGCGTATGTTGGTAGTACTGGTAGAACTACTGGACCACATTTACATTATGAAGTTAAAATAGGTGGTAAGAACATAAACCCTATGCACGTTAAATCTACTCCAGGCATAGAACTTGCTGGCAAGCAATTAGCAAAATTTAAACAATTTAAAAGTAATGTAAGGTCTTTAAGTAATGAGCTTGATAATAAGTCAGAGATTGCTGAAAATTCAGCAACAAAATTCTTGAAATCTTAAGGAGTTAATATAGTTCTCGTTTCTTATTATTTCACCAAGTGTGATAAAGAAAAAACCCTTGATGAGTTTAGAAAAAATACAATCTTACTAAATTATTTGAGTGATTTTTAGTCAAAATGCAGCTCAGTAATGTAAATAGTAAACATAAGTAAAACAAGGTAAGCCTAAAAATTATGGCATCGTTTCTTTCACAAAAACATAAGAAGATAGGTATAGTTGGTTTGGGTAAGACTGGTATAGCTGCTTGGGAAGTACTGAATAAAGTAGCTAAAGTAATTTGCTATGATCAAGCAAAGAGCAGTCGGGATGCTTTTACCAAAATCTATGGGGGTGATAGTCTTGTTAGCTTATCTGATCTGCAGTGGCAAAATCTTGATAAGATTCTACTGAGTCCAGGTATTCCTTTGTCTCATGACATTGTTACAATGGCTAATTCTTATAATATACCGATAACTTCAGATATAGATCTGTTATTTGAGGAAGTTAGGTTAAGAGAGGCTGAAGCAGCTAATTTCATTGGCATAACTGGTACTAATGGTAAGAGTACTACCACTGCTTTAACCGGTCATATTTTACAATCTTGTGGTTTTGATTATCAAGTTGGAGGAAATATAGGTTTTCCTGTTTTGGCTATGAGGTTAGATAGTAAAGGATATGTATTGGAGCTATCCTCATTCCAATTAGATTTATTAAACAGTTTTAAAGCCAAAATTGTGGTGCTTCTTAATATCACGCAAGATCATTTAGACCGACATAATAATATGCAAGGCTATATTGCTGCTAAAAAAAAGATCTTTGATCGAATAGATAAAGATTCATTTGCTATAATTAGTGTTGATAATGAAATTACCAAGAATATTTCTCTAGAATTACAAAAGGAAAATAGAACAAATGTAGTACCAATCTCTACTTGTGAAATTCTTAATAAAGGAGTATCAATTTGTAATAATATTATTTATGACAATATTTTTGAACCTATTACTATTAATTTCCATAATAATAATTATCTACAAGGTATACATAATCAAGAAAATATTGCCGCTAGTTATGCAGCTTGTCGAATTATAGGGGCAAGACCAGAACAAATAATTGCCGCTATCGGGCTATTTAAGGGGTTACCACATAGAATGCAATATGTTGGTACAATATACTCAAATGATTTGGAGAATTGGAACGTAAAACAAGGGGCGAGCGGACTAGGCGTACATGAAGTACGTGAGTACGCGAATACCCCGCAGTTTTGCGAAACCAATTCTTCAAAGCAGAAGAGTATACAAGGAATAAATTTTTATAACGATAGCAAAGCTACCAATGGTATTGCTGCTTCTAAATCCATCTCATCGCTTGATAATATATATTGGTTAGCTGGGGGGATAGCAAAAGAAGGAGGAATAACAGATATAGAACCATGGTTTTATAAAATTCGTAAGGCTTATCTTTTTGGTCAAGATAAATATCTTTTTGCATCATTCCTTAATGGCAAGGTAGATTACCAAATTTGTCAAGATTTAACGGAGGCTTTTAATTCTGCCTTTAGAGATGCAATGGAGGATATGGGGGGTATAAAGAATATTCTGCTAGCCCCAGCTTGTGCTTCCTACGATCAATTTAAAAATTTTGAGGAACGCGGAGAATTATTTATTAAATTATATAATATTATTGCTACCCATGATCAAAGATAATCATAATAATGAATTGTCTAACAACTATATAAAATGGTGGTGGCGTAGTATTGACCAGCAAATGATTATTGCTTTAGTAATCCTATTTGTGTTTAGTATAATGTTGGTTACTACATCAGGATCAGCAGTAGCAAATAGAATTGGACTTAATGAGTATTATTTTGCATCTAGACAATTATTCTACCTTGCTAGTGCTTTGTTACTAATCATTTTTTTTTCTTTTTTCTCAAGAAAATGGTTAAAAAGATTCTCAATTCTAGGGTTTATTGGTAGTATATTATTATTAATTTTAGTTAGATTTTATGGTTATGAGGTTAAGGGGGCTACTCGTTGGATTAATATTCTAGGTCTCTCTGTACAACCTTCAGAATTTGTAAAACCATTTTTTGCAGTGGTGGCAGGCTGGATATTATCGCTGAAATTTGAAGATGAAATTCCAAGTTTTTCTATTTGCATAAGTCTTTATAGTATCGTTGCTTTATTATTAATTATCCAGCCAGATTTTGGTATGTTAGTGATGGTGACTGCTGTTTTTGGTATTCAACTTTTTATTGCTGGTATGCCGATATTTTGGATTATACTTGCTGCTTTTATGTTGGTATTTGGGGTTACAGCAGCTTACTTTTGGCTTCCTCATGTAACAAAAAGGATTAATAGTTTCTTGGATCCTGATAGTAGTAGTAATTACCAAGTTGGTAAGTCAATCAGGGCGTTTGAGCATGGAGGTTTATACGGTCGTGGTCCTGGTGAAGGAGCGGTAAAACAAGTATTGCCGGATTCGCATACTGATTTTATCTTTGCTGTTGCTGGTGAAGAATTTGGGGCAATTATTTGTTTAATCATTGTAGGGATATTTGCTTTTATAGTTATTCGTAGTTTACTTAAACTTATTAATGAAGAAGATAAATTTATTCAATTAGCAGCAAGTGGTATTATTTCCCAAATAGGGTTACAAGCAATCATTAATATTGGTGTAACCTTGAATTTATTGCCAACCAAAGGTATGACGTTACCCTTTATTAGTTATGGTGGTTCTTCAACTCTTGCTATAGCCATTGCTACGGGGATGCTGCTTGGTTTTACCAAACATAAAACCTCTCTTAGTAAGTATAAAATTCAAGATATTGACATATGAAGAATAGACTTCTTGCAGAATTCGCTTCTGCTGAGGAATTTAAAGAAGCCACGAAACCTCGACCCGCAGCGTACTCTAGTGTACGTGAGGAGCAGAGTGCCGGTAGCACGAATAAATTACCAGCAGAAGTAGAATTATGCAAGAAGTCTAATATAATTGTTGCTGGTGGTGGTACAGCTGGTCATTTGTTTCCCGCTATTGCTTTAGGTGAAGAATTAATGCAGCGAGGGTATGAGTTGCACCTTATCACCGATGTTAGATGCCAAAAATATTTAACTGAAGATTTAAAGCTTATACCACATATAATAAATTTTAGATTAGCACCTAAAGGGTTAATTAATAGGTTTAAGTTATTGATTTCTTTGTTATTTGTAACTTTTAAGATGTTATTGCTATTAGTGAAGATTAAACCATATGCTATAATTGGGTTTGGTGGCTATCCGACTTTTCCTCCATTGCTTGCTGCAGTATTTTTACGTATTCCTATCATAGTTTATGAACAAAATTGCTTTATTGGTAAAGCTAATAGATTTTTCTTAAAATATGCTAGGAAAGTTGCACTTACATATGATGAAACTAAAAATTATAATATTCTTGATAAGAATAAGAAATTGGTTATAGGAAATATAGTACGGGAAAATGTTAAAAACCTGAAAGTTAGGGAAAATTTTAATAATGACACTTTCCGAATATTTATTTTTGGAGGAAGCCAAGGAGCAAAGGTTTTTTCTACTTTAATACCTGAAGCTATTCAGATATTAGTGCAATCAAATCCTGATATTAAACTGCATATTACCCAACAAGCTCCCTTAGAAGATCATGATAATATTGCGAAAATTTATGCTCAGTTGAAAATTCCATATAAATTAGCAGATTTTTTTTATGATATGGAACAGCAATATGCGAGTCAAGAATTAGTAATATCAAGAGCTGGGGCATCGACTATTTCTGAGCTTTGTTATGTAGGATTGCCGGCGATTTTTATTCCACTACCTTCAGCTAGCGAAAACCATCAATTCTATAATGCCAAGGCTCTAGAAGATAGTGGGGCAGGGTGGTGTTTTGAACAAAGTACAATCACAGCAGAAAAATTAGCCGATAAAATCTTAGTGCTGGTAAAAAATCGTGATATACTAAAAAAAACATCTATTGAGTTATTAAAAAGGAAAAATGATGGGAGTAAGGTTTTAGCTGATGCAGTAGAAGAAATAATAAGCTGACTTTTTAATTCAGTTGAGGGAATTGCTTCTTGCAACTTTAATAATTCTGTGTCATTAATTATGGCTTATTAAAAAATTATCGGATTGCTTTATGTTAAGGAAAACTATTATTACAGTTTTGGGATTGTTCCTACTTTCAGGTTGTACTGATGGTTTTAGAGGATATTTTAAAAAATCTGCTAATAATAAAATTATAGATACAAAAGGTTTTGAAGGTGGTAAGCGACCGCCTCTTTATAATAAGAAGTATATATCAATGGCAAAAAGAAACGTCACGGAAGAAAATTTTGATGACGATGAGGAAGATTTACTTAGTGAAGCTGATACGGAAACAATTAATCCAACTTTAAGAAATCGTCAGATGTATCTTAAGATGGTAAAACAGGATGCAGATTGCAAAAGAAGGCAGAAGTTAAATCAAGATAAAGATTATCCTTCATTGAACTTAGCAAGTGATAGGGTAAAAAAGCGAAATAGTGATGAGGAAAACAGTAAGTTGCACAAAGAGCTAGAGCAAATTAAAGCTATGCTGCATGAAACTAAAAAAGATTTAGAAAAGTATAGTTGTCCTGCGGGGAAAAATGTTAAAACACAAAGTGCTGATATGTTACCAATAGAAACAGATAGTCATAAAACAATTAAAAAGCTAGAAACTAATAAAACTAAGAGTGTACTCAATAAATCAGAAATGAAAAGAAAATTTCTTAGTGAAGATTATGATGATATAAAGGTAAATGATCCTAATAGGAAAGTTGGTAAAAGCGACACTAATAATAGAGTGAATAGTACTATTGTTAATGAACAAGAGAAATTTCAGTTACCGCCTCGTGCAATATAAACACAGAATACCACAGCGTCATTGTGAGCGTAAGCGAAGCAATTGTAAGTAAAAAGTATCTATAGATAAATGATGTTACTGGATTGCTTCGTCGTGCTTACGCACTCCTCGCAATGACATATTTTTTAATAATTCTAAAAAACTTGATTATCGAGTTTTATATTTTTTTGCCGAAGGTCCATAGGTGTTATAGTCAATTTACTAGAATTTGATGCTAGGAACGATGGAGCGATGCCTATAGAATAGGCGAGCGATCGAAAACGATGTTACCAAATTCTCATCAATTGACTATACGCTGTCCATAAATTAAAAACTCCTGATTGCCTTTTGTCCCTAAAATAGGGCTGGGTATTATCCCATATATGTTAAAATTATAGTTTAATTCTAGCCATTGTTGAATTTTATCACATACTCTTTGGTGTAAGAGTTGGTTTCTAACAATGCCACCATTCCCTACCTCATTCTTTGCCACTTCAAATTGGGGCTTAATTAAAGCAACTAAACTACAATTATCTTTTGCCAGGCTAAATGCAGTGGGTAATATGGTGGTAAGGCTAATGAAACTAGCATCGCAAACGATCAGGTCTGGTGGTAAACTAATTTGCTCAATTGTTAAATACCGGGCATTAGTTCTTTCAATTACTGAAATTCTAGGATTATTACGTAGCTTATGATGTAGTTCACCATATCCTACATCTACTGCAAAAATCTTTTCAGCATTCCTACGGAGCAACACCTCAGTAAATCCACCAGTACTAGAGCCTATATCTAGACAGACTAGCCCTTGTGGGTCAATATTGAAATGGTCTAGAGCAGCAATTAACTTTAACGCCCCTCGTGATACATAATCATGTATCGGGCGTTTTATAATAATATCACGAGTATCAGTTGATATGCCAGTACCTGGTTTAGTATTTTGCTGCTGATTAACATATACTTTGCCTTGTATTATTAAGCTTCGTGCTACGTTAATATCATCAACTAATTGGCATTCTACCAAATGCTGGTCAAGTCTTATTTTTTTCATAAATCTTCATAGCAACTTAAACTTGAGTTCGATGTAATAGGTTTGATGTCATCCCCGTACAGGCTTTACCCGTGTGGATCACTAGTATACTCGGTGAACTGCAAGAATTGGCGTTCTCGCAACCAAATATCTCTGCTCCTCATGTACTAGTTGTCACACTACTGGACAAAAAGGTTAGGTTGGTTGCACAAAGTGTAACTTAAACAATTTTATGATTAAGGAATCAAAAAATTGCTTAGAACGACTATAAGCTTGTTTAATTGATCTTATACCTAACTGTAGTACAGAATAACTCCTACATCCTAGCGTTTTCTTCATTTTTATCGGTTGCTCTTGCTCTCCAATTGCTCCTATTTTTCTTGCCATTGCATATGCTATAAATAAACATTTTATAAAATACTCTATTTACTAGCTCTTGCAACCACACCATCTCTTTTGTCCAGTAGTGTGACGCTCCAGTACTCGACACTCGTACTCCGAGTAGCAATTTAGTCTTGGGAAACTGTTTAGATTATACCCCTACCACCTGTACAATTTCCGTTTAAAAAAATACCAAGAATAATAAAGTACAAAAGTTCCAACAACGCTAAATGTAGAAAATAAAAAACCTTGTTCATCAGAAAGGGCATAAGATATATATGAAGATAAAGCTCCAGAATACGCACCAATAGCACACATAGTTAAATATATTACAAGTGCGGTTCTAAAATCTTGTGTCTCAAATTTATTGGATAATATTAATATGTTACAAATAAAAATAGCACATAAACATACGCCAATTGTAGAAAGGAGATAGATATTACCTATTAAAGTTACCCCATAATTCGGTAAAAGAATAAAGCTGACTAAAAGGATAATTATCAATATTAAGTTAGCAAGATATTTATTGATTATTTTTAATAATAGAATAACAGGTGATATCAAGAAAAATATGCTTATAAGTGTAGAATGTGTAATAGATTCTATCTTTGATACAGGAAGATGTTTTTCCAATGCAAATTCTTCATAATACCACAATATATCGAAAGTAATGTAAGATACCATAAAGCCTGTTAGTATCTGTAATTCTATATTTTCTATTAAGAATGAAAACCTAGAAACTAAAGTTGTATTTTTATTAACACTCTCTCTTTGTAAGCAAGTTATAATAATGAAACTATAAAGTAATACGCATAATAATAGCCCGTTTATGCCTGATACGAAAAAGTCGGTTAGTGAATTAACTGCAAAATACCCAGCTATCCATAACAAAGAAAAAATGATAAGAGAGAAATATTTGTAATTATTGGTAGATTCTATAATTTTTATGATAGTTATGGTTATATAAGTGTAGTATGCAGAGGCCATTACAATAAAATTGATTCTAAGGAGTGTGTAGTCCTGCATCATAATTATGTTTAATATACCTATTATAAGTATAACTAAACTAATAATGGTAGTTTTGTTATCACTGATTTTGTTAATTAATGGGGTTAAGAATAAACCAGCTATTATATAACCTAACATTTCGATTGATTCGATATGGTTTAGTTCCTCCCCAGATAAGCCTTTACTTAGCAGAAAACTTGGCATTATAATTGCATTGATGTAAGTGATACATGCAAAAAGAAATACGCTAAGAAACAATAGCAAAACTGTTTTTAAATGATTATTTTGGGTCATAAATAATTGTTTGCTAAACTAGATTACATCGTATATAAATTTTGTTAGTTGAGAGGCGTTTCAGAGGTTTTTATATAACCAAAAGTACATTATATCACTCATTATGATTTGTCTAATTAATTTGTTATTTTGACCATTAATAAAATATTATATAACCAAGTAGGTATAATAGTTCTCGATGTCATCCCCGCTTCACTGTAGAATCCAAACAGCCTGAATAACTGTTAGGTATCATGGATTTCCGCTTTTAGCTAGGAATGATCAATGGCATAGTAATGTTATATCGAATTTAGGTTAAGTAGAGTTTTTTAGTTATTTGTTAGGTTAATGTACTTGTTAAATGTTTTCTCATTAAAACTTAATATTAAGTTTTAAATTTGTTATAATATTCTCTAATATTGCTAAATTTACAGAGCTTAGAGATATATACTCAAATGATTTGAAGAATTGGATTCGAAAATGAATGGTGAGTATGCTAGACGTACATATAGTATAGTTACGCATGCAAACCATGATATTTTCAAAAAACAATTTGTAGGAGCAGAAGAGTATACCTAGAAATTTACGAGTAAAAAATTAATGAGTAAAAAAATTATAGTTGATGCTAACTTCCCTAATGAAACAAGGGTGGTTTTACTGAATCATAGTAACAATATCGAGGATATTGAATATGAAACAGCCATAAAACAACAAATCAAAGGTAATATATATCTTGCAAAAGTTATAAGAGTTGAACCAGCGTTGCAGGCTGCCTTTATAGATTATGGTCCGGACAAAAGCGGATTCTTGCCTTTCAATGAAATTCATCCATATTATTATAATGTACCAGTATCTGATCTTAAATCTTTGACTTCTATAAATAAATTACAAGAAATTTCTCTTTTAGATATTACCCAAGATGATTTTGTAGAATCTGAAACAAAGAGGGATTATAATCCGATAATAGATAGTGAAGAAATTGATTTAAATGCCATAGAAAGATTAGTGGACGAAAAAATTCAGGTAGAATTTAATTTGGATGTCTTAGATAATGATATTGAAACAATAAGTGTAGACAAAAGTGATAGAGAGGAAGACAATAAACAAAAGCAATACAAAATTCAAGAAGTAATAAAAAAAGGACAAGTTATGCTTGTTCAAGTTACAAAAGAGGAAAGAGCTAATAAAGGTGCATCATTTACAACCTTTATATCTCTTGCGGGAAAGTATTGCGTTCTGATGGCTAATACTCCATTGCAGAATGGTGTATCGCGGAAGATATCCAATGCTGATGAGCGAAAAAGGCTTAAGAATATAGTCAGTAAAATAACTGCAAATAATAACAGTAGTGGGTCAAGTATCATAATTCGTACAGCTGGTGCTGGCTGTACTACTTTAGACATAAAAAGAGATTATGATTATTTAGCAAGATTATGGAATAAAATTAGGGAGAATACTCTTAAATCTGTAGCTCCCTGTTTTATACATGAAGAAGATGGTCTAATTCAAAAAGTCATAAGAGATATGTGTGATCCTACTGTTAAAGAGTTGATAATACAAGGTAGTGGGGCTTATCAAAATGCTGTGAAATTCATGAAGGATATATTACCTATTGATTTGGTTAAGCTCAAAGAATACAAAAATAAGGTGCCAATTTTTACAAAATTTGCTGTTGAGGAACAACTAGCAAAACTATACCAACCAGTTTTTGCTTTACCTTCTGGTGGTTATATAGTGATAAATCCAACAGAAGCACTTATTTCAATTGATGTTAATTCAGGAAAAGCAACTTCTGAAAAAAATATTGAAGAAACGGCATTAAAAACTAACTTAGAAGCTGCTAGAGAAATTGCTAGGCAAATTAAATTAAGAGATTTATCAGGCTTAGTGGTTATTGATTTTATTGATATGTATGAGGCTAGAAATCGTAGGATTGTCGAGAGGTCTTTTAAGGAATTTCTAAGTAGAGATCGTGCAAGAATTCAAACTGCTCATATTAGTCAATTTGGTTTGCTTGAGATGTCTCGTCAAAGATTAAGCCCCTCATTTTTGGAATCAAATTCATCGATTTGTTCATATTGTAACGGTAAGGGTCTTGTTAGGGCAGATGAGTCAAATGCTATGTTGATTCTACGTACAGTAGAAAATGAAATTTTTAATGAAAATATTGATTTAGTAAATATTTTTGCTAATATTCATTCAGTTATCTATTTACTGAATAATAAACGTTCAGAAATATCTCTAATTGAAGACAAATATAATTTAAAGTTAAAATTCCACGTTGATCCTTCTGCCACTTCTGATAATTATTCAATTGAAAAAATAAAATTGCCGAAGAAATCTAGCCATACAGAAACTGGTAATAAGCCATTAATTCAGAATCAGTCCTCTAATTATCAAGAAGAAAAGAGTATTAAAGAGACTCCTGTTCCTAACAAGAAGAAGCAAAAATAGAAAATACCTAATAAATTAGAAACTAGTAGTGAATCAAATAAGGATATAGAAAAAATTGATAAAGAGGTAATTGATTCTATTAAAGAAACTAATAAGCCAGTAGTGGTAAATGAATCGGATAACGGAGATAATGACCTTGACACCAATAAGTCAAGCCGTAAATATATTGAGAAAAAATCAAATTATTCTCGCCCCTCTAGAGTACGTAATTATAATAAACGTAAGGTAAATAACAATGATAGTGGACAATCTCAGGAGGTAGCTAATAGTTAAAAATGGTAAATATAATATGGTACGTTTAAATTTATTATTAGCTCTTGCTTACTTATTTTTATTTACCTCTTGTAGTTTAAAACCTGTATATAGTAATAAATATAGCACGCAGGAATTAAGCCAATTAAGTAGCATTGAAATTGAACCAATAGCATCTATTGAAGGTGCAGAATTTTGTTACTATTTATCGAGTATTTTACCAAGGTCTACAACAACCACAACAAAGTATTTATTAAAGGTAAAATTTACCAACAAACGTTTACCACTTATTCTTCAAAAGAATTCTGATGTGTTAAGAGAAGCAATCAGTCAAACTGTTCAATATAGGTTAGTTGATATTGTTACTAATAGAGAAGTGACAACAGGAACATTTAGTCATATAACCTCTTATAGTACAGCTGCTTTACCATATCATAGCTATATAGATGAAGAAGTAGCATTGAAAGACCTTACAAAACAAGGAGCAGATGATATCCTAGCAAGATTAATTTTATATTTTAAGAGAGTGCTTACGAACTGAATAATTTTTGAGGAATTTTTAGGAAAAATGTAGCTGAGTACCGCAACGTACTTAATGTACGTGAGGAACGGAAGCAAATTTTGACGACAAAATTACTAAAAAGAATCAGTTTGTTTTAACAAAATAGAATTAAAGATGAAGCTTTACCTATCACAAATCATTCAGCTACTTGATAAGGTAGAAAATGGACAAATTAAGGCTCTGTTGCTTTATGGTCCAGATAAAGGGTACATTGATAAAGTTTGTAAGACTTTAGTGAAGAAATTTGACTTACTAAAAACCTTTATAGAATATTCTGAAATTAAAAATCGATCGCTCGAGACGTTAGTTAATACCCAAAATTTCTTTATGCAAAAACAACTGATTATAGTAAGGTCAGTTGGCGAGTCTATAGATAAATCTTTAAAACTGGCTCTCAGTAAAGAGTCATTGCATTTCTTAGTTTTTATTGCTGATGAATTATCAGCTGCTTCTAGTATACGTAAGTTTTTTGAAACTGAAACTTATCTAGCTTCTCTAGCTTGCTATCACGATGATGAACACAAAATTACTAAGATAATTTTACAAAAATGTAACAGTGTTGGTAAGGTTATAAGTGAAGATACTGTTAACTATTTAACAGATCGTTTAAAAGGTGACCATCAAACACTAATTAATGAAATCAATAAGTTAATATATTTTACATTTGATAAAGATCAAATCACCTTGGATGACGCACTAGCTGTAGTTAGTGATGATTTTACAGGGAATGGGGATAATTTATGCGTTTATTTTTCCTCAGGAAATCTTGATAATTTTTTACAAGAATTCACCAAACTAAAACAACAAAATATTAATGAAGTGCTAATTATCAGAGCATTAATCAGGTATTATCTAAATCTATACACTGTATTGAATAAATTAGCAATGGGTGTTAATATAGATATGGCTATAAAATCAGTATCTCCACCAATTTTCTATAAATATGTGCCAAATTTTAAGCAAGCTCTAAATAAGGTTAACTTAGAAAATTGCATTAAAACATTGAAACATTTAGAGCAAGCAGAAATTGATTACAAGCTAAATCCAGCTGGCTTTGATATATATCAACAAGTTTATGTTGAAACATACTGATTGGAGATAATTATGCATAAAGCAAATTTTTAAGGAATCTTCTAGTTAAATTGCCAACAAAATAAGTAAAATTATATAATATATTCTCAAAATATAACGATAAATCTATATGAAAACTACCTTACCTAGCCGTTCTATGATAATTCAAGAAAAGCTTGATGAGATTGTAAAAGAAATCTTAGCAGTTGGAAAAGATAAGATAGCGATGATTATTTTATTTGGTTCTTATGCTAGGGGAGATTGGGTACAAGATGAGTATAAAAAAGGTCATATTACCTATAGCTATCAAAGTGATCTTGATATTATGTTGGTGATGAAGAAAGGTAAATATGCCGGTCTTGCTGGGTTATCAATAGAAGATAAAATAGAAAAAAGGTTAGAAAAAAAATCATTAAGAAGTCCTTTTGACTTATGGGTAACTTTAGTGCTAGAATCAATCAAGACGGTAAATAGTCAGTTAGAGAAGGGACATTATTTCTTTTCCGATATAAAAAAAGAAGGAATTCTCTTATATGATAGCGGTGAATTTCAGCTGGCAGAAGCTAAAAACTTACCATGGGGAGAAAGAAGAGAGATAGCTAAAGAAGATTATAAATACTGGTTTGAAAGAGGCACAGGTTTTTTCATTGAATGTAAATACCCAATAAAAAGGGGTGAATATCCTTTATCAGCCTTTTTAGTTCATCAAGCTACTGAGTGTTTTTATAATGCTATCCTGTTAGTTTTTTCTGGCTATAAGCCAAAGTTACACGATATAAGAAAATTAGGTAGTATAGCAGGAAATTACAATGAAGAATTATGGCAGATATTTCCTCATTCTAGCGTTGAGCAAAGGCAATGTTTTAGATTACTTGAACAGGCTTATATTGAAGCTCGCTATAACAAAGATTATAAAATAACTAAAGAACAGCTACTTTACCTTATTGATCGAGTAAAGAAGTTAAAAACAGTGACAAAAAAAATCTGTCTAGAAAGGATTAATGGAAAAGAAGTACAGTGATTTGGCTTAATCTTACTATAATAAAAACAAAGTAATTAAGAACAGGAGAGTCTTTAAAGGCTAAAGATAATTGAATTATCAGGTTAGTGAAGAAAATGATAATTTTTATCGATTAAATGTTAAATATCGCTTAGTGGGTGCATTAATTGTGATATAAGTAGTAACTAGAAGTTATGAGGTAAACACTAAGACAGGGTAATTAAAAGCCTACTTGCGGCTTTGAATGAAAAATAATAGACTAGTGCTATTAAACAAAAAAACGTGGAAAAGTGATGTACCCAACAATAAGATTAAGAAGAAATAGAAAAACGCGGTGGCTAAGAGAATTAGTAGTGGAGAATAGGCTTGGCGTGGATGATTTGGTGCTAGCATTATTTGTGGTTGAGGGCGAGAACCAGCGTCAAGAGATCAAAACTATGCCTGGCGTATATAGATTATCTATTGATCAAGTAGTATTGACGGCTAGGCAGGCTTATGAAAATGGCATAAATGCTATAATACTCTTCCCTTGTATAGATCCAAAATTAAAAAGCGATAATGCTGATGAAGCATATAATCTAGACAATTTAATGTGTAGAACTATACGAAGTATAAAAAATGCCAACATCGATATTGGTATAATATGTGATGTTGCCCTAGATCCTTACACTACCCATGCCCATGATGGTATTCTACATAATGGGGATGTAGATAATGATAGAACGGTTAAAGCTTTGTGCAACCAAGCTTTAGTTTTAGCAAAAGCTGGGGTAGATATTGTAGCCCCATCTGATATGATGGATGGTAGGATTATGGGCATACGTCAAATACTAGATTCAGAAGGGTTTATTAACGTTAATATACTATCTTATGCGGTAAAATATGCTTCAAGTTTTTATGGTCCATTCAGAGATGCATTGAACAATAATAAGACAGCTTATCTAAATAAAGCGACCTACCAAATGGACGTACGTAATAGCAGAGAAGCTATGTTAGAGATAGAACATGATCTTGCCGAAGGTGCAGATATGATTATGATTAAACCTGGTATGATGTTTCTAGACATCATAGCACAAGCGGTCAATAACTTTAATACTACTATATTTGCTTATCAGGTAAGTGGTGAATATTCCATGTTAAGATTTGCGGCAGATGCCAATGCCTTAAATTGGCAAGCAAGCATAATAGAATCATTGGTATGTTTTAAGCGTGCTGGTGCTAGTAGCATTGTTACTTACGCAGCATTGGAAGTAGCAGAAATATTGAATAAGCAGTCTATTATAAAAAAATAGTATCGCAAAGGTGAAGAATACAATGCAAGAAAAATGTCAGGCTAATATTATTATAAAAATTATTTTAGCAGTAGGTTTATTGATAACTATTACGTCATTGTATCTTTGGTTATCTTTTGATATACCGCAAAAACCCCTTGCTGGGAAGGGAGGAGAGGATAATATTGACGTGCAAATTGGTGGAAACTTTGAGCTAACTGATCAAGATGGTAAGACTTTTAATAGTGATAGTTTGAAAGGAAAATTAAGTTTAATTTATTTTGGTTTTACTTATTGCCCTGATATTTGTCCTACTTCTTTGCAAAAATTAACAGAGGTCATTAATACTCTTGATAAATATAAAATTGATGTTGAATTTGTTTTTATTACTGTAGATCCTCAGCGTGATACTCCAGCAGTGCTTAAAGAATATTTAAAGCATTTTAATCCTAAATTTATTGGTTTAACAGGTAATGAACAACAAATTAAAGAGGTTGCTGATAAGTTTAAAGTGTATTATGCTAAAGCAAATGATGGTGAAAATTATATGATTGATCATTCTTCTTTTAGTTATTTAATGGATCAACAAGGGAAATATATGAAGCATTTTTACTTAAATAGTTCTGCTCAAGAGATTATAGATTTTATTAGAGTGAAGCAGCAAAATCAAAAAAGATATTAAGATGTTTAATTATCTACTAGCCTCATACCTGTTTGCTCTTGCTGCTCTTGCATTATTGTTAATAACAAGTTGGCTAGATTATAATAAAATTAAAGTTAGATCAAGTAATGCAAAAAAAGGTAAAAAATAGATTAAAGTTTATATTATTTTACCTTTTATGCAGTGCTGGGGGAATATATATGATATTATACAATCTTGAAGATAGTATAGTATTTTTTTACCCTCCGTCAAAAATTAACGAGTCAAAACTTGGCAAAGAATTGAGAGTAGGGGGCTTAGTTAAAGTAGGTTCAATCAGAAAAATTACTGCTGATAAAGTGCATTTTGTCATTACAGATGACATTAAAGACCTAGAAATATCTTACCAAGGAGTTTTACCCGCCTTATTTCGTGAGAATCAAGGGATAGTAGCTGTAGGTAAGTTATCAGGTAATATATTCATAGCTCGTGAGTTATTAACTAAGCATGATGAAAATTATTCTCCAGCCTCACCTAACGTAGTTAAAAGACAAACTGGCTAAAAATATGCTATGAGACAATAATGATTATTCGAATCATCTTACCAATCATCTTAATTTTAACATGTTTTTTTGTAGTTAAAGTACAAGCTTTACCTGTTACTCGTGATACAGGTAGCTTACATGATACTGAAATCTTTGGGTACGAAGTTATTCCTAGAGAGGATAGTATTGAGTATATAAAAAAAATAATTAACAAAGCACAGGATAAAAAGACTCATATTACTGTGAAAGGAACGCAGCATAGCCAAGGAGGACACAGCTATAGCCGGGGTGGTATAGTGACTTATCTAATCTTAATAATAGACTTCTTTCGAAACTCTACTTCTGCTGGTGATTTGTACGTCGATGCGGTACTCGAATCCTCACGTACATTAGAGTACGCTGCGGTTCGAGGTGAAGCGTCTCCTTCAAATCCCTCAGCACAAGCGAGTTTCGAAAGAGGTCTAATATAGAACTTTTAGGAAAAAACTTAGTGAGGATACAAGCTGGAGCAACATGGCAACAAGTGATTGAATTCCTAAATCCTCTAGGTTTTCTATTAGCAAAAGATACTTTTTAAAGAGGCTTATTGTAAAGATATATGAAGATTATGATTTACCAATTACTAATTCTTCTCTTTCCGTTTTAAACGGAAAGAGAAGAATTTGTTAGCTTATTATTTGCCTCCACTTATAATAACCAATTTTTTAAGAAGATTCGTTGGTATATTGAGACAAGTAAAGCGGTTAACAAAGCTTTTAAAACAGCATCACGCAATCAATTATTATACCAGTCTACAAAAGTCTATACTACTAAAGATCCCCAAAAAAATAGATCTGTTACAAGAATATTTTATTCCTACAAAACTTACGCTATGAGAAAAAAAATGGTACATTATGTTGAGTATAATTTACAAATGCCAAGAGGATAAAATTGCAAGCAATACCAGTTAATAGGACAGATTACTGTCAATTTCTAATAGTGAGTCAAAAGAATTATAGTTTGACCTACTATGCTGAACATGCCAAAAAATGTAGCCATGATGTTATTAATAGATTTTTAAAAAATGAAAAATATACACCTTCTTTGTTATGGGAACATATTAAGGATGATGTTATTTTATCGCCTAACGGATATACAATATTTGATGATACGGTGTTAAATAAAAGAAATACCAAGAAAATAGAAATTGCTAGATCACAGTACAGTGGGGCTACAGGTGGTATTACTACTGGTATAGGAGTAGTAAGTTTGGTATATTATAATCCGGATATTAATAAGTTTTGGGTAATAGATTACCGAATTTTTTCGCCCGAACATGATGGAGCGACAAAAGTAGAACACCTATTAAATATGTTAAATAATGCTGTGTATAGCAAAAAGATTCCTTTTCAAACTGTGCTTTTTGACACATGGTATGCTACGCATAAAATTATGCAACATGTTGATTCCTTGGGTAAATATTATTATGCTCCTATTAAAGCAAATAGAAACGTTACTAAAACTTCCTCTTCTAAGCCTTATAAAGCTGTTAGCAAGTTAACGTTTTCAGATGAGGAAATTAAGAGCGGAGTGGAGATTCATATAAAGGGCTTTGCAAAAGATAAGCATGTTAATTTGTTTAAACTTACTGTTTCTACCAACAGAGTTGATTATATTGTTACCAATAACAAAACTCAAAAATCTTCTAAAGCCGTACAAGATGAGTGTGGCTTTCGTTGGGTAATTGAGAGCATGCATAGAGAAATCAAGCAACTTACCGGTATAGAACGATGCCAATGCAGAAAACAACGCATCCAGCGTAATCACATTAGTTGTGCATTTTTAGTGTGGGCTTTTCTAAAAAGAACTGCACACAAAATAGGTAAGACGGTTTATCAAATAAAGTTAGGGCTTTTAGATCATTATATGCAATGCAACAGCAGTTACGTTCACCCTCTTTACGCTATTTAGAACCTTACATAGCGTAAGTTTTGCCTATAAACCATTTTAATGAATTCGTCAGTTTCTTGCAGACTCTTCAAAAGGATATTAGCCCTTATCTTATGAATATTACCTTGAGACATATTGAGGGAGATTCTGAAACTTTGCTAAATTATGCAAAGAAGATATGTTATGCTTTGTGATGTTATTACGCGGTCCTAAAACTGAGAAATTTGATCAAGATATAGGCGCGAGTGGCAATTAAGATAACTAACCCCAGTTGCCAATTAAATAGGAGAGATGAAAGGTAGATTTTAAAAGGGACATAGGTTATTTTATCTTTTTCAACCAATAACAAAATAACCTATGAAAAAAGATTTTACCGCAATTTACTGTTTTGTCGACGATTTTATAAAGAATTTGGAAAATAATTTGCCTACAATTAATAGTAGTAAATTTAAACCTGGTGTAAGTAATTATTTATCAATAAGCGAAGTATTAACCATATTAATTGGTTACTATGATTCATATTGTGATTGTTTTAAGCATTATTACAAACAAGTAATCTTACATAATTATACAGAAGATTTTAAACTTGTTAGTTATGAACATTTTACTAAATTGATAGGTAGAAGTATGCCTTATTTAGCAATATTACTGAATCATTTGCTTGCTGAATGCACAGGTCTGTCTTTTGTAGATGCTACAGGTATAGCCGTATGTAAGAATTATCGTATAAGTTCACATAAGGTTTTTAAAGGAATAGCGGCAAGAGGAAAAACCACTAAGGGGTGGTTTTATGGACTAAAGTTACATTTAATCATAGATTCCGAAGGTAATCTGATAAAGGTATCTTTCAGCAGTGGTAATAAGGATGATAGGAAAGGACTTAAAGGAATGATATTTGGTATATATGGCAAAGTTTTTGGCGATCTTATATATCTAAAGAATTATTTGATGATTTGTATGACAAAGGCATCCAACTTATTACTCGGGTTAAAAAGAATATGAAAAATATATTAATCCCTATTATAGATAAGGTTATGTTGCTCAAAAGAACTCTGATAGAAACCGTAATAGGCAAACTTAAATTTCTTGATAAGTTAGAGCATTCTAGACATAGATCAGTTACAAATGCATTTAGTCATATGCTATCCTGCCTAATCAATTATCAGTTGCTAGAAAACAAACCTTCTATCAAAACTTTGCTTCCTATAGAACTTTTTGATATACAAAATTAATTGGCAACTGGGGTTAACTAATAAAGCTTTACAGTTAAACGGCAGTTATTATCTTCCTTATAAACCTTATCAAACAAGGTTGCAGTTTATGCAAGCTTACCCAAAATTTCATCAATTTAAAATGATAAAGAATAAATATGATCCAAAGATGATTTTTGTTAATGAATTTTATAAAAACTATTTAGAAGAGTTATAATCAAATTTAGGTTATTTGTTATGTAATGATGTAAAAATATGCTTTGCAAGAGTTTTGCTTATACCTTTTACCTTAGATAATTCCTCAATAGTAGCATCGCATATTGTTTTATATGAGCCAAAATAATGTAACAAGGCTTTTTTTCGGATAAGACCAACTGAATTTATGTCATCTAGACTAGAAACTTTAATGGCTTTAGAACGGCGTAGCCTATGATTTTTTATAGCAAAATTATGTGCTTCATCACGCAGAATCTGTAAATATTTCATAACTGGCAGGTTTTTGTTGATGGTAAAAGCTTCTTTACTAGGCATATGAAATTGTTCGCATCCAGCATTTCTGTCAGGTCCTTTTGACATACAAACAAATGGAATTGCAAGACCGAATTCTGCCATTATTTTTTGTACTACTGATAGATGTCCTTTACCTCCATCAATAATCATTAAACTAACTATACTCTTTAGAGGTTCTTTTTTTAATCTTGTAAATCTTCTTGTTAGGACTGTTCTTAGCATTTCATAATCATCACCTCTATTGGCATCACCCCCATTGGCATCTGCACTTCCAGTGGGTATATTAAAAATCCTATATTCTTTTTTATCGAATCCGGATTTAGTCGCAACGATCATACTACCTACGGCAAATGTTCCCATAATGTGACTATTATCATAAACTTCTATTCTATCTGGTAGTAGTGGTAGGTTGAATAATTGTTGTATTTGTTGAAAGATCATTTGATTTTTAGCAAATTGTTTTAAATGCTGATCAAGTGCTAGCTGGCCATTCAATTCAGCATTTTCTAATAATTTTACTTTATTACCACGGATAGGGTGTATTATAGACAATTTATTATTAGCACTAAGTTGTTTAATAGCTTTAGTTACTAATTCTAGATCAATGATTGGATGATTTATAATTATCTCATCTGGAATCTGAGCAGTTTGATAAAATTGATTGATAAATTGTGTTAGAATTTCAGCTTTGTTGCTCTCTTCAGTGTGAATTGGGAAATAAGGTATATTCCCGTAAGATTGACCGAATCTATATACAAATAGTTGGATACAGTAATAATTATTTTTTTCAACAATAGCTATAACATCAGCATTTTTTATAGAACTACTGGATAAGGTTGATTTTAGTTGGATATAACTCAGTGCTTTTATTCGGTCTCGTATTTCGGCAGCAGCTTCAAAACGTAATTGTAGACTTAATTGTTCCATTTTGTCAGATAGAGTTTTTTGTAGTTCCTTAGTTTTGCCAATTAAGAAGTCTCTTACTTGGCTAACCAGCTCACTATAATCTTCTTTAGTAATTTTGCCAACGCACGGGGCAGAGCATCTACCAATTTGGTATTGTAAACAAGGACGCTTGCGGTTCTTAAAATAATTATCACTACAAGAACGTAGTTTAAAAATTTTTTGTAATTCTTTTAGGGTAGTATCTACTTGCTCTGAAGAAACAAACGGACCAAAGAATTCACCACTAGATAAATTTTTTCCTCTATATTTAATTAATTGTGGGTAATCAGTATCCAAACGTAATTTGACATAGGGAAAAGATTTGTCATCTTTAAGTAATATGTTAAATTTTGGCTGAAACTTTTTTATTAATTGTGCTTCAAGTAATAAAGCTTCAATTTCGGAGTTAGTAACATTATATTCTAAATAATGTGTTAGAGATACCATGCGTATTGTTTTATTGTCAAGATCAGTTTTAATATAGTTAGTAAGACGTTTTTTTAGATTCTTAGCTTTCCCCACATAGATAACTTGCTGATCAGCACCCAGCATTTTATAAACCCCAGGAAGATTAGGAGCATTCTCAAGATGAGATTTTATTAATTCACTACCTATAAGTTTAGATTTTTGTAACATAATTTACCAAACAACCTGAGTTTGACATAACATTAACTGTACGTACGACTGTACTCCTTAATTTATCAAGGCTTATAGCTCAATTTTCAAATTACCTAGCTTTTTGGTAATTAATCCTATGCAGAAGACTAACAAACTGCACATAGTACCAACAAAGACCCCCTTTAGACGAAAATTATGAGTAAAAAAATATGCCCAAATGAGAAAAGATGTGATCCCGCTTAATCCACATAAAACCATCATTCTTTGTGTTATAGTAATGTTGAAAAGAGCAAATACTAGAGGGACTAATACTAGCGGTCCCCAAAATCCGGTAATAAACATTACTAAGTCAATTACATTATTAAATTTTAAGGCAACAATTATTGCAAAGCTGCCGATTACGACATTAGTAATTCTAGCAATTAACAATAATTTCTTTTGATTTTGTATTTTAAAAATAGGATTTAATAAATCCTTCACTAAGGCTATTGAGATAACATTTAAATCAGAATCAGCGGTAGACATAACTGCTGCAAGTAAACCAACTATCACAAAGCCTTGTAACCCTGAGGGTACTATTTGATCAATTAGGTATGGTAATGCAAGATTAGAAGAATAGTTGGGATAAAGATTATAGGCAATCAGACCATTTAAGGTGATAAATATTAAGAATATAGCATATATAACTGATTTTATATATATAGCGGTACTAGTCTTTTTTGCATTATTATTAATTAGAGCCCTCTGAATAAAATTAGGATATAAATTCATTACACAAAAACCTAGCATGACAGTTATCGTATTAATAAATATCTCACTGGCAAAATTATTATTATAGATAAAATACACTTTTTCACTAGGTAGTTGTTGGATAAATTCACTGATGCCAACTTTATTGAGACCACATATGGCAATAACTGGAATAACCATTATCATTGCAAAGAATTGTAATAAATTAGTAAACATAATCGATTGTAATCCTCCAATAGTTGTGTAGATGATAACAATTCCATAACTTAATATTACTCCTTCTAAATAATTAATCTTTAAAATATATTGAAAAATATAACCACTAACGCTAATTTGGGCAGCAACAAAGCCTATAGATACCATAACAGATGCAGTGCCAGCAATAAAACGGTCTGATATACTATAATATTTTACCATTATATCGCCGACACTTTCTGCTCCATAATGTTTAGTTATTTGGGGTACAAGATAAATAGCTATGAGTATATCGATTGGTAGAGTGAGTATTAGTCCGTAGCTATACGATAAATCACCGGAAAAGGCTTTTTCAGCAATACCAAAAGTAGCCCCTCCACCAACAGATGAAGCAAAAATAGTTGCAACCAACAATAGTTT